>NZ_JADWYO010000147.1 GCF_022414595.1 Streptomyces sp. MUM 203J | reverse complement strand
TCGTCGTCGTCCTCGAAGCCATGAAGATGGAACAGCCCCTCAACGCCCACAAAGCAGGCACCGTCAAAGGCCTCACCGCCGAGATCGGCGCCTCCCTCACCTCCGGCGCCCCCATCTGCGAGATCAAGGACTGAGGAACGGCTGCCACGCCCCGGCCGCCGGACACACACCGAGGGCCCCGCTCCCATCTTGGGTTCTGACGGTCCTCGCAACACCCGCGATCTGTGGGAGTTGCGAGGACCGTGGCCGTTGGGC
>NZ_JADWYO010000146.1 GCF_022414595.1 Streptomyces sp. MUM 203J | reverse complement strand
GCCCCGTCGCCGTCGCCGCGCTGTGCGTGCTCACCCCCGTGCTGGGCGCCCTCGCCGCCCGCCCCCTCGTGTCCACCGCGCCCCAGGACGGCACAGCGACCGTGGCCGCCGTCCAGGGCAACGTGCCGCGCATGGGGCTGGACTTCAACGCCCAGCGCCGGGCGGTGCTCGACAACCACGTGGCCCGGACCGAGGAGCTCGCCGCCGCCGTCGCCGCGGGCGACCTGCCGCGGCCCGACTTCGTCCTGTGGCCGGAGAACTCCTCCGACCTCGACCCCTACCGCAACCCCGACGCCCGCGAGG
>NZ_JADWYO010000145.1 GCF_022414595.1 Streptomyces sp. MUM 203J | reverse complement strand
CACCGGTGCCGTTCCGGTTTCCGCCTCCGGCGCGGCCCGTGCCGTCCGCGGCCCCGGAGCGGCTCGTGGCGCTGCGCCGGTCCGTACCGCTCCGTCCGGCGCCGCGGCCGGAACCGGTCCTGCGGCCGGGGCCGCCGGTCCGTCCGGCGGGACGGGGGAGGCGGCGGTGCGGGGGTTCCTTGGAGGGCACTGCGTCACCTGCCGGGGGTCGTCGGGACGGCCGGAGCGGCCCGGCCGGGGGCGGGGAGCTCGGGTTCCGTCGTGGCGGACAGGGCCTGGGGGGACACGCACGTCACCTGCCGGGACTCGTCGGGACAGCCGGGGCGGTGCGGTCCGGGGTGTCGGCCGGTGGCCGGGCCGGGACGGTGGCGGGCGGACCGGACGGGGCGGGCCCCGGGGCCTCGGACGCCAGGGGCCCGGCCTCCGAG
>NZ_JADWYO010000144.1 GCF_022414595.1 Streptomyces sp. MUM 203J | reverse complement strand
TCTCACCGGCCACACCGACGACGTGGCCTCGGTGGTGTTCAGCCCCGACGGCCGCACCCTGGCCACCAGCACTCTCTTCAGCGGTACGGCCCGGCTCTGGGACACCTCCACCGGCCGCCTGCTGCACACCCTCACCGGCCACACCGGCCCCCTGAACTCGGTGGTGTTCAGTCCGGACGGCCGCACCCTGGCCACCACCAGCGACGACCACACGGCCCGGCTCTGGGACACCTCCACCGGCCACTCACTGCACACCCTCCACCACACCGGCCCCGTGTACTCGGTGGTGTTCAGTCCGGACGGCCGCACCCTGGCCACCACCAGCGAAGACGGAACGGCCCGGCTGTGGGACGCACCTTCCGGTGACTCACTGCGCACTCTCACCGGCCACACCGACGACGTGGCCTCGGTGGTGTTCAGCCCCGACGGCCGCACCCTGGCCACC
>NZ_JADWYO010000143.1 GCF_022414595.1 Streptomyces sp. MUM 203J | reverse complement strand
GCCCAACGGCCACGGTCCTCGCAACTCCCACAGATCGCGGGTGTTGCGAGGACCGTCAGAACCCAAGATGGAGTGCGGGGCCTTCTGTCGTGCGAGGCGGCCGGGCTCAGCCCTGCCAGGAGTGCGGCGCCCGGAACCCGGACTGCCGCTCCAGCCGCCGCCAGCCGGCGGTGGAACGCGCGGCGGACAGGTGCGCGGCGGGGGCGGCGCTCTCGGCACCGGCACGGGCGAGCAGGACGGCGGTGAGCGCGGCCAGTTCCTCGGGCGCGGCGTGGCCCTTCTCGACCCGGAGGAGCGAGGAGGCGTCGACGGTGGGTGTGGTCACAGGAGGCTCCCGGTCACTGAGGCGGGTTGCCGTGCTTGCGGGACGGCAGGTCGGCGTGCTTGGTACGGAGCATCGCGAGGGAGGTGATGAGCACCTCGCGGGTCTCGGCGGGGTCGATGACGTCGTCGACGAGGCCGCGTTCGGCGGCGT
>NZ_JADWYO010000142.1 GCF_022414595.1 Streptomyces sp. MUM 203J | reverse complement strand
GAGGAGCGACCTGTCATTGGGTAACTATCTGCACTCGCTGCGCCGTCGTCGGCGCAAGACCCTGGCGGTCCAGTACCGCGAGATGGGCGACCAGCGGGTCGCCGTCATCGGGCTGGGGCGCTTCGGCAGTTCCCTCGCACACGAGCTGACCCGGCGCGGGTGGGACGTGCTGGGCATCGACACCAGTCCGCAGCTGGTGCAGAAGGTCAGCGACACGCTCACCCACACGGCGGTGGCCGACTGCACCGACATGGAGGTGCTGCGGCAGCTCGGCGTGCACGAGTTCACCAGCGCGGTCGTCGGTATCGGCACGGACGTCGAGGCCAGCATCCTCATCGCCTCCAACCTGCTGGAGGCGGGGGTGCCGAACATCTGGGCCAAGGCGATCAGCCGCCAGCACGGGCAGATCCTGGAACGGCTGGGGGTCCACCATGTGGTGCTGCCCGAGCACGAGATGGGCGAGCGGGTCGCCCACCTGGTGACCGGCCGGATGCTCGACTTCATCGAGTTCGACGACGACTACGCGCTGGTCAAGACCGTCGCTCCGGAGGTCGCCACCGGGGTGCCGCTCGGGGAGAGCGCGGTACGCAGCAAGTACGGCGTGACCGTGGTCGGCATCAAGCGGCCCGGACAGGACTTCACGTACGCGACGGCGGAGACGGTCATCGAGAAGGGCGACGTCATCGTGGTGACGGGCAAGACCCGGTCGGTGGAGGCGTTCGCCGAACTGAGCTGACCCGACCCGGGG
>NZ_JADWYO010000141.1 GCF_022414595.1 Streptomyces sp. MUM 203J | reverse complement strand
CCATCGACCGGGCCGTCCGCGCCATCGGTGCCCCGACCGTCGTCGGTGCCGTCCTCACCCCCGACACCGGCAAGCTGCGCAACACGCTGGTGCAGTGGGAGCCGGAGCGGGGACCCGTCGCCACGTACGACAAGCGGCACGTCCAGCCGTTCGGGGAGTACATCCCGATGCGGTCCTTCGTACGGATCTTCAACGAGGACGTGGACCGGGTGCGCCGCGACTTCGGCCCCGGCGACAAGGTCGGCGTCTTCGACCTGTCCGGCACCCGCGTCGGGCTGGCCACCTGCTACGAGGCTGCCTTCGACTGGGCGGTCCGCGACACCGTGACCCACGGTGCCCAGCTCATCACCGTGCCCAGCAACAACGCCACCTTCGGGTTGAGCGAGATGACCTACCAGCAGCTCGCCATGGACCGCGTGCGCGCCGTCGAGCACAGCCGCACCGTCGTCGTGCCGGTCACCAGCGGCGTCAGCGCGATCATCCTGCCCGACGGGAAGATCGTCGAGCGGTCCGAGCTGTTCACCCCGGACGTCCTGGTCGCGGAGGTCCCGCTGCGCTCCGCCCTCACCCCCGCCACCCGCATGGGCGTGCTCCCCGAGGCCGCGCTGGCGGCCCTGGC
>NZ_JADWYO010000140.1 GCF_022414595.1 Streptomyces sp. MUM 203J | reverse complement strand
TAGCAGCCGTGGAAGTAAGTGACGCCGTGCATGCGCTTGTAGGTGGCCGGCAGGCGGTCGGGGCGGCTCTGTTGGGCCCAGCAGCTGCCGCCGGTGGGGCGTATGCCGAGCGGGCCGAACTCGTCGAACGCGAACGTCCGGTCGGGGAAGCGTTCGAGGACGTGCTCGATCCGGTCGAGCTTGGCGTCACGCTCGGGGTCGGTGGACTCCTTCCACGTCTTGGTGCGCTGGAAGGTAACGCCGCGTCGGGCAAGGAGGCAGCGCAGGGCCTCGCGGCCGATGCGGATCACCCGGCCGTGGACCTTGCGCAGGTAGGCGGCAAGTTTGCGGATCGACCAGCGGGTGAAGGGCTGCCCGAGCTTCGTCGGGCGGGTGGTGGCCGTCTGGACGACGAAGTCCTCGTCGTCAGGACAGAGTTGGCGGGGACGGCCTCCCGCCCATCGAGGGTCCAGGCAGGCCAAGCCGATCTCGTTGAAGCGGTGGATCACGTCCCGCACGGTGTCCTCGTCGGCGGCCACGAGCTGGGCGATGACCGGCACCCGGTTGCCGCCAGCCGAGGCCAGCAACATCATCGCCCGTCGGTAGCGCACCGAGCTGGTACTGCCCCGTCGCACGATCCGCTGTAACTGCTGGCCCTCCTGATCGGTCAGTCTGCGGACCTTGACCGGCTCTGCCACCACGCCTCCCGACACTGCGTTGAACGTCTCCCGACATCCAACCGGCCCAGCCACCACGAGCGCCAACCGCAACCCGGCGAACCTATGCGGTCACAGCACTAG
>NZ_JADWYO010000139.1 GCF_022414595.1 Streptomyces sp. MUM 203J | reverse complement strand
CTAAGGGCTGTCCCGTAAATGATCTCTGAGTCGCTTCGGGTGTGGTTGGCCGTTGCGCCGGCCGGTTGTCTATCCGGCGAGGGCGAGGTTGTGCATCCGGGTGATGCCGAGCATGGCGTGGTGGACTCCGTCGCCCTTGAGGCGGCAGTCGCGGAGGATCTTCCAGGTCTTCATGCGTGCGAAGACGTGCTCGACTCGGGCCCGGACGTGCTTGTGGGACTTGTTGTCCGCCTCTTTCCAGTCGGGCAGGTCCTCGCCCTTGCGGCGTCGGTGGGGCATGACGAGTCCGGTGCCCGGATAGCCGCCGTCGGCGATCGTGGTGGTCTTGCCGACGGCGGCTTTGGCGCCGGATTCCTCCCACGCCTTGCAGTCGTTGCGGTTCCCGGGCAGGGGCCGGCCCACAACGACGACCAGGCGGGTGTCGGCGTCGATGACGACCTGGTGGTTGGTGGAGTACCGATAGTTCTTGGACTGCTCGGCCACCGTGTGGTCGCGGGTGGGGACCAGAGTGCCGTCCACGATCAGCACGGTGTCCTTGGCGAACCGCTTGCGGGGCTGGAGCGCGAGCATCGGCCCGAGATGGCCGATGATGCGGTCTGCGGCCGACTTCGACACCCCGAACAGCGGGGCGAGCTGGCGCAAGGTCAAGTTCGTGCGCCAGTAGGCCGCGACCAGCAGAGCCCGGTCCTCCAGCGGAAGGCTCCACGGTCGTCCCTTGCGGACCGCGTCCGCACCCTCGCGCCGCAGAACCGTCACGAGCTTGCCGAAGTTGCGAGGGCTCAGCCCGGTGAACGGGGCTATCCA
>NZ_JADWYO010000138.1 GCF_022414595.1 Streptomyces sp. MUM 203J | reverse complement strand
CGACATCCTTCCCACCTGCCCTGTAGGGCAAGCCAGTTCAGATGTCACCCGATCGTGCATCAGACCCCCGATGCAGCGCGCTGCTTGTCACCAGCAGCGCGCGACGCATCGCGGTTATCACCGGCTGCGGTGTCCCAGATCCGCCTGACCTGCCCCACAGCCCCGGCCTACCCCGACTCGCCGGGCTGGTCGGAGCAGGAGCAGAAGGACGTCGCCGCGCTGCGGGAGCGCGAATGGCCGCACGCAGTGCCGCGCGAGAAGAAGACAGCTGACCCGCACGACGACATCCTCGGCCCCGTGGTCACGGGACGTCCGCTCGTTCCCGCTGCTCCCGGCAGGTCAGCCAACTTCTCCAGGCGTCTGGCCGCGCTGTTCATCAAAAGTGGGGCGCACGGTGTCCACCGCAGCCCGCACCCCAGCCAACAGGGCCGACAGTGCCGAGGCCGCCTCATCAGCGGAGACTTCACTCGCAGCACGCCAGTGCTCAGCGCGGCGGTTGCCGTCGGGGTCGCTGTGCTCGGTCCTGACCAGTCCGTGCAGGCGCAGTCGAGGGCCGTCAAGCACCTGGACGGCTGCAGCCGCCACGAGGGTGTGCGAGGGCTTCGGAAGGTTCTCCACCACGCACATGAAGCCAGCCTGATAGTGGACCCGCTCTCCCGGGGTGCCCGGCTGACGGGACCTCTGTTCCACGGGCACAGCGTTGGGATGCCGATGCGCCTTGGACTCCACCTCGGGCCAGGATCCGAGTTCGGCGCTCAGTGCTGCCATGGCCTGGTCGGTGATCGTCAGATGGTCCGCGGGCCTTGACCCCGAATCCTGGACACGGGTTATGCGGCTGGTGTCAGCGTAGTTGATGTTGTTCTGG
>NZ_JADWYO010000137.1 GCF_022414595.1 Streptomyces sp. MUM 203J | reverse complement strand
ACACAGTGGACGCGAGCAACTGAGGACAAGCCCTCGGCCTATTAGTACCGGTCAACTCCACACCTCACGGTGCTTCCATATCCGGCCTATCAACCCAGTCGTCTACTGGGAGCCTTACCCCATCAAGTGGGTGGGAACACTCATCTCGAAGCAGGCTTCCCGCTTAGATGCTTTCAGCGGTTATCCCTCCCGAACGTAGCCAACCAGCCATGCCCTTGGCAGAACAACTGGCACACCAGAGGTTCGTCCGTCCCGGTCCTCTCGTACTAGGGACAGCCCTTCTCAATATTCCTACGCGCACAGCGGATAGGGACCGAACTGTCTCACGACGTTCTAAACCCAGCTCGCGTACCGCTTTAATGGGCGAACAGCCCAACCCTTGGGACCGACTCCAGCCCCAGGATGCGACGAGCCGACATCGAGGTGCCAAACCATCCCGTCGATATGGACTCTTGGGGAAGATCAGCCTGTTATCCCCGGGGTACCTTTTATCCGTTGAGCGACGGCGCTTCCACAAGCCACCGCCGGATCACTAGTCCCGACTTTCGTCCCTGCTCGACCCGTCGGTCTCACAGTCAAGCTCCCTTGTGCACTTACACTCAACACCTGATTGCCAACCAGGCTGAGGGAACCTTTGGGCGCCTCCGTTACCCTTTAGGAGGCAACCGCCCCAGTTAAACTACCCATCAGACACTGTCCCTGATCCGGATCACGGACCCAGGTTAGACATCCAGCACGACCAGAGTGGTATTTCAACAACGACTCCACAACCACTGGCGTGGCCGCTTCAAAGTCTCCCACCTATCCTACACAAGCCGAACCGAACACCAATATCAAACTGTAGTAAAGGTCCCGGGGTCTTTCCGTCCTGCTGCGCGAAACGAGCATCTTTACTCGTAGTGCAATTTCACCGGGCCTATGGTTGAGACAGTCGAGAAGTCGTTACGCCATTCGTGCAGGTCGGAACTTACCCGACAAGGAATTTCGCTACCTTAGGATGGTTATAGT
>NZ_JADWYO010000136.1 GCF_022414595.1 Streptomyces sp. MUM 203J | reverse complement strand
CTACTCGATCGGCGACGACACCCTGTGGGGTGTCAACCGCCGACGCAAGGGCACCACGAATAGCCTGGCCGCGCTCCGGTCGATCCGCGCGGCCCGTCCCGACGGCGCTCCGATCTACGTGATCATGGACAACCTCTCCGCCCACAAGGGCGCCAAGATCCGCCAGTGGGCCAGGCGCAACAACGTCGAGCTGTGCTTCACCCCGACCAACGCCTCCTGGGCCAACCCCATCGAGGCGCACTTCGGACCGCTGAGGCAGTTCACCCTCGCCAACTCCAACCACCCGAACCATACGGTCCAGACCCGCGCGCTGCACCGCTACCTGCGCTGGCGCAACGCCAACGCCCGCCACCCCGACGTCCTGGCCGCCAAACGCAGAGAACGCGCCCGCATCCGCAGCGAAAAGGGCATCCGCTGGGGCGGACGCCGCCTCCAAGCCGCAGCTTGACCCAATCCGGCTAAAGCCGTGCGGTCACAGCATTAGCTTCGGCTGCGGATCAATGACATCAGCAGCCCGTGGGTCTCGGCGTCAGCGGCCACCACAAGCCCGTGGCCTGCCTGCCCGACGGGGGCGCCGTCGATCCCGGTGACCACGCAGCCGGCAGCCCGGCACACAGCGATACCGGCGGCGAAATGCACGCTCCCGGACAGGTCACCGCCATCGGTGACGTACGCGGCGCGCTTACCGGCCGCGACCCAGGCCAACGCCAGCGTCGTGGACACGACCCGCGGCCGGAACCGCTCCACGAACTCGGGGTGCGCCAGCAGGTCCACGGCCCGGAATCCGGGCGCGCTCGGGAACGGCGGATCCAGATTGACGTCCACCAGCCGGGTGGCGGGCGTGGGCACAAGCCGCTCATCGACCCCGTCGTGCCGCACCCAGGCGGACTCACCGTCGGTGAAGAAAACCTCGCCGCTGGACGGGTCGGCCACCGCCGCCGCCCCGTTGCGCAGCGCCACGTTGACGGCCACCAGCATGTTGCCGACGGCGTAGTTCAGCGTGCCGCACAAAGGATCCACCAACCACTGG
>NZ_JADWYO010000135.1 GCF_022414595.1 Streptomyces sp. MUM 203J | reverse complement strand
TGTTCTGTCCCGGGAGGTTGTGGACGGTGACAGGGCTCACGGCTGATCGATCTTGAAATGGGTGAGGGCCTTCTGGCCTGGTGTGGATTGCGACGTCTACACCTGACCGAAAGGCCCTCGTGCCCCACCGTAATGCACCCCTGACCGAGACCGGCCGTCTGCGTCTGGCCCGCTGTGTGGTCGAGGACGGCTGGCCCCTGCGCCGGGCCGCGGAACGCTTCCAGGTCTCACCGACCACGGCCAAGCGCTGGGCCGACCGCTACCGGCGACTCGGCGAGGCCGGCATGAGCGACCGCTCCTCCCGCCCGCACACCAGCCCGCGCCGCACCCCGACCCGCACCGAGCGCCGCATCATCAAGGTCCGACTCCTGCGCCGCTGGGGACCAGCCCGCATCGCGCACCTGCTGCACCTGGTGCCCTCGACCGTGCACCGCGTGCTGGCCCGATTCGGCCTGGCCCGCCTCACGCACCTGGACCGGGCCACCGGCCGCGTCATACGCCGCTACGAACGTGAACGTCCCGGCGAGCTGGTCCACGTGGACATCAAGAAACTCGGCAACATCCCCGACGGCGGCGGCCACAAGGTCCTGGGCCGCCAGGCGGGACGCAAGACCCGCTCAAACGCCGGTTACAGCTACCTGCACACCGCCGTCGACGACCACTCCCGCCTGGCCTACAGCGAGATCCACGCGGACGAGAAGAAGGAGACCGCCACCGGCTTCTGGACCCGGGCCCAAGCGTTCTTCACCACCGCCGGGATCACCGTCGAACGTGTCCTGACCGACAACGGCTCCTGCTACCGCTCACGGGACTGGCGCGATGTGCTGACAGCGGCCCAGATCACCCACAAGCGAACCCGGCCCTACCGGCCGCAGACCAACGGCAAGGTCGAACGCTTCAACCGCACCCTGCTCGACGAGTGGGCCTACGCCCGCCCCTACCGATCAGAACAGGAACGACGCGACGCCTTCCCCGGCTGGCTGCACACCTACAATCACCACCGCGGACACACCGCGCTGAAGGGCCAACCACCTGCCAGCCGCGTTCCCAACCTCACAGGGCAATACA
>NZ_JADWYO010000134.1 GCF_022414595.1 Streptomyces sp. MUM 203J | reverse complement strand
GGGTCTGATGCACGATCGGGTGACATCTGAACTGGCTTGCCCTACAGGGCAGGTGGGAAGGATGTCGCTGTGCCCAAGCCTTATCCGGAGGAGTTCCGTGAGGATGTCGTGCGGGTCGCGAGGAACCGTGGCCCGGGCGTGACGGTCGAGCAGGTGGCCGCCGACTTCGGCGTTCACGCGATGACGCTGTGGAAGTGGATGCGCCGGGCGGCCATCGACGACGGGGCAAAGCCCGGGATGACCAGTCAGGAGAGCACGGAACTGCGGGAAGCGCGTAGGCGGATCAAGCTGCTGGAGCAGGAGAACGAGGTCCTGCGCCGGGCTGCGGCCTACCTGTCGCAGGCCTATCTGCCGGGAAAAGGATCTACCCGCTCGTGAGAGAGCTGGCCGTGGACGGGGTTCCCGTCACGGTTGCGTGCCGGGTCCTGAAGCTCGCCAGGCAGCCCTACTATCGCTGGCTCGACAAGCCGGTGGCCGACGCTGCGGTCGAGGAGGCTTATCGCGCAAACGCGTTGTTCGACGCCCACCGCGAGGACCCGGAGTTCGGTTACCGCTTTCTGGCCGACGAAGCACGAGTCATGGGAGCCGGCATGGCGGACCGGACCGCGTGGCGGATCTGCCGGGACAACCGTTGGTGGAGTGTGTTCGGCAAGAAGCGAGGCAGAGTCAAGAAGGCCGGTCCGCCGGTGCACGACGACCTCGTCCGCCGCGACTTCACCGCGGATGGCCCGAACAGGCTGTGGCTCACCGACATCACAGAACATCCCACAGCGGAAGGGAAGCTGTATCTCTGCGCGATCAAGGACGTCTTCAGCAAGAGGATCGTGGGCTACTCGATCGACGCGCGGATGAAGTCCCGTCTGGCCGTCGCCGCGCTGGACAACGCTGTTGCCCGGCGTGACAGCGTCGCCGGATGTGTCCTGCACAGCGATCGCGGCTCGCAGTTCCGGTCCCGGAAGTTCGTCCGCGCACTCGACCATCACCAGATCGTCGGCTCGATAGGGCGGGTCGGGGCGGCCGGCGACAACGCGGCCATGGAGTCCTTTTTCAGCCTGTTGCAGAAGAACGTCCTCAACCGCCGCACGTGGGCCACCCGCCAGGAACTGCGGATCGCCATCGTGACCTGGATCGAGAAGACCTACCACCGGCGCCGTCGACAAGCCGCACTCGGCCGACTGACCCCCGTCGAATTTGAAACCGTCATGACCACACCGGCCCTACAGGCCGCGTAACCGAACCTGTCACCCAACCCTGCATCAGACCC
>NZ_JADWYO010000133.1 GCF_022414595.1 Streptomyces sp. MUM 203J | reverse complement strand
GGGCCTTGACCCCGGATCTTGGACACCCGAGACACTTGGATCTTGAGTCCAGGAGAAAGGATGTCCCGTGGTCATGAAGCACTATCCGCCGGAGTTCAAGGCGGACGCGGTCGCGTTGTACGAGTCGCGGCCTGGAGCGACGATCAGGTCGATCGCCACTGATCTGGGGGTCAACCCGGAGACGTTGCGGAACTGGGTCCGGGCCGCCGGGGCGAGTCGGCCTCGGGGATGCCGGGCCGAGGTTCCGGCCGATCCGCCCACGGCGCTGGAGACGGAGAACGCCGCACTGCGCAAGAAGGTCCGCGAGCTGGAGGAGGAACGCGAGATCCTGCGGAAGGCGGCGAAGTATTTCGCCGGGGAGACGCGCTGGTGAACCGCTTCCAGTTCGTCGCCGATCACCAGCGCCGCCACGGCGTGAAGCGGCTGTGCACCATCCTCGGCATCGCCCGCTCGAGCTTCTACTACTGGCGCCGAACGGCTGCAGACCGGGCCGCGCGGCAGGCGTCCGACGCCCGGCTGGCCGTCCGAATACGGGCCGTGCACCGGGAATCCGACGGCACCTACGGCGTCCCGAGGATTACCGCCGAGCTCCGCGAGGAAGGCGAGCGGGTCAACCACAAGCGGGTCGCCCGCGTGATGCGCCAGGTCGGCCTGGCGGGTCTGCGCTTGCGCCGCAGGCACCGCACCACGGTGGCGGACCCGGCCGCGCCGAAGGCCCCGGACCTGATCGGCCGCGACTTCACCGCGAGTGAACCGAACACGAAGTACGTCGGCGACATCACCTATCTCCCGCTGGACGGAGGGAAGTTCCTCTACCTGGCCACTGTCATCGACCTCGCCTCGCGCCGCCTCGTCGGCTGGGCGGTCGCGGATCACATGCGAACCGATCTCGTCCTCGATGCCCTGGCAGCGGCCGAACGGACCCGCGGCAGCCTCACCGGGGCGGTGATGCACACCGACCACGGCGCCCAGTACACCAGCCGGGCGTTCGCCGACGCGTGCCGCCAGGCCGGCGTCCGTCAGTCCATGAGCGCGATCGGCTCCAGCGCGGACAACGCGCTCGCCGAGTCGTTCAACGCGACGTTCAAGCGGGAGACGCTCCAGGGCCGAAAGAGCTGGTCCAGCGAGCGCGAAGCCCGCCTCGACGCGTTCCGCTGGCTGCACCGCTACAACACCCGACGCCGTCACTCCCGCCTCGGACACCGCAGCCCGATCGCCTACGAGACAGCGTCCAGAACAACATCAACTACGCTGACACCAGCCGCATAACCCGTGTCCAGGATTCGGGGTCAAGGCCC
>NZ_JADWYO010000132.1 GCF_022414595.1 Streptomyces sp. MUM 203J | reverse complement strand
GTGATGAGCACCTCGCGGGTCTCGGCGGGGTCGATGACGTCGTCGACGAGGCCGCGTTCGGCGGCGTAGTAGGGGTGCATCAGCTCGGCCTTGTACTCCTTGACCATGCGGGCGCGCATGGCCTCGGGGTCCTCGGCGTCCGCGATCTGGCGGCGGAAGATGACGTTGGCGGCGCCTTCGGCGCCCATGACGGCGATCTCGTTGGTGGGCCAGGCGTAGGTGAGGTCGGCGCCGATGGACTGGGAGTCCATGACGATGTAGGCCCCGCCGTACGCCTTGCGCAGGATCAGGCTGATGCGCGGCACGGTGGCGTTGCAGTACGCGTACAGCAGCTTCGCGCCGTGCCGGATGATCCCGCCGTGCTCCTGGTCGACGCCCGGGAGGAACCCGGGGACGTCCAGGAGGGTGATGAGCGGGACCGAGAAGGCGTCGCACATCTGGACGAAGCGGGCCGCCTTCTCGGACGCGTCGATGTCCAGTACACCGGCCAGCGCCTGCGGCTGGTTGGCGATGACACCGACCACCCGGCCGTCGAGCCGGGCGAGGGCGCAGACGATGTTGCGCGCCCAGCGCTCGTGGACCTCCAGGAAGTCGCCGTCGTCGACGAGCTCCTCGATCACCCGGGCCATGTCGTAGGGCCGGCTGCCGTCCGGCGGCACCAGGTCCCGCAGGACCTCGGTGCGCCGGTCCGCCGGATCCGTCGGATCGGCCCGGGGTGGGGTCTCGCGGTTGTTGGAGGGGAGCATCGACAGGAGGTAGCGGACCTCGGCGATGCAGGTCTCCTCGTCGTCGTAGGCGAAGTGCGCGACGCCGGAGGTCTCGGCGTGGACGTCGGCGCCGCCCAGGCCGTTCTGGGTGATCTCCTCACCGGTGACGGCCTTGACCACGTCGGGCCCGGTGATGAACATCTGCGAGGTGTCCCGGACCATGAACACGAAGTCCGTGAGAGCGGGCGAGTAGGCCGCACCACCGGCACAGGGCCCGAGCATGACGCTGATCTGCGGGATCACGCCCGAGGCCCTGGTGTTGCGCTGGAAGATCCCGCCGTAACCCGCCAGAGCGGACACGCCCTCCTGGATACGGGCCCCGGCACCGTCGTTCAGCGACACCAGCGGCGCCCCGGCCGCGATCGCCATGTCCATGATCTTGTGGATCTTCGTGGCATGGGCCTCACCCAGCGCCCCGCCGAAGATCCGGAAGTCATGCGCGTAGACGAAGACCGTACGGCCCTCGACCGTGCCCCAGCCGGTGACCACACCGTCGGTGTACGGCTTCCTGCCCTCCAGCCCGAACCCGGTCGCCCGGTGCCGCCGCAGCTGCTCGACCTCCCGGAACGAACCCTCGTCCAGCAGCAGCCCGATCCGCTCCCGCGCAGTCAGCTTTCCCTTGGCATGCTGCGCCTCGGTGGCC
>NZ_JADWYO010000131.1 GCF_022414595.1 Streptomyces sp. MUM 203J | reverse complement strand
GGACGGCTCGTCGCCGCGTACCTTCTTGTAGGTGAGGGTCGTGGTCTCGGTGACCTGGACGGTGGCGGGCCGTCCCCCTGCGGTACGCATCAGCCGCAGCGCCGTCGCCACGTCACCGCTCAGCAGCCCCACCGCCCCGCACTCCCGGAACGCCCCGGACACGCCGCAGGCCGCCTCGTACGCCGCCGCGACCGGGAAGCGCGGGGACGCGGGTTCCGTCTCGGCCAGGCAGACCAGATGGATCCCCGCCGCCGCCCCGGCGGCCGCCAGCCGCGCCAGCGTCTCGCGCAGGGCCGCCGAGCCCGGGTCGCCGTCCACGACGACCACCGTGTACGGCGCCTCGGTGCGGGCCGCGGCCTCCGCGACGGACGTGGGGTTCGCCTGCGCCCAGCCCGGGCCGAGCGGCCCCTCGTCCAGGCGGCGGGTCAGCTCCGCCACGCGCGCGTGCGCCTGGTCGGGGTCGTACGCGAGGAGCAGCCGGCAGTCCTGGCCGTGCGCCGGGCGCAGGTGCGGCAGCCAGCCGAGCCAGCCCCAGTCCTGGACCCGCCGCTCCAGCGGGACGCGCGCGTCGGCGGCGACCAGCACGACCTCCAGGTCTGCGGGCGCGTGCAGGGCGGTCAGCTGGGCCAGCACCGAACGCGCCAGGCCCAGCAGGCGCGGGCGCGGCCCGGCCAGGCCCAGCGAACCGGCCTCGCGCAGCCCGACGGTCACCGGCACGGACGCCAGCTCGGCCCGCTCGGCGGTGCCCAGCCGCACCACCAGCGCCTCGGGGTGGCCGGGCGCCCGCTCCCAGAGCCGGGGGCCCGGGTCGAGGGCGGTGAGGAGGACGGCGGCGGGGTCGGGCCACGCCTCGGTGCGGCCCGTGCCGCCGGGCCCGCCCGTGCGGGGAGGAGGCGTGGTGTCGGGGGCGGCCGTGTCCGCAGGGGCCCCGGTCCCGTGGGCCGCGCTGTCGCCGCCCTCGGCCCGCCCGCCGCCGGTGAGCCGACGGGCCCATGCTCCTATCCCGCCACGGCGCCGGGGAGCCTCCCGGGCGTCCGGCGGGACCTGTGTGCCGCGCGGGGGCGTGGGCAGCCCGGAGAGGGGAGCCGGGGGCGGCGCGGGGGCGTGGGGAGCCGCGCTGCCGCGTTCGGGGGTGCACGGGGGCGTGCGCTCGGAGCCGTACGCCTCCTCGCTCCGCGGGCTCCGGCCGGGCCGCAGCCGGTCCGGCCCCGGGGCGGTGACGGCGTCCGGGGCGCTCCGCTCGGCCCAGGACGGCCGCCGCGCGCCCGGCACGACGGGACGCGCCGCCCCCGGAGCCGCATCCTCCGCGCGGCCCGGCAGGCTCACCCGCAGGTGTCCCTCGCCGTCCGGGGCGGTCGGCAGGGACCCCGCGGCCGGGCCGGGCGGCGGGCCGGGGGTGACGCGCAGGGCCGACT
>NZ_JADWYO010000130.1 GCF_022414595.1 Streptomyces sp. MUM 203J | reverse complement strand
GAAGGAGTCTCAATGACGAAGTCAAGCCGCCTGCGTGATTGGTGGGGCGGAGGTGAACATCCTTCCGTCACGCAGCAGTGCCCACAACACGCTCGCCCGTCGGCGGGCCAGAGCGATGACGGCCTGGACGTGCTTGCAGCCCTCGGCGCGCTTCTTGAGGTAGAAGTCCCGGTTCGGGCCCTCACGGATGATGCTGGTCTGCGCGGACATGTAGAACACCCGTCGCAGGCGGCGGCTGTAGCGCTTGGGCCGGTGGAGGTTGCCGGTGCGGCGGCCGGAGTCACGCGGGACGGGCACCAGCCCGGCCGCCGAGGCCAGATGGCCGGCATCGGTGTAGGCCGAGAGGTCCCCGGCTGCGACGACGAACTCGGCGCCGAGTATCGGGCCCATGCCGGGCATGGACTCGATGATCTCTGCCTGCGGGTGGCTGCGGAACGTCTCGCGGATCTGCTTGTCGATCCGCTTCAGCCGGTCGTCCAGGGCCAGGATCTGCGCGGCCAGGTCGGCGACGATCTGGGCGGCGACGTCCTCGCCGGGCAGCGCGGTCTTCTGGGCCTGCGCGGCCTCCAGCGCGGTCGCGGCGACCGCGTCCGCGCTTCGGACGCCGCGGTTGGCCAGCCAGGCCGTCAGGCGGGCCCGGCCACGGCGGCGGATCCCGGCGGGGGTCTGGTAACCCGTCAGCAGGACAAGCGCGCCCTTCTGCGAGCTGTAGTCGAAGGCCCGTTCCAGTGCGGGGAAGATTCCGGTCAGCACGTCGCGCAGCCGGTTGATGAGTCTCACCCGATCGGCCACCAGATCGGACCGGTGGGCGGTCAGCAGCGCGAGGTCGGCAGCCAGCTGGGCAGGCACGTCGATCGCAGCGAAGTCGTTGCGGTGGCGGGCGGTTTCGGCGATCACGTAGGCGTCGCGGGCGTCGGTCTTCGCCTCGCCCCGGTAGGCGCCCGACATGCGGTTGACCGTGCGGCCGGGAACGTAGACGGCCTGCTGGCCGTGGGCTGCGAGCAGGGCCAGCAGCAGAGCCGAGGACGTGCCGGAGATGTCCACCGCCCAGTGAACCTCGTCCGCCAGGTCGAGGATCTCGCCGAGCGCGGCCAGGACGGCCGACTCGTCGTTGTCGATCTTCTTCGACCACAAGGTCGCGCCGGTCTCGTCGACCACAGCCGCCCAGTGGTGTCCCTTACCTGCGTCGACACCGGCCCAGACCTGGGCCTTCCGCCTGCTCATTCGCCCCTCCTCGCGCCGTTCGGCATCCCGTCGGCCCGAGGAACACCCCGCTGTCATCTCCGTAATCAGCGACCACACGAAGCGCGCACATCTCAATCAGCAGCCAGGGCGCCCCGGAGAGCCGGACGGCCACTCCTTCGGAGCCACGACTGGCAAGACCCCATCAGCCACATCCGGCCCTCCCGGGCCGCCTAACAACTTACGGAG
>NZ_JADWYO010000129.1 GCF_022414595.1 Streptomyces sp. MUM 203J | reverse complement strand
CTTGGGTTCTGACGGTCCTCGCAACACCCGCGATCTGTGGGAGTTGCGAGGACCGTGGCCGTTGGGCGCGATGATCTTGCGGGGTTGCGGGAGCGTTTCCTTGCGCGGCTGGATGCCGTGGGGAACGTGACCGTCGTGGCGCGTGAGCTGGGGGTGAACCGGAACACCGCCTTCGGCTGGGCCCGGAAGGCCGGACGGAACTCGGTGCGCCTGCCTCGGCGGCACCCCGGGCGTGACGAGTACGAGCGGCTTCGGGCCGCCGGTGTCGCACGCCGGGTGGCGGCCCGGCAGATCGGTGTGAACGAGCGCACGGCCAAGGACTGGGACTGGGGCGTCAAGAAGACCGCCACGACGCGCACCTATGCCGACGGGCGGCGTGTCGACTACACGGCGGGGACCGTCACGATGTGCGGTGTGACCACGGCATCGGTGGGCCTGACGGCCCTGGAGAAGCAGCTCAACCCGCGGTTCTTGACGCTCGCCGAGCGCGAGAAGATCCGTGATCTGCGCGCGGCGGGTCAGTCGCTGCGAGCGATCGGGCGTGCTCTGGGACGGCCGGCGAGCACGGTCAAGCGGGAGATCGACGCGAACTCGGGCAGCGAGGGCTACCAGCCCTACGCGGCCCACCGGGCGGCTGCAGCGCGCAGGCCCCGGCCCAAGGACCGCAAGCTGCTGCGCGAGGGACGGCTGCGCCGCTTCGTCCAGGACGGACTGCGCAGGCGGTGGTCACCGGAACAGATCTGCCACGCTCTGGTAAGGGAACATCCCGACGACGAGAGCATGCGGGTGAGCGTGGAAACGATCTACCAGGCGCTGTATTTGCAGGCCCGCGGCGGCCTGAAACGGGAAGTGCAGGCAGCCATCCGCTCCGGCCGGACCCGCCGCAAACCACGCCGGGACCCCGAGCGGCGCACTCCCCGGTTCATCGACCCGATGGTGATGATCAGCGACCGCCCCGCCGCCGTCGAGGACCGGGCCGTGCCCGGTCACTGGGAAGGCGACCTGATCATCGGCGCGGGCGGGCGCTCCGCGATCGCCACCCTGGTCGAACGGAGCACCCGTTACACCATGCTGGTCCACCTGCCGGGCGGAGCCCACGACGCCGAGACCGTCCGTGACGGGCTCGTCACCACGATCCAGACCCTGCCCGCCCACCTGCGCGGCTCTCTCACCTGGGACCAGGGCAGCGAGATGGCACGTCACAAGCAGTTCAGCATGGCCACCGACATGCCCGTCTACTTCTGCGACCCGGCCTCGCCCTGGCAACGCGGCTCGAACGAGAACACGAACGGGCTGCTGCGGCAGTACTTCCCGAAAGGCACCGACCTGAGCCTGCACAGTCCCGAAGACCTCGAACACGTCGCCCAGGAACTCAACGGCCGACCACGCAAGACGCTCGGCTGGGATACCCCAGCCGAGCGTCTACGTGATCTACTCACCACCTGAAACCAAGTGGTGTTGCGACGACCCCTGGAACCCAAG
>NZ_JADWYO010000128.1 GCF_022414595.1 Streptomyces sp. MUM 203J | reverse complement strand
TCGTGCGCAAGGTGCTCATCGCCAACCGTGGCGAAATCGCTGTCCGTGTCGCCCGTGCCTGCCGGGACGCCGGGATCGCGAGTGTGGCTGTCTACGCCGATCCGGACCGGGACGCCCTGCACGTCCGCGCCGCGGACGAGGCGTTCGCCCTGGGCGGTGACACCCCGGCCGCCAGCTACCTGGACATGGCCAAGGTGCTGCAAGCAGCCAAGGACTCCGGGGCGGACGCGATCCACCCCGGCTACGGATTCCTGTCCGAGAACGCCGAATTCGCCCAGGCCGTCCTCGACGCCGGCCTGATCTGGATCGGCCCCCCGCCACAGGCCATCCGCGACCTCGGCGACAAGGTCGCCGCCCGCCACATCGCCCAGCGCGCCGGAGCCCCCCTGGTCGCCGGCACACCCGACCCGGTCTCCGGCGCCGACGAAGTCGTCGCCTTCGCCCGCGAACACGGCCTGCCCATCGCCATCAAAGCCGCCTTCGGCGGCGGCGGACGCGGCCTGAAAGTCGCCCGCACCCTCGAAGAAGTACCCGAGCTGTACGACTCCGCCGTCCGCGAGGCCGTCGCCGCCTTCGGCCGCGGCGAATGCTTCGTCGAGCGCTACCTCGACAAACCCCGCCACGTCGAGACCCAGTGCCTGGCCGACACCCACGGCAACGTCGTCGTCGTCTCCACCCGCGACTGCTCCCTGCAGCGCCGCCACCAGAAACTCGTCGAAGAGGCCCCCGCACCCTTCCTCACCGACGAACAGAACACCGAGCTCTACGCCGCCTCCAAAGCCATCCTCAAGGAAGCCGGCTACGTCGGCGCCGGCACCGTCGAGTTCCTCGTCGGCACCGACGGCACCATCTCCTTCCTCGAGGTCAACACCCGCCTCCAGGTCGAACACCCCGTCACCGAAGAAGTCACCGGCCTCGACCTCGTCCGCGAGATGTTCCGCATCGCCGACGGCGAAGAACTCGGCTACGACGACCCCCCGGTCCGCGGCCACTCCCTCGAGTTCCGCATCAACGGCGAAGACCCCGGCCGCGGCTTCCTGCCCGCCCCCGGCACCGTCACCGCCTTCACCCCGCCCACCGGCCCCGGCGTCCGCCTCGACGCCGGCGTCGAGACCGGCTCGGTCATCGGCCCCGCCTGGGACTCCCTCCTCGCCAAACTCGTCATCACCGGCGCCACCCGCCGGCAGGCCCTCCAACGCGCCCGCCGTGCCCTGGCCGAGTTCCACATCGACGGCATGGCCACCGCCATCCCCTTCCACCGCGCCGTCGTCCAGGACCCCGCCTTCGCCCCCGACCACGGCCCCTTCACCGTCCACACCCGCTGGATCGAAACCGAGTTCACCAACGACATCAAACCCTTCACCCCGGCAGCCGGCGAGACCGACGACGACGACACCG
The DNA here is from genome assembly GCF_022414595.1 of Streptomyces sp. MUM 203J. Lineage (GTDB taxonomy): Bacteria > Actinomycetota > Actinomycetes > Streptomycetales > Streptomycetaceae > Streptomyces. The sequence continues at coordinate 298 of NZ_JADWYO010000128.1, read as the reverse complement.
GCCGCGAGACCGTCGTCGTCGAGGTCGGCGGCAAACGCCTCGAAGTCTCCCTGCCCTCCTCCCTCGGCATGAGCCTGGCCCGCACCGGACTCGCCGCCGGAGCCAAACCCAGACGACGCGCGAAGAAGAAGACCGCCACCGCCGCCTCCGGCGACACCCTCGCCTCCCCCATGCAGGGCACCATCGTCAAGATCGCCGTCGAAGAAGGCCAGGAAGTCCAGGAAGGCGACCTCGTCGTCGTCCTCGAAGCCATGAAGATGGAACAGCCCCTCAACGCCCACAAAGCAGGCACCGTCAA
>NZ_JADWYO010000127.1 GCF_022414595.1 Streptomyces sp. MUM 203J | reverse complement strand
GATGTCGTGAGCAACGAGAGCCTGGCCAACCTCCTCAAGGAAGAGCGGCGGTTCGCTCCGCCTTCCGAGCTGGCCGCGCACGCCAATGTGACGGCGGACGCGTACGAGCAGGCCGCGGAGGACCGGCTCGCTTTCTGGGCCGAGCAGGCGCGTCGGCTCAGCTGGGCGACCGAGCCGACCGAGACCCTCGACTGGTCGAACCCGCCGTTCGCCAGGTGGTTCGCGGACGGCACGCTGAACGTGGCGTACAACTGCGTGGACCGGCACGTGGAGGCCGGGCTGGGCGACCGGGTGGCGATCCACTTCGAGGGGGAGCCGGGCGACAGCCGGGCCATCACCTACGCGCAGCTCAAGGACGAGGTCAGCCGGGCGGCCAACGCGCTGGCCGAGCTGGGCGTGACCAAGGGCGACCGGGTCGCCGTCTACATGCCGATGATCCCCGAGGCGGCCGTCGCGATGCTGGCCTGCGCCCGGATCGGCGCGCTGCACTCGGTGGTCTTCGGCGGCTTCTCGGCGGACGCGATCGCCGCCCGGATCGCGGACGCCGACGCCCGGCTGGTGATCACCGCCGACGGCGGCTACCGGCGCGGGAAGCCCTCCGCGCTGAAGCCCGCCGTGGACGAGGCACTGCGCCGGGCCGACAGCGTCGAGCACGTGCTGGTGGTGCGCCGCACCGGGCAGGACGTCGCCTGGAACGACGGCCGGGACGTGTGGTGGGACGAGATCGTGGCACGGCAGAGCGCCGAGCACACGCCCGAGGCGTTCGAAGCGGAGCACCCGCTGTTCATCCTCTACACCTCCGGCACCACCGGGAAGCCGAAGGGCATCCTGCACACCTCCGGCGGCTACCTCACACAGGCGGCGTACACGCACCACGCGGTGTTCGACCTGAAGCCGGACAGCGACGTCTACTGGTGCACCGCCGACATCGGCTGGGTGACCGGGCACTCGTACATCGTCTACGGGCCGCTCGCCAACGGCGCGACACAGGTCATCTACGAGGGCACACCGGACACCCCGCACCAGGGCCGCTTCTGGGAGATCGTCCAGAAGTACGGCGTCACCATCCTCTACACGGCGCCGACCGCGATCCGCACGTTCATGAAGTGGGGCGACGACATCCCCGCCAAGTACGACCTGTCCAGCCTGCGGGTCCTGGGCTCGGTCGGCGAGCCGATCAACCCGGAGGCCTGGGTCTGGTACCGGGAGCACATCGGCGGCGGGCGGTGCCCGGTCGTCGACACCTGGTGGCAGACGGAGACCGGGGCCATGATGATCTCCCCGCTGCCCGGCGTCACCGAGACCAAGCCGGGATCCGCCCAGCGGCCCCTGCCGGGCATCTCCGCCACGGTCGTCGACGACGAGGCGCACGAGGTGCCCGACGGCGGAGGCGGCTACCTGGTCCTCACCGAGCCGTGGCCGTCGATGCTGCGGACCGTCTGGGGCGACGACCAGCGGTTCATCGACACCTACTGGTCGCGCTTCGAGGGCCGCTACTTCGCCGGCGACGGCGCCAAGAAGGACGAGGACGGCGACATCTGGCTGCTGGGCCGGGTCGACGACGTGATGCTGGTGTCCGGCCACAACATCTCCACCACCGAGGTGGAGTCGGCCCTGGTCTCCCACCCGAAGGTCGCGGAGGCGGCCGTCGTCGGCGCCGCCGACGAGACGACCGGCCAGGCCATCGTCGCGTTCGTGATCCTGCGCGGCACCGCCGCGGCCGAGGCCGAGAACAACGGCACCGGCCTCGTCACCGAACTGCGCGACCACGTCGGCGCCACACTCGGGCCCATCGCCAAACCCAAACGCGTCCTGCCCGTCGCGGAACTGCCCAAGACCCGCTCCGGAAAGATCATGCGCCGCCTGCTCCGCGACGTCGCGGAGAACCGGCAGCTCGGAGACGTCACCACACTCACCGACTCCTCCGTCATGGACCTGATCCAGACCAAACTCCCCACAACCCCCAGCGAGGACTGAGG
>NZ_JADWYO010000126.1 GCF_022414595.1 Streptomyces sp. MUM 203J | reverse complement strand
ACGCGGCGCTGTCCGGGCGGGTCACCGGGCGGACCGGGGACGACCTGTGGGACCGGCTCGTCGAGGCCGCCGCGCCCGGGTCCCCGCCTGAGGCGGTGCGGCGGGCCGCGCTGCTCACCGGCTGGGCACTGCGTCAGGACGCCGTCGCCGCAGGGGGCGTGCCGGCGCTCGATCTGCGGCGGGAGGAGTGGATGCGCTCCACGCTGGCCGCCGCCACGAGGAACGGCGAGCGCGCGGCGCTCGTCATCGGCGCCTTCCACGCCCCCGCACTGCTGACCGCACCCGCATCGCCCCGCCCGACGGCCGGGCCTGACGGGCCCTGCGCCGCCGGACCGGAAGCCGGCGGCACCGTGCCTGGCGGCACCGGTGCCGTCGTCGCCGCGCCCGAGGCCGGTCGGACGGACACCGTCAGGAACGAGGGCGACGGGCGCGGGGCGCGCGGGGCCGAGGACGGCTGGGCGACGTCTCTGATCCCGTACACCTACGGCCTCCTCGACGAGCGTTCCGGCTACCCCGCCGGCATCCGGGACCCCGAATGGCAGCAGCTCGTCCTGGAGGCGGCCGGGGACCCGAGCGCGCTGGAAGCCGCCCTGACGCGCGCGGCCGTGCGGGTCTGCTCGGCGCTCCGGGACCTCGGGCATCCCTCCGGTCCGGCGGACGCCCGTGAGATCGCCCGGCTCGCCGGGGACCTCGCCCGGCTGCGCGGGCTGCCCGCCGCCGGGCGCGGCGAGTTCGTCGAGGCCGTGCAGACCGTGCTCGCCCAGGGCGAACCGTACGGGCGGGGCCGCGTCGTCGCCCGCGCGATGGAGCAGGTCCTCGTCGGCACCCGCACCGGCCGGCCCGCCCGCGGCGCGCCGCGCTGCGGCCTCGCGCCCGCCGTCGAGGCCGAATCCGCCGCACTGGGCCTGCCGGGGCCGGACACGAAGGAGGCCGGGGACCTGCGGCTGGACCCCCTGCGCTCCGATCTCGACCGCCGCCGTGAGCTGCTGCTGCGCAGGCTGACCGTCTGCGGGGTGCCGTACGCCGAGGAGAAGGAGGTCTCCGGCACGGGCGGCGCCGACGCTCTCACCACCCGCTGGGAGGCCCGCTGGACGCCCGCCACCGCCGCGATGCTGACCGCCGCCGGGATGCGCGGGGTCACCGCCGCCCAGGCGGCCGAAGGCGTCCTGCGCGAGCGCCACCGCGCGGAGCGGGCCGACGGCGGGCCGACGGCGGCCCAGTGCCTCGACGGACTGGAGCAGGCGGCCCGCTGCGGGCTGCCCGCACTCGCCGACGAACGGCTCGCGCAGACCGCCGACGTACTGCCCGCGTCGGCCACCCTGCCCGAACTCCTTTCCGGGCTTGCCCTCATGGACCGGATCCGGGCCGGGCACATCGCCGGACTCGACGCGGACGAGGACCGTGCGGAACGGACCGCCGCCGTGACGGAGCTGCTCACCGCCGCCGCGGTCCGCCAGGTCGACGGGCTCACCGGATCCGAGGACCCCGCCGACTGCCACGCCCTCCTCGAACTCGCCCACCGCGCCGACCGGTCGGGTGGCATCCGGCTCACCGACGCGCTGGCCCGCCTCGCCGCGGACGGCACGCCCCTGATGCGCGGCGCCGCCGGAGCCGTACGGGTGCTGCTCGGCCACGAGGAGCCCGGGGAACTGGGCGGGCGTGTCGCCTCCTGGGTGGACGGCGCCGGTGACGCCGCGTCAAGGACCGCCCTCACCGCCCGGCTCACCGGCCTGCTCACGGCGGCGGGTCCCCTGCTGGAGGCGGCGCCCCCGGCGCTGGAGCCGCTGCTCGACCGCGTGTCGGACCTGCCCGACGCGGCGTTCCTGTCCCGGCTTCCCGCCCTGCGCGGCGGCTTCGACACCCTCAGCCCG
>NZ_JADWYO010000125.1 GCF_022414595.1 Streptomyces sp. MUM 203J | reverse complement strand
GCCCTGGCCGCCGCCCGGACGGCCCGCGCCCGCCGGGGCGCCGCCCTGCGCGCCCTGACCGGCCGGGGCACCCGCGCCGGGGGCACCGGGCTTGCCCGGCTTCTTGCCGCCCTGCGTGACGTCGACCGGAAGCATGACCAGCGCCGTCGTACCGCCCGAGTCGGACGGGCGGAGCTGGATGCGGATGCCGTGTCGCAGGGACAGGCGGCCGACCACGAACAGACCCATGCGGCGGGAGACGGAGACGTCCACGGTCGGCGGCGAGGCGAGCCGCTCGTTGATCGCGGCGAGGTCCTCGGGGGAGAGGCCGATGCCGGTGTCGTGGATCTCGACGAGCACGCGGCCGTCGGGCAGCGCGTGGCCGGTGACCCGGACCTTGGTCTGCGGGGAGGAGAACGACGTGGCGTTCTCCAGCAGCTCGGCCAGCAGGTGCACGAGGTCGTTGACGATCCGGCCGGCGACCTCGGTGGCCGGGACGGCGGCCAGTTCGATGCGCTCGTACTGCTCCACCTCGGAGGCGGCGGCACGGAGCACGTCGACCAGCGGCACGGGCCGGGTCCACCGGCGGCCGGGCTCTTCACCCGCGAGAACCAGCAGGTTCTCACCGTTACGGCGCATACGCGTGGCCAGGTGGTCGAGCTTGAACAGCGAGGCCAGCTGGTCCGGGTCGGCCTCGCGGGACTCGAGTTCGGAGATGAGCGAGAGCTGGCGCTGGATCAGACCCTGCGATCGGCGCGACAGGTTGGTGAACATCGCGTTGACGTTGCCCCGCAGCAGGGCCTGCTCGGCGGCGAGGCGGACCGCCTCGCGGTGCACGTCGTCGAAGGCCGCGGCCACCTTGCCGATCTCGTCGCGCGAGTGGACGCCGACGGACTCCACGGACGTGTCCACGTCCTGCGGGTCGGCCTCGGACAGCTGCTTGACCAGCTGGGGCAGGCGGTCCTGGGCGACCTTGGTGGCCGTGTCCTGCAGCCGCCGCAGCGACTGGACCATGGAGCGGGCCACCACGAAGGCGCCGACGAGGGACACGCCGAGCACCAGGATGATCAGCGCACCGTTGATGATGGCGTCGCGCTGCGCCTCCTTGCGCAGCTCACGGGCCTTCTCCTCCACCTTGCTGAGGAGGGACTCCTCGATGGACTTCATCTGCTTGAGCTTGGTGTCGGCCTCGTCCGTCCAGTCGAGGAAGGTACGCGGGGGCATCCGCTGGAGGCCGTTCTGCTCACGCAGCACCCGGCCCGCGTACTCGTCGGCGGACTGGATGGAGGGGTTGCCGGTGTTCAGCGGGGACAGCAGCGCGGAGGCGTCCTCGCCCGAGGACTCGTAGATGGAGCGGAACGACTTGAGCTGGGCGCTCTCGTTGACGCGGGCGTCCTCGGCGTACTGCCGGTCGTTGACGTTGAGTTCGCGCTTCTTGTCGTCGCTGGTCGACTTGGGGAGCGCGGCGGCGATGACGGCACGCTGGATCGATGCGTACTCCTTGGCGGAGGAGAACGCCGCCAGCGCGCGCGTGCGCTTGATCATGTCCGGGTTGCTGGTCGCCTGCGCCATGTCCTGGGACAGGGTCAGCAGCGACTCGATCAGCCGGTTGTACTTGCCCACGGTCGCGGAGGTCATCCGGCCGGAGGCATAGGCGTCCTTGCGGATGGAGCCGATCGTCACGACCTGGTTGGCGATCTGGGTGACGTTCGCGCGGATACTCGCCAGCGCCTCGTCGTCCTGGGTGTCGCCGATCTCCTTGGTGGCGTTGAGGAACGCGTCCTTCGCCGCGTCCGTCTCGCTGCGCGGCTCGGAGACCTTGAAGTCGGTGACCGGGTAGCCGTTGGCCAGGGGACCGGCCGTCAGGTCGCGCTCGGCCTGGAGGGCCTGGGCGAGGTAGTGCGCCTCGCGGGTGAGCTTGGTGAGCAGCTGCATGTGGTCCAGCTGCTCCATGTTGTCCATGGATTCCTGGATCCGCAGACCGCCCAGCGAGGTCGCCGCGACCACGGGGAGGGCGAGGAGGGAGACGAGCCGGGTGGAGATGCGCCAGTTGCGCAGGGCTATTCGGGAGCCGGTGTCGCCGGTGTCGCCGCCCTTCGGGGTCTTGGCGTCCTTGTCGGCCTTGGCGCCCTTCGCGCTCTTGCCCTTGCCGTTCTTGGACTTGGCGTCGGCGGGCTGGTCAAGTCCGCGGTGCGGACGGTGGAGTTGCTGGAGTTCTTCGCCGGTAGCCCCGGCATGCACACA
>NZ_JADWYO010000124.1 GCF_022414595.1 Streptomyces sp. MUM 203J | reverse complement strand
AACCGGCCGGCGCAACGGCCAACCACACCCGAAGCGACTCAGAGATCATTTACGGGACAGCCCTTAGGTTGAGTGCTTAGGGCGGGAGCTCGACGATGGTGAGCCATTCGCTGTTTCGGTTGCAGAACTCCCGTAAGGCCTTGGCGTGGTGGGTGCTGGCGTTGTCCCACACCACGATCAGCGGGGCGAACTCGCGGGCCCGGAAGCCCTTCTTCTCGCCGGGTACGGCCGCGGCATGTCTGGGTCTGGTAGATCAGACGGGTCTCGCGGCCGGTCTGACGCAGATCATCCCGGCCATCAGGACCCGGCCCGATCCCTTCCCCCGTCACCCTGACCAGCGGTGTCCTGCCAGCGGGCCACGGCTTCCTCAATCCGCTCGACGGCCCGATGCGTGGGGACCTGCGGTGACCAGCCCAGCCTGTGCAGCAGATACGGACACCCCATGCGGGGTGTACCGGTAGCCGAACAGGCGGTGAATCAGCTCCGCGACCCTCACCAGACTCCAGCGCTGGTCCTCCGTCCAGCCGTGCGCGGCCGGGCCCGCTTCCAGCTCAAGCTGCAACCACTCGACCTGGCCGTCGCGGAGCCGGTACGGAAAGCCGTCGGCCCCCTTGGAGGCCAGAGCCGTTTTGCCGCCCTGGCGCCAGGCGGCGTGCCAGGCGTACGCCGACTTCCGCGACGCCCGTAACCTGCGGGCCACCTCCTGCGGCCGCACCCCGTGCTCGAACATCTCCGCGGCCTCGAAGCGCACCGCTTCGAGCTTCGCCCGCCCCGCGGCGGTCAGACCGCCGCCATCCGCGTACCTCATGACGAGGATGTGGCACCGCCAACGCCTCCTGTCACCCACCCTTTCAACCTCAGCGGCAAGCCCATGGCCGGGTTCCCCGGAGGACCGCTCGGGCGATGGTTGCGCGGGGGGCGGCCAGTTCGGAGGTGATGGCGGATTCCCGGGCCGTGTCGGTGGCCACCGCTGGGGGGAGGGCCGGGGCGGTGAGGAGGCGGGTGCGGCGGAGGTGGGTCGGGGGGTGAGTGTCGTCGACGCTGTGGCCGCGCAGGACGCCGGCTCGGCGCTGGCGTTCGTACTCGCTCTCCGGGATGGATTCCACGTGGGCGCGCAGGCGGTCCCAGAGGGCCTGTGGCGGGTCCTCTGGGGTTCCGGTGCCGCCTCTGCGGACCACCTGTCGGGCGTTCGACTCGCGGAGCAGCACGGATTCGGCGGACGCCGCCACGAGGAGGCGGTCCATGAGACCCACCGCCGCCTCCGTCGAACCGGCGCGACCCGCTGACATGTCCGACAGGTACTCGGAGCGCTGGGACGCGCGAAGGGTCAGCTGGTCCAGGAGCATCAACAGGCCCAGCAGCAGGCCGCGCGGGACCGCGTAGACCAGGTTGACGAACACCTCGATCGGGTTCGGGTTGTGGATGCGGGCCAGTAGGTCACGCCAGTTGTCCAGCGAGTTCATCGTGTGCCAGAGGATCAGGCCGCGGCGGGTGTCGCCGTTGGAGTAGTGGCCCAACTCGTGGCCCAGGAGGGCGATGCGCTCCTGAGGGGTGATGATCTCCCAGAGGCCCAGGCCGAGGGTCAGCACCCGGCGCCCGCGTACGCCGTACGTCGTCACACTCGCGTTGACGTCGGCGGTGACCGCCACGGCGTCCACGCCTCGCGTGCCGACGACGGCGGCGACCTCGTCGATCAGGGCGAACAGCCGCGGGGCGTCCTGGCGGAACAGGACCGGCACGTCCCCGGGCAGACGGGGGAAGCGGGGGCGCATGAGGCACGCCATCGCCAGGAGGAAGGCGCCCAGCACCGGCAGGGCGGTGCCCCAGCCGAGGACCACGAGCAGGGTCCCGCCCACCACGAGCGCCGCCGTCAGCGCATGGACGACCAGAGCGATGGCGTACGCCAGCACAGTGGGCGTGTCCCAGTGCGGCCGGAGGTTCCCGTCGGCCGTCACCTCGGCCAGGAGCCGTTCTCCGTGCTGCTGGGCGAGGGCTCGGCGCAGGCGCTGCAGTCTGCCGGGCTCCTCCTCCGGCTGCGCCGGATCGACGTTCCAGTCGCACGCGGCACACCACACGGTGAACCGGGGGTCCGTCCTGATCTCAGCCCCGCACTCCGGGCATGGCTGAATCCGCTCTCTCACATGTTCCCCCCGGATCTTCGTGGCTGGCAGCGTAGGTGATGTGCCGGCGCCCTGAACAGGCCCTTCTCCGCTTCGTGATCTAGATGTTCTGTCCCGGGAGGTTGTGGACGGTGACAGGGCTCACGGCTGATCGATCTTGAAATGGGTGAGG
>NZ_JADWYO010000123.1 GCF_022414595.1 Streptomyces sp. MUM 203J | reverse complement strand
GGGTGACCCCGGCGCCCTGCCGGTGCTGCTGGCGGGGGTCCTCGGAGTGGTCGCCGCCCGCGCGGTGCTCGCTCGCGCACAGCGCGACCTCGCCGCACGGGCCGGGGCGGCCGTCCGTGCGCGGCTGCGCGACACCCTGCTCGAACGGCTCGGCGCCTCGGGGCCGATGCGCGGCCACGGCGACCGCGCGGGCGCCGTGCGGGCCACGCTCGTGGACGGGGTGGAGGGGGTCGACGCGTACGTCTCGCGCTACCTGCCCCAGCTGCTCGTCACCTGCACCACCCCGCCCCTCCTCCTCGCCGCCGTGGCCGCCGTCGAGCCGTACGCGCTGCTCGCCCTGGCCCCCGCCCTGCTCCTCGCGCTGTTCGCGCCCCGCTGGTGGGACAAGCTGCTGGCCCGCCGAGGGCAGGAGCACTGGGGGGCGTACGAGGCGCTGTCCGCCGACTACCTGGAGGCCCTCCAGGGCATGCCCGCCCTGCGCGCCGCCGGGGCCGTGGCCCGCACCCGTGCCCGTCTGGAGGCGCGGTCGGCCGCCCTGCACCGGGCCACCGTCGCGAAACTGCGGGTGTCCCTCGTCGACACCGGCATCACGGACCTCGCCGTCCAGGGCGGCACGGTCGCCGCCGCGCTGCTCGCCTGCGCGTCCGCCGCGTCCGGCAGGACCGCCGCCACCGGCACGTACCTCCTCCTGATGCTGGCCTCCGAGTGCTTCCGCCCCGTCCGCGACCTGTCCCGCGAGTGGCACGCGGGCTACCTGGGCGTCTCGGCCGCGGACGGGATCGCGGAACTGCGGACCGCCCCGCCCGCCGTCCCCGACGGCGGTACGGCCGACACCGCAGGCTGGACGGCTGCGCCCGAAGTCCGCTTCGAGGACGTGTGCTTCACCTACCCGGACGCGGCCCGCCCCGCTCTCCACGGCGTGACCTTCACCGCCGAGGCGGGGCGGACCACGGCCGTCGTGGGGCCGTCCGGCGCCGGGAAGTCCACCCTCCTCGCGCTGCTCCTGCGCCAATGGGCCCCGGACGGCGGGCGGATCACCCTCCACGGCACCGACCACACCGCGTACACCCTCGCCTCCTTGCGGCGCGGCATCGCGGTCGTGTCCCAGGACACCTACCTCTTCCACGCCACCGTCGCGGAGAATCTCCGCCTCGCCCGTCCCGACGCGACCGACGACGACCTGCGCCGGGCAGCCCGCGCCGCCGGGATCCACGACGAGATCGCCGCCCTGCCCGACGGGTACGCCACCCAGGTCGGGGAGCGCGGCGCGACCCTGTCCGGCGGCCAGCGCCAACGCCTGGCCCTGGCAAGGGCCTTGCTCGCGGACGCGCCCGTGCTGGTGCTCGACGAGGCGACCAGCGCCGTGGACGAGCGGCGCGAGGCGCGCATCGGCCGCGCCCTGCTGCGCGCCGCGCGCGGACGCACCTGCCTGGTCGTCGCGCACCGGCTCGCGTCCGTGCGGGACGCCGACCGGATCGTGGTCCTCGACAGCGGGTGCGTCGACGCGGTCGGGACCCATCGGAGCCTGACGGAGGGCAGTGGCCTGTACGCACGGCTGGTCGCGGCCGGACACACCGAGGAGGCGGCGGCATGACCGGTCGTGAGAGGGGTACTCTGCGCGCCCTGTTGCCCGTGCTGCTGGCCCACCGGGCCATGACGGTACGGACGTTCCTCGTCGCACTTCTGGACCAGGCGGCTCTCGTCGCCCTGGTGGCGCTCTCCGCCCACACCGTGGGCACGGCGGTCCTGGACGGTACGGTTCCAGGCGCGGCCACCGTCGCCGTGCTGGTCGCGCTGGTCCTCGTACGGGCCCTCGCGACCTGGCGCGAGATGGACCTGTCGCACGATCTGGCCTACCGGGTGCTGGCCGAGCTGCGGGTGCGGGTCTTCGACGGGCTGGCCCGCAGCGCGCCCGCCCGGATCGGAGGGCGGCGCAGCGGGGACGTGGCCTCGGCTGCGATGGGGGACGTGGAGGCGCTGGAGTTCTTCTACGCGCACGCCGTCGCCCAACTGGCCGCCTCTGTCTCCGTGTTCACCGGCGGCGCCGCCGTTCTGGGGGTGCTCGACCCGTGGCTGCTCGTCGCCGTCCTGCCGGTGGCCGGGCTGCTGGCGCTGGTTCCGGTGCTGGACGGGCGGGGCCGGGCGGCGCGCGGGGCCCGTACCCGGCGGGCGGCCGCCGAACTGTCGGCGGAGGCCGTGGAGACCGTCGACGGGATGCGGGAGCTGCTGGCGTTCGGCGCGCTGGACCGGCGCCGGGAGCGGCTGCGGGCGCACGGGCGGCGGCTGGGCGAGGCCCAACGCGCCGAGCACTCCTGGGAGTCGGGCGCGGGCGCGGTACGGGACGTGCTGGTGGTGGCCGCCGTGGTGGGCGTCGTCGCGGTGGCCGCGCGGACCTTGGACGGCGCGTGGGCGCCCGCCGCGATGGCTCTCGCGCTGGGCGTGCTGGCGC
>NZ_JADWYO010000122.1 GCF_022414595.1 Streptomyces sp. MUM 203J | reverse complement strand
ACTCCGCGAGCGTCTGCGCCTTGTCCTTGCCCTGCAGGGCGCCGTAGTGGCGCTCGTTCAGCCGCCAAGGTGCGTGCCCTCGCGCCCGCCATGACCCGGTCCATGCAGCGCGTCGCGGAGGCCGTCGCCGCCGATCCGGCGCGGTGCGCGGGACTGACGGTCACCGGGCTGGCCGAGGTCACCGGGACCAGTGAGGCGACCGTCGTGCGGACCGCCCGCGCGCTCGGCTACCCGGGGTACCGGGACCTGCGGCTGGCCCTCGCCGGGCTGGCGGCGCAGCGGCGGTCCGGGCGGGCGCCCGCGCTCACCGCGGACATCACGGTGGACGACCCGCTCACGGACGTCGTCGCCAAGCTGGCCCGCGACGAGCAGCAGACTCTCGCGGACACCGCCGCCGCGCTCGACACGGCCCAGCTCACCGCCGCGGTCGCCGCCGTCGCCACCGCCCGCCGCACCGACCTGTACGGCGTCGGCGCCTCCGCCCTCGTCGCCCAGGACCTGGCCCAGAAGCTCCAGCGCATCGGCCTGCTCGCGCACGCCCACCAGGACCCGCACCTCGCCGTCACCAACGCCGTCCAGCTCCGCCCCGGCGACGTGGCCCTGGCCATCACCCATTCGGGCGCCACCAGCGACGTCATCGAGCCGCTGCGCGTCGCCTTCGAGCGGGGCGCGACGACCGTCGCGATCAGCGGCCGCCCCGACGGCCCCGTCGCCCAGTACGCCGACCACGTCCTCACCACGTCCACCGCCCGCGAGACCGAGCTGCGCCCCGCCGCGATGGCCTCCCGCACGGGCCAGCTCCTCGTCGTCGACTGCCTGTTCACAGCGGTCTGCCAGCGTACGTACGCGACCGCGGCTCCCGCTCTCGCCGCCTCCTACGAGGCCCTCGCCCACCGCCGCCCCCTGCCCTCCGCCCCCGACCGCCGCGGGCCCCGCCGATGACCGGCCGCCGCCCCGACCCGCTCCGCGCGCAGCTCGGCACGCTCGCCACCGAGGGGTTCCGGCCCGAGCTGGCGGACATCGACACCCGGCCCACCCTGGACATCGCCCGCGCCATGAACGAGGGCGACCGGGCCGTCCCCGCCGCCGTCGCCGCCCAGCTCCCCCGCATCGCCGCCGTCGTCGACGCCGTCGCCGCCCGTATGGCCCGCGGCGGGCGGCTCGTGTACGCGGGAGCCGGGACCGCCGGACGGCTCGGCGTGCTGGACGCCAGCGAGTGCCCGCCCACCTTCAACGCCGACCCCTCGCAGGTCGTCGGCCTGGTCGCGGGCGGGGCCGACGCCCTCGTACGCTCCGTGGAGGGCGCGGAGGACGACACGGGACTCGCCGCCGACGACCTCAAGCGCCTCGGCCTCACCCCGGACGACACCGTCGTCGGGGTCTCCGCCTCCGGCCGCACGCCCTATGCCCTCGCCGCCGTCACGTACGCCCGCGAGGGGGGCGCCCTCACCGTCGGGCTCGCCTGCAACACCGGCAGCGCCCTCGCCGCCGCGGCCGAGCACCGCATCGAGGTCGTCGTCGGGCCCGAGTTCGTCACCGGGTCCACCCGCCTCAAGGCGGGCACCGCCCAGAAGCTCGTCCTCAACATGATCTCGACGATCACGATGATCCGGCTCGGCAAGACGTACGGGAACCTCATGGTCGACGTCCGCGCCACCAACGACAAGCTGCGCGCCCGCTCCCATCGCCTCGTCGCCCAGGCCACCGGCGCGTCCGAGGACGAGACGGCGGCGGCGCTGGAGGCGACGGGCGGCGAGGTCAAGCACGCGGTCCTCATGCTGCTCGCCGGGGTGGACGCGCCCACCGCCGCCCGCCTCCTCACGGACCACGCGGGGTATCTGCGGGCCGCGCTCGACGCCGCACGCCCCGGGTGAGCGGCCGACCGCGGACCGTCGGCCGCTCCGGGTCAGCCGATGCGGTCGCAGAGGTCGTCCGTCGTGCCGTAGGCCATCCTGAGCGTCTTCTGCCCGCCCGTGCCGATGTCCAACGTGTAGACGCCGTCGACGATGTAGATCCCGCGCGGCAGACTGCCCGCGTCCTTCCCGAAGCCGATCAGCACCGGGCCCAGCACCGCCCAGGTCTGGGAGCCGTCGGTGCGGTACTCGACGACCGCCGAGCCGCCCGCGTCCGCGTCGTACGAGGCGCCGGTGTCCTTGTTGGTGACGCGGACGACCAGGTCGCCCTGGTAGACGACCCGCTTCGGGGAGCCGTCCGCGTGGGTGTCCAGGACGTACCGGACCACCTCGTCCACGACGGGCTCCCCGTGCACGGGGAAGTCGCAGCGGGCCCCGGCGGGGACGTCCCAGGGGGACGACGGAGCCGGCTCCCAGCCCTGCGGGGCCGTCGTGGACGAGGCCCCGGCGGGCGCGGCACCCGCCAGGACCGCACCGAGCGCGGTCAGGGTGACGAGCGTGCGACGGACAGGCATACGGACAGGCATGGAGACTCTCCTGACGAGACGTCATGTCACCCCCGGTCGGGGGCCGTACAGAGACCTTCGCGCACCCTCCTGACCACGCGCTCACCACGCCCTAGGTGTATTGCCCTGTGAGGTTGGGAACGCGGCTGGCAGGTGGTTGGCCCTTCAGCGCGGTGTGTCCGCG
>NZ_JADWYO010000121.1 GCF_022414595.1 Streptomyces sp. MUM 203J | reverse complement strand
GCAGGCAGTACTCAAGATGTGCGACCTCGACATGCCCCATGGGGCGCATTCTGACCGCCCGACCGGCGCGGCGGCCTCAGCGGCCACCTCGGCCTCGGTCTCCGCGACCGGCTCACCCTCCGCGACCGGCGTCTCGACGGCCGTCGCGGCGGCGGCCACGGCCTCCGGCTGCTCGGCGCCGGCACCGCGGCCGCGCTTGCGCGCCCGCTTGCCGCCACCGCCGCCACCGGCGGTGGTCGGCTGCTCCATGTGGACGATGACACCGCGCCCGTTGCAGTGGACACAGGTCTCGGAGAACGACTCCAGCAGGCCCTGGCCGACCCGCTTGCGGGTCATCTGGACCAGGCCCAGCGAGGTCACCTCGGCCACCTGGTGCTTGGTCCGGTCCCGGCCCAGGCACTCCAGCAGCCGTCGCAGCACCAGGTCCCGGTTGGACTCCAGCACCATGTCGATGAAGTCGATGACGACGATGCCGCCCAGGTCGCGCAGCCGCAGCTGGCGCACGATCTCCTCGGCCGCCTCCAGGTTGTTCCTGGTGACGGTCTCCTCCAGGTTGCCGCCCTGGCCGGTGAACTTGCCGGTGTTGACGTCGACCACGACCATGGCCTCGGTCTTGTCGATCACCAGCGAGCCGCCGGAGGGCAGCCAGACCTTGCGGTCCAGCGCCTTCATCAGCTGCTCGTCGATCCGGTACGTGGCGAACACGTCGACCTCGGACGTCCAGCGCTGCAGCCGGTCCGCCAGGTCGGGCGCCACGTGGGACACGTACCCGTGGATGGTCTCCCACGCGTCGTCGCCGCTGACGATGACCTTCGAGAAGTCCTCGTTGAAGATGTCCCGGACGACCCGGACGGTCATGTCCGGCTCGCCGTACAGCAGCGTCGGCGCGTTGCCGTTCTTGGACTTCTTCTGGATGTCCTCCCACTGCGCCTGGAGCCGCTCGACGTCGCGGCGCAGCTCGTCCTCGCTCGCACCCTCGGCGGCGGTGCGCACGATGACACCCGCGTCCTCAGGGACGATCTTCTTGAGGATGGTCTTCAGCCGGGCGCGCTCGGTGTCCGGCAGCTTGCGGCTGATACCGGTCATCGAGCCCTCGGGCACGTACACGAGGTAGCGGCCGGGCAGGGAGACCTGGCTGGTGAGACGGGCGCCCTTGTGGCCGATCGGGTCCTTCGTCACCTGGACGAGGACGGACTGGCCGGACTTCAGGGCGGTCTCGATCCGGCGCGGGCCGTTGGCAAGCCCCAGTGCCTCGAAGTTGACCTCACCCGCGTACAGGACGGCGTTGCGCCCCTTGCCGATGTCGACGAACGCGGCCTCCATGGACGGCAGCACGTTCTGGACCTTGCCCAGGTAGACGTTGCCGACGTAGGAGGTGGCCTGCTCCTTGTTGACGTAGTGCTCGACGAGCACGTTGTCCTCAAGGACGCCGATCTGGGTGCGGTCGCCGTTCTGGCGCACGACCATCACGCGCTCGACGGCCTCGCGGCGGGCGAGGAACTCGGCCTCGGTGATGATCGGGACGCGACGGCGGCCCTGCTCGCGGCCCTCACGGCGACGCTGCTTCTTGGCCTCCAGGCGGGTGGAGCCCTTGATGGACTGCACCTCGTCGGACGGCTCCGCCCCCTTCTCCCGCTGGGGTCGCGGCTCGCGCACCTTGACGACCGTGCGGACGCCGTCCTCCTCCGTGGCCTCGGCCTCCCCGGGCTCGCCCGTACGGCGACGGCGACGGCGACGGCGACGGGAGCTGCTGGTACCGGCGGCGGACGGAGTGCCCTCGCCCTCGGTCTCGGCCTCCTCCTCGGCGGCCTCCTCGGCTTCGGCCTCCGCTTCTTCGGCCTCGGCGGCGGCCTCCTCGGCCTCCGTGGCGTCACCACGGCGGCGGCGACGGCCCCCACGCCGACGACGGCGCGACGGACGCTCCTCGAACTCCGTCGACTCCTCGCCCTCGGCCTCGGCCTCCTCCTCGGCCTCCTCCTCGGCCTCGACGGCCGGTGCGGGGGTCTCGGCGGCCTCCACGGCCCTGACCGGCTCGACGGTGGTCTCCGCCGCCTCGGCGCGGCGCCGGCGGCGGCGACGGCCACCGGTCTCCACGCGCTCGACGGTGACGGTCTCCTCCTCGGCCTCCGGCTCGGCGGCCTCGGCGGCAGCGGCGGCCTCGGCCGCGGCGGCGGCTGCGGCCGTCTCCGGAGTCTGGAACATGGGCTCGTTGAAGACCGGTGCCTGGAAGACCGGCACGGCGGGCCGCTGGGCGCGGCGGGACCGGGCAGGCTCGGCCTTCTTCGCCGGCTCGGCGGCCTTCGCGGACCGCGCGGACTCGGCGGGCCGAGCGGCCTGCGCGGGTTCGGCGGTGAACTGCGGCTTCGTCACCCGGCGGCGGGTGCGGCCACGGGACGCGGCCTGTTCGGCGGCGGCGACCTCGGCACCCGAGGAGTCGGCGGTGATCTGCGCGACCGTGCCGACGGGCAGCGTCTCCCCCGCCTCGGTCTCTTCGCTCTCCTCCGCCGCTGCGGCGGGTGCGGGAGCGGCGGTCTTGCGGGTGGCACGGCGCCGCTTGCGGGCGGGCGCGGCCTCCTCCTCGGCGGCCTCGACGGTCCCGGACACCGCCGCCTCGGGCTCGGCGGCCGTGGGCTCGGCCTCCACCACGGCCTCCGCACCGGCGGATGGCGCGGCGACCTTGCGGGTCGCCCGGCGGCGCTTCCGCTCCGGCGCCTCGGCCTCCTCGACGGCGGGCTCGGGCTGCTGCGGCTCGGCGGCGGGC
>NZ_JADWYO010000120.1 GCF_022414595.1 Streptomyces sp. MUM 203J | reverse complement strand
CCGTCATGACCACACCGGCCCTACAGGCCGCGTAACCGAACCTGTCACCCAACCCTGCATCAGACCCGGCATTCGTCCTGTCTGACTGGCTTTATGAAGTCATGATGCAGTCCGACAAGCTGGACGCCATCGTGCCGGACCGAGCGGTCTGGTCGGGGATCTACGCGATTTCCGGAACGTTGGAGACGACTCTGCCCGAGGTGCTCATGCCTGACTACGCCAGCCGCCTGGAGCAGGCGAGGTGGCGTTTGTTGGAGGCCGTGGGCAGCGGCGGAGGCGACGAAGCGGGGGAGTGAAGGACTTTGGAGACACTCGGGTACGCGATTGCCGCCGTGGTATGGGGCAGCGTCGTCATGGCCCTACTTGCAGGTGTGGTCGCCACGGTGCTGACCGTCAGGTGGCGTCGGCGCGCCATCGCGGCTCTGGAAAACGAAGAGTTGGCCGCCGAAGGGCGGCAAGCCCCGGGCCGGCCTGACGTCTCTCGCTGACAACACTGCCACCATCGACAGTCCTGCCCAAGGCCATCTTGAGCGTGGATCGCTCGGTGGACAATGGCGTCATGACGTTGACGATCTGGGTCGATGACTGGCAGATGCAGTGCTGCGGAGAGAACTTCAAGCCGGGGGACGTTGTCTCGTGGACGCTGCTAGAGGTCGATCCGGAGGACTACGCCGACCTCGTCGGTGCCGAACGCGCGAATGCGATCGACTTCTGCGAAGAGCATCACGGCCAGGACGAGGGGCACGCGCCCACTTCGGTGGAAGTGGTGTCGATCGTCGAGGTGCACTGCCGTTACGGGGTACCTCCGGGGGGCACGGACAAGGTGAACTACCCCGTTCCGGGCACGACCGTGCTGGTGCCGGTTGAGAAGGCGGACGGGTGGGCGAAGGCCAGGCCGGACGTGAGCTTCGCGGGCTACCTGGTGACCGCCCGGCGTGTCACCGACCTGCCGGAAGGTGCGGATGCTCGCGGTCGATGAAGGAGCCGGTGGACGCGTGCCAGAAGCGTGCCAGATCGAGCGGTCAACCACGGTCACTGGAGGATCGCTACGGCGTCCACGGCCTGTGGCAGCCGTCGCAGCGCACAGAGGGGCTGAGCTGCGGTGACGGTCCAGCTGCGGGTGCCAGGCTTACAAAGCAGATGTCGGCGGTTCGAAACCGTCCGCGCCCACCATGCCTGAACAGGCATGAAGCCCCCGGCCGCCGAGGGCGGGTTCTAGCGATCCCCGCAACACCCTGAAGTTCAGGGAGTTGCGGGGATCGTGGATTTTGAGGTGTTGAAGGCGAGGTTCTTCGAGGCGCTGGACCGGGAGGATGGCAGCGTCACCGCTGCCGCTCGTGCAGTCGGGGTGAACCGCAATACGGCGTTCGGGTGGGCCCGTCGGGCCGGTGTCCGTGGTCGCGGCAAGCCTGGCACGAGCGGGCATCCGGGACGGGCGGAGTACGAGCGGCTACGTGCGGCCGGAGTGCGGCGCCGCGATGCCGCCGCGCAGGCCGGCGTCCACGAGCGCACCGCTCAGGACTGGGACCAGGGCATCCGGCAGATCGGCCACTCGCGCCTGCGCGCCGACGGCCGCCTGATCGACTACACGACCGGTGTGACCACCATCGTTGCTGCCACGTCCCAGCCGTCCGTTGCCGCGGTCGAGGCTGAGTTGCACCCCCGGTTCCTCACCGTGGCCGAGCGGGAGCTGATCGCCGACATGCGCCGTGAGGGCCGCTCGCTGCACGCGATCGGACGGGCACTGGGCCGGCCGGCCTCCACCGTCAAGCGGGAGATCGACGCTCGTGCGGTCGCCGGCGTCTACCGGCCGCACCGGGCCCAGCGGGCGTGGGCGAAGAGCCGGTCGCGCCCCAAGGACTCCAAGCTCGCCCAGGAAGGGGCGCTGCGCGATTTTGTCGCGGGCAGGCTCCAGGAACGCTGGTCGCCCGAGCAGATCTGCCACGCTCTGCCCATCGAGTTCCCCGACGACGAGAGCATGCGGGTGAGTCCGGAGACGATCTACCAGGCCATCTACGTCCAGGCCCGTGGCGGACTGCGCCGCGAGGTCGCCCTCGCGCTGCGCACCGGGCGCACCCGCCGCAAGCCGCACCGCAGTGCGGAGCAGCGCACCCGCCGGTTCGTCGACGAGATGGTGATGATCTCCGAGCGCCCGGCCGAGGTCGAGGACCGGGCGGTTCCCGGCCATTGGGAAGGCGACCTGATCGTCGGCCCTCGCAGTGAGAGCGCGATCGTGACCCTGGTCGAGCGCTCCACCCGCTACGTCCTGCTCGGTCATCTGCCCGGCGGGCACACCGCCGAGGAGGTCCGCGACGTACTGGTGCCCTTGGTCCAAGCCCTGCCCGGGCACCTGCGAGGCTCGCTGACCTGGGACCAGGGTTGCGAGATGGCCGCGCACAAGCAGTTCACCGTGGCCACGGGAGTCCCCGTCTACTTCTGCGACCCGCACTCACCCTGGCAGCGCGGATCGAACGAGAACACCAACGGCCTGCTGCGACAGTACTTCCCCAAGGGCACCGACCTGTCCGTGCACAGCCCCGAAGACCTCGAACACGTCGCCCAGCAACTCAACGGCCGACCACGCAAAACGCTCGGCTGGAAAACCCCAGCCGAGCGCCTGCGTGATCTACTGACGACCACGTAGACCGTCAGGTGTTGCGAGGACCCCAAGAACCCGCCGAGCGCGGCCGGGGGCTTCGTCGTGTCGTCCGCCGCCTGTCAGGCGTTGGGGCGCTTGCCGTGGTTGGCCTTCTTGCCCTTGCGGGCGCGGCGCTTGTTGCCTCGCTTCGACATGGCGGGTCTCCCTTTCGGATGCGTGTTGCGGCTTCTCGTACGCTTCAGGGCGCTGCCAGCTTAAGGGCGGGGGTTTCCGGGCGCATCAGAAGGCGGTCCAGGCCTCGTCCTCCGTCGCGTAGTAGTACTGCCGGTCCGACGTGGAGCCGCTCGTACGGAACGGCCGCCCCTCGTCGTCGATGCGCAGCGTCCCGCGGCGGTCCCCACGGGTCCACTCCGCCTCCAGGTACCAGTCGCAGTCGCAGCGGGTCGTCGTCGCCTGGACGAGGAGGACCAGCGGGGCGTCCCGCGTCACCTGGAACGGCAGGTGGGGCGCGGGCAGCGTGTGCAGCCCGCCCTTGTCGTCGATGCCGGTGCCGTCCTGCGCGTGGGCCAGAGGCCGCGGCTTGTCCAGGTCCACGGCGTAGTGCGCGGGCGTCACGGCGCCGCCGCAGCCCGGGCTCATCACGTATCCGGGCCGGTCCAGCGGGGCGCGGCGTTCCACCACGCGTACCGAGAGGCGCTGGACCACGACGGGGCCGTCCTCGGGCGCGGTGACCGTCGCCCGGACCATGCTCCGGTCCCCGTCCACCGCGGCCAGCCGCGCCGCCCATGAGCGGGCGTCCTGCTGGACGGGAGGGGGCGGGACGGTGCCCGGGGTGCGGTCCAGCAGGTAGCGGTGGTCGCAGCCGTTGGACCAGATGTGGGCGTCCGTGCTGAGCGCGGGTCCCTCGGGCGCGGGTGACGAGGACGCGGCGGGAACCGGCCGGTTCCCGCCGCCACCGGAACCGGATCCTGAGCCCGCCGTCCCGTTCGCCACGACCGCCGCTCCGCCCACGAGCAGGACCAGCGCCCCGGCGGCCGGCGCCCAGCGCAGCCACCCCTGGGACGCGCGGGTCCGCGGGGCGGGCGACGGGGCCTTCGCCAACTCCACGGAGGGGCCGCCGTGCCGCTCCGAGAGGTCTGCGTCAGGGGCCGGTCCGTCTGCCGGAGCCACCGCTGCGGGCGGGTTCCCCGGCCCGGCCGCGCGCCGAGCCGCCCCGGCCG
>NZ_JADWYO010000119.1 GCF_022414595.1 Streptomyces sp. MUM 203J | reverse complement strand
ACACCACCGTGCAACTCGAAGCGCACGCCCCGTCCGTACCGCCCTCCGAGACGATCCCCCCGCCCGGTCAGATCACCGGCCTCCTCGGCCCCTCCGGCTGCGGCAAGTCCACCCTCATGCGCGCCCTCGTCGGCACCCAGGCCAAAGTCACCGGGACGCTGACCGTCCTCGGCCGCCCCGCGGGCGACCCCGAGCTCCGCTCCCGCATCGGCTACGTCACCCAGAGCCCCTCCGTCTACGCCGACCTGACCGTCCGGCAGAACCTCGCGTACTTCGCCGCCGTCCTCCTCCCGGGCCGCCGCCACCGAGAACCCCGCGAGGAGGCCGTCACCCGCGTCCTGCACGACGTCGACCTCACCACCCACGCCGACGACCTCGCCGCCAACCTCTCCGGCGGCCAGCGCAGCCGCGCCTCCCTCGCCGTCGCTCTGCTCGGCACCCCCGAGCTGCTCGTCCTCGACGAGCCGACCGTCGGCCTGGACCCCGTCCTCCGCCGCGACCTGTGGGACCTCTTCCACCGCATCGCCGCCGACCGCGGCACGACCCTCCTCATCTCCTCCCATGTCATGGACGAGGCCGAGCGCTGCCACCGCCTCCTCCTCATGCGCGACGGCGAACTCCTCGCGGACGACACCCCCGACGGCCTCCGCCGCCGCCACGACACGGCCACCGTCGAAGAGGCCTTCCTCCACCTCGTCGACACCGCCGCCGCCATGGGGGCCACCGCCGCCACCGAAACCCGCACCCCGCACCCCGAGGACCCCTCATGAGCGCCCGCCCGCCGCGCTTCGGACCCTTCCTCTCGCGCACCCTCGCCACCGCCGCCCGCGTCCTGCGCCAGCTCCGTCACGACCCCCGGACCATCGCGCTGATGCTCCTCGTCCCGGTCCTGATGATCACCCTGCTCCGGTACGTCTTCGACGGCAGCCCGCAGGTCTTCGACAACATCGGCGCATCCCTGCTCGGCATCTTCCCGCTGATCACCATGTTCCTGGTGACCTCCATCGCCACGCTGCGCGAACGCACCTCCGGCACCCTCGAACGCCTTCTCGCCATGCCCCTCGGCAAGGCCGAACTCATCACCGGCTACGCCCTTGCATTCGGTGCGATCGCCGTCCTCCAGTCACTCCTCGCCACCGGCACCGCCCTCTGGCTGCTCGGCCTGGACGTGGTCGGCTCCCCCTGGCTCCTCCTTCTCGTCGCCCTGCTCGACGCGCTCCTCGGCACCGCCCTCGGCCTGTTCGTCTCGGCGTTCGCCGCGTCCGAGTTCCAGGCCGTCCAGTTCATGCCGGCCGTGATCTTCCCGCAGCTCCTCCTGTGCGGCCTGTTCACCGCGCGCGAGAACATGCACCCGGCCCTCGAAGCCCTCTCGAACGTCCTGCCCATGTCGTACGCCGTCGACGGCATGAACCAGGTCCTCCGCCACACCGAGGTGACCGGCGACTTCATCCGCGACGCCCTGATCGTCGCCGCCTGCGGCCTCGCCGTCCTCACCCTCGGCGCCGCCACCCTCCGCCGCCGCACGGCCTGAGCCGCACACCGGGCCCCGCCCCGCAGCGCGTACCGCCCCTCGGACAGCCCGGCCCCGCCCCGCCCCCCGGTGAAAGGATGGAGGCGGCAAGAAACCCCACGGCGAGGTGAACAGAGCAGATGACCCAGACAGTCGCAGTCCTCGGCACCGGAAAGATCGGCGAGGCCCTCCTCAGCGGCATGATCCGCGCCGGCTGGCCGACCACCCACCTGCTGGTCACCGCCCGCCGCCCGGAACGCGCCGAGGAACTCCGCGAGCGGTACGGCGTCGAGGCCGTCTCCAACGCCGACGCCGCCAAGCAGGCCGACACCCTCATCCTCGCCGTCAAACCCCAGGACATGGGCAGGCTCCTCGACGAACTCGCTCACCATGTCTCCCGCGACCGCCTCGTCATCAGCGCAGCCGCCGGCATCACCACCGCGTTCATCGAGGAGCGCCTCGCCCCCGACACCCCCGTCGTCCGCGTCATGCCCAACACCCCCGTCCTGGTCGACGAGGGCATGTCGGTCATCTCCGCCGGCAGCCACGCCACCGGCGACCACCTCGCGCACGCCGAGGAGATCTTCGGAGGCGTCGGCAAGACCCTCCGCGTCCCCGAGTCCCAGCAGGACGCCGCCACCGCTCTCTCCGGCTCCGGCCCCGCCTACTTCTACTTCCTCGTCGAAGCCATGACCGACGCGGGCATCCTTCTCGGCCTGCCCCGCGCCCAGGCCCACGACCTGATCGTCCAGGCCGCCATCGGCGCCGCCGTCATGCTCCGCGACAGCGGCGAGCACCCCGTCAAACTGCGCGAAGCGGTGACCTCCCCGGCGGGCACCACCATCAGCGCCATCCGCGAACTGGAGAACCACGGCGTCCGCGCGGCCCTCATCGCCGCCCTCGAAGCCGCCCGCGACCGCAGCCGCGAACTCGCCTCCGGCAACGGCTGACCCCAGGGGGCGGGGCGGGCCGACACCACGACGACAGGCCCGCCCCTCTCCCGCTCACACCGGCGGCAGCAGCCCCACCGCCCGATAGGCCCGGTCCACCACCGGCCGCGCCAGCCCCCGAGCCCGTCCGGCCCCCGTCCGCAGCACCCCGTCCACATACCCGGGGTCGGCCACCAGCTCGGCATGCCGCTTCCGCACCGGCCGCAGCAGTTCCACCACCGCGTCCGCGACATCCCGCTTCAGTGCTCCGTACGAGGAGTACTCCGCCGCGACCGCCGCCGGATCACACTCCTCACCCCGGCACGCAGCGAGCACATCCAGCAGGTTCGCGAGCCCGGGCCCTGCCT
The DNA here is from genome assembly GCF_022414595.1 of Streptomyces sp. MUM 203J. Taxonomy (GTDB): domain Bacteria; phylum Actinomycetota; class Actinomycetes; order Streptomycetales; family Streptomycetaceae; genus Streptomyces. The sequence goes on along the minus strand of NZ_JADWYO010000119.1, from coordinate 1,350 downwards.
CCCGGTCGTACACGACATCCGACCCGCTGTCGGTCACCGCCCGCATGACCTTCTTCCGTACGGCCTCGGGCTCATCGAGCAGATAGACGATCCCCGCCCCGCTCTCGTGCGACTTCCCCATCTTCGACCGCGGGTCCTGGAGGTCCATGACCCGGGCGGCCACCCGCGGATGGGTCGCCCGCGGCACGGTGAAGGTGTGCCCGTACCGCTGGTTGAACCGCACAGCCAGATCCCGGGTCAGCTCCACGTGCTGCGCCTGGTCGTCTCCCACCGGAACCTCGTCCGTCCCGTACGCGAGGATGTCCGCCGCCATCAGCACCGGATACGTCAGCAGTGACAGCCGCACACTCCCGCCCCGGGCCCGTTCCGCCGCCGCCTTCTCCTTGTACTGGATCATGCGCCGCATCTCCCCGTCGGTGGCGACGCACTCCAGCAGATACGACAGCCGCGCGTGCTCGTCCACATGACTCTGTACGAAGAGAGTGCACCGCTCCGGATCCAGCCCGGACGCCAGCAGCAGCGTCGCTGCCTGCCGGCTGAGCCGCCGCACCCGCGCGGGATCGTGCTCCACGGTCAGGGCGTGCAGATCGACGATGCCGAACAGCGCCTCCGCCCTGTGCTGGTCCTTCCGGACCCACCGCCGCACGGCCCCCAGGTAGTTGCCCAGCGTCAGATGCCCGGTCGGCTTGATCCCGCTGAAGATCCGCGTCATGTGGTCCTCCCTCTCACTCTGTGACCCCGCGGACTGCGGCCGGGCCACCCACCGGGAGGAGGGAGAGACACGAACGGCCGCCGAGGGCGGCGGCCGTCTGCATGCGTCAACCGGGCCGCCGTCAGGCGGCCCACCACTGAAGGAACGACGCATGTGCTGTCATGCCCTCAGGTTACGGGACGGACCCGGGTTGACAGAGGGTTTTCCGATCCGTAGTGTTCTCCGAGTTGTCCGACGTGAGCGCCGACTCCGGTCGGTCCCCGGGCAGCCACTCCGCAAGAACCACCCTCAGTGAGCGACCTGGCGTCGCGCCACTTTGCGTGTGATTTTTCGGAATGCAGAATCCACGTTCGAAAGAACGGGCCCGATTAGCGTCGAGCCGCTAGATTCGCTAAAGTTCACGACGTCGGAACGGCCCGAGCGGCCGGAAAGACAACTCCTGCTGACTGGGAGTCAGGCCCGAAAGGATCTGATAGAGTCGGAACCGCCGGAAAGGGAAACGCGAAAGCGAAGAACAGACCGGCAAGCCCGCTCCAGCGGGTGGCAGAAACGGAAAACGGATCTGCTAAGCTGGAAACACCGAAGGGAAGCGCCCGGAGGAAAGCCTGAGAGAGTCTCTCGGGTGAGTACGAAGGAAG
>NZ_JADWYO010000118.1 GCF_022414595.1 Streptomyces sp. MUM 203J | reverse complement strand
GCCCAACGGCCACGGTCCTCGCAACTCCCACAGATCGCGGGTGTTGCGAGGACCGTCAGAACCCAAGGACGGGCGGGGGCCTCCTCGCGTTCCCGACGTCGCCTGCGGTTCCGCAGCCGGCCCTCGCGTACGGCTCCGGGGTCAGACCACCTGGTGCAGCCAGCGCACCGGGGCTCCCTCGCCGGCGTAGCGGAACGGCTCAAGTTCGTCGTCCCACGGCTTGCCGAGCAGCTTGGCGATCTCGGCCTCCAGCTGGGTCTCGCCCTGTGCCGAGCGGGCCAGGGCGGCCCGCAGCCGGTCCTCGGGGATCATGATGTCGCCGTGGATGCCGATGACCGCATGGAAGATGCCCAGGTCGGGCGTGGCGCTGTAACGCTCGCCCTCGGCGGTGGCGCACGGCTCGGCGGTCACCTCGAAGCGCAGGAGCTGCCAGCCGCGCAGCGCGGAGGCCAGTTTCGACGCGGTGCCCGACTCGCCCTGCCAGGAGAACTCGGCTCTCCAGGTTCCCGGTGAGGCCGGCTGACGGATCCAGTCGAGCTGGACCCTCGTGCCGAGCACACCCGCGACCGCCCACTCGACGTGTGGGCACAGCGCGCGCGGCGCGGAGTGGACGTACAGGACTCCACGTGTCGTCACCGGGACCTCCAGTGTGGGACGAGGTTCGCCTATTCCCAGCGGCCTCAGTAAACAGCATCGGGAGCGAAACTCCGCAAAAGGGACAGCTTGTGACGTGATGTAATTTACCGGAGCCGGTCGGCTGGGCGCCTCTGGTTCGACGGGGAAAAGCTACCGTGCGGCGGGACGCCGGGGATGACGTACGGTCGGTCCCGTGGGCCGTCGACACGAAGCTTTCACTCGCCGGGACGCCGACCGTGCGCGGGTCGTACGGAGTTGAGCGGGAGGACGCGGGGATGGTGCGGAGTGACGCGGGGGTGAGGCCGTGTTGATCAAGGGTACGGGGTCCGGCGCGGGACCCGGTGCGCGCGCCCCGCGCCGGGTGGCCGCCGCGCTGGTGTGCGCGATGGCGCTGTCCGGGTGTGTCGCGTCCCCCGGAAGCAGCAACGCGGGCAGCCCCGCCGATACCGGGTCCTCGGCACCGGAGCCCCCGAAGCCGTCGGCCCCGCTGGGCTCCCCTCCTGCCGCCCCCTCGGCTCCGTCCGGGTGGAATCCCCGGCCCGCCTCGGTGGCCGCCGTCGGAGACTCGATCAGCAGGGCCTTCGACGCCTGCACGGTGCTGACGGACTGTCCGGAGGCGTCCTGGGCCACCGGATCCGACGCCCGGGTGAACAGCCTGGCGCTTCGGCTGCTCGGCGCGCCCGGCGTGGCGGAGCGGAGCTGGAACCTGGCCCGGTCCGGGGCGCGCGCCGCGGAGCTGCCGGAGCAGATGGCGCGGGCGGCGGGGCACCGGCCCGGACTGGTGACGGTCACCGTAGGCGCCAACGACGCATGCCGCCCCACGCCCGCCCTGATGACCCCGGTGGCCGACTTCCGCGTCTCGGTCGAGACGGCGCTGGCGCGGCTGCGGGAGGACTCGCCCGCGACACAGGTGTACGTGACGAGCGTGCCGGATCTGAAGCGGCTCTGGGCCACGGGGCGGGACAACCCGGCGAGCCACGACGTGTGGCGGCTGGGCGTGTGCGCCTCGATGCTGGCCGCGCCCGATGACCTGGGGGCGGCCGCCGAGCGGCGCAGAGCGGCGGTGCGGGAGCGGGTCGTCGCGTACAACCAGGCGCTGAGGGACGTGTGCGCACGGGACCGGCGGTGCATGTACGACGGCGGCGCGGTGTTCAACTACCGCTTCGGTGAGAGTCAGCTGAGCCCCTGGGACTGGTTCCATCCGAGCGTGGACGGCCAGGCACGGCTGGCGGACATCGCGTACAGAAACGTCACAGCGCCCGGCACGCGCGCGTAGCGCGGGGTTCGGCGGTCCGCGCGCCGGACGGGGTGGCTTCAGTCGAGTTCCAGAGCGACCGTCAGCCGGCGGTCCGTCAGGGAGCTCCCGGCATGGAAGTCGTACACGCCGGGGACGCCGGTCCACTCCCCCGACGTCTCGTCCCAGATGTCGAAGGTGCGGGGCGCCAGCCGGATCTCCGCCTCGGCGGTCTCCCCGGGCCGGGCCTGGACGGTCGCGAAGCCGACGAGCAGGCGGGCGGGCCGTTCGGCCAGGTCGGCGCGCGGGGCGACGTACAGCTGGACGGTCTCACGGCCGGGGCGCCTCCCGGTGTTGCGGACCGTGACACGCGCGAAAGTGGGGGTGACCTCCAGGGACTCGTACTCCCAGGTGGTGTAGCCGAGGCCGTGCCCGAAGGGGTACGCGGGGGCGGTGCCCGCCCGGTCCCAGGCGCGATAGCCGATGAAGAGGCCCTCGTCGTAGGGGAGTCTCCCGGCCTCCGGGGCGACACGGGTGACGGGGGCGTCCGCGAGCGCCGCGGGCCAGGTGGTGGGCAGCCGCCCGCCCGGTTCCTCGACGCCCAGGAGCACATCCGCGAGGGCGGCTCCGCCTTCCTGGCCGGGGAACCAGGTGAGCAGGACCGCCGCGACCTCGTCCCGCCACGGCATCTCGACGGGTGCGCCCGCGTTGACCACCACGACGGTGCGGGGGTTGGCGGCGGCGACGGCCCGCACAAGGTCGTCCTGGCGGCCGGGAAGGCGCAGGTCGGCGCGGTCGAAACCCTCGGATTCGACGCGCTCGGTGGTGGCGACCACCACGACGGCGGTGTCGGCGGCGCGTGCGGCGGCGACGGCTTCGTCGACGAGCGCGCCGGGGTCGCGGCGCGGCGGCCGGTGGAGGAGGGAGAACACGACGGCGGGGACGGGCGCCGGGGTGTCGTGGTCCACGATGTGACGGAGCGACACGTCGACCGGTTCACCCGCGGTCAGTGCGAGGGTGCCGCGCTCGACGGGGGCACCGGTGAACGCCTCGAACGGGTCGGGCTCCGTGCCCGCTTCCTGGACCCCATCGTAGAGGACGCGGCCGGCGACGGTGAGGGTGAAGGCACCGAGGCCGCGGGTGCCGAAGACGTGCGCGCCGCTCTCGCGCGGGGTGAAGGTGCCGGTGATCTCGACGCTGTGGAGCGTGTCGCGAGCGGCTCCGGCGGGCAGGTCGGCGCCGATCCACTGGATCTGACCGGTGGGCAGCGGGCTGTCGTCGAGGACCGCGCCCTCGGCGTCGCGGCAGACGGAGCGCAGGCTGAACCCGGTCCCGGCCGGAGCGGGTTCGTCGTCGGGTTCGGCGCCCACGGCGTAGCCGACCGTGTGAGGCGGCAGGGCGGCGACGAGGCCGTCGAGCGGGGAGACGGTCCGGGCGGGGAAGACGTGGGCGGAGCCGCCGCCGAGGACGCGGGCGTCGCGGGCGGCGGCTCCGATGAGGGCGATACGGGGGTGGACGGACGGGTCCAGGGGGAGCACCCCGTCCGCGTTGCGGAGCAGGACGAACGACCGGTGCGCGATCTCCCGGGCGAGCGCGGGGCCGTCGACGGGTTCGGGCGGCGTGGTGACGGCCGGTTCGGCTCCTTCCAGCGCCCCGACACGGGCGGCGAGCCGCAGCACCCTCCGTACGGCCGTGTCGACCCGCTCCTCGTCGAGTTCCCCGTCACGCACGGCGGCGGCTGGCGCCTCCCCGTAGACGGCGTTCGGGCCCGGCATGGCGAGGTCGAGGCCGCCGCGCAGCGCCCCGGTGGTGGAGCGGACGGCGAACCAGTCGGAGACGGTGACGCCGTCGAAGCCCCATTCTCCGCGCAGGACGCCGGTCTGGAGGTGCCGGTGCTCGGTCATGGTGACACCGTTGACCCGGTTGTACGCGGCCATGACGGCCCAGGGGCGGGCGTCGCGGACGATCGCCTCGAACGGGGCGAGGTACAGCTCGCGCAGGGGGCGGGGCGCGACGACGTTGTCGACGGTGAAGCGGTCGGTCTCGGCGTCGTTGGCGACGAAGTGCTTGACGGCGGCGGCGACCCCGCCGTCCTGGACTCCGCGTACGTATCCGGTGCCGATGGCCGCGGTGAGGTGGGGGTCCTCGCTGTACGCCTCGAAGTGACGTCCGCCGAGCGGGGAGCGGTGCAGGTTGACGGTCGGGGCGAGCAGGACGTGGACGCCCTTGCGGCGCGCCTCCTGGGCGAGGGCACGGCCGGCCCGGTGGGCTAGGTGTTCTGTCCCGGGAGGTTGTGGACGGTGACAGGGCTCACGGCTGATCGATCTTGAAATGGGTGAGG
>NZ_JADWYO010000117.1 GCF_022414595.1 Streptomyces sp. MUM 203J | reverse complement strand
TACCTGGACTCGAACCAAGACTAACTGAACCAGAATCAGTCGTGCTGCCAATTACACCATAGGCCACCGGAACACAACCCCCTGGGGGACTTTGTTCGGCTTGCGCTTCGGGGATCCGGCCTTCCGGCCCGCTCCCCTCGGCGCAGAAAGAACATTACCCGAAGGTGTCCTGGGCTCCAAAACGGGTATCCGCGCGGAGCAGGGAAGGGAGCTGGTCCAGCCCGGTGATCCGGGTCAGCTCGGGCCGTCCGCCCCTCCCCCGCCGGTCCAGCCAGACCCCCATCAGCCCCGCCTCGGCGGCGCCGCGCGCGTCGATGTCAGGCTGGTCACCGACGTACGCGACCTCGTGCGGGGCCAGCCCGAGGGCGGTGCAGGCGGTGTGGAAGGCACCGGGCTCGGGCTTGGAGACGCCGATGTCGGCGGCGCAGACGACCGCCTCGAACCGGTCCCGCACGCCCAGCAGGCGCAGCTTGCGGTCCTGGTTGTGCAGCGACGAGTTCGACAGGACGCCGTGGCGGTAGTCGGAGGCGAGCAGGTCCAGTACGGGGACGGTGTCCGGGAAGAGCTCCCAGGCGGCCTCGTAGTGCGCGATGTAGCGGGTGAACCAGGCGTTGGCGTCCCGGTCCGGGAGCGCGGGGTCGTCGAGGAACGTCCGCACGCGGTCGCGGCGCTGTTCCTCCCAGCCGGTCTCGCCTGCGGAGAAGCGGGCCCAGTGCGTTTCGGTGGCCTGCCGCCAGCGCTTCAGGGCGTCCTCGGCGGAGCCGAACGCACCGGCCAGCCCTTCGGCCCGGAGGTGGCGGCGCATGCCGGCGCGGTCGGCTGTGGCGTAGTCGAAGATCGTGTCGTCGATGTCCCAGAGGACGGCTCGGATGGCCATGACCATGACCGTACCGCCGACAGGCCTCGCGGAAGGGGCCCGGGGATCATCGCCCGGCACGCGCGGTGCCGATGCCCGGAGGCCGGCGCAGACGGCCATGCGGCCGACGGGCACAGGCGGGAAGGCGGCCGCGGCTCGCCCTGGTGGGCCTTCCTCCGCCCCGGCCCTGCCCGGATCGTGGGGGGGGCGCCGCCCCCGCTCCGCCCGCTGCTCAAGTGCCGGAGGGGCCGGATGTCCGCCTCTCCGGCACTTGAGGACGAGCGGTGAAGCCTCGGCCAAGGGGCTTCCGGGGAGGGAAGCCCCCGGTTTCGGCCTACGCCGCGGTCAGCTTCGCCAGGGCCGCGTCGATGCGGTTCAGGGTCTTCTCCTTGCCCAGGATCTCCAGGGACTCGAAGAGCGGGAGGCCGACCGTGCGGCCCGTGACCGCCACCCGGACCGGCGCCTGGGCCTTGCCGAGCTTCAGGCCGTGCTCCTCGCCCGCCTTCAGGACCGCGTCCTTCAGGGACTCGGGGCTCGTCCAGTCCGCCGCCTCCAGCCTGGCGCGGGCGGTGGTGAGCAGGGCCGCCGGGTCGCCCTTCATGGCCTTCTGCCAGGACGCCTCGTCCTCGACGGGCTCGGCCAGGAACAGGAAGTCGACGTTGGCCGTGATGTCGGACAGGACCGTCAGGCGGGTCTGGGCGTGCGGGGCGATCCGCTCCCAGGCCTCGCGGTCGAAGTCCTCCGGCGCCCAGGGGGCGTGCGGGGCCTGGAGCCAGGGCTCGCAGGCCGCGGCGAACGCCTTCGCGTCGAGCATGCGGATGTGGTCCGCGTTGATCGACTCCGCCTTCTTCAGGTCGAACCGCGCCGGGTTCGCGTTCACGTCCGCGATCTCGAACTTCTCGATCATCTCGGGGATCGTGAAGACGTCCTGGTCGGCGGAGAACGACCAGCCCAGGAGGGAGAGGTAGTTGAGCAGGCCCTCCGGGAGGAAGCCGCGCTCGCGGTAGAGGTTCAGGGACGACTGCGGGTCGCGCTTGGAGAGCTTCTTGTTGCCCTCGCCCATCACGTACGGGAGGTGGCCGAACTCGGGGATCGACTTCGCGATGCCGAGTTCGGTCAGCGCCTTGTAGAGGGCGATCTGGCGGGGGGTGGAGGACAGCAGGTCCTCGCCGCGCAGGACGTGCGTGATCTCCATCAGCGCGTCGTCCACCGGGTTGACCAGCGTGTACAGCGGCGCCCCGTTGGCACGGACGATGCCGTAGTCGGGGACGTTGTCCGGCGTGAAGGTCAGCTCGCCGCGGACCAGATCGCGGAAGGTGATGGGCGCGTCCGGCATCCGGAAGCGGACGATGGCCGCGCGGCCCTCCGCCTGGTACGCCGCCGTCTGCTCGGCGGTCAGCTCGCGGCAGTGGCCGTCGTAGCCCGACGGCCTCCCGGCGGCGCGGGCGGCCTCGCGGCGGGCGTCGAGCTCCTCGGTGGTGCAGTAGCAGTGGTAGGCGTAGCCGCCCTTGAGGAGCTTCTCCGCGACGTCCCGGTAGATGTCCATGCGCTGCGACTGGCGGTACGGCGCGTGGGGACCGCCGACCTCGGGGCCCTCGTCCCAGGTGAGACCGAGCCAGCGGAGCGAGTCGAGGAGCTGCTCGTACGACTCCTCCGAGTCGCGGGCCGCGTCGGTGTCCTCGATGCGGAAGACCATGGTGCCGCCGTGGTGCCGGGCGAACGCCCAGTTGAACAGGGCGGTGCGGACCAGGCCCACGTGGGGGTTGCCTGTCGGGGACGGGCAGAACCGTACGCGGACGGGACGGTCGGGGGTGTTAGCCACGCTTGATCACCTTGTTGGTGAGAGTGCCGATGCCTTCGATGGTGACGGCGACCTCGTCGCCGACGGTGAGGGGGCCGACCCCGGCGGGAGTGCCGGTGAGGATGACGTCGCCGGGCAGCAGCGTCATGGCCTCGGTGATGTGGACGACCAGGTCCTCGATGGAGCGGATCATGTCGCTCGTACGACCCAGCTGGCGCTGTTCGCCGTTGACCGTGCACTGGATGGTGAGGTCGCTCGGGTCGAGGTCGGTCTCCACCCAGGGGCCGAGCGGGCAGGAGGTGTCGAAGCCCTTGGCCCGGGCCCACTGCTTCTCGCGCTGCTGGACGTCCCGCGCGGTGACGTCGTTGGCGCAGGTGTAGCCGAAGACGACGTCCTTGACGCGTTCGCGGGGGACCTCGCGGCACATGCGGCCGATGACGACGGCAAGCTCCGCCTCGTGGTGCACCTCCTGGGAGAAGGAGGGGTACTCGATGGCGTCGCCGGAGCCGACCACGGAGGTGGTGGGCTTGAAGAAGGCGACGGGAACCTCCGGGACCTCGTTGCCGAGTTCCGCCGCGTGCTCGGCGTAGTTGCGGCCGATGGCCACGACCTTGTTGGGGAGCACGGGGGGCAGCAGCCGGACCTTGCTCAGCGGGACCCTGGTGCCGCTCAGCTCGAAGTCCGTGTAGGGGATGCCCTTGATGATGTTGAGGACGAGGTCGCCCTCGCTCACTGCCCCGGTGCCACCGGCACCTTCGGCGGCCCGGGCCGCCTCGGTCTTGCCGACCGTTTCGACCGCGCCGAAGGCGACGTTGCCGTCGATGGAGAACCTGGCGATGCGCACGGGTGCCTGTGCCCCCTACTTCCGCTGACTGGAGTCTGACGCTCCAGGCTAACGCGGGACAGGCCCCCGACCTGCCGCATTCCGCCCGCGGTCACGGCACGGACGGCGATGCGGGAGGCGGGCCGGGTGCGTGCCGCGGTCAGTCGGCCGCCAGCACGGGGGCCTGGTGAAGGACGGTCCGACGCGGGTTGGCGGTGGCGGCGGGCAGCTCGGCCATGTGCTCCGGCAGCGCGCCGCGCTCCAGCTCCGCGGCGTCCGCGAGGTGGGCGAGGGTGGTGCGGCGAGGGTTCGCGATGCTGCGGATCGGCGTCGTGTTCATGGGTGGTTTCAGACCTCGGAGATATGGGTGCGCCCTAGTACCGCTGCTGCGACTAGGGGGCGCGTGTGACGGATGGGCCATCCCTGTAAGGCGTCAGGCTAAACATCCAGTTCCCTGTCATTACCGCGAACAGCCACCGCCTGGTGTGTGAGTTTGCTCACCACCCGCGACTTATTTCGGAAAAATCGGACGGCCGAACAGATCGTCGAAACCGGACATCACACCACTGAACCTTCCATTCCGCCGCTGATCATCTCGTCTGGGACACCCTCTACCCGCAAGTACCCCGTGAGCGACTCGTAAGCGAAAGTCCGATTCCTCCGCGATCGCCTTCGACGGCACGTAATGACACACTCACCGCTCGTGACAGCATCGGCGGGGGCACCCGCCGCCCTTGTTGGAGATCCGGCACTGTGCTGGAATCTCACGCACCGCCGCGGAAGGAGAACCGGCGGGCTTGGTGCGAAGAAGCGCCGAGCGGCGGCGGGGAAGGGGGGATTCCGGCGCCGGTCACCCACGATGGAAGGGCGCGTTCCGCGCCCTTGATGAACGCCGACACCGTCCTGTCCGTTCGCGCGGAGGGACGCCTGGTCCAGAGGTTGCGACGCTAGTGCAGGGACGTTTCAAGAGGGATGACAGCGCTGCGGCGGGACAGGAGCCGCGCGGCGGGAACGACCGCGGCACGTCGCCCCAGCACCCCCCGTACCCGGGACCGGCGGCCGCCGGCGACGGCGGCGACCACGCCGCGCGTACGCCCGGTGGGCCGGGCGGCGCCGGGCGTGCGGCAGGCG
>NZ_JADWYO010000116.1 GCF_022414595.1 Streptomyces sp. MUM 203J | reverse complement strand
CCTCGGGACCCGTCCCGCGGCCCGCCGCGCCGCTCACCGGCCGCGCCCCCGGCCCGTCCGCCACCGCTCCCGCGCCCGGTTCGCCGCCCCCGGTCCGGCATCCCTCCCCGGAACCCGCCTTCCCGGTCACCGCCCCGGCGCACACCGCGAACGTCCCGTCCACCGCCGCCGCCCGCCCGTCCACGGCAGAGGCCGCCTCCGCCGCCCCGGGCTCCCCGGCCCGGCCGGTCGGCCGGTCCGCGCCCCGCGCCCTCGTCGGCAGGCCCGCGGCCGCCACGAACCGGTCCAGTTCCCCGGCCACCCCGGCCCGGTGAACGGGCTCGGGTGCCAGGGGCTGCGGCAGGGTCGTCGCGGTCAGTTCCAGGGCGCCCGCCAGGTTGAGGCCGGGGCCGTGAGCGGGGGCCGTCGCGGTGTTGCGGCGGAGGAGGGCGGCCAGGGGGCCCCGGGGGGTGCGGGTGGCGGCGGGGACGAGGGGGACGGCCAGGGCGGGGGCGCGGTGGTCGGTGTGCAGGGCCGTGCCGAGCACCGCCAGTACGGTGCCGGTCGCCGCGTCCAGGACCGGGCCGCCCGCCGCCTGACCGTCGCGGCGCAGGGCCTCGCTGCCGTCCGTGCCGATGGCCAGTTCCAGGACACCGTCCACGGTGTGGAAGCGTTCCGTGGCCGTGTAGGTCGCCTCGGCCGTGCCCAGGACCCGGGCCTCGCGCCAGCCGTGCGCGTGGATACGTACGTACGTACCGGGCCGGGGGGCGTACGCGGCGACGGGGAGGGGGCGGATGCCCAGCCCCCGGGTGTGGATGAGTGCCAGGGCCTCGGCGGGCAGGCGGACGACGGCCGTGGACTCGGCCCTCGCGCCTGTCTCGGGGGCCTCCACCAGGACCCGGTCCAGGCCGTCGACCGTCTCGTGACCCGTGACGACCGTGCCCAGGTCGTCGGCGACGAAGCCGGTTCCACGTGGTCGGCCCGTCTGATCACAGATCAGTACCAGTGCTGCCAGGTCCGCGCGTCCCATGGGTCCGACGGTAGGCCGGTGGTGATCACCGCCAGCGGTCGTTCCCCGAACGCGCCCCCTCACGCCCCCGGGGTTCGCTCCCAGCGCCTGGCCGTGTGGGTGAAGCGCGGTCCCGGGATGGATGGGACGCACGGGAAGGGGGCATGGGGCGGGCAGCCCGGTACGGGTGCCCGCCCCACGGTGGCCTGCCGGCCACGGCGTGTCAGGCGAAGACCGCCACGCTCTTCGCCTTGCCGTTCCGCTCCTCCACCAGCGCCAGGAAGCGGTCGCCCGGACCGAAGACGGCCACAGGGGCCTCCGGGTACGAGGGCATGTCGATCCGGACGCCGTTCAGCAGCAGCCGGGCCCGCCGTTCGTCGACGTCCCAGCGCGGGAAAGCGGCAGCCGCGGCCTGCGCGATGGGCATGACCGTCAGCTCCTCCTGGAGCTGGTCCAGGGTGCGGGCCGCGTCCAGCTTGTACGGGCCCACCCGGGTGCGGCGCAGTGCCGTCAGATGGCCGCCGACGCCCAGGTCGGCGCCCACGTCGCGGGCGAGGGCCCGGATGTAGGTGCCGGACGAGCAGACGACGGACACGACCAGGTCGACGACCGGCGTCCCGTCCTCCGCGACCGCGTCGCGCATGTCGTACACGGTGAACGAGGAGACGGTCACCGGCCGGGCCGGGATGTCGAAGTCCTCACCGCCCCGCACCCGCGCGTAGGACCGCTTGCCGTCGATCTTGATGGCGCTGACCTTGGACGGCACCTGCATGATGTCGCCGGTCAGCTTGGCGACCGCCGCGTCGACACCCTCCCGGGACACCTTGGACGCGTCGGCGGAGGCGGTGATCTCCCCCTCCGCGTCATCGGTGACGGTGGTCTGGCCGAGGCGGATGGTGCCCAGGTACTCCTTCTCGGTCAGCGCGAGGTGCCCGAGCAGTTTCGTCGCCTTCTCGACGCCGAGGACGAGGACGCCGGTCGCCATCGGATCCAGCGTGCCGGCGTGGCCGACCCGGCGGGTGCGGGCCATGCCGCGCATCTTGGCGACGACGTCGTGCGAGGTGAAGCCCGACGGCTTGTCGACGATGACCAGGCCGTCGGGGGTACGTGCGGTGTTGCTCATCAGGCGCCGGCGCCGTCCTCGTCGGACTCCGCGTCCGCCTCGTCCTCGTCCGGCCTGCGGTACGGGTCGGCCCCGGCCGCGTACGTCTTGCCGGTCGCGGCCTGGCGGACCTCCGCGTCCTTGGCCCGGGCCTTGTCGAGGAGGTCCTCGATGGTGCGGGCGTTGTCCGGGAGGGCGTCCGGGACGAAGGTCAGGGTCGGCGTGAACCGGACCCCGGTCTGCCGGCCGACCTCGGAGCGCAGGATGCCCTTGGCGGACTCCAGCGCCGCCGCCGAGGCGGCGCGCTCCTCCTCGTCCCCGTAGACCGTGTAGAAGACCGTGGCCTCCCGCAGGTCGCCGGTGACCCGGGCGTCGGTGATGGTCACGAAGCCCAGCCGCGGATCCTTGATGCGCCGGTCCAGGGTCTCCGCGACCACGACCTGGATGCGATCGGCCAGCTTGCGGGCCCGCGCGTTGTCGGCCACCGGTCCTTCTCCTCTTCCGTCTTGCGACGACGTCTTCCGTACGACGTCCTGCGTACAAACTCAAAAGTTCAGTCTTCGTCGGTGTGCATGCGCCGCCGTACGGACAGCAGCTCCACCTCCGGCCGGGCGGCCACAAGCCGCTCGCACCGGTCCAGTACCCCGGTCAGATGTCCCGCGTCGCCGCAGACCATCGCCACGCCGATCTCGGCTCTGCGGTGCAGGTTCTGGTTGCCGACCTCCGCCACGCTCACGGCGAACTTGCGTTGCAGCTCCGCGACGATCGGGCGGACGACGGAGCGCTTCTCCTTCAGCGACCGTACGTCGCCCAGGAGCAGGTCGAAGGACAGAGTCCCCACATACATGTGTGCCCGGATGTCCCGCCGGTTCGGGTTCGGATGGCCCCCGCTTGATCGGGCGGGGACAACTGAACCGTACACGCAGCGGCCGGGGCCGATCGACGGAAATTCCTCCGCCGACCGGCCCCGGCATCCACACGCCCGGGTCAGGCGCGTGCGCCCGCCTGGATCAGGCGCGCGGCTTCTCGCGCATCTCGTACGTCGCGATGACGTCGTCGACCTTGATGTCGTTGAAGTTTCCGAGGTTGATACCGCCCTCGAAGCCTTCCCGGATCTCGGTGACGTCGTCCTTGAAGCGACGCAGGCCCTCGATGGTGAGGTTCTCCGCGATGACCTTGCCGTCGCGGATGAGACGGGCCTTGGTGTTCCGCTTGACCTCGCCGGAGCGGATGAGGACACCCGCGATGTTGCCCAGCTTGGACGAGCGGAAGACCTCGCGGATCTCCGCCGTACCCAGCTCGACCTCTTCGTACTCCGGCTTGAGCAGACCCTTGAGGGCCGCCTCGATCTCCTCGATGGCCTGGTAGATCACCGAGTAGTAGCGGACGTCGACGCCCTCGCGCTCCGCCATCTGCGCGGCACGGCCGGCCGCACGGACGTTGAAGCCGATGACGATGGCGTCGGAGCCCATCGCCAGGTCGATGTCGGACTCGGTGACCGCACCCACACCGCGGTGCAGGACGCGGATGTCGACCTCTTCACCGACGTCGAGCTGGAGCAGCGAGGACTCGAGAGCCTCGACCGAACCGGACGCGTCGCCCTTGATGATGAGGTTGAGTTCCTGGATCTGGCCGGCCTTGAGGACCTTGTCCAGGTCTTCCAGGGACACCCGGCGGACCCGCTTGGCGAAGGCCGCGTTGCGCTCGCGCGCCGCGCGCTTCTCCGCGATCTGACGGGCCGTGCGGTCCTCGTCGACGACCAGGAAGTTGTCGCCGGCGCCCGGGACGTTGGTGAGACCCAGGACCAGGACCGGAGTCGACGGAGTGGCCTCCTCGATGTTGTTGCCCTTGTCGTCGAGCATGGCCCGGACACGGCCGTAGGCGTCGCCCACGACCATCGTGTCACCGACCCGCAGCGTGCCGCGCTGGACCAGGATGGTCGCGACGGCACCGCGGCCGCGGTCGAGGTGCGACTCGATCGCGATGCCCTGCGCGTCCTGCTCCGGGTTGGCCCGGAGGTCCAGGGTCGCGTCGGCCGTGAGGACCACGGCCTCCAGCAGCTTGTCGATGTTCAGGCCCTGCTTGGCGGAGATGTCGACGAACATGGTGTCGCCGCCGTACTCCTCCGCGATCAGGCCGTACTCGGTGAGCTGGCCGCGCACCTTCGTCGGGTCGGCGCCCTCGACGTCGATCTTGTTGACCGCGACCACGATCGGCACGTCAGCCGCCTTGGCGTGGTTCAGCGCCTCGACCGTCTGCGGCATGACGCCGTCGTTGGCCGCGACCACGAGGATCGCGATGTCCGTCGACTTGGCACCGCGGGCACGCATGGCGGTGAACGCCTCGTGACCCGGGGTGTCGATGAAGGTGATCGGACGGTCCTGCTCGTTGACCTCGGTCGTGACCTGGTAGGCACCGATGTGCTGGGTGATGCCGCCGGCCTCGCCCGCGATCACGTTGGTCTTGCGGATCGCGTCGAGCAGCCGGGTCTTACCGTGGTCGACGTGACCCATGACGGTCACCACCGGCGGACGCGCGACGAGGTACTCCTCGCCGCCCTCGTCCTCGCCCCACTCGAGGTCGAAGGACTCGAGCAGCTCGCGGTCCTCCTCCTCCGGCGACACGATCTGAACGGTGTAGTTCATCTCGTCGCCGAGGAGCTGCAGCGTCTCGTCGGAGACGGACTGCGTGGCCGTGACCATCTCGCCGAGGTTCATCATCACCGCGACGAGCGACGCCGGGTTGGCGTTGATCTTCTCAGCGAAGTCGGTGAGGGACGCACCGCGCGACAGGCGAACGGTCTCGCCGTTGCCGCGAGGCAGCATCACGCCGCCCACGGACGGGGCCTGCATGGCCTCGTACTCCTGGCGCCTCTGCCGCTTCGACTTGCGGCCGCGACGGGCGGGCCCGCCCGGACGACCGAAGGCACCCTGCGTGCCGCCACGGCCGCCGGGGCCGCCGGGACGACCGCCGAAGCCGGGACGGCCACCGCCGCCGCCGAAGCCACCGGGAGCACCGCCGGGACGACCGCCGCCACCGCCGCCGGGACGGCCGGCGAAGCCG
>NZ_JADWYO010000115.1 GCF_022414595.1 Streptomyces sp. MUM 203J | reverse complement strand
GCGCTGCCCTGCGCGGCCCCGGCCCGGCCGCCCGGACCCACGGCCAGGAGTCGTCCGCCGGGCCGGCCGGGGGGAGAGACCGGCGGTGTCCGCCGAACGGACGGGGCCGTACAACGGCCGGTCGGCGCCGCGCCGGGGCGGCGGCCCGACGGGCCGTCGCGGCAGGTCACACCGGCGCGGCGGCTTGTGGACGCCCCGTGACGTGGCCGACGGACCATCCGCGGAGCAAACAGCGTGAATCAGCCATAAATCCACCGGATCCACGCTTAACCAGGCAGTCACAAAGCGTTCGTGATCACGCAACAACGCCGGGCCACAGTGCTGGCATGACTCAGAAGAGCGACACGCACGTCACCGCCCCGAAGCGAGTCCGCCGCCACCACCACTGGCGGCGGGACGTCGTCGAACTCGCCGCGCTGTTCACCGCGGTGGCGGTGGCGGACGCGGTCGCGAACACCATCGCGCACGGCCCGAGGGGCCCGTACCTGCTGATCGTCTCGGCTGTGGTGCTGGTGGCCACGGCCGCGTTCCACACCTGGTGGTCACGCAGGCACAGCCACGCCCCTCCCGCCACACCCGACGGCCCGGTCCCGGGAGCCGCGGTTCCGGGGGCCGCGAGCGGCCGTGCCGAGGACCCGGCGACGGTCACCGTGCTCTGGCGGATGCGGACCACCGTGCGGGACGAGCCGGGCAGCCTGGCCGTGCTGTGCGGTGCCCTGGCCGGGCTGCGGGTGGACATCCTGACGCTCCAGACCCATCCGCTGGCTGAGGGCACCGTCGACGAGTTCCTGCTGCGCGGGCCCGGCTCCCTGAGCGCCGATCAGCTCGCCCGGCACGTCGCCGCGGCCGGTGGCTCGCACACCTGGATCGAGCGGGCCGACGCCCACGACCTGGTGGACGCGCCGACCCGGGTCCTCGGCCTGGCGACCCGTACCGCCCTGGACACCGCCGAACTGCCCCTCGCGCTGCGGCAGCTGCTCGGCCGGTGCACCATCCGGTCGGTGCCCGCCGTCTCCCCCAGCGGCCGCCCCACCGGACGGACCGCGCCGGTGGAGGGGGCGCTGGAGCAGGGCGACACCGTGATGCTGCTGCGCGACCCGCACGGCGGGGTGATCACCGTGACTCGCCCGTATCTGCCGTTCACCCCCACCGAGTTCGCCCGGGCCCGTGCCCTCGTCGAACTCGACGCGCGGCTCGGCCCGCGGGTACCGGACGGCCAGGACGTGCTCACGCTTCCGGAGGGCGCCGAGATCACCGTGCGCCGGGCCGACCAGGGCGATCTGGCGGCCGCGCGTGCCATGCACGACCGCTGCTCGGAGCGGACCCTGGGCCTGCGTTACCACGGCCCCGTGATCGACGCCGACCGCTACCTGGACCATCTGCTCAGCCCGCGCTTCGGCCGCACACTGGCCGTCGAGACCTCGTCCGGGCGCCTCGTAGCGCTGGGCCACCTGCTGTGGGACGGGGACGAGACCGAGGTGGCGCTGCTCGTGGAGGACGACTGGCAGGGCCGGGGCATCGGCTCCGAACTGCTGCGCCGCCTGGTGGCGCTCGCCGTCGAGGCGGGGTGCGAGAACGTGTACGCGGTGACCCAGTCCTCCAACACCGGCATGGTCGCTGCGATGCGCGGCCTGAACCTGCCTCTCGACTACCAGATCGAGGAGGGCACCCTGGTCATCACGGCCCAGGTGCGGCCGGAGCGGGCGGCCCCGCACGGCGGCGGCCTGGAGGCCGCGCACGGCACCCGGGCGGCGGCCACCGGGGCCGTCGGCGAGCAGGCGGGAGCCTCCGGGCCTCAGGGCGGAGCCCCGTAGGACGTCCGGCAGCCCGGCAGGCCCGCCCTCCCGGAACCGGTCCTGCCTCACGGGAGCGACGGGATCCGGCCAAAAAGCCGCACGCTCCCACCGGTCACGCCCCCGGCGCGCCCCCCGGCCCGCGAACGCCGCGCTCCAGCCGGAGTCGGACACCCGCCCCGGGGCGGCCCCGGGCGGCGAGGCCCGCCGTCGGAGCCGGACAGGAGGCGCGTCGGCACTCCCCCGGGCGGGCTCGCGCGCAGGCAGCGCCGCCCAGGGACCGGACCGCCGCTCGTCGCGAGGGCAACGGCCCCCCGCGCATGGCCGGGACCCGGCCTCCCCTCCCGCCACCGCCCCGCCCCGGGCCCTGCCCTGCCCTCTCGCACCACCCGTTCCCCCCGTCGCAGCCGCCCCGTACGGCGCCCACCCGGGCCGCTCGTTTGTCAGCCGACTGTGATCGAATGAGGTGGCGTGCCGGCTCGGCCGCGTACCAGGATGGAGCCATGCCAGATACCCCCAGCAGCGCTCTTCCCCGCCAGGTCGCGGACGCCTACGTCGACGCCCTCGTCGAGCTCGACCCCGTCACGGGCACCTACCTGGGCGTCAGGGAGAGCCACGCGCTCCTGCCCGACTACTCCCCCGCCGGCCAGGAGGAACTGGCCGTGCTGGCCCGCGAGACGCTCGCCCGCCTCGACGAGTCGGAGCGCCTGCCGGGCGCCGACGCCGAGGCCGAACGCCGCTGCGCGCGTCTGCTCCGGGAGCGCCTCACCGCCGAACTTGCCGTCCACGAGGCCGACGAGGGCCTGCGGACCGTCAGCAACATCCACTCCCCCGCACACAGTCTGCGCATGGCCTTCACCGTGACGCCGACCGACACCGCCGAGGACTGGGCGGCCGTCGCGGAGCGGCTGCGGGCCGTGCCCGCCTCGCTCGACGGCTACCGCCGGTCGCTCGCGCTGGGCCTGGAGCGCGGTCTGCTCGGCGGCCCGCGCGCCACGGCCACCTTCGTCGAACAGCTCACCGAGTGGGCGGGCGGCGACGGGGCCGGGCGCGGCTGGTTCGAGGAGTTCGCCGCGGCGGGCCCGCCCGAGCTGCGCACCGAACTCGACACGGCCGCCCGTGGCGCCACCGCCGCGGTCCGGGAACTTCGCGACTGGATGCGCGATGTGTACGCGCCGGCCGTCAAGGACGCCCCGGACACCGTGGGCCGCGAGCGGTACGCGCGCTGGGCCCGCTTCCACAACGGCACCGACCTCGACCTGGACGAGGCCTACGCGTACGGGTGGGAGGAGTACCACCGGCTCCTGGGTGAGATGCGCAAGGAGGCCGACAAGATCCTCCCCGGCTCGGACCCGTGGGAGGCGCTCGCCCACCTCGACGAGCACGGCCGGCACATCGAAGGCGCCGAGGAGACCAGGGCCTGGCTCCAGAACCTCATGGACGAGGCCATCGAGGCGCTCGACGGCACCCACTTCGAACTCGCCGAGCGGGTGCGGCGGGTGGAGTCGCGGATCGCGCCCCCCGGCAGCGCCGCCGCACCTTACTACACAGGGCCGTCCGAGGACTTCTCGCGGCCGGGGCGCACCTGGCTGCCGGTCGACGGCGAGACCCGCTTCCCCGTGTACGACCTGGTGTCCACCTGGTACCACGAGGGTGTGCCGGGCCACCACCTCCAGATCGCGCAGTGGGTGCATGTCGCCGACCAGCTGTCGCGCTACCAGGCGACCGTGGGCCAGGTGAGCGCCAACGCCGAGGGCTGGGCCCTGTACGCCGAGCGGCTGATGGACGAGCTGGGCTTCCTGCCCGACCCGGAGCGGCGGCTCGGCTATCTGGATGCCCAGATGATGCGGGCCTGCCGGGTGATCATCGACATCGGCATGCACGTGGGCCTGGACATCCCGGCGGACTCCCCCTTCCACCCGGGCGAGCGGTGGACTCCCGAGCTGGCGCAGGAGTTCTTCCAGCGGCACAGCAGCCGGCCGGCCGCGGTCGTGGAGAGCGAGATGATCCGCTACCTGTCGATGCCGGGGCAGGCGATCGGCTACAAGCTGGGCGAGCGCGCCTGGCTGCTGGGCCGGGAGCGGGCCCGCGCCGCGCACGGGGACGCCTTCGACGCGAAGAAGTGGCACATGGCGGCGCTTTCGCAGGGCTCGCTCGGGCTGGACGACCTGGTGGACGAACTGTCCAGGCTCTGAGGGGGCTCGCGTTCAGCAGCCGCAGTCGGCGCCCGGCGCGACGGGTGCCGTGAGAGGGTCGGTGTCTCGGTGGCGCCGGCCCTCCGCCGTCTCGTACGGGAAACCCTCCCGCGCCCAGTACTCGAAGCCGCCGAGCATCTCCTTGACCTGGTAGCCGAGTCGGCTGAGCGCCAGGGCCGCGCGGGAGGCGCCGTTGCAGCCGGGGCCCCAGCAGTACGTGACGACCGGGAGGGCCTTGTCGAGGATCCGCTCCGCCCGCTCGGGCACGAGCGCGGTCGGCAGGTGCACGGCACCGGGGATGTGACCCTGATCCCAGGCCTCGGTGGAGCGCGAGTCGAGGACGACGAAGCCGGGGCCGCCGTCCGCGGCGAGGGCGGCGGCGACGTCGGAGGCGTCGGCGTGGAAGGCGAGGCCGGCCGCGAAGTACGCGGCTGCGGTGTCGGGGGCGGCGGGCGGGACCCGCAGGACCGGGTTCGCGGTGCGGAGGCTGTCGGCAGAGTTCGCTGTCGTCATGTCCGGAAATCTATGGGGCGTGTTCCTCTCGATGAAGTGACGATCCCCGGCACTTTTCTTGCTGCACCGGGGATTCCCCTGCTATTCATCGCTCATGACGGGATATTCACCGGACGACACCGACTGGCTCATCCTGACGGCCCTGCAGGGGCAGGGCCGGGCGAGCTTCGCGGACCTGGCACGCGCCGTGTCGATGTCCGCGAGTGCCGTGACGGAGCGCGTACGCAGGCTGGAGGAAGCGGGGGTGATCGCCGGGTACACGGCGGTCGTCGAACCCGGGCGGCTGGGGTTGCCCGTCCTGGCGTTCATACGGCTGCGGTACCCGAACGGCAACTACAAACCGTTCCACGACCTGTTGGACACCACGCCGGAGGTTCTGGAGGCCCATCACGTCACGGGCGACGACTGCTTCGTGCTGAAGGTCGCCGCCCGGTCGATGACCCATCTGGAGCAGGTGGCGGGGAAGGTCGGCGCGCTGGGGTCGGTGACCACGAGCGTCGTCTACTCGTCCCCGCTGCCCCGCCGCGCGGTCACCCGCTGAGGCCCGCCGAGCGGAGCCTGACCGAGGAACCGGCGCGGTTCTTGACGACCTCCAGCTGCGCCGGGATGCGGCGGCGCAGGTCGGGGACATGGCTGACGATGCCGACGCTGCGGTCACGTTCGCGCAGGCCGTCCAGGACGTCGAGGACCTCGTCCAGCGTGTGCTCGTCGAGGCTGCCGAAGCCCTCGTCGATGAAGAGGGTGTCGAGCCGCACGCCTCCCGCCTCGTCGGTGACGACGTCCGCGAGGCCCAGCGCGAGGGCGAGGGACACGAAGAAGGTCTCACCACCGGAGAGCGTCGCCGTGTCCCGTTCCGTCCCGGTCCAGGCGTCCACCACGTGCAGTCCGAGGCCGGCGCGCTTGACGCCCGCGCGGGCGTCGGAGTGGACGAGCGTGTAGCGCCCGGCCGACATGCGCTGCAGACGGGCCGTGGCCGCCGCGGCGACCTGTTCGAGGCGGGCCGCCAGGACGTACGTCTCCAGCCTCATCCGCCGCTGGTTCTCGGCGGACGTCCCGGCGGTGAGCGTGGCGAGCCGTGCGAACCGGTCGTACTCGGCGCGCAGCGGGCCCAGGCGCCGCACCTCGCGTGCCGCCTCGGCGGAGAGCCCGTCCAGGGAGGCGCACCGCTCGCGGTGCGCGGCGAGCACGGAGGCGGCGGCCGTCGCGGCGGCCTGGGCCGCCTCGTACGCGG
>NZ_JADWYO010000114.1 GCF_022414595.1 Streptomyces sp. MUM 203J | reverse complement strand
CCCCGGTGGCGGCCGCGCCGGGTGTGCGGTGGCGGCGGCAGTGGGCGCGGGCGCGGCGGGCCAGCTCGGCGCGCTGTGGGCGGGGGAGCCGGGCGGAGGCGCGGAACAGCGCGGCCAGGTCGTCCGCCATGCGCCCGAAGAGCGGAGCCCGCCAGCGGTGCAGGGCGGGGCGCTCGTCGACGTACGCGAAGAGCCGCTCGTACTGGTCGAAGAGGTCGGAGGGGCGGCGGCTCGTCCGGTCCCGCCTGGGGTGTTGGCCGACGCAGACGCGGTCCAGCGTGGCCAGCGACCCGGCGGCCATCAGGACCGGGTACGTCCATGGCACATGCTCGTGGTCGCCGGGCGGGAAGCGCAGGCCCTCCCGTTCCAGGAACTCCCTGCTGTACGCCGCGCTGCACGCCGCCGGGGCCCGCAGCAGGCCCGGCCGGTCGGCGAGTGTGAACGGGGCGGGTCCGGTCTGTGCCAGGAGCCGCCGCCCGGGGCCGGGCTGCGGGGTGCCAGCCCAGGGCACCCGGGCGTGGCCGAAGAGCAGCGCGTCGGGGGAGCCGGTCTCCTTGAGCCGGTCCGCGATCGTCTGGAGGGCGTCCGGCAGGAGGGTGTCGGCGGCGTCGAGGAACAGCACGTAGTCGCCGGTGGCCCGGTCCAGCCCGGTGTTGCGGGCGGGGCCCGCACCGCCCGGGTGCCCCGGCCCGTCCGCCGGGGCGCGCAGGGTGACGACCCGCCGGTCCCGGGCGGCCACCTCGTCGACGAGGGAGGCGCAGTCGTCGGGGGAGCCGTCGAGCGCGCCTTCGCGGGAGCCGTGGGAGCCGAAGGGGGAGCCTGCGGCGCAGCCGCTGTCGACGGCGATCAGCTCCAGGTCCTCGAACGGCTGGGAGAGCACCGACTCCAGGCACGCGTGCAGGCGTGACCGGGCATGACAGGCGGGGACGATGACGCTGAACCGGGGCATGGCCCGGGAACGCCGACCGCACCGGGCGGGTTACGCACACGGCGGCAACCGGGCGAACGCCGGGAGCGGGCCGCCCGGAATCACCGGCCCCGGACGCGTTCGGCCAGGTGATCCGGGACGTACAGAACTTGACTCCGCGTCAGTTCCTGGCGGCCCCGTCACACTGTCCCGCGCCCCCGCACCGTCCCGTGACGCGCCCGCGCACGGTCACGCGAGGTTGGTACGGATCACGTCGGACGGTCTGCCGACGACGATCGCCGGCCGCATGGGCTCGATGGTCCCGGCCGGGCACGGGTCCTGGCTCCTCGCCGGGCCCAGCACCGTGAACGCGTCGGATCCGCCGGAGGCGCAGGGCACCTCCCGGGCGGCGGCCGTGACGCAGTCCCCCTTCACCGGCTCCCCGCCGCCCGCGCCCGCGTCGCCGGGTGCCCGTCGGACAGGTCCGTCCGCGCACGGTCTTGCCGGGACGCCCGCCCTCGCCGGACTGCCCGGACCTCGCACTGACCCGGATGCATCAGGCCGGTGCCCGCCGGGCACCGGACGGCGTCCGGAAGGACGCCCGCGGGCCGGGTCTCCAGCGCCTCGGACGCGGTGGCGGGTCGTCGCAGCCGTACGCCCCGAAGCCGTCCGGCCGCCGCTCCGGCCCCGGACCGCCGTGGTCCCCGACCTTCCAGGGGCCGCTCTTGCCGCCCGACGTCTCCGGCGAGGCCGGCGGGGAGGGGGACTCCGGGGACGACGGCGGCGAGCCGCCGTCGTCCCCGGACAGCGGCGAAGCGCGGTACCCCCGGACGGGCGTCACGGCGATGACGCCCGGCACCGGCAGGCGGCTCCAGGCCGCGCTCGGCCGCCGTGGAACGGGTGAACGGCCATGCACGGCCAGGGCTGACGCTCCTCGTACCCGGCCGGTGACGCCGCTTCCCGGGCCGGTGACGCGCGACGCGCGGATCGTGACCTGACACCGTGGGCGCGCCCGTGGTTCCGGCGCCCGCTCACTTCACCGCACCCGCCATCACCCCCGACACGAACTGCCGCTGGAACGCGAAGAAGACCGCCAGCGGGATCAGCATCGACACGAACGCGCCCGGCGCGAGGACGTCGATGTTGTTGCCGAACTGGCGGACCTGCTGTTGCAGGGCAACCGTGACCGGCGGCGACCCGGAGTCCGCGAAGATCAGGGCGATCAGCATGTCGTTCCACACCCACAGGAACTGGAAGATGCCCAGTGACGCGATGGCCGGGCCGCCCAGCGGGAGGACCACCCGGGCGAACAGCCGGATCTCGCCCGCCCCGTCCAGGCGGGCCGCCTCCAGCAGCTCCCGGGGGATCTCCGCGAAGAAGTTGCGCAACAGGAAGATCGCGAAGGGCAGACCGAAGGCCGTGTGGAAGAGGACGACGCCGAGCGTCGTCTCGAACAGGCCGATCCGCCCGAACAGTTTCGACACCGGCACCAGCGCCACCTGCACCGGCACCACCAGCAGCCCCACCACCGCGAGGAACCACCAGTCGCGGCCGGGGAAGTCCATCCACGCGAAGGCGTAGCCCGCGAGGGAGCCGATGACCACGACCAGGACGGTCGCGGGAACGGTGATCAGGACCGTGGAGAGGAGGGAGCCGGTGATGGTCTCGTCGGCCAGGAGAGAGGTGTAGTTGTCGAGGGTGAGCCGGGCGGGGGCGGTGGCGGCCTTCCACCAGCCGCTGGAGCTGATGTCGGCGGGGGAGCGGAGGGAGGAGAGCAGCAGGCCCACCGTGGGGAGGAGCCAGAACAGCGCCACGGCGATCAGGAAGACCTGCGCGGCGCCGGAGGCGAGGCGGGTCGCGAGGCGGGAGGCCAGGGGGCGCCGGGGTGCGCTCATCGCCGCGTCTCCCTTCTGATCCTGCGGATGTTGAAGAACATCACCGGGATCACCAGCAACAGCAGCAGCACCGCGATGGCGCTGCCCACGCCCAGGTGCGCGTCCGTGCCGAACGACGAGCGGTACAGCTGGAGCGCCAGCACGTTCGCGTCGTCCTGGACGGAGCCCGGCGCGATGATGAACACCAGGTCGAAGATCTTCAGCACGTTGATCATCAGGGTCACCAGGACCACCGCCAGCACCGGCGCCAGCAGCGGGACCGTCACCCGGCGGAACACCTGCCACTCGTTCGCGCCGTCCACCCGCGCCGCCTCCAGCAGTTCGCGCGGCAGCCCGGCGAGGCCCGCCGCGATGAGGACCATCGCGAACCCCGCCCACATCCACACGTAGCTGCCGATGATCGCGGGCGTGACCAGCGTCGGCCCCAGCCAGTCCACCCCGTTGTACGGCTCCCGGAAGTTGGACTCCGGCAGCCGCAGGAATGTGCCCTCGGCGGCGGCGGGAAGCGTGAACGTGCCGTCCGCCGCGACCGTCGCCGTGGCGACGACCCGGCCGTCCCCGACCGCCTCGACCTTCAGGCCCTTGAGGCCCGGCTCCCGCGCGTCGATCGTGTTGGGGGTGCCCCCGCCGCCGCGCGTGAAGTCCAGCCAGGCGGTGCCCGTGATCCGGTCCGGGGCGGTCGGGGCGGGGCGCGCCGGGCGGGCGTCGGCGGGCATGTCGCCCGGGGCGACGCCCACCAGCGGCAGCAGCACCGGGCTGCCCGCCCGTACCGGCTCCTTCGTGACGTACGCGCCGCCGCCCGCCGCCTCCAGCGGATGCACGGGCAGCGGCCTCGCCTTCGGATACGCCGCCGACTCGCTGAACGTGTCGTGGACGCCCACCCACACCGCGTTCGCCACACCCCGGTCCGGGTCCTGCTCGTAGACCAGCCGGAAGATGATCCCCGCAGCCAGCATCGAGACCGCCATCGGCATGAACACGATCAGCTTGAACGCCGTGCCCCACCGCACCCGTTCCGTCAGCACGGCGAAGACCAGCCCGAGGGCGGTGGCGACGGCCGGTGCCACGACGACCCACACCAGGTTGTTCCGCACGGCCGTCAGGATCGTGTCGTCGGTGAAGATCTCGACGTAGTTGTCCAGCCCCGCGAAGCCCGTGCCCGCGCGGTCGAAGAACGACCGGTGGAGCGAGTAGCCGATGGGGTAGACGACGAGCGCGCCGAGCAGCACCAGAGCGGGGAGGAGGAAGGCCGCGGCCATCAGGCGGCGGGTGCCCGTCACCCGGCGTGGCCGCCCCGGCCCCCCTCGCGCCGCCTTCGGGAGAGCGGTCGCCACGGCGTCAGCCCTCGTTCTTGTACGCCTTGGCCGCGTCGGCCTCCAGCCGCGCCTGCGTCCCGGCAACGTCCCCCGGGTTCTTCAGGAAGTCCTGGAGCGCCTTCCACTCGCCCTTCCCGGGCGTCCCGCCGAACGACTGCGGGGCCTGGTCCGACATGTCGAAGCGGAAGGAGTCGCCCGCCTCGATCAGGGCCTTCGCGATGTTCCGCTGGACCTCGTTCGGGTAGGAGGCGGGGTCGAGCGACCTGTTGGGCGAGAGGTAGCCGCCCTCCCCCGCCCACACGGCCGCCGCGTCCGGGGACGCCAGGAACGTCATCAGGGCCTGCGCGGCGGGGTTGTCCGTCAGTGCCACGGCGACATCGCCGCCGGTCACCACCGGGGGTTCGCCGCCGACCGCCGGGAAGGGGAACACCTTCGCGTCCGTCCCGATCTCCGCGTCGGTCTGGGCGATGTTCACCGACACGAAGTCGCCCTCGAAGACCATGGCCGCCTTCGGCTGGTCGCCGCCGGTGAACGTCTGGGTGACGGAGGCCGGGAACTCGGTCTGGAGCGCCCCGTCGGCGCCGCCCGCGATCAGCTCCGGCCTGCCGAACAGCTCCGCGAGGGTGGTCAGCGCACGGGTGACGGACTCGTCCGTCCACGGGATCTCGTGCCGCGCGAGCCGGTCGTACTTCTCCGGGCCGGCCTGGGAGAGGTAGACGTTCTCGAACCAGTCCGTCAGCGTCCAGCCGTCGGCGCCGCCGACGGAGACCGGTGTGACGCCGGAGGCGGAGATGGTCTCGGCCGTGGACAGGAACTCCTGCCAGGTCTTCGGCTCGGTCACGCCCGCGTTGTCGAAGACGGTGGTGTTGTACCAGACGAGGGACTTGTTGGCGGCCTTGAAGTACACGCCGTACTGGGTGCCGTCGACGGCACCCAGCCGCTGCCAGCCCGTGGAGTAGTTCTTCTCGATCTGCGCCCGGGTCCCCGCGCCCGCCGGCTTGGCCCAGCCGCGGTCCACGGCCTCGTGGAGGGCGCCCACCTGCTGGAGCATCGCCACGTCGGGCGGGGCCTGGCCCTCGATCTTCGTGCCGATGTAGTTGAGCATGGCGTCCTGGGTGGGGACGTAGCTCACCTTCGCGCCGGTGCGGCGCTCGAACTCCTTCAGGACCTTGGTGAACGCGTCCTGTTCGGGGCCGGTCCAGACGGCGACGACCTGGAGCTGCTGGCCGTCGAGCTTCGGTAACTCGACGGTCGTGGCCGCGGGGGGCCTGCTGCTGTCCCCGTCCTCGCCGCCGGTGCCGTCGCCGCTGCCGCCGCAGCCCGAGAGGGCCAGGGCTCCGGCAGTGGTGAGGGCCAGAACAGCCTTTCTCGTGTGCTGAGTTGTCCGCATCGCTACCCCGTTTCTCCGGTGTGCGTGCTGTGCGTCGTCCTCGTCTGTTGCTTCTCCCCAACCCCGCCCCTCCCCGAAACGGGAGCGCGCCCCGGCCCCCTGCTGCCGCTCCCGTCCGGCGCCCGTGCCCACGGGTGCCGGACGGGCCGGGAACGAGGGCCCGCGCTCCGGTCCCTCCGCTGCTCCCGGGCTGGTCCTGGGCCGCGTCCGGCCTCGCTGCTCCCGAAGCCCCGCGCAGGAGCTCCTGCCGGTGCGCCCCTCAGACGCCCGTCCGGCCCGAGGAGCGGATCCCCGGCCTCTCCGGGGTGCACGGAACGGGGCTGGCGGCGCCCCGATTCCGGGAGGAGAAGGCGGTCGGGCGGGCCTACCTGGGCGTCGGGTCCGGCGCCAGGGGCGCGACCGGGTCGGCCTCCACCGAGCGTGCCGCCCGGTCCAGCGCGCTGGCCAGGAGGGCCAGATCCGTGGGGCCGTTGCCCAGCTCGCGGACGGGGCGGCGGGTCGGGGGGTCGCCCATGCGCGCCCACTCCAGAGGGACGACGGTGGGGCGCAGAGTGGACGTGCGCGGGATGCGGCCCGTGACGCGGCCCGACTGGAAGGGTGTCGCCGGGCGCCCGTCCTCGTGGGTCAGGCGGCCCCTGCCCGGTGCCGGATCGTCCGGGCCCGGGGAGGGCGCCGGGGCGTCCAGGAGGACACGCAGCCGGGCCCGGCGGGCCGCCTCCGTGGCGGCCGTGCGGTCCGGGCGGGCCGTCGCCGCGACCAGATGGACGCCCAGCCGCTCCCCGTCCCGGGCCACCGCCTCCAGGGCCCGTACGACCGAACCGGCGGCCGGACGTCCGGGGCTGCCCAGCGCGGGGGCCACGAGGGCGTCCAGGTCGTCGACGAGGACGACGAGGCGGGGCAACAGGGGCCGGGCGGGGTCCGCGGGCTCCGGCTCCGGGGTCCGCGGGGCCACCACCCTGGGCCGCTGCGCAGCCGGGTCCGGCAGCTCCGCCCGACGCTTCAGTTCCGCGCCCAGCGCCTGGGCGAACGCCCGCATCCGCACCGGGTCGGACGCCACCAGGTGCCCGGCCGCATGCGGCAGTTCCGTGCACGGGCCGAGCCCCTCGCCGCGCTCCCCGCCCGCGCCGTCCACCAGCAGCAGCCACAGCCGGTCCGGCCGGGCCGACGCCGCCAGGGACGCCGCGACGGACCGCAGCAGTTCGGTGCGGCCACTGCCCGCCGGGCCCTCCACGAGCAGGTGCGGGCCCTCCCGCGTCAGGTCCACCTGGAGCGGCCCGTGCGGCCCCCGCCCCAGCACGGCCGTGCCGTCCGGCGCCGACGCCCACCGCGCCATCAGGGACGCCGGGGTGGCCCGGGCCAGCTCCAGCTCGTCGAGCAGCCGGGCCGTGCGCGGCAGCGCCGTCGCCGCCCTGCCGTGCGCCCCCGGCCC
>NZ_JADWYO010000113.1 GCF_022414595.1 Streptomyces sp. MUM 203J | reverse complement strand
CCTGCGCACCGGGCAGGCGGGCATCGCCCTGGCCCGGCTGCGGTTCGCGCGCGAGGCCGCCGCAGCCGAGGGCGGGACGCCCGACCCGGCCCTGGTGGAGGCCGCGCTGCGGACCGCCGCCGACCTTGACGCCGTGGCGCGGGGCAAGCGCGTGCCGGGGCTGGCGGCACCCGAACCGGCTGGGCTGCTGGACGGTCTGACCGGCGCCGCCCTGCTGCACCTCGAACTCCACGCCCACACCGGTGAACCGTGGCTGCTGGACGCGGCGGCGACCGCCCTGCGCTCGGACGCGGCGCGGTGCGTGACGATGCCGGGCGGGACCGTGCAGGTGCGCTACGACGGCCGCCGCCATCTGCTGTACGTCGACCGGGGGAGCGCCGGTCTCGCGCTGGTGGTCAGGCGCTACCTCGCCCACCGTGAGGATCCCGCGCTGGCCGGGCTGATTCCGGGGGTACGGCGGGGCTGCGCCTTCGAGTTCGTCCGCGAGCCCGGCCTGTACTCCGGGCGGGCGGGACTGCTGGCCGCCGGGCACGGGCTGGACGCGGCAGGGGAGGGCGAGGGCCCGGCCGCCGATCTGACGGCTTCCGTGAGGAACCTGTCCTGGCACCTGGTGGCCGAGGGGGACCTGCTGCTGGTCCCCGGGGCGGGGCTGCTGCGCCACTCCGCCGACCTGGCGACTGGCGCGGCCGGGCTGCTGCTCGCGCTGCATGTGCTGTCCGGCGCGGGCGGTACGGGCGGCGCGGTGCCGGACGTGCCGGACCTGCTCACCCTGGGGTGAGCGCGGAGGTCCCGTACCGCGCGTACAGCCGGACCAGCGGGGGCAGTTCGTATCGTGCCGCGTGCGCGGTGACCTCGCCGCTCGGTGAGGTCACCACACCGGCGTCGATCAGCTCCTCCACCACCCGTACGGCCCGCCGCTCGTCGCAGCCGAGGATCCCGGCGGCCCGGGGCACGCCGAACGGGCCGCTCTCCGTTCCGGCGGCCAACCGTGCCGCGTCGCGGCCGTACTCCGCGGGCAGCGCGTCCCAGGCCCGGGCGAGCCGCCGCCTCACCGAGACGTCCCCGGCCGTCAGTTCCTCCAGTGCCCCGGCGGGCTCCGCGAGCCGGTCCGCGAACTCCCGCAGCGGAAGGTGGCGCAGCACGGCCAGCCGCATCCCGCTGACCCGCACGGCCAGCGGCGCGTGCCCACAGGCCCGTACGATCCGCAGCGCGGCGTCCCGGTCGGCCCGGACCCGCCCGTGCCCGACGAGCCCGCCGAGCAGTTCCAGGGCCTCGGCGCCGCTCAGTGGCGGCAGGGCGACGCGGTGCACGGGCGCGAGACCGCCCAGCTGGCCGTGCGCGGTGAGCAGCATCCGGCTCTGCCCGCGGCAGGGGAGCAGCGGCCGTACCGCGCGCTCGTCCGGTACGTCGTCCAGGACCACCAGCACGCGGTGTCCGGCCGCCCACTCCCGCCAGGCCTCGGGCCCCGGAGGCCGGCGGAGTCCCGCCAGGTCCCCCAGCTCCGTGAGCACCTCGCCCAGGGACCGGGGTCTGCCGTCCGGGTCCCGCAGCGTGACGTACAACCGCCCGTCCTCGAACCGGTCGCCCAGCAGATGCGCGGCCCGCACCGCCAGCGCGGTCTTCCCCGCCCCGGCGGGGCCGGTCAGCAGCACCGGCACCGGCCCCGAGGCGGCCGGTTCGCCGTCCAGCAGGTCCAGGACCTCCCGCAGTTCCTCACCGCGCCCGGCGAAGTCCCCAACATCGGGCGGCAGCGCCGTCGCCGCCCCGGCGTCCCCATCGTCCGCGCCGCCCCTCCCGTCACGCGGCCCGGCCGCGCCGTCTCCCTCGCCGTGCCCGGCGCCCGCGAGGACCGCCCGGTGGCGTGCGGCCATCGCCGCGCCCGGCTCCAGGCCCAGTTCCCTGGCCAGGAGCTGCCGGTAGTCCTCGTACACGGCCAGCGCCTCGGCCTGCCGCCCGGACCGGCTGAGCGCGTACATCCACGCCGCCCGCAGCCGCTCCCGCAGCGGGTGACGCTCTGCCAGGTCCTGCAGCCCCTCGACGACCGCGGGCGCGCGGCCCAGCTCCAGCTCCGCCTCCGCCCAGCTCTCGTAGGCGGTGAGATGGCGCAGTTCCAGCCGTTCCGCCTCCTCCGCGAGCCTGGGCGACTGCCGCAGGTCTCCCAACGGCGGCCCCTGCCACAGGTCGAGCGCCTCGCGCAGCAGCCGGGCGGCCGGCCGGGGACGCTGTCCCTCGGCGGCCCGCACCAGCGCGCGGAACCGGAGGACGTCCAGCTCCTCCTCGGCCACGCGCAGCAGGTAGCCGCCGCAGGTGTGGGTGAGCCGTGGCCGGTCCTCCCGGTCGCCGTCCTCCGCGAGCAGCCCGCGCAGCGTGCTGACGTACACCTGGAGGTTCTTGCGGGCCGTACGCGGCGGCTCCTCCGGCCACACCGCGTCGGTCAACGCGTCCACGGACACCGGGCTGCCGGGAGAACCGAGCAGGGTCGCCAGCACGACCCGCTGCTTGAACGGGCCGAGGTCGAGCGGCCGGGGGCCCCGGTGGACGGTGAGCGGACCGAGCACGGAGAAGCGGAGCGCGACGGGTTGCCCGGCGGGCTGCGCGAAGGGACGCGGCATGGAGCGAACCTCCGGGTGGGTGCGGGGGATGCTGGTGGGCTCGATGCTCCACGGGCCGGGTCCCCCCGCACAGTGGGGCGTAGCCCCACCATTTCGGCGCGTGCGGTGTTCGGGGGCGAGCACACCCGATGCGGGTGAGGCGCGTCTGGGGGCGGAGCCCCCAGTTTCGGAACGGCCGCCCCTAGCCTTCCGCCTGCTCCGCCGAGAACGCGCACAGCGCCGAGCGGTCCGCGCAGCCCGTCTTGGCCATCAGGCTCGCCATGTGCTTCTCCACCGTGCGCGGCGAGATGCACAGCCGCCGGGCGATCTGCTGGTTGCCCGGGCGTTCCGCGAGCAGCACGAACACCTCGTACTCGCGCGGGGTCACCCCCGCCGTCCGCAGCCCCGCGGGAATCCGCTCGCGCCCGTCCCGCCGCTGCGGGACGCTCACCCCGGCCTGGCGCAGCAAGGACCGGCAGGCCCCGGCCACCGGCTGGACGCCCGCGCCGTGGAAGTACTCCTCGGCGGTCCGCAGCCAGGCCACCGGCTCGCCCCACCCGTCGGCCAGCGCCGCCTCGGCGGTCAGCCGCAACGCCAGGTGCCAGGCCTGCGGGAACAGCTCCGCCGCCCGCCCGGCCTCCCGCAGTGACCGCAGGGCACCCTCCGGGTCCTTGTCCCGGCCCCGCAGGACCGCGTCCGCCATGCCCAGGAACAACCGGTTCCAGGCCAGTTGGGCGCCCGGCGACGCCAGAGCCTCCCGGTACGCCTCGCGCCCGCGCTCCCCGCCCTCCTCGTCCCCGTCGCGGCCGTCCAGGACCAGCAGCAGGGGGCGGAGCCCGTACCGGCCGCTCAGATAGAAGAAGCTCGGGTGTTTCCGCTCCCACGCCAGGGCCGCGTCGAGCCCGGCCAGCGCCCGCGCCCGGTCCTCCTCCAGCAGTGCGCCCACGCCCTGGCACAGTCCCCGCTGGAGCGGGACGAGCATCGACTGCTCGCCGCCCGCCCGGCGGAACCGGGTCAGCGCCCGCTCCCGGTCGCGGACCCGCCCCTGGTGGGCGGCCGTCGTGGCGTCGACGAGCAGAAGATAGCGGTGCGCGGACAGGTTGCGCACCCGGGCGCTGGCCTCCACCGAACGTTCGACGATCTCCTTGGCGCGGTCCCACCGGCCACCCAGCACGGCATGCATCGCCAGCATCCCGTCGACGGTCTGCTGGAGCGCCAGCGATCCCAGCTCGCCGGCGGCCGCGCGGGCCGTCTCCAGCCGGGCCGCCTCCCCGGTCCGCATGAACGCGTTGGCACCGAGCCGGACCAGCGCCTCGGCCCGGCACACCGGCAGCCGGTGCCGTTCCGCCACCGCCAGCATCCGCTCCAGGCAGGTGTCCGCCTCGTCGAAGCCCCGCTCCCGGGACAGCAGTGCCAGCAGCTGCCAGGCCTGGCAGGCCACCTCGGGCCGTCCCCGCTCCTCCGCGATCAGCGCGGCCGTCTCTGCGGAACGCTTCGCCTCCCGCAGGCGCTCCCGGCCGCCCTGGCCCGGCAGCAGCGCCAGATGGCCCTCCACGACCGTGAGCGCCGCCTCCTGCTCGGGGCGCGGCGCCGAACCGAGCAGCGCGCGGGCGGCCCGGATCCGGCGGAACGCCTCGTCCTGCTGCTCCGCCATGGTCGCCGCCCACGCGACCTCCCGGTGCGCCTGCGCCCGCTCCTCCGCCGCGGTGGAGCCGGGCGGGACCGGCGGCAGGTCGTCCAGCAGCGCCGACGCCGCGTCGAGCCGCCCGGACCCGGCCTGGGCGACGGCCAGATGTACGGTGACGGCGTCCCGCTCCTCCTCGGCGGCCAGGCCCCGGGCCCGCTCCAGCAGCACGGCCGCGGAACCGGACGCCCCGGCGGCCAGCATCCGCCGCCCCGCCAGGGCGAACTGGCGGGCCGCTGCGACCTCGTCGCCCGCCGCGAGCCGCAGCCCCGCCACCAACTGGCGCTCCTCGTCCGTCAGTTCCTCGCCGGACGCCTCGATGGCCAGGGCGGCACGACGGGCCAGGGACGCCCGCTCGGCCGGCGGCAGCGAGGCCCGCAGCGCGTCCGCCGTCAGCACATGGCGGAACGTGTAGTGGTCGTGGGCGGCCCCGTCCGGTGCGATGATCCCTGCCTCGGAGGCGGACCGCAGATGTGCGAACAGCGGCCGGTCGTCGAAGCCGGTCACCGCCTTCAGCACACTCACGGAGAACCGCCCGCCCAGCGTCGCCGCGGTCAGCAGCAGTTCCCGCACCGGCTCGTCCAGCCGGTCCAGCCGCCGCGCCCAGCTCCGCACGACCCCCGTCGGCACCGTCGCCTCGCCGTGCTCCGCGAGCCGCCACCCCTCGTCGGTCCTGCCCAGCTGGCCGGTGTCCAGCAGGTCCGCGAGCAGCACCTCCACCAGGTACGGGTTGCCGCCCGCCCGCCGGGCCAGCCGCCGGTGCGCCTCCGGGGGCACCTCACCCGGCGCGGCGTCCAGACAGGCGTCCACCATGTCCCCCACCGCGTCGTCGCCGAGCGGCCCCAGCTCCCGTACGACGGCGGTGTTCCGCAGCTCGGCGGCGAGCGCCAGGTCCAGGGCGGGACCGGGGTCGGGGCGCAGCGTGCCCACCAGCAGGACCG
The DNA here is from genome assembly GCF_022414595.1 of Streptomyces sp. MUM 203J. GTDB lineage: Bacteria > Actinomycetota > Actinomycetes > Streptomycetales > Streptomycetaceae > Streptomyces. Next base: position 1,756 of record NZ_JADWYO010000113.1, on the reverse strand, counting down.
GAAGGTCGGCCACGTTGTCGACGACGTACTCGACGACCGCGATGGTCTCGGTGTCGGAGTCGTGCAGATCCTCCAGCAGGATCACACAGCCGCGCTCCCGGCCCAGCACGGCCAGCAGCCGCAGCAGCGCCTCGGCCAGCTCGATGAGCGAGTTGGGATACCCGGGCGCCGCGCCCTCGCCGCGCCACTCCGGTACGAGTCCGGCCAGCGCGGGCCGGTAGGGCGCCAGCTCCGGGTCGTCCGGGGTGCCCGCGGCCCGGAACCGGGAGGACAGCGCCTCGGCCAGTGGCCGGAAGGGAACGACGAGCCCGGTGGAGGTGGCCCGTCCGCGCAGCACCGGCGTGTTCCGGGCATAGGCGCGGTAGGCGCACTCGCCGGCCAGCCTGGACTTGCCGATTCCCGCCTCGCCGACGAGGAACACCGCCCGTCCCGCGCCCCGCCCCGCGCTGTCCAGGGCATCGCTCAGCAGCCCGGTCTCCCTGTCCCGCCCCACGATGACCGACGACGTCGCACGCATGGGCGCAGGCTACTTGATCGATTTCGGCCGTGGCAGAGGCCCGGGGGGATTCCCCGGGCCTGGTATCACCTTGACGGGCAAGTGATCTGACGTTCAATCAGTTGGCTTGTCGGTCATCCCTCGATGGTGAAGGTGGTCCACGGCGGGTCGGCGGTGTAGCCGGTGCCGCACTCGGAGGCCCTGAGCAGTCGGCTGCGCAGCCCGAGCGCCCCGCCCGTGCCGAGCGTGACCTCGCCCAGCGGGTCGTCCTGGGCCTCCGGGAGGGGACCGCCGTCGAGGTAGCTCACCGAGTCACTGATCTGCATGGTCTCCGCCTCATCCTTCGTGGTGTGTACGCGTGATGTGCCGGTGGTGCGGGTCGAGCCGTGCGGGGGCGGCGGTCAGGGGCCTGCCGCCGGGGCCGGGGGCGGCGCGGGGGTCCGCAGGAGCAGGACCGGCGGGATCCGGTCCGGGAACCCGGCCCTGAGCAGTCCGTGGCCGACCCCCGCCAGCCCGGTCAGGAGACCCGGGTGCGGGACGCCGTCCGGGGTGCCGCAGCGCGGTCCCGCCTCCTCGACGGCGCCGAGGAGGGCCCCGGCCCGCCGCACCCAGTGCGGGCGCGCCTCCGGAAGGGCGCTGTGGCCGAGCAGTTCGAGCAGCCCGGTCTCCCCGTGGCAGAGGCTGTCGTCCTGGGCCGGACCGCTCCGGCCGAGGAGGTCGACGGCCTCCCGGGCCCAGGCCGCCAGGTACGGGTCGTCCAGGGCGCCCTGGCCGTCGAGCACCGCGAGCGCGATCCCCGCACGCCCCCGGCACCAGGCCCCGTCCAGGGCTCCCGCCCGGGCGCCGGCCGGGTCCTCGGTCCCGGACCCGGCGTCCCCGGGACGGCCCGTACCGCCGTCCGGAGCCGCGTCCCCGGCGGCCCCGGCGGTCTGCGCGGCCCACCGGTCCGCCGTGCCCCGGTCCGCCGCCGTGCGGGTGCGGGCCTCGGGGCCGGTGCCGCGGAGCGGCACGCCCACGCCGTCGGCCGGCCTGCCACGCTCAGCCGTGCCGCCCGGGCCGCCGCTCGGCCCGCACCGTCCGGCCACCGGCTCAGAGGTCCCGTCGGCCCCGGCACCCCCGCCGCCCGCCGCTCCCACGGCCGCCCGCAGTGCCGCCAGGCCCCCGGCCCGGTACCGCTCGCCGCCCCCGGCCTCCGCGAACCGCAGCAGGGCCCAGCCGGCCCCGGCAGCCCCCGTCGCGAAGCCCGGCCCGGCCGGGAGG
>NZ_JADWYO010000112.1 GCF_022414595.1 Streptomyces sp. MUM 203J | reverse complement strand
GTTTCGGTGGTCATAGCGTTAGGGAAACGCCCGGTTACATTCCGAACCCGGAAGCTAAGCCTTTCAGCGCCGATGGTACTGCAGGGGGGACCCTGTGGGAGAGTAGGACACCGCCGAACTTCTGCCCCCATAGCTCAGTCGGCAGAGCGTCTCCATGGTAAGGAGAAGGTCAACGGTTCGATTCCGTTTGGGGGCTCTGAAACAAAATCCCTCCGCCATCAGGCGGGGGGATTTTTGCGTTTCTGGGCAGATGCGCCGGAGCGTATACGGGAAGTACGGCGGGCCCGCAGGGCCCGCCGTGACGCTTACTGGTGGTGCGGCTCCGGGACGCGCATCGTCAGGATGGCCATGTCGTCTGACGCCGGCTCGGCGGCGAAGCGTTCCACCGCCCGCAGGACACGCGCCGCCACCGCTCCGGCGGTCAGGCCCGTACAAGCGCGCAGGACTTCGGCCAGGCCCTCGTCGCCCAGCATGCGGGAGCCCTCCCGGCGCTCGGTGACACCGTCCGTGACACACAACAGCACGTCGCCCGGGTCAAGAGTGACGGTCTGCTCGTACAGCTCCAGGTCCTCCATGACGCCCAGCAGCGGCTGCGGGTCCGCGGCCGGTTCGACCGTTCCGTCCTGCCGCAGGCGCAGCGGGAGCGGGTGCCCGGCGCAGACCACCTTCAACAGGGCGCTGCCGTCCTCCTGAGGCCACAGTTCCCCGTACAGGAGGGTGAGGAAGCGGCTGCGGGCGCCTTCGTCGAGGATGGCGGCGTTGAGGCGCTCCAGGACGGCCGGGCCGCCGAAGCCCTCACGGGCCAGCAGCCGAAGGGCGTGCCGGGCCAGGCCGGTGACGGCCGCCGCCTCCGGCCCCGTACCGCAGACGTCTCCGATGGCGAAGCCGTAGGCGCTGTCGCGGATCGGGAACACGTCGTAGAAGTCGCCGCCCACCTCGTTTCCCTCGCCGGCCGCGCGGTAGATCACGTCGACCTCGACGTTCTGGATCTGGGGGAGGCCCGGCGGGAGGAGGCTGCGCTGGAGGGACTGGCTGATGGCGACGCGTTCGCTGTAGAGGCGGGCGTTGTCCAGGGCCAGGGCCGCACGTCGGGACAGGTCCTCGGCCAGTTCCAGGATCTCCTGGCGGAAGTGGTCGTCGGACGGTTTGCCGAGCGTCAGCATGCCGATCACGCGGTTCCGGGCGACCAGAGGGAGGACCACGGTCTCGCCGCCCACGGCGGTCGCCGTGGCGAGGGTCGTGTTGATGCCGGAGGAGAGCGGGGCCGCGGAGTCCTGGTCGAGTTCGTCCATCGACGTGCGCAGGGCGGCGCGGTGGGCGGCGTCGGCGGGAGCCTTCCAGATGCGGGCGCCGGGTGTGGGCACCGGCTCCGGGGGCGCGATGCCGGACAGCAGTTCCTTCACGCCGTCGATGCGTTCCTCGTCCTCATGGAGGACATACGACAGATACGGGTCCGAGGCCTGGTCCGCGATCGTATAGACAGCACACCAGGTGGCCAGTGTGGGGACCGTCATCTGAGCCATCAGGGCCAGTGTCTGGTCGCGGTCCAGGGTGCCCGCGAGGAGGTCGGAGGCCTCCACGAGGAAGCTGAGGGAGCCGCGGCGCAGCCGCTCCAGCTCGCCGAGACGAGCCGACTCGACGGCCAGGGCGATCCGGTCGGCGGCGAACTGGAGGCGCAGGGCCTCCTCGTTCGCGTAGCGGCCCGCGGCTTCGGCGGCGACGCCCAGGGATCCGGTGAGGCGGCCCTCCACCTTGAGCGGCACGGTGACGACGGAGCGCATCCCCGTACCGGTCAGGAGCGGTACGGCTCCGGGGACGGCCGTCAGGTCCTCGTGGACGGCCGGCATGCGCGCCGAGGCGTACCGCGAGGTTCCTGCCTCGACGGGGACGCGGGCGAAGCGCTGGCGGGCGGACGGGAGACCGGTGGAGGCGCGTACCTCCAGCTCGGTCTCGTCGTCGGTGGCCAGGAGGAGGAACGCCGCGTCACCGTCGAGCATGTCGCGGGCGCGTTCGACCGTGCGCTGGAGGAGGCTGTCCAGATCGTCGGGGGCGGGTGTGCCGATGAACACGTCGAAGGGGTCGGGGGCGCGGCCCTCGCCGGGGCTGTCGGCGCCGGTCGTCGTGGTGCGGGCGGGCGTCTGGAGGACGGCGCGCTCGTCGTCCCGCACGAGGAGGCAGACGGTGGACGGCTCTCCCTGAGTGTCGCGGACGCGCAGATGAGAGGCGTACACGGGGATCACGCGGCCGTCGGAGCAGCGCAGCCCGTAACTGCCCTCCCAGCGGGACAGCAGAAGCGCCTCGGCCAGTCCGGTGCCGGTGCCGGGGGTGTGCGGCCAGGCGGCGAAGTCGCCCAGATGCTTGCCGACGACCTGGTCGGAGCCGTATCCGAAGAGGTGCTCGGCGTCGTCGTTCCAGGAGACGATGGCACCGCCGGGATCGACCTGGACGACGGCGACGCGAACCCGCTCGTCCGCCACGGGCAGCAGGCCCGGGGGGAGCGCGGGGCCCGCATGGCGGGTGCCGACGGGGCGTTCCGGCAGGTCGAGCTGGAACCAGACGTGTTTGTGGGCGGGGGAGTACTCGACGCCCCAGCGGGAGGCGAGGGCCGCGCACAGCAGCAGCCCGCGGCCGTTCTCGCGGTCGGGGGCGACGAAGGGCTGTCCGGAGCCCTGGACGGGAACCTCGCGCTCGGGGTAGTGGTCGGCCACCTCGATGCGTACGCCTTCGTCGGTGCGCAGGCACAGGACGTCGGCGGCGGTGCCCGCGTGGATCACGGCGTTGGTGACGAGTTCGCTGGTCAGAACGACGGCGTCGTCGACGACGTCGGTGAATCCCCAGCCCTGGAGAGTGTCCCGGACGAAGGCCCGGGCGGCGGCGACCGACCGCCCCTCAGGTTCGAAACTGGCAGCCGCCCGCGCGGTGATCACAGAACTCCTCGTACGCCTCTTGACGCCCGGCTCCGCCATGATCGGCCAGCCCTCCCGGTCCCTGGTGGTCGTGTTGTTCCTCACCGCCCCCGCCGGGCGGACCGGGGCGGTTGGACAGCCGCATGCCAGGTTACTTACCTTCGCAGTCCGGGCGGATGGTGGTCACCGCTGTTTCCGTCCCCCGGGTGCGGGGACGTTATGCGAAGCTGCCGATCTGTTATCGCCTGGTTGGGTTGCGATGAAACACTGGGAATGCTTCCAGCGGCAGCAGGAGCGTCCCGGCGGCGGTCCCGCGGCGGCGGCTGCGGAGCGCGAGGACCCGAGTACGAGCCCGAGCAGTACGGTCGACCCTTGCGGGAGGGACACGGTGGAGTCTGGCGTGGCGGCACGAGGCGGCAGCACGCGCGCGAAGGGCGGACGGTCCCGGAGCAGCGGAACCGTCGAGGTGGACGCCGCTGCCCTGGAGCGGCTCCTGGCGGCGCTGGTGGCGATGCGGGACGGCAACTTCCGCCGCCGCCTGACGGTGACCGGCGAGGGGACGATGGCGGAGATCGCCGCCGTCTTCAACGAGGTCGCGGACCGCAAGATGCACCTGACCGGTGAGATCCAGCGGGTGCGGCGGGTCGTCGGGCGCGAGGGCAAGCTGGCCGAGCGGCTGGAGGTCGGGGTCAGCCAGGGCACCTGGGCGGGCGCCATCGAGGCGGCGAACGCCCTGGTGGACGACCTGACCCGGCCGGTGTCCGAGGTGGGGCGGGTGCTGGCCGCGGTCGCGGACGGCGACCTCCAGCAGCGGATGGAGCTGCGCTCCGAGCGGCCCGACGGGGAGGGGCGCCCGCTGCGCGGCGAGTTCCTGAAGGTCGCGCGGACCGTGAACAACCTGGTGGACCAGCTGTCGACGTTCACGGACGAGGTGACCAGGGTCGCCCTCGAGGTGGGCACGGAGGGCAAGCTCGGCGGGCAGGCGCAGGTGCGCGGCGTGTCCGGTTCGTGGAAGGACCTCACGGACTCGGTCAACACCATGGCGTACCGGCTGACCGCCCAGGTCCGCGACATCGCGCTGGTGACCACGGCCGTCGCCAAGGGTGACCTGTCCCGCAAGGTCACCGTGCATGTGGCCGGCGAGATGCTGGAGCTGAAGAACACCGTCAACACGATGGTGGACCAGCTGTCCTCGTTCTCCTCGGAGGTGACCCGGGTCGCCCGTGAGGTCGGCACGGAGGGCGAGCTGGGCGGGCAGGCCGAGGTGCCGGGCGTCGCGGGCGTGTGGAAGGACCTCACCGACTCCGTCAACACGATGGCGGGCAACCTCACCTCCCAGGTGCGCGGTATCGCGGAGGTGACGACGGCGGTCGCCAACGGCGACCTGTCGCAGAAGGTCACCGTGAGCGCGCGCGGGGAGGTCGCGCAGCTCGCGGACACCATCAACCAGATGACCGAGACGCTGCGCACCTTCGCGGACGAGGTGACGCGGGTCGCGCGCGAGGTGGGCTTCCTGGGGCTGCTGGGCGGCCAGGCGCAGGTGCCGGGGGCCGCGGGGACGTGGAAGGACCTGACGGACTCGGTCAACACGGCGTTCCGGAACCTGACGGGTCAGGTGCGGGACATCGCGCAGGTGACGACGGCGGTCGCGAACGGTGACCTGTCGCAGAAGGTCACGGTCGACGTGGCCGGCGAGATGCTGGAGCTGAAGAACACCGTCAACACGATGGTGGACCAGCTCTCCGCGTTCGGCTCCGAAGTGACCCGTGTCGCGCGGGAGGTCGGGGTCGAGGGCCGGCTCGGCGGCCAGGCCGAGGTGCCGGGGGCCGCGGGGACGTGGAAGGACCTGACGGACTCGGTCAACACGGCGTTCCGGAACCTGACGGGTCAGGTGCGGGACATCGCGCAGGTGACGACGGCGGTCGCGAACGGTGACCTGTCGCAGAAGGTCACCGTCGATGTCGCGGGCGAGATGCTGGAGTTGAAGAACACCGTCAACACGATGGTGGCGCAGCTCTCGTCGTTCGCGGACCAGGTCACGCGGATGGCCCGGGACGTGGGCACGGAGGGCCGGCTCGGCGGCCAGGCCCGGGTCGACGGGGTGTCCGGCACGTGGAAGGAACTCACCGACTCCGTCAACTTCATGGCCGGGAACCTCACCTCGCAGGTGCGTCAGATCGCCCAGGTGACGACGGCCGTGGCGCGGGGTGACCTGTCGCAGAAGATCGACGTGGACGCGCGCGGCGAGATCCTGGAGCTGAAGAACACCATCAACACGATGGTCGACCAGCTGTCGGCGTTCGCCGAGCAGGTGACCCGGGTCGCACGCGAGGTGGGCACGGACGGGCGGCTCGGCGGTCAGGCGCAGGTGCCGGGCGTCGCCGGAGTGTGGCGCGACCTCACCGACTCGGTGAACGGGATGGCCGGGAACCTCACCGCGCAGGTCCGCAACATCGCCCAGGTCGCCACGGCCGTGGCGCGGGGTGACCTGTCGCAGAAGATCGACGTGGACGCGCGCGGCGAGATCCTGGAGCTGAAGAACACACTCAACACGATGGTGGACCAGTTGTCCTCCTTCGCGGAGGAGGTCACCCGGGTCGCGCGCGAGGTGGGTACCGAGGGCATCCTCGGAGGCCAGGCCGAGGTGCAGGGTGTCTCCGGCACCTGGAAGGACCTGACCCAGTCCGTCAACTCGATGGCGAACAACCTGACCTCCCAGGTGCGGAACATCGCGGAGGTCACCACGGCGGTGGCGCGCGGTGACCTCTCGAAGAAGATCACCGTCGACGCCCAGGGCGAGATCCTCGACCTGGTGACCACCGTCAACACGATGGTCGACCAGCTCTCCAACTTCGCGGACGAGGTCACCCGTGTGGCACGCGAGGTGGGCACGGAGGGCATCCTGGGCGGCCAGGCACGGGTCCGGGGTGTCACCGGCATCTGGAAGGACCTCAGCGACAACGTCAACGTGATGGCCAACAACCTGACCTCGCAGGTGCGGAACATCTCGCGGGTGTCGTCGGCCGTCGCCAACGGCGACCTGACGAAGAAGGTGACCGTCGAGGCCCGCGGCGAGGTCGCGGAACTCGCGGACACCGTCAACACCATGGTGACGACGCTGTCCTCGTTCGCGGACGAGGTCACGCGCGTCGCGCGCGAGGTGGGCACGGAAGGCGAACTGGGCGGCCAGGCCCGGGTGCCGGGCGTGTCCGGCACCTGGAAGGACCTCACCGAGTCGGTGAACTCGATGGCCTCCAACCTGACCGGCCAGGTCCGCCAGATCGCCGCCGTCACCACCGCCATCGCCAAGGGCGACCTCACCAAGAAGATCGACATCGACGCGCGCGGTGAGATCCTCCAGCTGAAGAACACCATCAACACGATGGTGGACCAGCTGTCCTCTTTCGCAGAGGAGGTCACCCGCGTCGCGCGCGAGGTGGGCACGGAGGGCATCCTGGGCGGCCAGGCACGGGTCCGGGACGTCGACGGCACCTGGCGGGACCTCACCGAGTCGGTGAACGAGATGGCCGGGAACCTCACCCGGCAGGTGCGGGCCATCGCCGCCGTCGCCACCGCCGTGACCCGCGGCGACCTCAACCTGAAGATCGACGTGGACGCCTCCGGCGAGATCCAGGTGCTCCAGGACAACATCAACACGATGATCGCCAACCTGCGCGACACCACCCTCGCCAACGAGGAGCAGGACTGGCTGAAGGGCAACCTGGCCCGGATCTCCGGCCTCATGCAGGGCCGCCGCGACCTCGACGACGTGGCCTCGCTCATCATGAGCGAGCTGACCCCGGTCGTCTCCGCCCAGCACGGCGCGTTCTTCATCGCCGTGCCCACCGGCGGCGGGACCGAGCCCGGAGGCGACGAGGACGGCTCGTACGAGCTGCGGATGCGGGCCGCGTACGGATACTCCGCCGGTGCGATGCCGACCGCGTTCCGGCCCGGCGAGACCCTCATCGGGACCGCCGCCGAGGAGAAGCGCACCATCCAGGTCAACGTCCCGCCCGGCTATCTGAAGATCTCCTCCGGGCTCGGGGAGGCCGCGCCCGCGTATGTGATCGTGCTGCCCGTGCTGTTCGAGGGGAAGGTCCTCGGCGTGATCGAGCTGGCGTCGTTCCAGCCGTTCACCCAGATCCAGCGGGACTTCCTCAACCAGATCGCGGAGATGATCGCCACCAGCGTCAACACGATCAGCGTCAACAGCAAGACCGAGATCCTGCTCAAGCAGTCGCAGGAACTGACCACACAGCTCAAGGAGCGGTCCGACGAGCTGGAGAGCCGCCAGCTGGCCCTCCAGGAGTCCAACGCCGAGCTGGAGGAGAAGGCCGAGCTGCTGGCCCGGCAGAACCGCGACATCGAGGTCAAGAACACCGAGATCGAGGAGGCCCGGCAGGTGCTGGAGGAACGGGCCGAACAGCTCGCCGTGTCCATGCGCTACAAGTCCGAGTTCCTCGCCAACATGTCGCACGAGCTGCGCACCCCGCTCAACTCGCTGCTCATTCTGGCGAAGCTGCTCGCGGACAACGCCGACGGCAACCTCTCCCCGAAGCAGGTCGAGTTCGCGGAGACCATCCACGGCGCCGGATCCGACCTGCTCCAGCTGATCAACGACATCCTCGACCTGTCGAAGGTCGAGGCGGGCAAGATGGACGTCAGCCCGACCCGGATCGCGCTCGTCCAGCTCGTCGACTACGTGGAGGCCACCTTCCGGCCGCTGACCGCCGAGAAGGGCCTCGACTTCTCCGTACGGGTCTCCCCGGAGCTGCCCGCGACGCTGCACACCGACGAGCAGCGGCTGCTCCAGGTGCTGCGCAACCTGCTGTCCAACGCCGTGAAGTTCACCGACACGGGCGCGGTCGAGCTGGTCATCCGTCCGGCGAAGGCCGACGTACCGGCGTCGATCAAGGAGCAGCTGCTGGAGGCGGGCTCGCTCAGCGACCCGGACGCCGACCTGATCGCCTTCTCGGTGACCGACACGGGCATCGGCATCGCCTCCACCAAGATGCGGGTGATCTTCGAGGCGTTCAAGCAGGCCGACGGCACGACCAGCCGGAAGTACGGCGGCACCGGGCTCGGGCTGTCCATCAGCCGGGAGATCGCCCGGCTGCTGGGCGGTGAGATCCATGCGGCGAGCGAGCCCGGGCGCGGCTCGACGTTCACGCTGTACCTGCCGCTGCACGTCAACGAACTGCCGCCGCACGGGTACGGACCGGGGGCGCCCACGCCGCAGCAGGCACCGCCGCGCGCGGTGGCCGAGGACACCGGCGGGTTCCCGGCGCTGCCGGCCGGGCCGGGTGCCGGCGTCATCGCACCGGTGCCGCCGCTGCCGGGCGGGCCCGGTGAGCCGGGGGCCGCGCCCGCCGGTGGCC
>NZ_JADWYO010000111.1 GCF_022414595.1 Streptomyces sp. MUM 203J | reverse complement strand
CTTCCTTCGTACTCACCCGAGAGACTCTCTCAGGCTTTCCTCCGGGCGCTTCCCTTCGGTGTTTCCAGCTTAGCAGATCCGTTTTCCGTTTCTGCCACCCGCTGGAGCGGGCTTGCCGGTCTGTTCTTCGCTTTCGCGTTTCCCTTTCCGGCGGTTCTGACTCTATCAGATCCTTTCGGGCCTGACTCCCAGTCAGCGGGATTCGCTTTCCCGGCCGCTTGGGCCGTTCCGGCGGTTCAAACCTTAGCTGATTTCCGCGGCCGACTCATAATCGAGTCCTGGGATCGAATTCCGGCATGCCGAAACAGTTCCCGATCCGGGAGATCGTGCTTGGTGTGAAGGGCCGCTACTGCGGCAGAGGCGCCGTCGCGAAACCGGTAAGGCTCCGTGACAACCCGGAGAACTTTACGGATGGGGGCAGGGAGTGTCAACCCCGCCCCTCAGCGCTCCGTGGCCGGGTCAGTCGAGACCGGTCAGACGCCCACCCGCGTCCGGCTGGGTGTCCTCCACCCGGCGCAGGAGGCGGATCAGCAGCTCGCCCAGGAGGGCCCGCTCTGTCGGGCTCAGGTCCTGGAGCAGTTCCTCCTCGAAGGAGGTGGCCATGCGCATGGCCTCGAGCCACTTGGCACGGCCCTCGTCGGTCAGCTCCACGATCACCCGTACACGGTTGGTCTCGTCACGATCGCGGGTGACCAGGCCTTCGCCGGCCATGCGGTCGATGCGATGGGTCATGGCGGCCGGCGTGAGGCCCAGCCTCTTGGCCAGCTCGCTCGGGCCCATGCGGTACGGGGCCCCGGCGAGCACGAGGGTCTTGAGGACCTCCCACTCGGCGTTGCTGATGCCGAGGTCCCCGACCTGGCGTCCGTACGCCACGTTCATCCGGCGGTTCAGTCGGCCAAGGGCCGACACCACCTTCTCGACCTGGGGGTCGAGGTCGCGGAACTCTCGCTGATAGGCGGCGATCTGTTCGTCGAGGCTGGGCTCGACGCTCGGTTCCTGGCTCTCGGGCATGCCGAGGAGTATCCCACGGTCCCACTTGGCGTCGAAGTCCTTCGATGTGTAGAGTTAAGCTTTGAAATTTAGGAGTGAAGTCTTCAGGCTTCAGCCCTACACGATCGAAGTGGGTGAGTGTGACCAAGGCGAAGGGCGCGGCGATGCGCCGGATCCAGGCAGGCAACGCGCTGAGCGCGTTCGGGCTCGGGTTCACCGTGCCGTACCTCTATGTGTACGTGGCTCAGGTGCGTGACCTGGGGGCCACTACCGCGGGGGCCGTTCTGGCGGTCTTCGCGCTGGCCGCCCTGGCGGTGCTGCCCTTCACCGGCCGGGCCATCGACCGCCGCGGTCCGCTGCCCGTCCTCGTCGGCGCCGCGCTGGTGGCCGCCGTCGGCGCCATGAGCCTCGGGGTCGCCGCGCATGTGGTCACGGTGGTGCTGGCCGCGGCGCTGCTGGGTGCCGGCACGGCCGTGCTGCAGCCCGCACTGGCCACGCTGATCGTCTGGTGCTCGGCGCCTGAGGGACGCACGCGCGCCTTCGCCCTGCAGTTCTTCCTGCAGAACCTCGGCCTCGGCATCGGTGGCCTCATAGGCGGCCAGCTGGTTGACGAGAGCCGCCCCGGCAGCTTCGTCCTGCTGTTCTCGATCGAGGCCGTCATGTTCCTCGTCCTCGCCGGGATAGCCGCCACCGTCCGAATACCGGAGGCCGCCCTCGTCTCCCCGGTGGCCGCCCGGCCGTCCGCTCAGGGTGGGAGCCATGGTGTCGGCGGCGGCATGCGGACGCTGCTGCGGCACCGGGCCATGGTGCAGCTGTGTGTGCTGGGCTTCGTGCTGTTCTTCGCCTGCTACGGCCAGTTCGAGTCGGGGCTCGCCGCGTACGGCACCGAGGCCGCGGGCATCGAGCCTTCGACGCTCGGTATCGCACTGGCCGCGAACACGGCCGTCATCGTGGTCGCCCAGTTCCTTGTGCTGCGGTTCGTGGAGCGCCGCCGACGCACCCGGGTGATCGCCGCGGTCGGGCTGCTGTGGGCCGTTGCCTGGCTGTTCGCCGGGTACGCGGGGCTGGGCCAGGTCAGCCAGGAGATGGCGGTGGCGGCGTTCGTCACCACATACGGGCTGTTCGGGCTCGGGGAGGCGATGCTCTCCCCGACTGTCGCGCCGCTGGTCGCGGACCTGGCGCCGGAGGGCGCAGTCGGCCAGTACAACTCGGCCTTCGCCCTGGTCAAACAGCTGGCACTGGCTGTCGGCCCGGCCGTGGGCGGACCCATGGGAGCCGCGCTGCACGGGCCGTACATCGTGACGTTCGTGCTCTTCTCGCTCGGCATCAGTGTGCTGGCACTGCGGCTCGGGCGGGAGCTCACGGAGAGGCAGGACCACCCGTACGCCGTCGGCCGCTCCCGTGTCGTCGTACAGCACCGTCCCGAGAGCACGGAGCCGCCCGAGGCCGCTCGGGAGTCCGCGCAGGCGCAGCACACGGAGCGGGCGGCGGTGGAGGCCGCCGTCTGAAGGCGGCCTCCACCTTCAGTCGGCGGGGCGGGCCGGCAGGGCGAACTCGCACCACACCGCCTTGCCCCCGCCGGGCGTACGGCGGCTGCCCCAGGACGAGGCGATCGTGGCGATGATCGAAATGCCGCGGCCCGCCTCGTCCTCCGTCTCGGCGCGGCGGCGGCGCGGCAGGTGGTCGTCACCGTCCGTGACCTCGATGATCAGCCGCCGGTCCGTACGGCGCAGCCGCAGCCGCATCGGCGGTGTCCCGTGCTGAAGCGAGTTCGCGACCAGTTCGCTCGCGGCCAGGACGCCGAGGTCCCGCAGCTCCACCGGGAACCGCCAGCTCGACAGCACGCCCGAGGCGAAGGCACGCGCGCGAGGCGCCGCCTCCACTCCGCCCAGCAGATCCAGCGCCGCGTTGTGGAACAGCTCGGCGTCCGGTCCCGACCGCGCAGGGTGCTGAAGCACCAGAACCGCCACATCGTCGTCGTGCTCGGCCGTCACCCCCAGCGACCGCAGCAGCCGGTCGCAGACCACCTGCGGCGTACCGGTCGCCCCCGCCAGCGCACGCTCCAGAGAGGACACGCCCTCGTCGATGTCCTCACCGCGCCGCTCCACCAGACCGTCCGTGTAGAGGACAGCCGTGGAACCCGGCGGCAGGGCGATCGTGCCCGACGTGTGCAGCCAGCCTCCCGTCCCCAGCGGCGGCCCCGTCGGGTCCGCGGCACGGCGTACCGCCCCGTTCTCGTCCCGCACCAGGATCGGCAGATGCCCGGCCGAGGCGTACACGAGCCGGCCCTCGTTCGGGTCGTGCACGGCGTACACACACGTCGCGATCTGGCTGGCGTCGATCTCCGCCGCCAGACCGTCCAGCAGCTGCAGCACCTCATGCGGCGGCAGGTCCAGACGCGCGTAGGCCCGTACGGCGGTACGCAGCTGCCCCATGACGGCCGCCGCGCGCACCCCGCGCCCCATGACGTCCCCGATTACCAGGGCCGTCCGGCCCGCGCCCAGCGTGATCACGTCGTACCAGTCGCCGCCGACCGCCGCGTCCGTGCCACCCGGCTGATAGGTCGCTGCCACCCGCAGATCGTCAGGCTGCTCCAGCTCCTGCGGCAGCAGCGAACGCTGCAACGTCACCGCGGTCTCCCGGTGCCTGCGCTCGCTGGCCCGCAACCGCTCGGCCGCCTCTGCATGGTCGGTGACATCGGCGGCATGGACGAGGACGCCGCCGTCGACTCCGCCACCCGGAAGGTCCACCGGCAGACACGACACCGTGTACGAGCCTCCGTGCGCACGCCGCGACTTGACCGTACGGGGCTTTCCGCTGCGCAGCACCTGGTCCATGAGCGGCAGCAGGCCCAGATCGGCCAGCTCCGGACAGCTGAGCGTCACCGAACTGCCGGTGGGCCGGTGGCCGAACGCGGACACGTAGGCGTCGTTCACGTACGCGATGCGGTGGTGGCGGCCGTATGTGAGCGCGACCAGCCCCGGAAGATGGCCCAGGATCTCCCGCACCGAGAACTCCTCCAGCGCAGGAGCGCGGGGCGACGCCGATTCCGCTTCGCCCGCGGGAGGCTCCTCGTTCCCCTCCCTACCGCCCGGCGCGGCGGCGCCCTCGCAACGCGGGTCCTCAGGCTGCCCGCACTCGCTGCGCGCGGCAGGCACGGCCCTCTCCCCGCGCTGCGCCGGCGAGGCCCCGCGATCGGCCCTGCGGGCGGCGGCACGGCGCTGTGTACCGGGGAAGCGGGCGCTCCAACGGGTGAAGTTCACGGATCTCTAAGCCTCGTCGTGTCGTTGCCGTGCTGAGTCACTCTGTGCAGGTGTGAGCCCACCTATGGTCACACGTCCAGTGTGACCGAACACACTGACAAAGGAGCGTCAATCGGGGTTCGGGCCAGCGTTCTTGGTGCTTCCGTTTCCGTCCGCGCCCCCGGTGTCCGCGGCGTCGCCCTCGTTCCCTGCACCACCGGACTCCTCCACCCCCCGGGCGCCTCCCGGCCCGGGAGCCCTCCCGGGCTCCGGGGAGTCCTTGCCGCCCGGTGAGGAGTCCGAGGTGACCGCCTGGTCCGGAGGGGGCGAGGGAGGGCCGGCGGCCTGCTCGAACTCGGCACGTGGATGCTCCAGCGAGCCGAGCGAGACGATCTCCCGCTTGAACAGCCCGGCCAGCGTCCACTCAGCCATGACCCTCGCCTTCCGGTTGAAGGTCGGGATCCTGCTGAGGTGATACGTGCGGTGCATGAACCACGCCGGATAGCCCTTCAGCTTGCGGCCGTAGACATGTGCGACGCCCTTGTGAAGGCCGAGAGAGGCCACCGACCCGGCGTACTTGTGCGCGTACTCCTTGAGGGGCCTGCCCCGCAGCGACGCCGCGATGTTCTCGGCCAGGACCCTCGACTGGCGCAGTGCGTGCTGGGCGTTCGGCGCGCACTCCTTGCCGGGCTCCTCCGCCGTGACGTCCGGGACGGCCGCCGCGTCGCCCGCCGCCCACGCGTGTTCGACCCCCTCGACGCCCAGACGGGCCGTGCACCGCACCCGCCCCCGCTCGTTCAGCGGCAGGTCCGTGGCCGCGATCACCGGGGCCGGCTTCACCCCCGCCGTCCACACCACCGTGCGGGTCGGGAACCGGCTGCCGTCGCTGAGCACCGCCACCCGGTCCGCACACGACTCCAGCCTGGTCTCCAGCCGGACGTCGATGTTCCGGGCGCGCAGCTCCCGCACCGTGTACCGGCCCATCTCCTCGCCCACCTCGGGCAGGATCCGGTCGCTCGCCTCCACCAGCACCCATTTCAGGTCCTCGGGTCTGATGTTGTGGTAGTACCGCGCCGTGTACCGGGCCATGTCCTCCAGCTCGCCCAGTGCCTCCACCCCGGCGAAGCCACCGCCGACGAACACGAAGGTCAGCGCGGCGTCACGGATCGCCGGATCGCGGGTCGACGACGCGATGTCCATCTGCTCGATGACGTGGTTGCGCAGCCCGATGGCCTCTTCGACCGTCTTGAAACCGATGCCGTGATCAGCGAGACCGGGCACCGGCAGCGTCCGGGAGATCGAACCCGCCGCCAGCACCAGTTCGTCGTACCCCACCTCCACCGGCCCGGCGGCCTCCTCCTCGGTGGCGAGTGTGACCACGGTCGCGGACCGCTTCGCGTGGTCCACGGCCTTGACCTCGCCGATGACGATCGTGCAGCCGCCGAGAACCCGGCGCAGCGGAACCACCACGTGGCGCGGCGAGATGTTCCCGGCCGCGGCCTCCGGCAGGAAGGGCTGATACGTCATGTACGGCTCGGGCGTGACGACGACGATCTCCACCGCGCCCCGCCTCAGCTCGGCCCTCAGCAGCCGCTGAAGGTGCAGGGCGGTGTACATCCCGACGTAGCCACCGCCGACGACGAGAATGCGGGCACGAGTCGGGGACGCGTCGGTCTCTCCCCGCGAGATTGCAGCCGTCACCATCCCATGACGCAACGGGCGCCGGTGTTTGTCCACAGGCCCGACGAATTGTGTGACCGGCGCGGCGGGGAGGCGCAGGGTGGCGTTTACGCTGATGAAGCACGAATAGTTGCAGGTCAAAGGCAAGATGAGGGATCCCGGACGGGTCCGGAATCGGGAGCCTTCCGGTCCTTGCTCCGATCGGGGGGCGCACCGGACGGAACAGCCCCTTCTGAATTGACTCCGTCTCAACTATGTTCGTATCCCATCGGGGTTCCGGAACGCCGTGTGTGCGACCTCAGCACGGCCGGACCAGACCCCGGCTGTCAGAGGCGCGGGGAGTCTCCGGGGGGAGACGCCGAATAACCGGGGGATCACAATGCACATTCAGGATTCGCATGGGCAGGCACGTACCGCTGCGATGACACAGACCGTGCCGGTCGGCACGACCGTGAACGGCACGTCCGCGGCCGTCGGCGCGGCCACCAGGCCGGCGCCGCTGCGCGTGGACGCGCAGCGCAACCTGGAACACGTCCTGCGCGCCGCGCGGGAGGTCTTCGGGGAGCTCGGGTACGGGGCGCCGATGGAGGACGTGGCGCGCCGGGCCCGCGTCGGCGTCGGCACCGTGTACCGGCGCTTCCCGAGCAAGGACGTGCTGGTGCGGCGCATAGCCGAGGAGGAGACGGCCCGGCTGACCGAGCAGGCCCGGGCAGCCCTGGGGCAGGAGGATGAGCCGTGGTCGGCGCTCTCCCGGTTCCTGCGCACGTCCGTCGCCTCGGGCGCGGGAAGGCTGCTTCCTCCGCAGGTGCTGCGGGTGGGGGTGGACGTCGTGGACGCTCATCCCGAGCAGGCGGTCGACCCCGCGCGCGTCCCGCATCAGCGCGCCTCGTCGACGGAGGGCACGGCCCCGACGGGCGAACCGCGCATGGTGACCCCGCGCCCGATACCGGCGGCCGAGCTGGAGCACTCCGGCGTCGCGGAACTCCTCGACGTCGTGGGCCAGCTCGTACTCCGGGCCCGGGAGGCCGGCGAGCTGCGGCGTGACGTGACCGTGGGCGATGTCCTGCTGGTCATAGCCACGGCCGCGCCCTCCCTGCCGGACGCCGCCCAGCAGAGCGCTGCCGCCAGCCGCCTCCTGGACATCCTCCTGGAGGGCCTCCGGTCCCGCACCGTGTGACCCGGGACCCGGCGAGCGACCCTCGGCGAACGGGGGCCGGGCAACCGTGGAGGAGTGGGCGACCGTAGCTCAGCCGGAGTGCAAGTCTCGTCCCGGACAAGGGCCTTATCGGCGCTTTCGTGCGGTTCTGCCTCCCCGGATGAGTGGTTGACCCCCGTACGGCGGCAGCGGGGTCGTACCTCTGTGGCACGCTTGCTTGGTGTTCCGGTCTGAGCAGTGGTACGGGGGCGGTCGCGATGAGCGGTGACGGTCGCGACGAGCAGGTGCCTGACCAGGGTGGCCCGGGGGGCGCCCGGCGGGTGGCCGGCACGGAGGGCCCCAGCGTCCCCCCGCAACGGGGGCGCGGCCGCGGGCGGGACCGTACACGCGCGGGTACCGCCTCGTCCGAGCCGTGGGAGTCGTACGACTCGGTGCTGCCGCCGCCCGTGGAGGTGCCTCCGTCCGACACGGAGCTGATCCGGCGGATGCGGGGCGGCGACGACTCCGCTTACGAGGAGCTGTTCCGCAGGCACTCGGACGCTGTGCGACGGTACGCGCGCACCTGCTGCCGGGACCGGCACACGGCCGACGACCTGACGGCCGAGGTGTTCGCTCGGACCCTGCAGGCGGTGCGTCGGGGCGCAGGCCCGGAGCAGACGGTCCGGGCCTACCTGATGACGACAGTCCGGCACGTCGCGGCCGCCTGGACGAGGACCGCCAAGCGCGAGCAACTCGTCGAGGATTTCGCGATGTTCGCGGCACAGGCGACGAGCGCCTCGGAACTGCCGGACGACGAGACGGTCGAGCTGGCCGCGGACGTGCGGGCCATGCACGAGGCGGAACGGTCCCTGGCCGTGCGGGCGTTCCGGTCGCTGCCGGAGCGGTGGCAGGCGGTGCTCTGGCACACGACAGTGGAGGAGGAGTCGCCCAGCGAGGTCGCACCGCTCTTCGGACTGACCGCCAACGCGACGGCGGTCCTGGCCAGCCGGGCACGGGAAGGGCTCAAGCAGGCATATCTGCAGGCTCATGTGAGCCAGTCGCTCACCGCGGGAGGCGACTGCGCACGGTACGCCGACCGGCTGGGGGCGTACGCACGGGGCGGGCTGCGGATGCGGGCCGAGCGGGGGCTGCGCAAGCACCTGGAGGAGTGCGTCAGATGCCGGCTCGCGGCGGGCGAGCTGGAGCAGGTCAACTCCGGGATCCCGGCGCTGCTTCCGGTCGCGGTCGTCGGCTGGTTCGCCGCCGGGTTCTCCCTCAAGGCGGCAGGGGCCGTCGCCGGGGGCACCGTCGGGGCGGCCGGTGCCGGTGCGGTTGCCGCGGCGGCGGGTGCCTCGGCCGGGACGGCGTCGGGTGCGGCCGGTGCCGGTGCGGCGGCGGGTGCCGGGGCCACGGCGAGCGCGGGTGGCGCGGCGGGGGCCGCTGGGTCTGGGGCCGGTGGGGCGGGGGG
>NZ_JADWYO010000110.1 GCF_022414595.1 Streptomyces sp. MUM 203J | reverse complement strand
GGGACATCCTTTCTCCTGGACTCAAGATCCAAGTGTCTCGGGTGTCCAAGATCCGGGGTCAAGGCCCCAGCGTCACCGGGCCGGGATCGGCTGGGTGAGGTTCACCGGGTTGCCGTCGGGGTCCTGGATGTGGGCGACGCGCTGTCCCCACGGCATGTCGTCGGGGCCGCCGCGGACCGAGCCGCCCAGTGCCGTCACCCGGCCGAGCATCTCGTCGACGTCGTCGACACCGATGCTGAGCAGGATCCGCGGTGCCGCCCCTGTCCCCGGGTTCGTCCCGGCCGCCAGCCCGAGGTCGGTGTCGCCGATGCGCAAGCCGAGGTAGAAGGCCGGGCCTTCCGTCGGCACCCGGAAGATCTCCTCAGCCCCGAACAGTTTCGTGTAGAAGCCGAGCAGAACATCCTGGTGGGCAGTAATGATCACTGGCTGGATGGTGGACATGGCACTCCTGTCGAGAACGGTCGGGGCGTTGGGCAGACCGTTCGAGGACGGGGAACTCATCGGCAGGGGCTCCCCGTCGACGATCTGCGACACGGACTGCCGTCCACGACCGTCACGAGCACCTCGGAGCGAGAGGATGCCGCGAACCTGCCGGGGGCGCATGCCGGTACTGCGGGGTGCTGTGGCGGAGGGGCGGGCGGACGCGCCGGGTGCGCTCAGCCCCCGCCGACCGTGCCCGCCTCCACCTGGCGGCCCCGGGTGCTCTCCACCACCACCGGGATGCCGTTCGGGATCTGCCCGTTGAGGTCGGCGAGCAGCGAGTCGACGGGCGGCAGGTCGCTCGGCGTGCGGACGTTGACCCGGATGGTGCGTTCCGTGACGCTCACCGAGGTCACCTCCGCGCCGGGCACTTGGCGTACCCAGGCGGTGGCGGCCGTCTGTACCCGCTCGGTCCAGATGGCGGTGAGATAGGTGATCCCGGTGTTCGCCACCAGCGGCAGTGTCACAGCGGAGACCAGCAGCGTCAGCATCAGCCGTACGCGGCGCGGGGCATGAGGCAGGGCCTGTGCGGTCTCGGTGGCATAGCCGAGCGCTGTGAACATGAGCATCCCGGACAGTGCCAGGGCGAGCAGGTTGGAGAGGAAGAGCAGCGTCGCGCCGAGCGCCAGCAGCCAGGAGCCCCGGCCCGCGCAGACCCCGACCACTGCCAGCGGGGGGACCAGGGAGATGGCGATGGCCACCCCCGGCAGCACGGCGCCGACATCGCGGCGGGCCAGAGCCACGGCCCCGGCGAGGCCGGTCGCGAGCGCGGCGATCAGATCGAGCAGGCCGGGGGAGGTGCGGCTGGAGATCTGGTTGTTGGCGAGCAGGTTGTAGGAGCCGGGGAGTACGACGGAGAAGAGCACGCCGAGGACGATGACCAGCAGGCAGCCGAAGAAGACGAACGGGACCGAGCCGTTGCGGCGGCGCTGCACCACGCCCACAGCGATGCCCATGATGGGAGTGGAGAGCGGTGCGATGATCATCGCGCCGATGACCGTGGCCGTGGAGTCGTTCAGCACGCCCGCTGTGGCGATCAGGCCCGAGAGTGTCAGCATCGTCCAGTAGGCGGACTGTTTGGACCTGGTGTCACCCCTTCTCAGCTCCAGGTCCTCGGCGACTTCTTCGAGCGTGCGGCGCTGGGACTCGGGGAGCACCCTGCTGCGGAGCCTGCTGATCAACCGTGATGAGTCGGCCATTCGTCGAGTATCGGTAGGTATCACCCGCTTTGGGTGTCCGGACACGCCCTCCCTGGAGGGTCGCACCCGGTCGGTTCGCCGGGGCCGACCGCAGGGCGGATGATCGGATCGACGCGGGGGCGGTGGCGGACCGGTCCGGGCTCAGGCCCACCGGGTGAGGCCGATGACGTCTCCGTCGAGGGCTGTGAGGCCGGTGATCAGCTTGCCGCCGCCAACGCCCAGGGCTCTCGGCGGACCTCCCCACCGTGGGTCGGTGAGCGGGTCTGTTCCGTGGCCGGTGGTGATGCCGGGCGCTCGCCTGTGACGGTTGAGCGTGCAGGATGCGAACGTGCCTGCAGGAAAGGTGCTTTCGGTGTTGCACCGAAGGTGCGGCGGGCGCCGGCGAGACGGTCCCGATGGCTCGGATCCGGGAGGCTCCCGTTCCCTGACCGGTGGGCGGGGTGGTGACGGCCGTGGTGCTCTTCCACTCTGTCGTGCTTGCCTCGCGTTCTCATCGCCGGCACCGGGGGCAGGGCACCGGCAGGTGTGCGCGGGCGCTCACGGCCCCGGCGGTGGTTCGCCGGACCGTCCGCCCCGTGCTCTCACAGCGGTCAGCAGCGCATACCCGAGAACGCCGTCGGCGACTGCGGCGCGGGCCGCGTCGAGGACCGCCCTTGCCGCGCCCAGGTCCACGCCCGCCTGGGCGAGACGGGCCGGTGCGGTGACGCGCAGCAGGTCCAGCCGGGCCTGGATCTGGTCGACCATGCGGATCATCGCCTCGTCGTGCCGCTCCACGGCGAGGGTGCGCAGCCCTGCCGCGGCGAGGATCTCCGCGTACTCTTCGAGCGGCCGCGCGTCGGCGATGCAGGCGATGCGGGCGGTCAGCCCGCGTAGCTCGGGCGGGAGACGGTCGGGGACGGCGGTGACATCGGTGATGCCGATGCGTCCGCCGGGTGTGAGGACGCGGAAGAACTCGGCCGCGGCCCGGCGCTTGTCGGGGAAGGTGCACAGCGCGCACTCGCACACCACCGCGTCGAACACCGCGTTCCGGTAGGGCAGTCGCTCGGCGTCGCCGGTGGTGAAGGCCACCCGTCCCGTGAGCCCGGCGGCCCCGGCCGCGCCCCGGGCGATGGCTGTGCTGGCGGGCGAGTAGTCGACAGCGTCTGCCCGCACCTCGTAGGCGTCGGCCAGCAGGAGTGCTGTGGTGCCCCGGCCGGAGGCGACGTCGAGGACCCGCATGTCCGGGGTGAGGCCGAGACGGTCGGCCAGGCGGCGGGTCAGGGCGGTGCCGCCGGGGTGGTAGGAGTCGCCGAGCAGCAGGCCCACCACGTCGTCGGAGTACGCCTCAGCACAGCAGGACTTGGCCTGGTCACTGTCCATCGCGGGCATCTTTCGTGGTCTTGGAGCCGTACGGGGTCGTGGCCAGTCGGCCGGTGAGGGGGAGCGCGTTCGGGGCGACCGGGGCGACGGGTACGCCGGACAGCTCGGCGCGGACCTGTTCCCGGTAGCCGACGGAGTTGTAGGCGCAGAAGGGGATGAGCCGCCCGTCGGGGGTGATCTCCTCGACGCAGCACTTCATCAGCTGCTTGACGTTGAGGGTGTAGGGGTCCTGGAAGTCCTGCACGACGATCATGAACGTCTTGTCGTCGAGCTGCTTCACGGCCTGTGGCAGATCGATTCCGCAGGCATCGGCGCAGTCCAGGGATTCGGCGGTGGCGCGCAGCTTCTCCGCGGTCGTGGCGGATCCCATGGACGCCGAGGCCGACCACAGTTTCTCCAGGGCCTCACGGATTCCCGCGTCGGGCGTGACGCGGTTGGTGACGTAGTCGAGGTGGTCCTCGACGTCCAGCAGCCGTGGGATCGGTACGACGGTGCGGTCGCCGGGTTCGCCGTCCACCAGGAGGTAGGTGACGGAGCGGCAGGTGGGGAAGCAGCACGGGACGGGGAAGAAGTCGCCTTTGCGGAACCAGCCGGGCAGCTGTTCACTGATCAGCCGGATGACATCGGGGTTGGTGAGCCGTTGCAGGGGGTCGAAGGCGACGTGCCGCCCGGAGTGGGTGACCGGCTGGAAGGCGACCGACCGGACGGCGGGGTGGTCGATGCCGTACTCGATGATCGCTCCGAGTTCGTGCTCGTTCAGGCCGCGCTCGACGGCGGCGACGAGGGTGACGGTCAGACCGGCCTCGGCGCAGTTGTCCAGGGCCCGCTGCTTGATCGTGCGCAGGTCCCGGCCGCGGATCTCCCGGTGGGTGCGCTCCTCGAAGCCGTCGAACTGGAGGTAGACGTTCACCGACTTGCCGGGCAGCTGGTTGCGCTTGCCGAGTGCGGCGGCGAAGCGTGTGTCGGTGGCCAGGCGGATACCGTTCGTGTTGAGGGTGACGTTCCTGATCGGGCGGGTCTGGGCGAGGTCGACGAAGTCGAGGATGTGCCGGTGGAGGGTGGGCTCGCCCCCGGAGAACATCACCACTTCCGCCTCGCCCTCCGACTCCACGAACGCGTCCAGCATCCGCGCGCACTGCTCGCGGGTGAGGGAGTAGCCGTCGCTCTGGTGGCCGGAGTCGGCGAAGCAGATCGGGCAGTCCAGGTTGCAGCCGGTGTTGACCTCGATGATGCCGAGACAGGCGTGCTGCTTGTGCTCCGGGCACAGCCCGCAGTCCTTCGGGCAGCCGTCCTTCACCTCGGTCTGGAAGGTCAGCGGGATCGTGCCGGGCTT
Source organism: Streptomyces sp. MUM 203J (assembly GCF_022414595.1). Lineage (GTDB taxonomy): Bacteria > Actinomycetota > Actinomycetes > Streptomycetales > Streptomycetaceae > Streptomyces. Next base: position 4,153 of record NZ_JADWYO010000110.1, on the reverse strand, counting down.
GTTGAACCGGGCCGAGGACAGGTACTCCTCGGCGTCCCCGTACACCAGCGCCTCGAACTCACCGTGCTCACGGCAGCGTTTGCGCAGATAGACCCTGTTCTCGCGGATGTTGACCTGCGCGTCGACGGGTGTCTTGCACAGCGGGCAGATCGACTTGGTGAACTCCACGAACACCTCGTGCCGGTCCGCCTTGCGCCCGGGGTCGGGGGTCTTCGGCATCGGGGAACTCCTCTCCCGTTCGGGGCAGTCGCTTCACGGTCTTCGCCGCGCGGATCGGCTGCGCCCGGGGCCTGGCCCGGTCCGTGCGCTCGGACGGCGGCCGTCCGGCACCGGTCCCCGGCGGCGGCGAGCCCCGTATCGGCGGGCCCGGACGGTTGGGGGTCCCCACCGCGGCGGGCGGTGTTCCGCCGTCGGCCGGGCGAAGCCCCGCCCACGGCGCCGACCACCCGGCCGGCCCCGGCCGACGGGCCCGCGAAGCCGGCCAGGAGCCCGGCACCCGCAGCGGCCGTGCCACCGGGACGGACACGTGTGACTGGGGCGCGGAGCGGAACAGCGGCCCGGGGCACACCTTGCCCGTACGCGGCCGGAATCCGCGGCAGGCGCCCGGCGGCGCCCGGCGGGCCGACAGCCGTCGCCGTGTGCACCCGCCCGGGCACGATCCGCAGCACCATGGTCCGACCGTAGACGCCCGGGAGCCGCGGGAACCGCAAGCGCGCTCACCGAAGCCGCAGCCTCGCCCAGTGGAACGGACACCCGGTCCCTACCGTGGGGACGCGCGGCGTTCGGCCTCGTGGCGAACTGCGGCCAGGGAGGCGGCCACGGTCTCCTCCCACCGCGGGGCGACCAGGTCCCCCCACCACTGCCCCGCTCGCCACAGATCCGTCCCCATCTCGCCCTCGTACACCAGGCGCGTGCCGGAGCCCTGCTCGGTGAGGGTGAACGTCTCGGTGACGGCGGGCACCGGCCCGCGCACCAGGCGGAAGTCGACCCGTTCCGGACGGGTGAACTTGACCGTCTCCACCGTGGTCGCGGTCAGCCGGCCGCCGACGACGGGGGTTCGGTGCGCGGCGAGCACCAGGTCCGAGCCCCGCTCCAGTACCACGACCTTCTCCCGCATCGCCGTGGTCGCCCGGCCCAGGTACGGCTGGGCGACCACGTCGAACACCACCTCGCGCCCGGCCGCGATCTCGACGGTCTGCCGCCCGAGCGGCCGCGTGCGCCGCCCCACTCCCAGATCCAGGGGCAGCGCCCCGGTCACCAGCCCCCAGTACGCGGCCGCCGTGCTCGCGCACACCACTCCCATCGCTCCCAGAACACCGGTCCGTACCATCGTCCGATCCTCTCCGCACGTGTCGTCTCCTGCTCCGCCCGACGTTAGGCCGGGAGGTCCCGCCGGCCGGTGAGCGCGCACCGGCCGTGCGGCGCGTCGGCCCGTACCGTGAACACCACCGCCTGACAGCGAGGAGAGACGTGGAGCCTGCCGCCGGGATGTCCGACAGCCGCGCCGCCACGAACGCGCTGCTCGCCGAGCTGCGCGCAGGCGGCATGGCGCCGACGGCCGTCGTGCTCTTCCTCGCGCGGGCTGCCCGGCGGTCGGTGGTCCAGGCCGCCCGGCGCCCGCGGGCCCTGGCCGAACTGACCGTCCTGCACGCGGCTCTGTACGCACTGGCCGCCGGCAGACGGCCGGGCCCCCGATGGGTGACCGCCAGCTGGGTGCTGGCCGCCTTGCACCTCGGGCTGCTGGAACACCGGCGGCGCCTGGCCGCCGCGGACATGCTGACACTGCTGCGGGGTGCGCTTCCCGCCCTGCCCGGCGGGAGCGCCCGCTTCTCGGGGCTGGTGGCGATCGGCCTCGATCTCGCCGACGGGCGCCTCGCCCGGCGGCAGGGCACCGTCTCTCCCTTCGGGGACTACGCCGACACCTTCGCCGATGCCGCCTTCTGGACCTGGCACACCTGGCGGTACGAGACCAGCCGTACGGCACGGGCCGCTGCCGTGGCCGCGTGGGTCGTGCCGGTCGTCGCCGTCACCACGACCGCCCTGCACCGCGGCCGGATGCCTGAGAGGCTCCGTCCCGTCCTGCTGCGTCCCGCTGCCGCGATGCAGATCGTTCTCGCCGCCCGCCGGCTCCGGCGCGGCGCTCCCGCATCCCCGGCGGACAGCTGGGCCCCGTCCCGTCCTGGCGTCGACAGCCGCCGCTCTTCGTCGCACACTGAACTACGGGGGCGGTCCCGGCGGACCGGGAGGTGCAGGACGTGGACTGGTGGATCTGGGTGGTGATCGCGCTGGCGATCGTGGTGCTGTTCGCGGTCTCGCTGCTCGTGGTCCAGGCACGGCGGCGCAGCGGCGGAGTGATCGCGGGCCGGCGGCCCCCACGAGGCGGAGGCGGGTCCCGCTCATGACGGACTTCGTGCGGGCCAGCGAGATGGCCAGACTCCCGGTGGTGACGCTGGAGGGCGAGGATGTCGCACAGATCAAGGACATCGTCTTCGACGCCGCCCGCGGCAGCGTCCGCTGTTTCACCCTGAGCGGACGCGGGCTGCTAGCCGGGCCGCTGAAGCGGGACCTGCCGTGGAACAAGGTGCACGCTCTGGGACCGGACGCGGTGATGATCCGGGACGAGAGCGCGCTCGCCGACGACGACCGGATCTCCAAGGACCTCACGGCTTCCGGAGGCGGAAACGTCATCGGTGCCCGGGTGATGACCGAGAGCGGCAGCAGCCTCGGCAGGATCGTCGATGTCGTCATCACCGGTGGCCGGAAGCCGGCCGTGGCCGGCTACGAGGTCGAGACCGCGGGCCGCGGCTCCCACCGGGTCCTGCTGCCTGTGATCAAGCCCGTGGCCGTCTCCGGCGAGATGGTCCTGGTGCCCGATGCCACCGGCGAGTTCACCGCAGGCGACCTGGCCGGGTTCCCCGAAGCGATGCGCGGTCTGCGCAGACGACTGGAACGGGAGACGTGACGATGCTGTTCAGCGAGATCAAGGGCCGAAGCGTCATAGGCCTGGACACCGCCGAGACCCTCGCCACCGTCACCGGACTCGCCGTCGCCACCTCACCCGCACGCATCGCCGCCCTCCGTCTCACGGCCAAGGGCCCCGGCACGCTGGTGACCTGGAACCAGATCCAGGCGGTCGGCCCTGACGCCATCACCGTGCGCAAAGCGGACGACATCCGGACCGAGGCCGACGTCCCGACTCCGGCGGACAAGCACCACGACCCCCTCGGCAGGCGGGCCCTGACCGAAACCGGACGCGAACTCGGCCCGGTCGAGAACATCGAGTTCGACGAAGCCACCGGGCGCATCCAGCGGCTGACCATCGCCGGTCGGGAGATCGAGGGCGAGCGGCTGCTCGGCGCCGGCAGCTACGCCGTCGTCGTCGCCGTCTCCTGAAGCGGGGCCTGCAGGCGGCACGGCCCGCGCGTCGTGCGCGGACGCGGGTCCTGACGGGTGGCCCGGCCCCGGCGGCCCAGCCGGGTCGACTCCGCCCTGCCGGCGTCGGGCGGAACAGCCGGAGCAGGGGAGGCGGCGCGAGGCCGGGCACCTCGGGGTCCGCAGGACAGGAAGGCCGCCGGGTGACGTACGACCCCTGGACGGGCTTCTCGGCGGTGCCGGAGGTCACCGGTCCGCCTCGGCCGGGCCCGTGCCGCGCGGCTGCTCGGTGGAGGCCCCCGCCGCCCGGCGCGCCCCGGGCGAGCCGCACACGGCTGACCGGCCACCCGGCCCGACGACCGGCCTCGCCCAGGCTGCTGTGCGCAACCCGCAGCCCGTGCCGAGCCCCGCACGAGCCGACGTCACTGCTGGACCGGGCCCGCACCGGCCGACGGTGCGCGGCGTGACGCGGACCGGCCTGAGCCTCGCCGGGATCGAGCGGCGGCCCGCCCTCGGTGGCATGCCGGGCCGGTAGGCCCTCGTCGCCGGGAAGACCCGCCACCAGGCCGGTACGCACGGGGCGCGTGCAGTGCCGTGGAACTCCCCGGACGGCTGCCCCGTGGTCCCGGACGCTCACCGGGAGGTGCGGTCCGCCGCGGGAAAGCGCTGCCCGGCAGCCTAGCCGCGGCGGCCGCCACGGTGGCCGGAGCCGCGGGCGGCTTTGCCGGAGGGGGCGCTGGTGGCGGTCCCGCCCCCTCCCGCCCGGCGGTCGGCCCCGCGC
>NZ_JADWYO010000109.1 GCF_022414595.1 Streptomyces sp. MUM 203J | reverse complement strand
CCAGAACAACATCAACTACGCTGACACCAGCCGCATAACCCGTGTCCAGGATTCGGGGTCAAGGCCCGTTCGACGGCCAAGTGCAGCTTGGTGGTCAGGGCCCCGCGCGAGCGGCCGAGCCCGTGGTCGTCCGCCTCGACGGTGACGCCGCCCGGAGAATCCTTCTGCAACTCCCCTTTTCCTTGCCCGGCGGCGTGCTGGTGGCCCACACCCCCCGTCCGCGCGGACACTCTCGCCAACCGCCTGCCCGCCACCGCCTGGCAGCGGCGCGAAGGGCACGCACCACTACGGCTGGGCCTGGATACACACCGGCACCGGCGAACACCGCCACCTGCTTACTGCCGCAACCGCTCCAGTGGTGAACAGACCTTCTACCTGTGCTGGTCACCCACTACAGTCACCCTCGCGGAGCTGGTCCGCGTTGCTGGTGTCCGCTGGAGCGTCGAGGAATGTTTCCAGGCCGCCAAGAGCCGGGTCGGACTCGACCACTACCAGGTCAGACACTGGACCTCATGGCACCGGCACGTCACGCTCGCCCTGGCTCTTCTGGCTGCCGTCGCCGCCAGCGCGGCTCCGGCCGGGGCCGCCGATCCACACCAATCTGCCCGCAGCCGCGATGCGATCACTGACCGTCCCAGAGACCCGACTCTTGCTCACAGCCGCCCTGATCCCATCGACTTCCCTGGCCAGACTGCCGCACTGGTCCGACTGGCGCCGACAGCACCAGGCAACAGCCTGACGCTGCCACTACCAACGGCGATCTGCCGCCTGTGATGCCGTGCGACAGACGGCTGGCGGCAGCACGAGCCGTTCAGCTCATCTCGTCGTGGAGCGTCGCAGTCAACCATAAGGGCTGGCCGACTTCATGACTTCACGTCGACCCGCCGCCATCGCCGAAGCTCGGGCTACCGCGGCGTCGTACTGGTCGGCATCGAAGTGCAGCATTGGGAGCTGCACCCCGTCACCGGGGACCTGCCAGCCGGACCATTCCACGATGCCTCCGCACTTTTGCCTACAGTTCCCGGCCTGGACAACGGCATCGTCTACCCCGTGACCGTCACCGACTACACCGCCACCCGAACCCACAAGCTCACCCCGGGCCAGAAGGAGGCCAACCGCGTCCTCGCCTCGGACGCGCACCGGTCGAGCACGCCTTCGCCCACCTCAAGAACTGGCGGTTCCTCACCAAGCCCCAAACCGCCCCCGCCCGCCACCCGCCTCCTGCGCGCCCTGCTCGTCCTGACGAACCTCGGAGCCAACCGCTGACGGATGATCTTCTCCGCGGACTCCCGCCCCCGACCAGCGTGAGTACTCCGAGAACCGGCCACATCAGCCCTTTGAACTGAAACTTCAAGTTGGCGGAGGCTCACTGGACGTCAGGAGGAGACGTCCACCAGGACTTTGCCGACCGCCCGGTTTTCGACCGCCCGGTGCGCGTCGGCGGTGCGGTCGAGGGGAAAGCGGATCAGCGGCAGGCCGTGCTCCTCGCCGACCGGCAGCGCGCCGTCGCGTACTGCGGCGGTGACGTCCTGGACGGCCGTGGTGCGTGCCTCCGGACCGGCCGTGTAGAGCACCAGGAACTGGAAGCGTGTGTTCAGCACCATGTTCTGCAGCACGTTCAGTTCGACCGGCTTGCCACCGTCGTTGGCGTAGGTCGAGATCGTGCCGCGGGTTCGCAGCACGGCCAGGTCCAGTGCGAGGTTCGTGCCCAGCGCCACCTCTGCGACGACGTCGACGCCGTCCGGGGCGATACTGCGGATCTCGGCGGCCGGGTCGCCCTCGCGGTAGTTGATCACGTGGTGGGCCCCGGCGGCGGCGGCCAGCCGGGCCTTCTCCGGGCTGCTGATCGTGCTGATCACGGTAGCGCCGGCCCATCGGGCGAGCTGAATCACCGCGTGCCCGACCGCTCCGGCCCCGCCCGCGGCGAGCACCACCTTCCCGTCGAGTGCCCCGGGCCGCAGCCGACGCGGCCCGTCCTCGGCGACGGTGAGTGCGCGGTGGGCGGTCAACGCGGGGACTCCGAGTGCGGCGCCGACGTCGAAGCCGGCCTCATCGGGCAGCGGCACGGCCTGTTCGGCAGGCACGACGGTGAACTCTGCGGCGGTACCGGTGGGCCGCCCGGCGGCGGCCATGAACAGCCAGACGCGCTGACCGACCCGGCTCTGGTCGACACCCTCACCGATGGCGTCGATCGTGCCGGCGCCGTCGAGGTGCGGGGTGACCTCGGAGAAGTGCTTGGGGTGACCGGCGCCGGCGCGCGCCTGCCAGTCGGTCGGGTTGACCCCGGACACAGCGACCCGGACGCGAACCTCGCCCGGGCCGGGCGCCGGCAGGTCACGGTCGACGAACTGCAGAACGTCGGGGGCGCCGTTGTCGCGGTAGATGATGGCCTTCATGATCCGTCCTTGGAGAATGGTAGAGCGGTTTTCCCGACGTGGCCTGGGGGTTCGTCAGGTGTCCGGCGTGTGGTGCGGTCGCGGCCCGGGCCGCGTTGGTTCCCGTCAGCCAATGAGGACTTCGTTGGAGCGGGACTCGATGCCATCGAGGGTGGCAAGGGCCGCGGCGTCGAGCGCGATCCCGCCGACCGCGATGTTGGCCTCCAAGTGGGCGGCGTCGGCGGTACCGGGGATGAGCAGCACGTTCGGGGCGTGGTGCAGCAGCCAGGCGAGGCCGACCAGGGAGGGTGTGACGCCCAGGGACTCGGCCACGGCGTGCACCGCTGGCTCGTCGGTGACCTTGGGCAGGCCGGGGGAGGCCCCGCCCAGCGGGAAGAACGGCACCCAGGCGATGCCCTCGGCCGCGCACAGCTGCAGCATGTCCTCGTCATCGCGGGAGACGAGACTGTACGCGTTCTGCACGCAGACAATGCCCGCGGGCAGAGCGCGGCGCAGGACGTCGAGGGTGATGCTGCTCAGACCGATCGCGCCGATCTTGCCCTCATCGCGCAAGGCGGTCATCACCGCGAGCTGGTCGTCGAGATCGACGACCTGGTCACCCTCGGGACGCAGCCCGGGGCCGGAGTCGAGGCGCCGCAGGTTGACCACCGGGAGTCGGTCGAGACCGAGGCTGCGCAGGTTGTCCTCAACGCTGGCGCGCAGCTGTTCGGGCCGCTGTGCCAGACGCAACGGCAGCTCCCCGCCAGGGTTGGGGTCAGCCCCCACCTTCGTGACCACCAGGACGCCGTCCTGGGGGCGCAGCGCCTCGCGGATCACGTCGTTGGCGAAACCGAAGCCGTAGAACTCGGCGGTGTCCACGTGGTCGACGCCCAGCTCGACCGCGTGGCGCAGTAGCGCGACGGCCTCGCCGCGGCGGTCGTGCAGCCGCTCGAGCTGTAACGCGCCGTAGCCGATCCGGGAAACGCTGCGGGCGGCTAACGAAGCGGTCGCGGTGGTCATGACGCTGTCTCCTCGGTCGGTGTTCGCAAGGCGGTGTAGAGCAGTTCGGCCTGATAGAGCGCCATGATCCGGCGGGCAATCGGGACAGCGCGCTCCCGGGCCTCGGCCGGCTCGTGATGCTCGACCGTGACCAGCCACGCCGTGACGCAGTCGCGCAGCATCGCACGCATCCGGTCGGTCATGTCGACGACGATGCCGTGGATGGCCGGGTCGGTGGTCGCCTCACCCCAGGTCTGCACGCCGACCCGGGCCTCGGCGGGGTTGATCGCGGCGATCAGGCGGGAGAGTAGTTCGTCGGGGCCGGGTGGGGCGTCGGCCGCGGCGTACTCACCGAGGACTTCGGCGCGCTTGGCGAGCACCTCGCGGGCGGCGGCCCGGACCAGGTCGGCTTTGTTGCGGTAGTGCGCATAGATCGAGCCGGCCGAGAGGCCGGACTCGGCGGTGATGTCGGCGATCGAGGTCCGCTCCAGCCCGTTGCGGCTGAAACAACGGACGGCGGCCTCGGCGATCTGAGTACGCCTGAGTTCCTTGCGCGCGTCGGTGAGCCGAGGCACCACACCTCCCACAAAAAGAATCTACATTCTCCTTATGGAGACACTAGCAGAACCGCGGTTCTGTATGTGACAGGTGCGTCTCGTGCGAGCATGCCTGGTCGTCACGACCGGGAACGGTCGCGATGGCGGGTGGTCAGACGGACGGCAGGCGGTCGGCGCACCAAACGGTCCGACCCGGCGGCGGAGGTGGTGACTCCGCCTCAACCGTCGGCGGCGAGGTGGCCCGGCCGCTCCCTCAGCAGGTATTGCTCCGCACTGCAGAGGGTCGCCTGTTCGGGCAGCGCTGCGCGCAAGGCGCGAGCGGCGCCCGTCGGCCCGCGTCCTGCACGGACGGCCCTTGACTGGTTACGGCGGCGACCATGGACTCCCGCAAGGTGGTCAACAGGGCCGGGTTCCGCCCGTGCACTGGCAGGGACAGCCAGGTGAGCACTGCACCACGCGCTGTGGCATGGATGATCTGGGCCGCGAGTTCCTCGTCCACGCGGAGCCAGCCGCTGGCGGCGAGGCGCCGGATGCGGCCCATCAGGATCTCCATGCCGGCCTTGAAGGAGGCCGAGGCGGTCCTCGTGGGCTCGCTGCACATCGGCGTGTACAGCGCGGGGTTGGCCAGGCCGTACTCAACCGCGACGTCCCAGCAGGCTCTCAGGTCCTCGACGGGGTCCCGCGGGTCCGGGCCGACGTGCTTGGTGGCGAGAAACGCGGTGAAGCCGTGCTCGGCCACCGCGTCGAGCGGCCCGTCCTTGTCCCCCAACAGCCGGTAGATGGCCGGCGGCTGCAGGCCCGCCGCTTCAGCGACCGCGCGGGCCAACAGCCGGTCCACGAAGACCAGCCGCCGCTTCGGTCCGGCACCTGCCCCGACGCCGGTCCTGGCCGCGCCGCTGGCGCAGCGCCGACTCGCGGGCAGCCTCCCGACGCGGAGCAAGTTCTTCGAGCAACTCGCCGAAGTGTGCGCGGGAGACTCCGGACAGGGCAGGATGGGAACAGGCCGCACGGGCCCAGGTAAGCGTCACAACTCGTTCAACCCCGTCCGGCCCTTCTCGTGTCACGGGCAGACCGCGACCACAAGTCCTAAGTGGTCGAGCTCGCAAGACCTTCGGGGGTTGACGCGGTGGTTGATTTGCGGCAGATGCGCCTGGGCCACTGACGAGGGGCAATTGCTTCTGTTTAGCGCGGTATGCCCAGTTCGCCTACGCGCAGCCCGGCCTGGAATCGGGAGTCGGCCTCGAGTTTGGCCATCAGGTCGGCCACGCGCCGCCGGTAGGTGCGGAGCGAGATGCCGAGCCGTTTGGCCGCCGATGCGTCGGTGAGTCCGGATGCGAGTGTTTGGAGGATCACGCGTCCGTCGGCGTCGAGGTGTGGGGCGTTGCTGTGCAGGTAGGTGTTGAGATCGGTGGCGGTGTCCCAGATCGCCTGGAACAGCGAGTGGACGCCGTCGACCAGGGTCTGCGACGTCGTGACGGTGTATTCGCGGCCGGTGGGGGTGTGCTGGCCGGCGAGGATCACCACGCGCCGGTCGATGAGGATGGTTTCGTGTGGCATCGGTGAGCTGCTGATCCGAACGGCAGCGCCCTTGTGCTGCACCATCTGCAGGTGCGTGCGGGCCTCCTCGTCGGCGAGGGCGACCGGGCTGAGCAGTTTGCGGGAGGTGAAGCCGGTGGAGTCCGTGGCTCGCATCCGGTTGCGGATCGCTGCCCTGGCCTGGGGTTGTGACCAGGTCCTGAGGTCCCGGGCGCCGCAGAGGAACTCGGTCTGCGCAGACTCGAAGAGGTGTCCGGCGCGTGTGATCAGCTCTGCGTCCCCTCGGACGGAGTACACCTGCTCTTTCCGCATTCCCCCAGTCTGGCAGCAAGCTGCCATGCGTTCGCGGGGCGTGGTGAGGGGCGGACAGCATGAGCCTCATGACGATCAAGACTTTCTCCTTTGGTGGAGATCTGGCCATCAATCGCCTCGGCTTCGGCGCGATGCGCCTGGCGATGGGGACCTTCGACGGCCCGGTGCGGGCGCCGGAGACCGGCATCAAGGTGCTCCGGCGCGCCGTGGAGCTGGGTGTGAACCACCTCGATACGGCTGGCTTCTACGGCCGCGGGCCGGTGCGGGCCAATGAGCTGATCCGTAGGGCATTGACGCCGTACCGGGAGGACGGCCTGGTGATCGCGACGAAAGTCGGTCCGCTGCGGGGTCCGAAGGGTCTGCCGAGTGAACAGGCGATGCCTGATCAGTTGCGTGGCCTGGTGGAGGCGGATCTGCGTTCTCTCGGGCTGGACCGGCTCGACCTGGTGTACCTGCGGGTCGGTGGGATGAGCGGACCGGGTGGCGAGTCGATCGCCGAACGGTTCGCGGTGCTCGCCGAGCTTCGCGCTCAGGGGCTGATCCGGCATCTGGGCGTCAGCAACCTCGACGCCGCCCAGTTCGCCGAGGCGAGGGCGATCGCGCCCGTCGCGGCGGTGCAGAACCGGCACACCGGTGACATGGGGCTGCTGGCCGCATGCGAGGAAGCGGGTATCGCGTACGTGCCGTACTTCCCGCTCGGCGGCGGTGGCGAGCCGCGCAGCGCGGAGCGGCTCGGCAAGGTCGCAGCGCGACTCGGCACGACCACCGCACAGGTCGCGATCGCCTCGCTGCTGGCGATGTCGCCGTCGGTGCTGGCGATTCCGGGCACCGGATCACTCGATCACCTGGAGGAGAATCTCGCCGCCGCCGATCTCAGCCTCACCGAGCAGGACTTGGCTGACCTGCGGGGCTGACTGACCGATTCCGAAGGCGGACTTTCCCGTCATGGCCATGGCTGCTGCCAGCCCGATCTCCCCGACCGCAGCCGAGCGCAAGAGGCTGAAGACGATGGCCTTCGGCCTCAAGACCGAGTACCGGCTGCGGGTACGGGCCCAGGTGGTGTTGCAGGCCGCGCGCGGCCGGTCCAACGCACGCGTCGCCCGCGAGACCGGCCTGCACATAGATACCGTGCGGACCTGGCGCGGCCGGTTCGCCCACGGCGGGCTGTCGGCCCTGGCCGACCGGAGGCGCAGCGGGCGCCCCGCCCGCTTCACCCCCGTGCAGGTCGCCGAGGCCAAGGCGCTGGCATGCCAGTTACCCGCCGAGACCAGCGTGCCGCTGGCGCGCTGGTCGTGCCCGGAACTGGCCGCCGAACTGACCGCATGCGGGATCACCGACAGCAGCTCTGCGTCCACGGTGCACCGCTGGCTGTACGAGGACGCGCTCAAGCCCTGGCAGTACCGGTCCTGGATCTTCATCCGCGACCCCGACTTCCGCACCAAAGCCCAACGGGTCATGGACCTGTACGCCCGCACCTTCGACGGTGCCCCGCTGGGCGAGGACGAGTACGTGATCTCCGCGGACGAGAAGACCTCGATCCAGGCCCGCTGCCGCTGCCACCCGACCCTGGCCCCGGGCCGGGCCCGGGCGATGCGCGTCAACCACGAATACCAGCGCGGCGGCGCGCTGGCCTACCTGGCCGCCTACGACGTCCACCGCGCCCGCGTCCTCGGCCGCTGCGAGGCCACCACCGGCATCGTGCCGTTCATGAACCTGGTCACCCAGGTCATGACCACCGAGCCCTACGCCAGCGCCAGACGCGTCTTCCGGATCGTCGACAACGGCTCCTCCCACCGGGGGAAGAAGGCCATCGACCGTCTCACCGCGGCGTTTCCGAACGCCGTCATGGTCCACACCCCGGTCCACGCCTCCTGGACGAACCAGGTCGAGATCTTCTTCTCCGTCGTCCAACGCAAAGTCGTGGCACCCAACGACTTCACGAACCTCGACCAGGTCCAAGACCGGCTCCGAGCCTTCGAAGACCGCTACAACGCCACGGCACAGCCGTTCCAGTGGAAGTTCACCACCTCCGTCCTGGACGATCTGCTGGCCAGGCTCGACCGACACACCGCCGATCACCCAGAAGAATCCTCCGCCGCCTCAGCCACCTGATCAACGCCCGAAGGACTTCGAACGCCGACCACTACGGCTGGGCCGGCCACACGACCGCCTGAGCGACGATGACCCGCTCACCGTTGAACGTGACCGCAGGGCCTTCGTGCAGTTCGTAGCCAAGACGTATCGCTTCGCTCACGCGATGGCAGAACGCGGCGTCGTCCGGGCCGGTCAGCACTCGGTAAATCGGCAATCCGTCTGGTGGTGTACTCATGAAGAGAAAGATCTCATGTGCACCCCCCACCGAGCCAAGCGACCAGAACCCCCCAAAGCCGATTGCTCCCAAGGTCGTTACCCCGACCTCCAGGTGATCGCTGGCCAGTGGGCAGAGGTCGTGCTCTTCTGTCTCGGCCACACCGGGTTCTTCGCCGATGCATGCCGATGCAGGCGGCCTGGCCCGCCCGCTCGCCGACTACTGGGTTAACACGGCGAAGGCCGTGTCCACCCTCGTCGGTGTCTCACTTCCGCAGGGAAGCTGACGCTTGCCGTCTCTCGGAGGATCCGGGCGTCTGTCTCGGTTGGTGGGTATCAACGTCGCGCCTTCGAGTGCCTCCCTGTGGGTGACAGGGTCTGCGGTGTGAAGTCGTCAGCCGCGTTGTGTCCATGGCGGAGCCAAGGGGGCCTCGCGTTGAGCTGAGCCGAAGCCGTAAGCACTCAGGACAGCGCTTGACCTGACGTTGGGCCTTGACCCCGAATCCTGGACACGGGTTATGCGGCTGGTGTCAGCGTAGTTGATGTTGTTCTGG
>NZ_JADWYO010000108.1 GCF_022414595.1 Streptomyces sp. MUM 203J | reverse complement strand
CGAGCGTCTACGTGATCTACTCACCACCTGAAACCAAGTGGTGTTGCGACGACCCCTGGAACCCAAGCATGAGTGCGGGGCCTTCCGCTGTGCGGGCACAGCCGCACGGGACCGGAAGACGCGGACAGGGCCCGCACACCGTGACCGGTGTGCGGGCCCTGTCGTACGGGCGGGAGCGGACCGACTAGCGCAGGCGGGCCATGAGGGCGTGCTCGACCAGGGTGATCAGGGCGCTCTTGGCGTCCGCGCGGTGGCGGGCGTCGGTCGTGATGATCGGGGTGTCCGGCCCGATCTGAAGGGCTTCGCGGACCTCGTCGGGAGTGTAGGGCTGGTGTCCGTCGAAGCCGTTGAGGGCGATGACGAACGGCAGGCCGCTGTTCTCGAAGTAGTCGACCGCCGGGAAGCAGTCCGCGAGGCGCCGCGTGTCGACGAGTACGACGGCGCCGATCGCGCCGCGGACCAGGTCGTCCCACATGAACCAGAAGCGGTCCTGACCGGGCGTACCGAAGAGGTACAGGATCAGGTCCTGGTCCAGGGTGATCCGGCCGAAGTCCATGGCGACGGTCGTCGTCGTCTTGTCACCGGTGTGGGTGAGGTCGTCGATGCCCGCGGAAGCGGACGTCATGACGGCCTCGGTACGCAGCGGGTTGATCTCCGAGACGGCGCCGACGAACGTGGTCTTGCCCACGCCGAAACCACCCGCCACCACGATCTTCGCGCTTGTGGTTGAGCGGGTCGCACCGCCGCTAGAGCTTGCGAAGTCCACTGAGCACCCTTTCGAGCAGTGTCACGTCTGGCTGGCCGCCGGCGGCCTCGTCACCGCCGGGCTGGTGGATGGCGACAAGTCCGGCCTCGGCCAGGTCCGCGACGAGGATCCGGGCGACGCCGAGGGGGATGGAGAGAAGTGCCGAGATCTCGGCCACCGACTTGATCTCGAAGCACAGCCGGCAGATCCTCTGGTGCTCGGGCAACTGCCCTTGCAGCCGTGAAGGATCGGCCGTGGTCGACACCAGCGCCTCGATGGCGAGCTGGTACCGGGGTCGTGTCCGTCCGCCGGTCATGGCGTACGGACGGACCAGGGGGTTGTGGGCGCCCGTGCCCGGTCCCCGTGCGGACTGCGGCCGTTGCGGCGTGGGCTGACCACGCCCGTGCCCCGGCTGTGGCGAACGTGCCTGCTGCGGCTGCTGATAGGGCTGCTGGTAGCCCTGTCTGCCCGGTGCAGTGGGGAAGTTGAAGCGGTCCGCTTCACCCTGCGACAGTTGCGCACCTTCGTACGCCTGATGACCGCCTGGGGGTGTTGCCACGATTCCTCCTCCGACTGCACTGCCGTTCGCCGGTCCACGTCCCGTGGGACCGCGCCACCGCACCATAAGGCGCGGTGGCGTGAAACGCACGGTCTATCTGCTAGTTGAGAAGACTTCCTTGCAGTTCCGCACGCAGATCCGGGGTCAGCACCGAGCCCGCGCGGTCGACCAGGAGGGCCATTTCGTAACCCACGAGGCCGATGTCGGCGTCCGGGTGGGCGAGCACGGCCAGCGAGGAACCGTCCGAGATCGACATGATGAAGAGGAAGCCGCGCTCCATCTCCACCACGGTCTGGTTGACCGGACCGCCCTCGAAGATCCGGGAGGCACCCGCGGTCAGCGAGGTCAGTCCGGAGGCGACGGCCGCCAGCTGGTCGGCGCGGTCACGGGGGAACCCTTCCGACATCGCCAGCAGGAGACCATCGGCGGAGACCACCACCGTGTGCGACACCCCGGGGGTGTTGTCCACGAAATTGGTGATCAACCAGTTCAGATTCTGCGCCGCCTGGCTCATCGGGCTCACACTAACGCTCCTGGTTGTAGGTACTACCCGGGCCACTGGGTCGATCGTAAGTGGCCGGTCCGTTCATGTCCGTTCCCGCGTTGCGTCCCTGCTGGACACCGCGCCGCAGGTTGCTCAACCTGCCGCGCACGTCCTCGGGGGCGCGGGAGACCTGGGGGCCGCCCTGAGGGGTCTGCTCAGCAGTCCCCTCCATCAGGTTGGCCTTGGGGATCCGCTTGGGCAGCCCGGAGGAGGTCACTCCGCCGGCCTTCGGGTCCCTCAGCTTGTTGGCCCGCTGCCAGCGCTCGTCGTTCGCCGAACGCCAGCCCTCGGGGTCGCCCGCCTCGCCCTGTGTCTCCGGGGCCTGCTGGGCCTGCTGGGCGCTCGGGGCCTGCTCGGCCCGCTGGCCCGGCGCGTCCTGCCGGTCCCGGTCCGGGGTCTGGCCCTGGCCGCCGCCCGCGGGCCGCTGGCTGCCGCGGCGCGGCAGGCCCGCGCCGGTCAGCTCGTGCTCGTGGTCGGTGCCTGGAGCGGAACCCGGACGGTCGAAGCCTACGCGGTCCCGGTCGTTCGTGGGAGCGCCCTGAGAGGATTCCGATTCGCCGGTGTAGCCGTCGGCGTAGCCACCGGTCTGGCCGGCCTGGTTCGGCCAGTCACCCTGGTGGGGCTGGGCGTCGAACTGGTTGCCGTACGGGGACTGGCCGGCGCTGGGGTCAGCGTAACTGCCTTCCGCATATGCGGGCTGCGGGTACTCGCCGGACTGCTGCTCGCCGCTCTGCCGGTATCCGTCGTCCGCGGACCCGTCCGGGCTGCCGGAGCCGTACGCGCCGTAGCCGTCGCGGCCGTCGTAGCCGGACTGACCGTCGAAGCCGTCACGGCTCTCGTAGCCGGACTGGGCGTTGTAGCCGGACTCGCCGTCGGTGTAGCCGGACCGGCC
This sequence comes from Streptomyces sp. MUM 203J, assembly GCF_022414595.1. Taxonomy (GTDB): domain Bacteria; phylum Actinomycetota; class Actinomycetes; order Streptomycetales; family Streptomycetaceae; genus Streptomyces. The sequence continues at coordinate 6,238 of NZ_JADWYO010000108.1, read as the reverse complement.
GTCGTCGTAGCCCTGGCCGCCGTCGGCGTAGCCACCGCCCTGGCCGTACGCCTGGCCGCCGTCGTACTGCTCCTGCGAGCCGTTGTACTGCTCCTGGCGCTGCTGCCCGCCGTCGTAGGGGTCCTGACGGCTGTCGTAGCCGTCCTGGGGCCCCTGCCCGCCGTCGTAGGCCTGCTCGCGGCTCTCGTAAGGCTCCTGGGCGCCGTACTGGCCCTGGGCGCCGTACTGGTCGTACTGCTCCTGCTCGTAGCCGTCCGGGCCGTACGCGTCCTGCTGCTGGTCCCCTGCGTCCTCGCCGCCCTGGACCTGCGCGCCGAGCGCGGCACGGCGCTGGTCACGTATCAGGGAGCGGCCCACCGGGTTCAGCCCGGCCGGGTCCTGCTCGTACTGCGAATCGTCGAAGCCCAGCTCGGCGGCGGTCCGCAGAGGTGCGGGAGCCGACTCGTACGTCTGCTGCTCCGGGATGATCTGCGAGACGGTGAAGTCGTCCACCATCGGCTCGCCGCCGCCACCGTGGGTGATGGCGTCCGGGAGCATGACGAGCGACGTGGTGCCGGCCTGCTCGCCCGAGGGGCGCAGCTGGACGCGGATGCCGTGCCGCAGAGACAGGCGGCCGACCACGAACAGGCCCATGCGCTGGGACACCGCGGCGTCCACGGTCGGCGGGTTGGCCAGCTTGTGGTTGATGTCCGCGAAGTCCTCGGCGGTCAGGCCGATGCCCTTGTCGTGGATCTCGATCATCACGCGGCCGTCGGGCAGCCGGGTCGCGGTGACCCGCACCTTGGTCTGCGGGGAGGAGAACGTCGTGGCGTTCTCCAGCAACTCGGCCAGCAGGTGCACGAGGTCGGTCACGGCCTGGCCGTGGATCTCCGCCTCGGGGACCCCGGACAGCTCGATGCGCTCGTACTGCTCCACCTCGGACGCGGCGGCCCGCATGACGTCGACCAGCGGGACCGGCTGGTCCCAGCGGCGGCCGGGCTCCTCGCCCGCGAGGATCAGGAGGTTCTCGCCGTTGCGGCGCATGCGCGTGGCCAGGTGGTCGAGCCGGAAGAGGTTCTCCAGCTGGTCCGGGTCGGCCTCGTTGTTCTCCAGTTCCGTGATCAGGGTCAGCTGGCCCTCGATCAGCGACTGGCTGCGCCGCGACAGGTTGGTGAAGATCGCGTTGACGTTGCCCCGCAGCAGGGCCTGCTCGGCGGCCAGCCGGACCGCCTCGCGGTGGACCTGGTCGAAGGCGCGGGCGACCTCGCCGATCTCGTCCTGGCTGCCGATCGGGATCGGTTCGACGCGTGTGTCCACCTTGCCCGGATCCGTCCGGGACAGCTGGTCCACCAGCATCGGCAGCCGCTGCTCCGCGACCCCGAGGGCGGCGTGCCGCAGGCTGCGCATCGAGCGGCTCATCTGCCGGGCCATCATCCCGGCCAGGATGAACGCGGCCAGCAGCGCGACCACGACGATGCCGCCGTTGACGAAGGCGTCGTTGCGCGCATCGTCCGCGATGCTCGCCGCGTCGTTCACGGCCTTGTCGAGCAGCTCGGCCTCGACCTCGGCGTAACCCTCGAACTTGCCGGTGGCGACGGCCATCCAGCTCTCCGGCGGGACCCCGCCGACCTTGCGCGTCTTGAGCGCCTCGATGTCCTCGGCGTCCTCGGCCCTGCCGATCTCGTTGGCCATGCCGTCGAAGATCGACTTCTGGCCCGCCGCGTTCTCCGCGACCGGCGGCTGCACCCCGGCGGCCTGGAACTCCCGGGCCCCGTCCTGAGCCTTGCGGGTCATGACCTCGGTCAGCCGCTGGACGTCGTCCTCCGTACCGCCGGAGATGAACTCGCCGATGGCGATGGTCTCCAGGTACTTGTACGAGTTGAACGCCTTCGACTGATCGCGGAAGACCTCGGGGTCCTTGCTCGGCCGCGTCAGCATGTGCATGCCGATCGAGCGCTGGAGTGACTCGGCGGCCTTGGCGAGCTGGACGGCGTAGACGGTACGGCCGAAGCTGGTGACGTTGCCGGTGCCCAGACCGAGTTCGTTGGCGAACTCCATCAGGGAGTGCTGGACCTTGACGTAGCCCTCTTCGGTCTGCACCGGGTCCAGGGCCTTGGTGTAGGCGGCCTCCCGGAGCTGGTCCAGCTCCGGCTCCTCCTTGCGGAAGAGGTCGAGACGGCGCTGAAGGCGGCCCGTGGACGGCATGTCCTGGACCGCGACGTCGAACTTCTCCTTCGCCGCGTCCGTCTCGGCGTACGCGTCCGTGACGGCGCTCGCCTCGCGGTCCTCGGAGGTCTTCGCGGTGAGCAGCGGCTGGGCGGTGAGATCGCGCTCGTTCAGCAGTGCCTTGCCGTACTCGGCGGCGGCGCGCACGATCCGCGCGGTCTTCTCGGCGTCCCGGGCCTCCTGCCAGGTGTCGACCGAGGCCGTCACCTGGAAGCCGCCCATGACGAGGCCGACCAGCACGGGTATCAGCAGGATCGCGTTCAGACGCGTGGCCACGTGCCAGTTGCGCGGGGACAGTCGGCTGGAGCTTCCGCCGCTCTCACCGGCCCCGGTCGACGGCGGCGTCACGGGCGCGTCGGCAGGCGACGCCGCGGCGCGCGACGGGGTGAAGTTGCCCCGCGCCTGCTGCTCAGCGGCGCTCTTCGTACTTCGCCTCACTCGACCAACAACCTCTCGGCGTCGGCACCTAGGTTGTGCCGTTCTTCTTGTTCAGAGCCGTACTACTCGGGAGTTCGTGCATTGCAGCATGTAAAGCGGCCGTGCTCCAAACAGCCCGATCGAGTGATTACCGCCGGTCCGTTCGCCCGATAAAACGGGCATAAAGAGCGAGGTGCGCCAAAAGGAGGGGCTCATGTGAGCGCAGCGGCACCGTACGGCTGCGTCTCGTGTCCGACTCGCCGCAATTCTCTGTCGAAACGTTATGAACGCGGCGGCGGGCCGTGTCCGAGGACACAGCCCGCTCGCTGAATGACTACGACAACTTCCGTATGTCTACGTCTACTTGATTATGCGCGTACGGAAGTACCGCAATCGGCCATTCTTCGCCGCCTCTCCGAGCCGCTTGTTCCGCCTTGCCGGAAGTGCCTACTTGAGGCGGGCCATGAGGGCGTGCTCGACCAGCGTGATGAGGGCGCTCTTGGTGTCCGCGCGGTGGCGGGCGTCGGTCGTGATGATCGGTGTGTCGGGGCCGATCTGCAGCGCCTCCCGCACTTCCTCCGGGGTGTAGGGCTGGTGTCCGTCGAAGCCGTTGAGGGCGATGACGAACGGCAGGCCGCTGTTCTCGAAGTAGTCGACCGCCGGGAAGCAGTCCGCGAGGCGCCGCGTGTCGACGAGTACGACGGCGCCGATCGCGCCGCGGACCAGGTCGTCCCACATGAACCAGAAGCGGTCCTGACCGGGCGTACCGAAGAGGTACAGGATCAGGTCCTGGTCCAGGGTGATCCGGCCGAAGTCCATGGCGACGGTCGTCGTCGTCTTGCCACCGGTGTGCGTCAGATCGTCGATGCCCGCCGACGCCGCGGTCATGACCGCTTCGGTACGCAGCGGGTTGATCTCCGAGACGGCGCCGACGAACGTGGTCTTGCCCACGCCGAAACCACCCGCCACCACGATCTTCGCGCTGGTGGTCGAGCGGCCTCCCGCGGCCGCGCCACCGCTAGAGCTTGCGAAGTCCACTGAGCACCCTTTCGAGCAGCGTCACATCCGGCGTGCCGCCGGCCTCTCCATTGCCTGGCTGGTGGATCGCCACCATGCCCGCCTCCGCCAGGTCGGCGACGAGGATCCGGGCCACCCCGAGGGGCATCGACAGCAGGGCCGACACCTCGGCCACCGACTTGACCTCACGGCAGAGGTGGCAGATGCGCTGGTGCTCGGGGAGCAGCGTGGACATGTGGGACGGGTCGGCCGTGGTCGACACCAGCGCCTCGATGGCGAGCTGGTACCGGGGCCGGGTCCGGCCGCCGGTCATGGCGTAGGGGCGGACCAGCGGCTGTTCGCCCTCGTCTCCGTACGACGCGTCGTGTATCGACGCGCCGTAGGGATCGTGAGAGGCGGTAGGCGGGGTCATGAATCCTCCGGTCGTGACAGCAGGTGGTCTGTTTGCCGTCTGACTGGGCCGGTGGGGGGCCGGATGGGGCGGCCGACGGGTGTGTGGTGAAGACGACAGAAGACGAACAGGCGGGTATGGATTGGGGCATACCCGCCTGATCCGTTAGGTGAGCAGACTGCCCTGGAGCTCCGCGCGGAGATCCGGGGTCAGCACGCTGCCGGCGCGGTCCACCAGCAGCGCCATCTCGTAGCCGACGAGACCGATGTCGCACTCGGGGTGAGCGAGCACGGCCAGCGACGAGCCGTCCGAGACGGACATGATGAAGAGGAAGCCGCGCTCCATCTCCACCACGGTCTGGTTGACCGGACCGCCCTCGAAGATCCGGGAGGCACCCGCGGTCAGCGAGGTCAGTCCGGAGGCGACGGCCGCCAGCTGGTCGGCGCGGTCACGGGGGAAGCCCTCGGACACGGCCAGCAGGAGACCGTCGGCGGAGACCACCACCGTGTGCGACACCCCTGGGGTGTTGTCCACGAAATTGGTGATCAACCAGTTCAGATTCTGCGCCGCCTGGCTCATCGCGCTCAAAACTCACGCTCCTGCTGGTGAGTGGGGCCGACATTGAAGCTGCCCGTGTTGCCGGAACCGGCCTGCCGTCCCTGCTGGATTCCCCGGCGCAGGTTCGTCAGACGGCCCCGGACGTCGTCGGGCGCACGCGACACCTGCGGACCGGCCTGGGTCTGCGAGTCCTGCGCGGTGCCGGGTACCAGGTTGGCACGGGGCACCCGGCGGGGAAGACCCGACCCCGTGACGCCACCCGCCGCGGGCTTGCGGGCGCGCTCTGCCTGGCGCACCAGCTCGTCGTTCGGGGTGGTCCGCCAGGAGCCCGTCGTGGACGCGGCGTCGGAGCCACGGGACGGGGCAGGCTGGCCGCCGCCCGCGCGGCCGTTGCCGCTCAGGCCGTTGCTGCTCTGGCCGTTGGGGGCGAGGCCCTGGCCGGGCTGGCCGTACTGCCCCTGGCCGCGGTTCTGCGCCTGGCCGGGCTGGTTCTGGCCCTGGCCCTGGCCCTGGTTCTGGCCGGGGCCGAACTGGCCTCGGCCGGGGCGGCCGAGACCGGCGGGGCGGCCCTGCGGGGCCGGGCCCGAGGCGCGGGCCGGAAGCGACGGAGGGGTACGGCCCTGGGACGGCTGCTGCGGTACGACCGGGGTCGGGACGGTCTGGTCGTGCGTCGGGAACCGGTTGTCACCGCCCGGCCGCTCCTGGCCCTGCGGCGCGGTGCGGCCCTGCGGGGCGGCGCCGGGCTGCCCCTGGCCGCCCTGGCCGGAGCCCTGCTGGCCGCCGTGCGGGTACCAGTTGGTCTCCAGAGTCTCGTACAGCGGCGTGCGCCCCTCGCCGGAGCCCGAGCCACCGCCCGGCGGCAGCGCACGGCTGTCGTCCTGCGGGGCGTCGTAGTCGGCGCGGGGCAGCGCGGCGGTGGACGCCGGGTCCCCGTAGCCGCTCTGGCCGCCCAGGTCCGGGCGGGGGAACTCACCGGTGGAGCCGGGGCCCTGGAGGTCCGCCGAGGCGGGCTGGGCGAACCGGCCCGTGGAGTCGGCCGGTTCCTCGTGTCCGCGCGGCCCGTCGGCCGCACCGCCCTGGTCGCTGCCCCAGCCGGCACTCTGCGGCGGCTGCTGCTGCCGGCCGGAGGGCTGGCCGCCCAGCGGGTCCTGGCCGCTCTGCTGCCACACGTCGGAGCGCGGCGGCGCGCCGTTTCCGGCGGGCGTGCCCTGCGGGGAGCGCCCGGCCGTGTCACCGAAGCCGTCCCCGTACGAACCGGGGCCCGGGTCCCCGAAGCCGCCCTGGGCGCCGTAAGCGCCGCCCTGGCTGTTCTGGTCGCCGTAGGCACCGCCCTGGCCGCCGTAGCCGCCCGGCATACCGGTGTCCTGGCGCTGCGGGTCACGCGGCTGCTGGCCCTGGCGCCCCGGCTGGGTGCCCTGGCCCCCGCCCTGCGTGCCGCCCGGACGCCCGGACAACTCGTCCCGGCCCTGTACGGCGCCGCGCTGACCGGCGCCGGAGCCCGCGCCCATTCCCATGCCCATGCCGCCACCGGCACCGGGAGCACCGGCACCCGCGCCCGCGCCGGAGCCGTACCGGCCCGGAGCGCCCTGTCCGCTGCCGCCCATGCCGGACCGTCCGCCGCCGGGGCCACCCGGCGCGCCGGGCCCGCCC
>NZ_JADWYO010000107.1 GCF_022414595.1 Streptomyces sp. MUM 203J | reverse complement strand
ATCCAACCGGCCCAGCCACCACGAGCGCCAACCGCAACCCGGCGAACCTATGCGGTCACAGCACTAGCTAGGAGAGAACCCATCGGTGCGGGTGTCCGGGGCCGGCTGGACAGGTGAAAACGTGCAGGTCCCGGTCCCGGCCGAAGCGGAGCCTCGTGGGTTGGGCAACGGACCGACCACCCCGGATCGAGGCCATTCCTCGCAGCGACGGGTCGCGGTCCTCCAGCGGCACCCAGCTGTGCGAACCACCGTCCATCTCGTAGTCCTCGGCCGTCAGCAGCAGCCGCATCGGCGTCGCGCAGGCCGCACAGTCGACGGCAATCGGGCCCGTCGACCCCCAGCTGGGAAAGCCGCCGACCCGCCAGCCGGGCGGGATCGAAAGGTCGCCCTGGTAGGTGGGAGCGTCGGGGCCGTGCTCCATCGCCTGGGCGTCGTCCCATGCGTCGATGCGGGCGATCAGCAGGGCGGGCAACGTGTCGTCCTCCGCCCAGGGATAGGTGTCCACTTCTTCGGGATGCAGGACACACGGCTCGGGAAGTTCGTGCTCCCGTCGCAGCAGGGGTACTTCAGGCGGAGCGGCGAGGAAGCGTTCTGCACGTTCAGTCTCCGCTGCCTGCCGCCACACCAGGCCGTAGCGGCGCTCCAAGTACGGGCCGTGGGTGCAGGGGCAGCGGAAGAGCTGCACCAGGTCCGCATCGTCGGGGCCGGCAGCCAGGCCCGGGATGTCCCGGCGGAAGAACTGGGCCAGCCCCACGAACGGTACCGGTCCGTCCTCCCCAGGCGTTCCGGCCCCGGGCCACGGCCTGCTCGACGGCCAGGCGCCTGCGGCCCGGGCCCTGCGGATCTCATCCCGCGCGTACCCCTCAGTCTCGCGCTGGTGCGGCTCGTGGCAAACCGGCCATGGCTCGCCGTCTGGCCACAGCATCGGCCCACCGATATGGCTGTCGCGCATGCCGGGCCGCCCCGGCCTGGGGTGCAGCCGGGTCGTCCGGCCACGGTGGGCGGCCAGCTCCGGGAACACGGCCTCCACGGACACTGGTCTCGCTGGCGTTGTCCTCGTCATGCGCAGACCGTACGAGGCCGGGAAGATGCCACGCGAACGGGTTGCTGGCAGCCCGGTCACGATGAAGCTCGGCGCCCGGCCACACTGGGCAGGGTTCTTCTCCGTCGTGTTGAGCACAGCCACCCTCCTGAAGCACCGAGGTGTTCTCGGAACTGGGCAACATCGACACCTGGAAGAGCGGAGCGTTCCTGCTGTCGAACAACAGACGTTCTCGGAGCCCGCCTACATGCCCAAGTCCACCGGCCGGGACCGTGCTCGGTATCCACTCCAGCGAGCGGAGCGCCGCCCGCTCGCCGGGCTCGTCTGGCACCGCGACGATCCGGCCGTCCCCGTGGGCGAGATCGCCGACGCCGCCGACCGGCTCGTCACCGACGGCACCCCCCCCGGCACGTCGGCGCCTCGAACTGGACCACGAACCGCTCCACGGCGTGGATCCGCCACGCCGACCGGCCCCAGCTGGCCAGGCCCCTGATCAGCCGGCCGCTGTGGAGCCTGGCACGCCGCGCCCACCCACCGGACGAGCCGTGGCTCGTCGAGGCCGACCCCGCCCACCTGAACCTGGCCGCCTCATACGGTCTGACGCTCATGCCCTACCGGGCGCTGGCCGCCGGGTACCTGACCGATACACACAGCGGACGCCACGAAGCCCACCACGCCGCCGCCTACGCCACCGCCGACAACGCGGCCCGCCGCGAGCGGCTTCGGACAGCGGCCGCCCGGCTCGGCGTGAGCGTGCCCTGGCTCGCGCTCGCCTGCCTGCGAAGTGCGAGTCGGCCGGGTGGTGCCGGTGATCGGCCCGCGAACCGTCAAGCAGCTGCGGGACAGTGTGACCGGCGCAGCCATCGAGGTTCCCCCGGACCTGCCCGCCCGCCTCGCTGGGCCGCAGCCGTGACCGCGGCCGCGGTCACGGGCAGCGACGGCTGACGACGGCGTTCACGAACACCCCGTCGGCCAGCAGCCAGACCGCCCCCGGCACATCCGTGAATCCTCTCGGCAACGCCTTCGTCACGCCGTCTCCCCCTCATTCAGTTTCTTCTGGGAACCACGGCTCACCGACGCCGACTGCTCCATCGCCCAGGCCCTCGACCTGGCAGCCGGTTCGACATCCGAGTGGCACCCGTACTTCGGCGTCACCGACTGCGACGCGACCTTCGCCGCCGCCACCGACCACGGCGCCACGATCCTCATCCCGCCGTTCAACACCCCGGGCGTCGGCCGGATCGCCATGCTCGCAGATCCGTTCGGGGCTCCGTTCGCGCTGATCAAGGGGGACCCCGACATGACTTGAGGGATGCCCGGAGGTCTGTGACCGGGGTGTCACCGCCGCGGACGGCGGGCGGTTGCCGAGCCATCGGGCGGGAGGCTCTGGTGCCTCACCCGTCGATGGTCCCTCACCTGTCGGTACTGTCTCCCGTCACCCGAGCCGACGGCACGGCGGTGGGAACCGGACCGACGGGCGTGCGGGGTGCGCCGGTCGCGCCGGGTATGGCGGTGGAGGAATAGGCGGGCTCCGGGGGTGTCGTCCGTGCGGGCGAGGCCACGCCGTTCGTCGACGCGGACGGCGTGGGCACCGGCGACGGCACGGGCGGCATCGTGCGACCGCTCGCGGGTGGAGGGGCCTGTGGGGGTGCCGGGGACGCAGGGGTTACCGGCCTCGCGAAGTACAGCGGCACCGTGACGAGGGCCGCGATCGCACAGGTCACCCCGAACCCCGCGGCCGTACGCAGCACGCGGCGGCGGGACGCTGTGCGGCGGATCTGCGCATAGCGGCCGGGGGGCGGGGTGAGGTGGCCGGAGGGAGCGCGCAGGATCACCGCGAGGGGGTCGTCCGGCGCGGACTCCAGGTCGTCCATGTCGTCGTCAAACCGTGTGGTCAAGGCTTCTCCTGATATGGAAGCGGAGCAGTTCGCGGGCCGCGTGGAGGTCGGCCTTGACGGTTCCTTCCTTGCGCCCGGTCAGCACGGACACCTCCCGGATCGGCATGTCGGCAAAGTAGTGGAGGAGGATCGGGACGCGCAGCCGTTCAGGCAGGGACTGGACCAGCAGGCGCATCGAGGGGTCGGCTTGCTCGTTGCGGGGGTGCACCTCGGCTTCCGTCGTCACCCGGCGCATCGCCCGCCGCTCGCGTTCCAGCTTGCGCCAGTGGTCCCGCACGAGGTTCGCTGCGGTGACGTAGAGGAAACCACGCGGCTCCGTCACGCGGTTCCAGCGGGCCCAGAGCCGGGTGAAGGACTCGGAGGCGATCTCGTGGGCGGTCTCGTCGTCGTCGACGAGACCGCGGCACCAGCCGGCCAGGCGTGGATAGAGGGCGGCGAACAGTTCGGAAGCCGCCTTGTCTCGGGACCGTTTCAACGCTCTCCATGGTCGTGAGTGACTCGCACGGCAGGTGCGGTGGTGGGGATGCCGGACCGCCGGTCTTCCGGGGCCCGGCATCCACGCTGCCGTGACTGCGGGAGTCAGGGGGTTGCAGAGCTCAGCCTGGCGAAGACGATGACGTTGTCGCGGTACTCGTCATCCGTGCGAGGGCCGCCGCACGTGATCAGCCGCAGCTCGGGGCCGCTCACGTCCCCGTAGACGTCGTCCGCCGGGAAGTCCGCCTTGGCGACCGTCCGTACGGCGCTGACGGCGAATTCTGCCGATGTGCCGTCCTCCCTGCGGGCCAAGATCACCTCGCCCCGGTGCAGCCGGGCGAGGTGACGGAACACCCCGTCCCCGTAGGGGCCCACGGTGACGTGACCGAGGATGACCGACGGGCCCTTCTGGCCCGGTGCCGGCGAGTGCCGGTACCAGCCCGCCCGGTCGTCGGCCGTGACCGGCGGCACCTGCATGGTGCCGTCCGGCGCCAACCCCAGCCGTATGACCGGAGTGTCGACCCCGATCGCCGGTATCTGCAGCCTGACCGGGACCGCAGATCCGAGGGCACGCGCCGGGGCTGCGGATTCCGAGGGCGACGGAGGCGGTGCCGTGTCCCCGGAACTCCTCTGCGCACCCCCTTGTGCGCTCCTCGTCCTTCGGGGACGCGTGGTCGCGTCCTGCCGCTCCGCCTCGTGGCCGGCGCAGCCCGTCATCAGCAAGGCCACCCCTGCCGCGGAGAAGGCGCGCCTGGAGAGCGGTGTCATGCCCCGTTCGCCCGCCGCCGTACGACGAGGGCTGTCGCGCCGCCGGCGACGAGCACCGCGGCGGCTCCACCGCCGATCAGTCCGCCTCGTCCGGCCCAGGAGTCCGGAGCGGCCGCCGTCACTCCGGTGTCCGGAGCGCCCGAGGGTATGACGGAGACCTGGCCGGCGCCGGGCGCCCGGGTCGGTTCGGGAGACGGCGCCGAAGGGACGGGGGAGGGGGCCCGGGTCGGTGCGGCGCCGGGGGCCGGGACCGCAGAGGCCGAGGGAACGGTGGCCGTCGGGCTGGGGGCCGGTGCCGTGGAAGCCTCGTCGGCAGAGGCGGGCATGGCGCTCGCCAGCAGGGCGGTACCGGCAAGTGCCATGCCGCTGAGAATGGTTCGGCGCATCGGCTTGCTCTCTTTCGTCGTTCGCCCGGTATGCAGCGGGCTGGGTGACAGGTCGAGCGGAGAGACGACGCGGCAGCAGGGCGGGTTGCAAAGAGAAGGTAAAGTCGCCCCGGGTTTCATGCAGACCGGCGGCTGTCCGTGCTCATGAAGCCTGTTCTCGCCTTCACGGCCGACGTCACGGTCCGTGTCGCCGGGCTCCGTCTGCCGAAGGAAGGGGGCGCGCTGTCGGCGACCGTGGTTCCTGGTTCCGGTCAACAGGTCGCCCACCACTTGTCGTTGCCCTGAGACTTGTGTGCCGTGAGCACGGTGTGCGTGTCGGCCCGTCTGTCCGGTCCCGCTGCTCTCCCCTGTCGTTCCCCGCTTCGGTGGTGGGCTGTTCGGCGCCGGTCATCGGTGCCCTGGGAACGCCCTCTGAGAGCGAGTCCCCCTGCTTCGACGCGACTGCCCGAAGCAGGCGTACCACGCTTCGGACTCTTCCCTTCTCACCTTCTTTCGGGGCTCCGCAATGGACCTTCCGGCCTTCGGATCCGCCGTCGACCGAACACTCCCGCCCCCGCCGGTCGCCGACAGCCCTGTGAGAAGTACGCGAGTCCTGGAGCGTCCCTGCGCCGAAAACTCAGTCTCAGGTCCATGACAATGTGGCTAGTGTGACCCGGTGACAGAGTTCAGCATCCTCCGTGACAGCACGGAATGGCAGAAGGACTTCGAGCGGCGGCTACGCGCCTCGTATACGGCGGCCGGGCTGGGTGCGGCCGCGGCAGAGCGCATGCTCGATGACGTACGCGTCGGCATCGGCGACTGGACCGTCGCCGAGATCACGGACGCCGGGACCCGAGCGGGATACGTCGCCGTGGTCGTGGCCGACGACGACGGCACACGCGCGGGCCGTATCGGCGACCTCCGCGTCGACACGCCTCACGCCGGTCAGGGGCACGAGCAGGCCGCTCGGGACTGGGCCGAGAGATGGTGCGCGGAGCGCGGCGCAAGCCGACTGGACATACGGCTCACCGAGCCCGCCGGTGAGCTGTTCGAGGGCTACAGCGTCCGCGGCCAGCTCAGGATGCGGCGCGTCGGTTCTCCATCAGAGCCCGACGACGGAGTCACCGCGCGGCCGATGACACCGGCCGAGTATCCCCGGTGGCTCGCCTCCGAGAAGGCCTCCTATGCCGACGACATCGTCCGGGCGGGAGCACTGAGTCCCGAACAGGCCGTACGCAAGTCCGACCGCGACTTCGCCGAGCTGCTTCCCGAGGGTCTGGCGACACCCGACAACACGTTCCTGGTGCTCGAGGCGGCGGGCGAGCAGATCGGTACCGGCTGGTTGAAGCACGGGCACCTCCCCGGGGTCACCTACGGCTACTCACTGCACATCGAGGAAGAGCACCGCGGCAAAGGGCACGGGCGGGCCGCGATGGCGGCCGGCGAACAGGCCACGCTCGCAGTCGGCGACTCGGCGCTGATGTTCGCCGTGTGGGGCGGCAACAGGGTGGCGATGAACCTTTACACGAGTGTCGGATATCAGGTCATGGAGGAGAACCGTTACACCGATCTTCCCCGCTCCGGGGCCTGATGCGACTCACCATGCCGCAACGGAACCACCGCCCCGCTAGCTGACTTGACAGATCAACTGCATCGGAAGTCTTCTTCGAAAACCCTGAGTCCGATGCCGCAATCGGCGTCAGGGTCTACCCGCGGCTACGGGTTCTTGATCCGTGGCGAACAACCTTCCCGCAGGGGAAACAGGCGACTCAACCGGGCTTTCCTCTCCGTGTTCGAGGCCCCGGGCGATCTGGCATCGAACGCGGCATTGCGGGGGCCAGCGCACCGAGCGGAGGCGGCGGCCCGTGGGGAAGCCGACGGGCCGCCGCCCCGGTCGGCGCTCCCGTGCACCGGCGGCGGGCGGCCAGGGGGTGTCGGCCACTGGTGCTCCGGTCAGGTCTTCGGCCGGTCCACGCAGGAGTGTGCGTCGATGAGGTCGTCCTCGGGCTTGTGCCGGCTGATCCAGTCCGGCTGCTCCTCCACCAGCAGCGGCAGCGCCTCCCGGAAGTTGCCCTGCCATTCGCGGCCACCCACGTAATTCTTCAGCCACTCCGCGAGCCTCCGGCAGTCCTCCGGGTGGCCCTTGGCGAGACCGATCCCGTAATGCTGTGGTGCACCGACCGTCAGATCCGGGACGACCAGCAGGTCGTCCGTCCTGGCATGATGCTGGGCGAAGCCGTAGAGGAGCGTCTGGTCGGTGGACACGGCGTCTGTGTGCCCGTCACGCAGCTTCTGCACACACGCGGCGGCATCCGTTGCGCCCACCGACACCACGTTCTTCAGCTCACTCAGCGCCACGCGCGAGGTCGTGCCGTCCCAGGTGCACACACGCTTGCCGGTCAGGTCGGCATGGCTGCGGATGCCGGACTCGGTGCGGACCAGGAAGCCCTGGCTGGTGGTGAGATAGGGGCCGACGAAGTCGATCTCCCTCATCCGGTCCGGAGTGATGGAGAACGAGGCGATGACCAGGTCCGCGTCGCCCGACTGGAGCTTGGCGATGCGGGCGGCGGAGGACACGTCCGCGTTACGGGTGACCTGCACGCCCTCCTCGTTCTCAAGCCATGCCTCCAGGTCGAGGAAGAGCGCGTTGTCGAAACCCGAGTAGGTGTAGTTCTCGAAGAGCGACATGCCGGGCAGGTCCTTGTGCGTCGCCACGTCGACCTCGCCGGTTCCCAGGAACCGCCCGTCGCTCTGCTGGGAACCGCACCCCGCGGCGACGAGGACGAGTGCCGTGGCCACGGCCGCTGCCGTCTGGCGCCGGCGGCGCGCCCGGCGGACCGGTTCCGGAGTCTTTGTGTCTGGAGTCGGTCTCACAACCCGTCCTTCAGTCGTGGAGTGCTGCTTCGGCGACGGACACACCCATGCGGCACCCGGTATCGGTGTGCAGGACGGCCTCCACCTGCGCTTCGCCCCGGATGCCGCCCAGCGGGAGGGAGAACGCCTGCCCGCTGCGTACGCCCTCCACCCGGTCGGCGCCGCTGCCCTTGAGCCGGGCGTCGTACGTCGTGGCCGGGACGCAGGACTGCGCGCCCGGGGCGGCGTCGGAGAGTTCGAGAGTCAGCCGCAGGCGGCTGCGGTGAGGGGCGTTTCCGACGGTGACGGTCAGCCGCCCGCCGTCCGTCAGGGGCGCGTCGGCCTTGATCCGGGCCCGGCCCGTCACGTCCACCTCGCCGTGGGCCGCGTAGTACTGCATGCCGACGATGCCCGTGGTCGCGAGCAGGACGCACCCGACGGACACCAGCGAGGGCAGATACGTCAGGCGGTTCCCGGCCCGTTCGGCCAGCGTACCGACGGCCCCCGACACACGGCAGAAGGACAGGAGGAGAGCCGTCGCCATCGCGGCGTACAGCCATCCGAGCCGGTCGAGGGGCCCGTCGGGGGCGAGGAACAGCGCGGTGACGTCCAGGACGAGCACCAGGAAGAACTGTGGCCAGTTCCAGCCGCTCCAGCGCTTCACTCCCGTCGCGACTTCACGCCAGTCACCCCCGAGGACGACCTTCAGCAGGTGTACGTATCCGATGCCGACCGAGCCTTCGCCGGGGATCGTGACGTTGACGTCCCCCGGAGTGCGTGTGGGCTCGCTCACCGTTCGCTGTCCTCCGGCTCCTCTCCCTGCTCGTTCCGTGGGTGGTCCCCGAAGTCCAGGCTGCCGATGCTGCCGACGTAGCCGATGGCGGCCGACCGCGGGCCGTGCGCGGTCACGGTGATCGACCCGGGGTGGTACCCCGGAGAGCCGTGCGTCTCGGTCTCGTGCCGGATCAGCTCGTGCAGGTCCGCCTGCGGGTCGTCTATCCGCTCGGCCAGCCATTTCCCGATCGCACTCTCCAGAATCCGCCGGTCCTCCTTCGACAGTTTCCGGATCTGCTCGACGGCGCCGGCGGTCTCGTCGTCCCGCGGGTCCTCGGGCCGACGCTCCAGCAGCCGGCCGAGGAATGCGCGCCCCCGCTGGACCACACTGTCCGCCGCCTGGTTCTGCGCCGACTGGACAACGGTTCCGGCAAAGCCGGCGGCGGCTGTGGTGATCACGGGCACGATCGTGTTCGCAGCGTTCAGCAACTCCGACATAGGACCCCCCAGTCCTCGGAAACCGTGCCGTTCGGTCGAGGCGAGCGGAAACGGCGGCATGACGTCCCGTCACCTTGGTTTATCGACCCTACCCGCTGACAGCGCTCTGTGAAGCCATGGTTACCGAACGGTGATCCCGGGACATGCGGGGTCCGGCCTCGCCGCTGGTTCAAGCCGACGTACGGTGGGGGAGGCCGGGGGCCAGCCGACCATGAGGCATTGGCGGCTGCCCTGTTCGACGGTGACGGGACCAGCGACTCAGCACAGCCCGTCCCGCCGAGTTGATCCGTGCTGCGCCAAGTTACCTTCCCCGTTCACTGGTTCGGGAATGCCGGGGATCATCCGTACGGGCGGCCGATGCATCCGGGTCTGATGCAGGGTTGGGTGACAGGTTCGGTTACGCGGCCTGTAGGGCCGGTGTGGTCATGACGG
>NZ_JADWYO010000106.1 GCF_022414595.1 Streptomyces sp. MUM 203J | reverse complement strand
CGAGCGTCTACGTGATCTACTCACCACCTGAAACCAAGTGGTGTTGCGACGACCCCTGGAACCCAAGGGTGGTGTGCGGGGGCCCGCCCATGCGCTCCTGGGAGCCTTCGGGGGTCAGCCCTTGGCGGCGAGGGACGCGTTCTCGGAGAGGACGTTCTCCAGGATGTGCGACAGGGCGCTGTCGCCCTTGACCGCGGTGGAGTTCTCCGTGCACTGCTGGTTCTGCGTGTCGTTCAGGATGTCCTGGACGCCGACGTTGACCAGGGCGGCGATGTTCTGGACGTCGGCCTGGATCGGAACGCCGAGACACGGCTTGTTCAGGGTGCCCTGCACCAGGCTCATCTGCGGGCTCATCACGCCGCCGGTCGTGGTGTTGCCGTAGGCCTGCTTGGCGAAGTTGCCGTTCTGGGTGTCCACACCGTGGTCGCCCGTCGCGGCGGCCATCGGCGCGCCCGCACCCAGGACGGCCGCAGCGACACCGGCACCAGCCAGAACCTTCTTGATCATGTCGATCCTTCTCGTCGAGAGACCCGGCGTCCGGGTCGTCCTGCCGCACCCGCAGGTGGGCGCATGGGGAAAGGGGAAGCGAGGGGGTGGGCCCGCGCGGCGCGAAGGCGCGGCGCGCGCGGACCCGGGTGCCGCCGGCGTCAGCCGATGGCGGCGGAGCCGTTCTCGGAGAGGACGTTCTCCAGGATGTGCGACAGGGCACTGTCGCCCTTGACCGCCGTGGAGTTCTCCGCGCACTGCTGGTTCTGCGTGTCGTTCAGGATGTCCTGAACACCGACGTTGACCAGGGCCAGGATGTTCTGGACGTCCACCTGGGCGGGCAGGCCGACACACGGCTTGTTGAACGAGCCCTGGATGAGCCCGATCTGCGGGCTCATGTAGCCGCCCGTCTGGGTGTTGCCGTAGTACTGCGCGGCGAAGTTGCCGTTCTGGGTGTCGACACCGTGGTCGCCCGTGGCAGCGGCCATCGGCGCACCCGCGCCCAGGACGGCCGCGGCGACGCCGGCGGAAGCCAGAGCCTTCTTGATCATTAGGTGATCCTTCTCGTCGAGAACCCGGTCTCGGGTCGCTCTGACCAACAGCCCGGCGCTGTTTAGGTTGCGCGAGGTCACCCGAAGAGGGCAATCGACGAATAAAGGCTGAGAATTCTTATGACCGGTGACTTCTCACGTCGACGGGGTACTCATATTTTATGAACGGTCTCATCGAGGTTGGCGCGGAATTCGCTGCCCCCGCGTTCTTCACGTCCGGGGGCGGGCAGCTGCTGGCCGGTGTGCTGGTCGTCGTGTTCCTGCTGGGCGGGTTCTGGCTGGGCCGACGCGTCTGGCTGAAGGAGGCCGCCCCGCCGAAACCGGAGGAGCATCCGCACCGGCCGCCGGATGCCGGGATCCCCGGCGAGGTGGAGGGCCACCGTAAGCCCGCGGAGGTACCGCAGAGCGAGACACGGCTGATGCCGTACGAGCTGAAGCCCGAGGGCACCGAGCCGGACACGTCGCCGGAGACCGAGGAGCAG
This sequence comes from Streptomyces sp. MUM 203J, assembly GCF_022414595.1. Classification (GTDB taxonomy): domain Bacteria; phylum Actinomycetota; class Actinomycetes; order Streptomycetales; family Streptomycetaceae; genus Streptomyces. The sequence goes on along the minus strand of NZ_JADWYO010000106.1, from coordinate 7,915 downwards.
CACAAGTGGCGTGGGGCGCCCAGCGGCGGCTTCGGCAGCGGCGGCCCCATGACGGGCGGCTGAGCCCGCCGGTCACGTGCGGTTCCCGGGCACTTCCCCTCCCGGTCCGGGAACCGCGCCGTTGTGCCCGCAGACTGCCGCACGCGCGCGTGACGCCCCGGTTAGGGGGCTCGGGAGGGGGGACTCGGCGGGTTATGGGTGAACGGGTCGTGGCGGTCTCCGGGTGGGATGTCCTGCGGGTGGTGGCCGGGGGCCGGGAGGGCCTCGCCGCACTGGAGGGGCGGGCGCTGCGGCTGGACGCAGGAGGGCGAGGCGCCGTCGTGGTGACGGGCGTCCAGGACGCCCTGACCGTGCTGGACGGGACGCCCGAGGTGTTCGCGCCCTCGCGGTCCCGGCTCCAGTGGCACGGCGGGCTGCTGCCGACGGCGGGCGAGCGGGAGCTCCTGGAGAGCGGCAACCAGGTGCACAGCTTCGCACCCCGGCTGCTGCGGGACGTGCGAGAGGAGGCGGGCGGGCTGCTCGCCGGGGTGGCCGGCGGGGACGGGGTGCTGCGGTGGGGAGCGTACGCGCGTGCCTGGGGCCGGATCGTACGGCGCGTGGACCATGACGTCAGCGGTGCCCGGGGGGACGGGGGCGCCCCCGGGCACTCCGGCCCCCGCCAGGACTCCGAGCCGCGCCCGCACGACGACCCGGAGGAAGGCCCCCGCCACGGCTCCGCCTCCCGCGCGGGTACCGGTCCGCACCGGGCGGGCGGCACCCGCCGGGACGCCCCCGCGCGCCGGGACTCGGGCTACCGTGTCGCCGCCGTCGCCGCGTACCGGGCGCTCGGGCTGCTCGCCACGCATGCCCCGCAGGACACACAGGTGCGCAACGAGCTGGCCGTCACCGATCTGACCGAGCCCCGGCTCCTCCCCTACACCCGGGCCTGCGTCCTGGAGTCCGTGAGGCTCTGGCCCGCCTCCCCGTTCCTGGTGCGCAGGGCGGTGACGGAGGTGCGCTGGAACGGGGAGGACCTGCCCGCCGGAACGGTGTTCCTGGTGTACGTCCCCTTGCTCCTCCGCGCCGGCGCGCTTCCCTTCTCCGACCGCTTCACGCCCGAGATCTGGCTCGACGGCACCGCCCAGGACACCGCCGGGATACTGCCCTTCGGCACCGGGGCCGGGGCCTGCCCGGGGGAGGACCTGGCACTCTTCCTGACGTCCACGCTGCTCGCCGCGCTGCTGGAGCGGCACCGCTACCTGCCGGAACGCCCGGGACGGCTGCGCCCGGACCGGCCGCTGCCACGCACCGCCCCGGGCCGCCGGACGCTGCGGTTCACCGTCCTGCCGCACTGACGGCCACAGGACACCCGGGGTGACCGGCCCGTGGAACAACCCGGTGCGTACGGGACAGCTGTGACATCATGCGAAGGCCTCGCCACGCGCTGTGAACGGAAGGGTTGGCATGGCCTCAGGCGCCGGAAAGTGGGAGCGTGTGCCACTCGTGCCGCAGACCGGGACTCCGAGCGGGCACGATCCCGGACCCGGCACCGGGCGCAGACGCGCCCATGCGCGTCCCTCCGCCCCCGCACCCGAGTCCACCGCCCCTCCCGCCGGTACCGCCAACGCCGCCGACGCGGCACCGCTCTTCGCCTCCCTCGCACGGGAGTGGCGGGCCCAGGGCAGGGTCGTCCCGGGCGCCCGGGACCATGAATGGGACACCCTCGTCCGCCGCCCGGTCTGGCCGCGCCGCTGACCTCCCCCCTCTTCCCCGCATTCGTGATCCTCCGTCTACTGCCGTTTCCCGCAAGGCTGTTGCGTTCGAGTGAATCGGCGGCCGACCCCGTTCGGCTGGTGTCTTTTCGGTTACGCATTCGTTGTGGTATTCGCGGCGGCAAGCCGGGCCTCACCCGGGGCTCGTGGGTCACGAAATCCGTGGCAAGACTGACTTCCGCTGCGGAAAGGAAGCCGAAAATGAAGTGCAAGAAGGCTGCTGTGGCTGTTGCCGGTATCGCTCTGGCGCTGGGCGGCGCCGCCGCTCCGGCGGTCGCCGACGCGGGTGCCGAGGGCGTGGCCGTGGGCTCCCCGGGCGTGCTGTCCGGCAACGTCGTCCAGGTGCCGATCCACATCCCGGTCAACGTCTGCGGCAACAGCATCAACGTGATCGCCGCGCTGAACCCGGCGTTCGGCAACGTCTGCATCAACGACTGACACACCCCGCACAAAGGCGGCCGTGAAGCGACGAGGCCGGTTCCGGAGGACGCTCCGGAACCGGCCTCCGCCGTGTCACCCGCGCTGCCGGGCACCCTCCGCCGCCCGTGCGCCCGCGCCGTCCTCCGCCGGGCGCGGCCGGGCCGCCGGGACCTCCGGCAGCCGGGGCTCCCGGAGCCGCCGCTCGACCCCCCGCACCAGCCGGACCGCCGTATAGCCGGAGCCGTACACGAACCGCATCGCCGGACCGTACGACGGGGCCGTGAGCAGCCCGGCCAGGAACAGCCCGGGGTGCGAGGACTCGAAGTACGGCCCCGCCTCGGGCGCCCCGAGGCCGTCCAGCGTCCGCAGCTCGTCCCTCAGTTCCTCGCTCAGCAGGTCCACCCGGTCCAGCCGGGGCGTGAAGCCGGTGGCGGCGACGACATGGTCGGTCTCGACCGTGCAGGGCTCCCCGCCCCCGGCACCCGGGCGCCCGGCCCCCGCTCCGTCACCGGTCCCCGTCCCCGCGGCCAGCGTCAGCCGTACCCGGGAGTCCCCCACCGCCTCCGCCGCGACGATCCGGCGCCCCGGCCGCACGTCCGCGACCGACTCGAACCGATGCCGCAGCCACCACGCGCCGGCGGGTCCCAGCGCGGTGCCGAACAGCCGCTCCCGGGTGGCGTCCGGCAGCCGCCGGAACAGCCCGGGGGTCCGGGCGTACAGCAGGTTCCGCCAGCCGCAGCCGAGGCCTGTGTGCGGGGCCCGCGCCGCCTCCCACCGGGTGCGGTGCAGGGACGGCGGCACGGTGTTCCACTCCAGCCGCCCGGCGCGGGCCACCAACCGGGCCCGTGCGCCCGCCTCGGTCAGCAGCACCGCGGTCTCCAGCGCGGCCTGCCCGGCGCCGACCACGGTCACGTCCCGCCCCGCGAACCTGCCGAAGTCCGAGTGGTGGCTGCTGTGTGTCACCAGCTCCGGCGACGGCAGGTGCCGCAGCTCGGCGGGAACCTCCATGAACGGCATGACCCCGATCGCGAGCGCCACCGTACGGGCGCCGAACACCTCGCCGTCCTCCGTCGTCACCGCGAACCGTCCGTCCGGCCGGGCGCCGACGGCCGTGACCATGCGCTGGTCCACCGGCTCCGGCAGGGCCTGCCGGGCGAACCACTCGCCGTACGAGGCGAAGAACGCCACCGGCAGCGGCACGCCGTGCTCGGCCCGGACGCCCCGGATGGCGGCGTACGCGGCGAGCCCGTACAGCCCGGCCGGATCCGACAGGTCCGAGGCCCACGGCTCCGACTTCAGGAGCATGCCGGGCGGCATCCGGTTCCAGGAGTCCATGACCCGGCCGAACACCCGGACCGTCAGACCGCGAGCCGCCGCATGGGCGGCCACGGACAGTCCGTAGGGCCCGGCGCCCACGACCGCCAGATCGTCGTCGCTGTCGCGCATCGACCTCACCTCTCTCACCGCTGATTCGTCTGAGTCGTCACTGTTCGAGCCGTCACCGCCGGGTCGTCATCGAGGCGTCGGCGGCACCCGACGCCGCGCGGGGCGGGGGCACCGGCAGGCCGTTCCGCCGGGGGCCGGCCACCGCCCGCCGCAGCGCAGCCCAGGCGCGCCGGCCCAGATGGGCGGCCCAGGCCCGGGCCATCGCGAGCGCGGGCGCGGGGTCGTCGGAGGCATACCAGGCGGTCTCCAGGCCCCCTCCGCCCCGGAGCCCGCCGCGCCGCCGGGGCGAGGCCAGGACGGACAGCGCCGTGTAGTTCTCCACCACGAACCGGCGCCCGTACGAGCGGACCAGGTCGGGCACCGGACGCCCGGTCAGGTCCAGGTGCTGGGCCCGCACCACGTCCAGCCCCCACGGGTCGGAGAACAGCCGGAACTGCGCGCCCGGGCGGGGGTTGAAGTCGAGCAGGTGGTACATGCCGGTGCGCGGGTCCAGCCGGAAGTCGAGGTCCGCGATGCCCCGGTAACCGAGCGCGGCCACGAGGTCTCGGGCGGTCCGCTCGACCGCGGGGTTCGGCGCCCACACCCCGGCCGCGGTCAGACCGGCGCCGTCGGGCCAGGACCGCACCTTGCGCCCGGTCGCGGCGACCCCGCACGATCCGGAGCTGTCGCAGTAGGCGTGGAAGAACCAGTCCAGGCCCCGGCCGTCCGGCAGGCAGCGCTGGAGCAGCAGCGCACTGCCCGCCTCGGAGCGGCGCGCGTACAGCTCGCGGACCTGGCCGACCGTGCGGGCCAGGACGGTGCTGCGCAGCGCGCCGCCGGGAGGCAGCAGCCAGGGGCGGCTCCACTTGGCGACGACGGGCGCGTCTGGCAGCCCGAGTGCCTCGGCCATGGCGGCGGCCTCGTCGGCGCAGCCGGGGAGCAGGGTGCGGGGGTGCGGGACGCCGAGGCGGCGGCAGGTGTCGGCGAGCCGGGCCTTGTCGGCCACTCTGAGCAGCAGCCCTGACGGCTGCTCTGGCACCAGGAAGCGGGCGGCGGGCCCCTCGTCCTCGCGGCGCAGTTCGTCCAGCGCGACGGCTGTGACGTCGTCCATGGCCAGCAGCACGGCGGGGGTGCCGGTCAGCCGGTCCGCGACCCCCGCGAGCATCTCCCGGATGTTCGTCAGCCCCTCACCACCGGGCCCGGTGTGACTGTGCCTCACATACCGGGAGCGGGCCACAGGCCCCGCCGGGTGACGGGTCACCACATGCACGGGGACACCGGCACGGCCCAGCGAACGGGCTGCGCCGAGCGTGCCGTGATGGAAGGGATTGCGGTCCAGCCGCATGAGCACGGCGGCGACGCGGGTGTCGAAGAGCGGCACAGAGATGTCCTCGTCTCGTGGCCCGACCGGGCGATGAAATCCACTGATGGCCTAGGAAAACCCGGGAGCGAGTTCCCCGGCCGAGGAGCGGCCATACCGTGGGGCCAGGTGATGAACGGCTGATGGACTGATGGGCTGACGGACTGACGGACTTATGACCTGCTGACACGGCGGGTGGCAGAGGAATTCGAAGGCCTGAGCGGCCCGGAATGCTCACAGTTCGCACCGGCATCCGCCGGAGGATGGGAGAACGAGATGCGCGGCGGCGGAAGAACGGCGTTGACCTGTCTGGGCGTGTTCACCGCCGGGGTGCTGGTCTCGGGCTACGCGGTCTCGGCGCCCGGCCACAGCGCGCGGGCGCTGGGCCCGAACCCGGTGTCCACCGGGGAGACGGCGCTGGGTGCCTATCTGGACTACGGGCCGGACGGCGTCCAGCGGCTCCGGGAGCTGGAGGACTGGCTCGGCGGCACCGAGCTGCGGGTCGGCCACACCTATCTGCCCGGTGACACATGGTCGAACATCGCGGGCCGGGTGGCGTTCCTGGAGCCTTGGGCACAGTGGCGCCAGGAGCGGGAGGACCGGCTGCTGGTGCTGAACGTGCCGATGCTGGAGCGCAACGAGAGCCGGATGCCGGACGGTCTGGTCCGGGCGCTGCTGCGGCGCGGGGCCGAGGGCCTGTTCGACCACCACTTCCGGGCGCTGGCGGAGCGTCTGGTGTGGCTGGGGGTGCCGGACACGGTCATCGTGCTCGGCTGGGAGATGAACGGATCGACGTACAGCCACCGGTGCGGGCCGGATCCGGACGCGTGGAAGAGGTACTGGAAACGCATTGTCACCACCATGCGCGAGGTGCCCGGCCAGGATTTCCGGTTCGACTTCGCCCCCAATCGCGGGCGGGATGCCATTCCCTGGACGGAGTGCTATCCGGGTGACGATGTCGTCGACATCATGGGAATGGACTCCTACGACCAGCCGCCGGGCCGGACATTCGACGAGCAGGCGAACGAACCGTACGGACTGCGGGATCACGTGGAATTCGCCGCCGCCCACGGGAAGCCTATCTCCTATCCGGAGTGGGGCCTGTTCCGAAACGGCGACAATCCCGAGTACATGCGGCGGATGCTCGAATGGATCAACGAGCACAAGCCGCTGTACCACTCCATCAGCGACTACTGTCCGCACGGGGTGTGGCAGTGCCGGTCGAACCCGAGGTCGTCGGAGGTGTTCCGTGCGGAACTCTTCGGACTGAAGCGGCCCGTGGAACCTGCGGAGCCGGGCGGGCCGACGGGCCCGGATGAGCCGGTGGATCCGGACGGGCCCGTGGAGCCCGGTGAGCCGGCCGAACCGGGTGGGCCGACGCAGCCGGGCGACCCGGAGGAGCCCACCGGACCCGACGGACCCCCGCCCGTGGAACCCGACGGCCCCCCGGACCCCGGTCTGCCCGCGGAACCCGACGGGCCGACGGAGCCGGAGCGGCCCGCCGAGCCCGAGCCGCAGCCCGAGCCCGAGCCCGTACCCCAGCGGACGTGCCTGCCGATCGATCTCGGGCCGTGGGTCCAGAAGTGGCTGGGGAAGCCGATCTGCGTCCGCTGGGACTGGTGGGACCGGGTGTGGGGCTGACCCCGCCGGATCTCCACCCGGCCCCACCGGCTCATCGCCGGGCTCGCGTACGGGAACGGGCTCATCGCCCCCCGCCGCCACCGCCCCGCAGCCGACGGACCCAGGCCCGGTCCCGCAGCCGGTCCGCCGCCCACCGGCGCCCGCCCGCGTAGGCCGCGCGCAGCCACAGAGCGGGCGCCGTACGGCGACGGGCCAGCAACAGCCGCTGGTTGGAGACGGAGTCCGGGCGCCAGTGGTCCTTGTACGGCTCCTGGCCGCGCAGCAGGCTCAGCGTGCCGCGCCCGGTACCGGCGGCGGTGCGGGCGCAGTTGCGCAGCAGCAGGGTCGCGACGTCCACCTTCAGGGAACGGAGCAGCGGGTCGGCGCCGTACAGGTAGCCCCCGACGAGGCGCGGGGACAGGAAAGCGAGGTCCACGGCCACGACGTCGTCGGCCAGCCGGTACTCCGTCACCTGCGCCTGACCGGACGCGGCCATGGCGCACACCGCGCGGGTCAGGTGCCCGCCGAACCGGTCGGTCAGGTGCTCCGCGGTGACGGGGCGCCCGGCCCACTGCCGCCGGTGCAGGTCGAGCAGACGGTGCAGGGCCTGCGGTACCTCGTGCGGGGGCACGAGCCGGGCGGTGACACCCTCGCGGTCGATCTTCCGGAGCTTGGCCCGGGCCCGCTGGGCGCGGGAGGCGGGCAGCCGGGCGACCAGGTCGTCGACGGGCAGGGCGGGCAGTTCCATGCAGACGGAGTCGGGGAGGCGGCGGCGCGGCCCGTCCCAGCAGGCGTACAGGCGCTCGGCTGCGGCGCCGGGCGGCACCTCCCGCAGGTCGATCACCGCACCGCGGGCCAGCCCGGCCAGAGCGTCCGCCAGCGTCGGCAGGGCCTCGGGGCAGCCGTCGTCGACGAGGACGTCCCCGTAGTCGGAGATCGGCCCGCCGAGCAGCTTCAGGGAGGGTACGGGGCCGGGGGTGAGCCACATCGGTGCCGCCGCGACGAGCCGCCCGTCCGCCGCGCGGACGAGGACCGCCCGGAGACGGCCCTCCGTCCCGTAGGACTGCCACCACGAGGACAGCCAGGCGTGCGACTGGAACGGGGTGGCACGGTGGCACCGCCCGTACAGCTCCTGCCACTCGGCGGCGAGCGCGCCGAACCGCTCGCCGTCCCGGCACACGCTCACGCCCAGCCGCGGGGCCCGAACGGGCCGCGCCGGGCCGGGCGTCCGGGTCCCCGCGGTACTCACGCCGCCTCCGACCGTGCCCGGGTCCCGGGCTTCGAGGCCCGGGACCCGCCGCGGGCGGCCGAGCCGGACCCGGCCGACGCGCCCTTGGCG
>NZ_JADWYO010000105.1 GCF_022414595.1 Streptomyces sp. MUM 203J | reverse complement strand
GCGTCGGCCCGCTCACCGGCGGCGCGTTCGCGCGGGTCGCGGGTGGCGGTGCCGCAGCCGGTGGGTCGGACCGGCGGCCCGCCCGGCGGGTACCGGGGCGTCGGCCCCGGGCCGGGCGCGGTGCCGACGGAACCACGTGGCGGCGGTGACGGAAGCCGGAGAGCCCGGGGACCGAGGCGCCTTGGGGGCCCGGCAGCAGTCGCCGAAAGGACAACGGAGCAGCCCCTGGCCTGGCCCGTTGCTGTGGAGTCGGTGACTCGTTGGGCTGAACGAGTGACGCCGGCGGCGAGACGGGTGGGCAGATGGCAACGCGGGTGTTCTCCGACGACGAGTGGGAGGCCCTGCGTTCGTTCCCGGCGATCGGCAAGGACGAGCTGATCCAGTTCTCGCCCCGCATCCGCGACCTGGACAAGATCTCCCTGTACCGGATGGGCACCAAGGCCGGCTACGAGGAGCGGTTCCCGTAGGCGGGGCGGCCGTTGGCGAAGAAGGCCAACCTGGACCCGGTGGCCGCGCGCTGGGACGATCTGCTGCGGCCGACGGGGTCGCTGAGGTACGGGCACAGCATCGCCTCCCTGATCGTCGGCGGGCTCTCTGCGTCCTCCCGGCAGAACGCTCTCGCGGCCGCGCTGAAGGAGTACGGGGCAACCCGGCGCACGGTCTACGCGACGAAGTGCTCGTCGGACGAGGGCTACCCGCGCAAGATCGCCCAACGGCTGGACAAGGGCGGATCCCTGCATTCCCTGCGGCGCCAGCTTCACAGCGCCTGCGAGGGCAAGATCACCCGCCGTCAGCCCGAGCAGCAGAACGAGCAGGCGTGATGCCTGACGGTGGTGACGAACGCGGGCGTGTGCCGGCACACCGCGTACACGGGCCTGGCGGTCGGTGAACTGCGCGGCCCCGGCCGCGGGGTGGACGCCGAGGTGCTCGCGCACATCTCCCCGGCCCGCAGCTCGGTGGTCGGCTCCTACCGCTCCATCACCGTCGGCTACGAGCACGAACTGGCCCAGCTCGACGACCAGGGACACCGGCCGTTACGTATCGTGGCCGCGGACCATCTGTCAGCCGGGCTGCAGCGGCCAGACGGCGGGCGTCGCACCGCCGCCGAAGACCGGTGGGCGTGCAGCCGCCGGCGGCGTCAGCCGGCCGGGGCTCGGTCGCTGTCGCCCCGCCGGCTGCGGCGACCGGACCGTTCAGTCGGTGTCGGCCGGGCCTGCCGCGATGACTGTATCGAGCATGCCTCGCGACGTCTGCAGGTCCTTGATCGCGTCGGTGATGCGCTCGCGCTCGCGGCGCAGTTGTGCCACCAGTTCGGAGCAGACCGGCACGAGGGTCGCCCCGTCGTCACGGATGCACGGCAGGACTTGGGCGATGGCGGTGGTCGGCAGTCCGGCGGCCAGCAGGGCGCGGATGCGTCGGACAGTGTCCACATTCGCGTCGGTGTAGACGCGGTAGCCGCTGGGCAGCCTCGTCGGCGTCAGCAGACCCTGCTCCTCGTAGTAGCGCAGCAGCCGCTCGCTGACCCCGGTCCGGCGGACCATCTCCCCGATGCGCACGTGATCTGCACCTCACTGCATTGACTCTCACACCGATGTGAGACTTTAGCGTCCTGGTCATGACCACCAGCACCGCACGCCCGGCGACCGAGACCTCCGTCCCCGCGGTACGGCGCCGCAGCGCCGCTGCCCTGGCGTTGCTGACCGCGTGCGTGTTCGTCGTGGGTACAGCCGAGTGGGTCATGGTCGGGCTGCTGCCGCAGCTTTCGGCCGACTGGCACCGTCCGCTGCCCGTGGTCGGTTCCCTGGTGACCTGGTACGCCCTGGTAGTCACCGTCGCCGGGCCGCTGGTGACGGTGGGGATGCTGCGGCTGGCGCGGCGCCGGGCGTTGCTCGTGCTGCTGGGCGTGTCCGTCGCCGGCAACCTCGCCGCGGCCCTGGCCGGCAGCTTCACCATCCTGGTGGCGGCCCGGATGCTGACCGCGCTCACACACAGCACAGCGTTCGCGACGGCGATGGTGATCGCCGTCGGCATGGTGCCGGCGGCCCACCGAGGCCGCGCCATCGCCGTCGTGACGGCCGGCTGGAATCTGGCCACGGTCCTCGGCGCACCGCTGGGCACCTGGACCGGCGACCACTACGGCTGGCGGGTCACCTTCTGGGCGATCGCGGCCCTCGCCGCTGTCGTGCTCTGCGGTGTGGCCGCCCTCGTCCGCCCACCTGCGCCGCACGAGGCCGCTCGTCACGAGGGCGAGATGCGGGGTCTGCTCCGGCCCCGGGTGGCCCTGGTGCTGGCGGTCATCGTGGTTGCCCAGGGCGGGCTGTTCACCGCCTACACGTACATCGCGCCCTTGTTGCAGCAGGTCAGCGGCTTCACCCCGTCCGCCGTCACCACCCTGCTCGCCCTGTTCGGGATGGGCGCGGTCGCCGGCAACGTCCTCGGCGGTCGCCTGGCCGACCACACCCCCTGGGCCGGGCTGTGCGCCCTGCTGGTCGGCCTGGCCGGTGTACTCGCCTCGTTCAGCTTCACCGGCCGGATCCGGTGGACGGCCGCCGTCACCGTACTGGTGCTGGGCGTCATCGCGGCCGCCCTCATCCCGCTGCTGCAGGACCGGGCACTGGCCGCCGTCCCGACCGCACCCACCCTGGTCACCGCGATCAGCGCCTCCGCATTCAACCTCGGCGTCGCCGGGGGCTCCCAGCTCGGCGGTCACGCCCTCGCCTCCGGCCTCACCCTGACCGATCTGCCCTGGATCGGCGCTCTGCTCGCCGGCGGCGCCGTGCTCATCGCCGCCGCAGCCGTCCGCCACCACCGCACCAGCCAGCAGTGATCACCCGCTGCCGGAACTCAAGGAGAAGAACGAACATGTCCCCTGCCCTGCCGACCTCTCGCCTCGGCCGTATCGTGCGCGGCACCGGCCCCGGCCTGCTCCTAGCCCACGGTGCCGGCGGCGGCATCGACGCCAACTACGGCCCCATCATGGACGCCCTGACCACCCAGCACACCGTGATCGGCCCGGACTACCCGGGCACCGGCCGCACCGAACGCGCCGAGGCGCCGCTCACCCTCAACGGCCTCGCCGACGAACTGGTCGCCACCGCCGTCGAAGAGGGCCAGAACACCTTCGCCATCGCCGGGTATTCGCTCGGCAGCCCGGTCGCCGTCCGGGCCGCCACCCGCCATCCCGACCGCGTCACCGCCCTCGTCCTGACTGCCGGCTTCGCCCACCCCGACCCGCGCTTCCTCCTCGCCGCCAAGCTGTGGCGCGACCTGCTGTGCGCCGGGAATCTGGAGCAGCTGGCCGCCTTCGTCTCGTTGATCGGACTGAGCGCACCGGCCCTGGAGGCCATCGGCCAGGACGACCTGGACACCGCCCTGAAGACCACCGCGGCCACCGTCCCGCCCGGCACGCCAGAGCACCTCGACCTGCTCATCGACCACGTCGATGTCCGCGCCGACCTCGCCGCACTGACCGTGCCGACCCTCGTCATCTCCACCACGCTCGATCAGCTCGTGACGCCACACCACCACCGACAGCTCGCCGAAGCCGTCCCCGGAGCGCGCTACGCCGAGATCGCCACCGGGCACCTCCCGTTCGTCGAGCAGCCCGAACAATGGGCCGCCCTCATCCGCGACTTCCTCCGCGACAGCCACACCTGACGGCCGCCGACCGGCTGCTCGCGGCCTCCGCTGCGGTGTCGCCGGCAGCCGGTCCTGTCTTCAGAGGAACGAATGACGACAGGCGCGGCGGGCGTCCGATGGACCCCGGCCTTCCGGGGCCTGTCCGCGGCTCGGGTCCAGTGCAATCCGATGGCGGCTGATGACAGGGTTTGCCGGCAGCCAGGGGCGAATGCGACCACCACAGCGGGGAGCGGCAGGGCCGGCCCGGTCCCAAGCGGGTGTCGGCCGACCAGCAGTCGACCGACTGTCAGAACCGCGTCCTGGACGAGGCCGGGATCGAGGACCCGGTCGTCTTCGGGGAGCAGTCCGGCACCTCCGACCGCCTCCACCCGCCGGAGCGGCCGGAGTTCGGCGGGCTGCTCGCGTACGCGCGGCCGGGCGACGCCGTGCACTCTCCGACATGTTCCGCCTGGTGCGCGGCGCCGGGCACATTCTCGACGTGCTCGACGTCCTGCAGCGCGACCGCCTCGCCCTGCGCATCCATGACGGCGCGTCCTCCGCGATGGACCTCACCGCCCGCCACCCGCGCACCGGAGAACCGCTGCCCACGGTGAAGTTCATGGTGCAGACCTTCGCCGCCGCCGGCGAACTCCAGCGTGGCCTCCAGCGCGAGCCGGCCTACGACGGTCTGCGGGCCGCCGAGGCCAGGGGCATCAAGGGCGGCCGTCGCCCGGCCATCGCGGCCGACAGGACTGACGACGTGCGCGCCGCGTACCTGCAAGGCCGGTCCGTCGCCGCCCTCGCCCGCGACCACGGCGTCAGCCGCGGCGCCGTCCGCACCGCCGTCGCCGACCTCCTGTCCGAGTACACCGCCGCTGACGTCCCGGTCCTGGAGCTGCCTGTCACTCTCGACGTACCGGGCAAGGTCGCGGACTCCCTCCGCGCGGCCGAGCTGGATCCCGTCGAGCGGACCGCGCTCGACCAGGGTGTGACCGTACGGCGCGGCCAGGGCCACGCCCCGCGCGTCAGCGCCGCGCCCGCGGTCCACCGTCGACTCCTCGCCCACTGCCAGCCCCTGGACGGCGGCCGTCCCGGTGATCCCGGCCCAGCGTAGGTCCCGCTGCGAGTACGCAAACCGCGTCAACGCCCTTGGCAGCGGCATCTGAAGGGGAGCGGGACTACCCGCAGGTCAGGGAGCTACTCCGTTGTTCTTTCGGCGACTGCTACCGGGACCCCGCCTTCCCCGGCAGGTCCTCCGGAGGCGGTGCGCCGACGCCCGGCCGGGCGGCGACCCCCGGATCCGAGCGGCGCTCGTCCGCATGCGGCGCGCGGTCCGCCCGGTGGCCGGCGGACCGCGCCTTCCCGCGGGGTGCGGCTGCGTCCGCGCCACTCCTCCGACAGCAGCCGCGCCGGGACGGCTCGGCCGTGTCCGGCGGATCATGCCGGGGACGGAGTGCGGCACACCCGTCCGCGGCGTTGCCCCGGTCGCCTACGGCCCCGCACCGGCGCCCGCCTCCGTCATGCTCCCGCACGCCGCGCGGGGGCCGCGGGTCAGTCGGTGAACGCCGGGATGGCGAAGCGTTCGGCGAGTTCGGCGCCCTTCCGCTTGGCGTCGGTGGCGCTGACCGAGTACACCAGCGTCCGCGACAGGTCCCGGGTGGCCGCGACCACCGTGTGGTAGCCGGGGCGGGCGCCTGTCTTGCCCCAGATCTCCTTGCCGTTCACCTCGTACCGCGTCAGCCCCATGCCCATCACCGCGCCCGGCAGGTCCGGGACGGTGAGCATCTGGTCCAGGTACCGCTCCGGGACGACCCGGCCGCCGAACAGCGCCACCAGCAAACGCTCCAGGTCGGCGGTGGTCGAGACCAGGTCTCCGGCCGCCCACCGGTCCGACATGTTCCATTCCGTGACGTCGACGAGCCGGCCGTCGACCTCCTGGTAGCCGCGGTTGTGCGGACCGTGGATGCGCGGGTCCGCGCCCTTGGGGAAGGAGGTGTGGCGCATGCCGAGCGGCTTGAAGATCCGGGTCTCCGCCTGGTGGGCGTAGCTGTCGCCGGTGACCTTCTCGACGAGCATGCCGAGCACCGTGTAGTGGATGTTGGAGTAGTGCTGCTCCGCTCCCGGGTCGTGCGCCGGGCCCTTCGCGACTGCTGAGGCGACGACCGTCGCAGGGGTCAGGGTCATGTAGCGGTACCTGAGCGAGTCCTCGACCGTGGCGCCGAAGGAGACGCCCGGCTGCAAGCCACTCGTGAAGGTGAGCAGCTGGCGGACGGTGACGGGCTTGAAGTCGTCGGTCAGCAGACCGGGAAGGTACGACTGCACGGTGCCGTCCAGGTCGATGCGGCCCTCCGCGGCGAGCTGGACCACGAGCGACGCGGTGACGACCTTGGTGACGGAACCCGCGCGGAACCGGGCGTCGGCCAGGGCGGGGGCGCCCGTCCGGACATCCCGCACGCCGGCGGTGCCGCGCCAGGTGGCGTCGCCGCCGACGCGGATGAGCGCGGCGGTGGCCTCGCGGTCCGGGAGTCCGGCGATCGCGGCCTCCAGCGCGGGCACGTTCAGCCCGTCCGCCCGGGCGGACGGGGCGGGCGCGCCGGTCCGAGCAGCGGGGGTGGGGCCCGCGGCGAGTGCCGGAGCGGCCAGGGGGCCGGCCGTCAGGCCGAGCGTGAGCGCGACGGCGACAGCCAGGCGGGGGCGGGGGCGCATGCGGGGCTCCTCAGGTCTCGGGGCACGTTGCCGGGACCCATCCTGGCGATCTTGGTGACCGGGCGGATCCTCAGCGAGGAGGGGCGCTCCCCTGATCCCCGGACCGGGAGACGGCGCGCGGGCTGCGGGTTGCCGTCCGGGGTCACCCCTAGGTGTGCCCGGGCCCCGCGTCCGGCCGCGCGTTGCGCAGCTCACAGCCACCCCCCTTATGCAACTTGTTGCATAACTCCCCTCCGGTCGTCTACAACTGGGGCGACGACACCCGCGCGAGGAGGCGCCACCATGACCCCGTCCCCGTACCCTCATCTGCTGAGCCCGCTGGACCTGGGGTTCACCACCCTGCCCAACCGGGTGCTCATGGGGTCCATGCACGTGGGCCTGGAGGAGGCCGAGAACGGGTTCGAGCGGATGGCCGCCTTCTACGCGGAGCGGGCCCGCGGCGGGGCCGGGCTCATCGTGACGGGCGGGATCGCGCCCAACGAGGCGGGGCGGCCCTACGACGGCGGGGCGAAGCTGACCACCGAGGAGGAGGCGGCCAGGCACCGGACCGTCACCGACGCCGTACACGCGGCGGGCGGGCGGATCGCCATGCAGATCCTGCACTTCGGCCGGTACGCCTACCACCCGCAGCTCGTCGCGCCGAGCGCCGTCCAGGCACCCATCAGCCCGTTCGTGCCGAACGCGCTGAGCGACGCCGAGGTCGAGCAGACGATCGAGGACTATGTGCGAGCAGCCGAGCTGGCCAAGTCCGCAGGGTACGACGGCGTCGAGATCATGGGGTCCGAGGGCTACCTGATCAACGAGTTCATCGCCGCCGCCACCAACCGGCGGGACGACCGCTGGGGCGGATCGTACGCGAACCGGGTGCGCTTCCCGCTGGAGATCGTCCGGCGCACCCGGGAGCGCGTGGGTGGGGACTTCATCCTGATCTACCGGCTGTCCATGCTCGACCTGGTGCCGGGCGGTTCCACACTCGACGAGGTCGTCGACCTGGCCAAGGAGATCGAGGCCGCCGGGGCGACCATCATCAACACCGGCATCGGCTGGCACGAGGCCCGCATCCCCACCATCGCCACGTCGGTGCCGCGCGGCGCGTACACCTGGGTGACCGGGAAGCTCATGGGCGCCGTGTCCGTGCCGCTCGTCACCAGCAACCGCATCAACACCCCCGAGGTGGCCGAGCAGGTCCTCGCCGACGGGCGCGCCGACATGGTGTCCATGGCCCGGCCGTTCCTCGCGGACCCGGACTTCGTCGTGAAGGCGGCGGAGGGCCGCCCCGAAGCCATCAACACCTGCATCGGCTGCAACCAGGCCTGCCTCGACCACACCTTCAGTGGCAGGATCACCTCCTGCCTGGTCAACCCGCGCGCCTGCCACGAGACCGAGCTGGTCCTCTCCCCCACCCGACTGCGCAAGCGTGTCGCGGTCGTCGGCGCCGGGCCGGCCGGCCTCGCCTGCGCGGTGTCCGCCGCCGAGCGCGGGCACGACGTCACACTGTTCGACGCGGCCGACGAGATCGGCGGCCAGCTCAACCTCGCCAGGCGTGTGCCCGGCAAGGAGGAGTTCAACGAGACGCTGCGCTACTTCCGTACGCAGCTGGAGCTGCGCGGGGTGGCCGTGCGGCTGGGCACGGTCGCCACGGTGGAGCTGCTCGGGGAGTACGACGAGGTGGTCGTCGCCACCGGTGTGACCCCGCGCGTGCCGGACATCGACGGGGTCGGCCACCCGAGCGTCGTCGGCTATCCGGACGTGCTGCGGGGCGGGGCCCGGGTCGGCGAGAAGGTCGCCGTCCTGGGCGCGGGCGGGATCGGCTTCGATGTCGCGGAGTTCCTCACGGACGGCGGTGAGGGTGCGAGCCTCGACCCGGAGACGTACTTCCGGCAGTGGGGTGTCGACACCTCCTACGGGGAGCGGGGCGGACTGCGCCGCCCGGAGCGGTCCGTGCCGCCGCGCCAGGTCACGCTGCTCCAGCGCAAGACCTCCAAGGTCGGCGCGGGGCTCGGCAAGACCACCGGCTGGATCCACCGCACCGAACTCCGCCACCGGGGTGTCACCATGGTCGCGGGCGCCGCGTACCGGCGGATCGACGACGAGGGGCTGCACATCACCGTGGACGGTGAGGAACGGACCCTGCCCGTCGACACCGTCGTCCTGTGCACCGGCCAGGAGCCGCGCCGCGACCTGTACGAGGAGCTGAAGGCCGCCGGGGTGGCCGCGCATCTGGTCGGCGGCGCCGACGTGGCGGCCGAGCTGGACGCCAAGCGGGCCATCGACCAGGGGACGCGGCTGGCGGCGACCCTGTGAGGATCCGGACCCGGACGCGGCCTCTCTAGGATGCGGGCATGTCACTGCCGCACGCGATCCTGACCGCTCTGCTGGAGAAGCCGTCCTCGGGGCTCGAACTGACCCGGCGCTTCGACCGGTCGATCGGTTACTTCTGGTCGGCCACGCACCAGCAGATCTACCGGGAGCTGGGGAAGCTGGAGCAGGCGGGGCTCATCCGGGCCCTGCCCTCCGAAGTCCCGGCCCGCGGGCAGAAGAAGGAGTACGAGGTGCTGCCGGCGGGCCGCGCGGAGCTGGCCGAGTGGACGCGGCGCGCTGAGGACCCGAAGCCGTACCGCAGCGCACTGCTGCTGCGGCTGCGGGCCGCGGCGGTGGTCGGGACGGACGGGCTCGAAGCGGAGATGCGCCGTCATCTCGCCTCGCACCAGCGGCAGCTGGGCGAGTACCTGGACATGGAGGAGCGGCAGTTCCCGCCCGGACGGGACAGTGAGCCGGACCGGCTGCGGCACCTTGTGCTGCGGGGCGGGATCGAGCTGGAGCGGTTCTGGGTGGGGTGGCTGACGGAGGCGCTGGACGGGCTGGAGGAACTGGAGGGGCCGCCCCGCGGCGCGGGGCGCGGGGGTCCGGCCGCCGGGACTCATTCGTAATGGCAATCGTTTTCATGTAGCGTGGCCGCCGTTCTGCATCCCAGACGGAGGTCTCACCGGTCATGGCCGTACCCAAGCGGAAGATGTCCCGCTCCAACACCCGCCACCGCCGCTCCCAGTGGAAGGCGGTCACCCCGCAGCTCGCGGCCGTCACTATAACCATCCTAAGGTAGCGAAATTCCTTGTCGGGTAAGTTCCGACCTGCACGAATGGCGTAAC
>NZ_JADWYO010000104.1 GCF_022414595.1 Streptomyces sp. MUM 203J | reverse complement strand
GGGCGTTCAGAAGTGCATCATCCCGCAGAGCGCCGAGCGCGACACCTGCGCCCAGGGCGACGCGGTGCCCCGGCGGCCGAGCCGGGCCAGCACCAGGGCCGCGCCGGGCAGTCCGTCGAGGAGCCCGCCCGGGTGGGCGGGGTCGCGGCGCAGCGCGGCGTCGGCCAGCCAGTCCACCCACTCCTCGCGGATCTCCGCCTCCGCGCCCGTGCGGTGCAGGACGTACAGGACTCCGGCGGCCCCGTGCGCGGCGCATGTCCCGCCGGTGCGGAACCCCGCCGGGCCGCCGGGGAACAGCCGGTCGCGCCGCTCCGGGGTCGCTCCCGCTCGGATGCCCGTCAGCAGCATGCGGCGCAGCCCGGTCCAGTCGGGCCCGTCGGCGTGGCCGAGCAGCCGGGTCACGGGATCCTCGCCCGGGGCGGGAGCCGGCCCGCCGCCCGGCCGGTTCTCGCCGCCGCCTCCGAGGCGGTCCAGCAGGGCGGGCCGGGGCGGCCCGGCGTCGGGCGCCAGACCGAAGCGTTCGCGGACCCACCGTTCGAAGGTGAGCGTCTTGTGCCGGTCGCGGGCGGTCATCTCCGTCATCGGAAGCAGCATGTGCAGCCAGGTCGCCCACAGCGCGTACGCGTCGGCCTCGGCCCCCGGGGTCCCCGCGGGCGCCCGCGTCCCGGCGGCCCCGGCGACGGGTGTGCCGGTGTCGTCCAGGTCCGTCGCGTACTCGAAGTCGACGAGCACCACGGAGCCGTCCGGGCGCAGCATCACGTTGGACGGGTGCAGGTCGCCGAAGCGCATCCCCCGTGCGTGCACCCGTTCCAGGGCGTCCCGCAGCCGGGCGGTCACCTGCTCCACCCAGGCGCTGTAGGCCGCGAGTTCGGCAGCCGACTGTCCGCCGTGGACCAGCGCGTACCGGGAGACGACCGCGTCGAACAGGGTGGTGCCCTCGATGTGTTCCTCGATCAGGAAGTGGTGCTCCCAGACCGTGCGCAGCCCGTACACGCGGGGCACGCAGTCGAGTCCCGACAGCCGCTCCAGCGCGCGGTGTTCCCGGTGGAGCCGGGCGACGGCGTCGTCCCCGGCCGCGTCGAGCCCGCTGTGCGGGCGGGCCTCGCGCAGGACGACCTGCTGCCCGGTGCGGCGGTGCCGGGCGAGGTAGATGCCGCCCGCGTTGGAGAAGTGGAGCGCCCGCTCGACGGCGTACGGGAAGGTGTCGTCGCGGGCGGCGGCCCGGGCGGCGAGGTGGGGCCGCAGGGCCTCCGGAACGGTCACCCAGTCGGGCACCCGGAAGGTCACCGCGCGGTCGTCCGGGACGAGTTCGCCGTGCGGGTCCCGCAGGGCGGGGACCAGGTCCCCGTCACCGTCGCGGCAGAACATCGGCACGAACGCGCCGTACCGGACGAAGACGGGGGCCCGGCCGATCCGCAGGTCGCTGAGGATGTACGGGCCGGGGCGGCCGTCCAGTTCGGCGGCGAGTTCGCCGACGAGGCGGAGGAACACCGCTTCGTCCGGCGGATAGAGGGTGAGGAACTTGCCGCTGCCGCTGCGGGCGGCGTACTTGTCCGACATCAGCAGCAGGGCCTGCTCTCCGCGCAGGAACTTGAAAGGGACCCGGTGCTTCACACAGATCCGCGCGGTCCGTGCGAGGGTGTCCTCGGCGTCGGCGGGGAGGGCCGAGACATGGATCTTCCAGCCCTGCTCGGCCGGTTGCACGTCCTCGGGCCGCCAGGAGGTCCACAGTCCGTTGTCGGCGCGCAGCCAGCCGGCCGGCGGCCGGGCCCGGTCGAGGCCGTAGCGGTTCTCCTCGTCACGGAGCCTGCCGGGAGTCTCGTAGTAGGTACGGTCGGCGGCGCAGTACAGCTGGATCTCCTGAGGACCGGCCACGGTCGGTGTCACCTCTCTGGGGCGGACTCGGAACGGGGGGTGGACGGAACGTGCCGGGCGGCGGGCGCCAGGGTCGTCACGGCGGCGGAGGCGGCCAGGACGGCGCCCAGGACGGTGTACGCCCCCGGCGGCCCGAGCGCGGTGAGCAGCGCTCCGCCCGCGAGCGGTCCGAAGGGCTGGACCAGCGACGACAGGAACCCCGCCGCGCTCTGCACCCGCCCCACCCGGTCCTCGGGGGTCACCACCAGCAGCGTCGACAGAAAGCCGATGCTCGCCACGGTCGCGAGGAACATGCACACGGCGGCCAGCAGGCCCGCCAGCACCGGCACCCTTACGACGGCGAGCGCCCCGGCCATGGAGGCGCAGCTCCAGCAGGTGGCCGTGATCAGGAAGCGGCTGTGCCGCTCGGGCGTGAACCGGGGGGCGGCGAGCGCGCCCGCGAGCGCCCCGGCCGAGGTGCAGGCCACCACGAAACCGCTGCCCAGCCCGTCGCGCCCGCCGTCGGAGAAGACGGTCAGGGTGGTGAACGTCATGGCGCTGAAGGCGAAGTTCATGCCGAGGCCGAAGACCAGCAGGACCGTACGGAGATAGGGGATCCGCCAGATGAAGGCGATCCCGGCGGTCAGTTCGCGGCGGCTGAACACCGATCCCGCGCGGACGGCCGGTCTCGACCGGGTCCGCACGAGGGCCACGCACAGGGTGGACAGCAGCAGTCCGGCGGCCTCGGCCGCGAAGGGCAGCGCGGGATGCAGCCCGAAGAGGGCGCCGCCGACGAGCGGGCCCACCAGCCGGGCCGTCGAACTGCGCGCCTGGAGCCGTGAGGTGGCCAGCCCCATGGCCTCCGGCGGCACCACGGTACGCATCAGCCCGGCCGCGGCGGGCTGGTACACGCTGTTGATCACCGCACCGGCGCCCGCGACCAGCAGGACGAGCGCTATCGGTACGTGCCCGTTCAGCACGGCGACGAGCAGGGCGAGGACCGCGGCGAGACCGCCGAGGTCGCACAGCCGCATGAGGCGGCGGCGTTCCACCCGGTCGGCCATCACCCCGCCGGGCAGCATCGTCACGAGCAGCGCGGCCACGGACACGGTGCCGACGGCACCGGCCTGGACGGCGGAGCCGGTCTCGCGCAGCACCAGCAGCGGCAGGGCGAGCGCGCTCATCTGGGCGCCGAGCACGGCGAACAGCCCGCTCATCCAGAGCAGGCGGAAGTCGCGGTTGCCGCGAAGGGACGCGGCGGGGGTGGAGGTGGCGGCAGCGGTGGCCATCGTCGGCTCCCGGAAAAGGGGGTTGAGGACCGGGACACACGGCGGGGCGGCCTCCGCGAACGGCGGAGACCGCCCAGCTCACGCCGACCGTGCGCCAGGCCGTGGTGAAGGGCGCACGGTCGTACGTCAGTTGGCCTTCTCGACCACGCTCAGGAGGCTGATGCAGTTGCCCTCGGGGGCTTCGACGCCCTCGGTGCCCTGGAGGTCCAGCACGCTGTGCGCCTCGACCTCGGGGGTCTCCTGGTTGTCGTCGGCCGGCTTCGTGTTCTCGGACATGTCCGTCTCCATCCGTGTGTGGGAAGTGGTTCCGTGGTTCCGGCGGGCTCTCGCCTGCCGGTGACCAGAAAGTTAGGAGGGCCGGCCAGGGAAACGGCCCGGCGCCGGTATGGCTCCGGTATGGCGGCAGCGCACGGCGGTGCGAAGCGGGGCGAAGGCCCGCCGACAGCCCCGTCACGCGCCTCTCACCTGCGGACATACCGGTGGCGAACCGTCTGCGGGGCCTGGCTCTACCGCCCGCCGCGAACCTCGGGGAACACGGGCGCGCCCGCGCCCGCAGTCCGCGTCCGTACGCCGGAGGAGAACCGGGCGGGCCCGGACGGATCCGTACCGGCGGCGCCGATGGGAGACCCGATGGAACTCGCCGCACTCGTCAGCCGGCGCCCGGTGCCGGGCGCGGGGCTGCTCGTCACCCTCACCCGCCGCTGTCCGCTGCGCTGTGCGCACTGCTCGACCGCGTCCGGGCCGGAGGCCCGAGAGCGCCCCGACCCGGCCGGGCTGCGGCGCTTCGTCGGGTCGTTCACCCCGGCCGACCGGCCCGACGTCATGATGCTCACGGGCGGCGAGCCGATGCTGCTGCCGCGCCTGGTGGCGGACCTCGCGACGGCCGCCGGTGCGGTGGGGACCCGTACGGCGGTGCTCAGCGGCATGTTCTTCGCGGCCCGCCCGCGCGCCCGGTCCTCCGCCGTGGTCCCGCCCGCGCTCCTGCGGGCTCTGCGCTCGGTGGACCACTTCTCCGCGAGCCTCGACGCCCACCATGAACGGGAGGTGGCGCGCTCCGCCGTCTTCCGGGCGCTGCGGGAGATCCGGGAGGCGGGACCGGCGGTCAGCCTCCACGTGACGGGTGAGGGCCCCGACGACCCGTATCTCGCGGACCTCATCCGCGATATCGACTGGGAGTTCGACGGCACGATGCCGACGCTGGTCAACGAGATCCGCGCGGTCGGCCGCGCCGCGACCTGGGCGGGCCCCGCCCGCCGGGGACCCGGCCCGGACCAGGGCCTGCCGTGCGCGATGGCCGCGTGGCCTGTGGTGGCGTTCGACGGGTCGGTCCTGGCCTGCTGCAACCAGCGCGTGGTGGACCGGCGCCCCGCGCCCGCGCATCTGCTGCTGGGACACGTCGAGCGCGACGGCTGGGGGACGGTGCGGGCCCGCTCGCTGGAGTCGCCCCTGCTCCGGCTGATCCGGGCGGCGGGGCCGCTGCAGGTGCGGGAACGGTACGGGACGGAGGCCGGGCAGCCGGAGTCCCCCTGCGCGGTGTGTGTGCGGTTCGCAGAGCAGCCGCGGGTCGCGCAGCGGGCACGGGTGGACGCGGGCGGTGCGGCGGGGGCGTTGCTGGACGTCACGGTGGGACGGGACCGGGGAGCGCGGGGGGCCGTGGCGCTGGTGCGGCAGTACGGAAGTGCCGCGTATGCCTCGTCCGTGCTGCCGAGGGGAGCGGCCCGGTGAGTCCCGTCACCACGCGGCACGCCCCGCCCGCGCGGGAGGAGGTGCCCGCGTCCGCGCGGCTGCGGGCCCGGCTGGCGCCGGCCGAGCCCGTGCTGCGGCAGGCCGCCGCCGGGCTGTGGCGGCCCGAGGGACTCCTGCCGCGGTACGTCGGCTACCTGTGCGCCATGCACGGCGTCATCCGCGCGTCCGTCCCCCTGCTGCGACTGGCCGCCGAACGGTCGCGCGAACTCGCGCTGCGGGGCGACCCCTTGGGCGGGCGGCTCGCCGCGCATCTGGAGCGGCACGCACGCGAGGAGGAGAACCACGACGTGTGGCTGCTGGACGACCTGGCGGCGGCCGGGGCCGACCCGGACGCCGCGCTCCGCGCCGTACCGCCGCCGGACGTCGCGGCGCTGGCGGGTGCCCAGTACTACTGGGTCGCGCACCACCACCCGGTGGCCCTGCTCGGCTATGTGTCCGTCCTGGAGGGGCACGCGCCCGAACCCGGGCTGGCGCCGTACCTGGCCGGGCTGACCGGACTGCCGGACGCGGCTTTCCGCACCGTACGCGCCCACTCCCGGCTCGACACGGGGCATGTGGCCGACGTGTACGCGCTGCTGGACTCCCTGCCGATGACGCGCGCGCACGAGACGGCCGTGACCGTCAGCGCGCTGCACACCCTGGACGCGCTCACCCGGCTGTTCGTCCGGCTCGGGCGCTGCGCCCCGGCGGCAGTGCCGGGGCGGGAGAGCGGACCGTCCGCTCCGACGAGAGGTGTTCCATGAACGAGACCGACGAGATGAACGAGACGAACGGGCTGCCGTCCGACATGCTCGGCACGCTGTACCGCGCGGGCTTCGCGGTCGATCTGCTCACCGAGGAGCAGCGGCGGGTGCTGACCGGCCTCGCGCCCGAGGAACTCGCCGTACTGCTCGACATCAAGAGCCGCCTGGACGCGGTCGGCCCCGAGGTCGAGGCGCACGGCGAGTTCGCCGGCGGCGCGCTGTTCTAGGAGATGTCCGGCGGACCGTGCCGGCGCCGGGGCGGAAAGCGCTCCTGCCGCGGGTGTCGCGGCCCGGTGCCTGTGGACGCACGGCGGAGGAGGGCGTCGGTACGGCGGAGTACCGGCAACCGGCGCCGATGCGGGGTACGCCCCGCTCGGCCGCGTCCGAGAGCCCGGGGGACGGCGTGCCGGACCCCCGCCCCGGCACCACCCGCCGGACACGACCAGGCCCGCGGTCCTTACGACCGTGCCGCCCCAGCAGGCCCGGCTCCCCCAGGGGGGGGCCGGGCCCCGGAAGGAAGATCTCCGATGACCTCCCCGACCTGCTCCTCCTGTCGCCACGATCTGCCCGAAGCGGCCCGGTTCTGCCCCTCCTGCGGGACCGCCCGCACGGTTCCCGCGCCGGTTCCCGACGACGAGCGCAAGCCGGTGACGGTGCTGTTCTGCGACCTGGTCGGCTCCACGGCACTGTCCGGGACGCTGGACCCCGAGGCACTGCGTACGGTCACGCTGCGGTACTTCCGGCTCATGAGCGAGCAGATCGAGGCCCGGGGCGGCACCCCGGAGAAGTTCATCGGGGACGCGGTGATGGCGGTGTTCGGGGTGCCGCGGGTGCGGGAGGACGACGCGCGAAGGGCGCTCGGCGCCGCGCTCGGCATGCGGGAGGCGCTCGCGGGCCTGAACGGGGAGCTGGAGGCGACGCTCGGCATCCGGCTGGACATCCGGATCGGCGTCAACACCGGCCAGGTGGTGGCCGCCGCGCAGTCCAGCGCGCGTCAGGCACTGGTGTCGGGTGAGACGGTCAATGTGGCGGCGCGACTGGAGCAGAGCGCCGCGCCGGGCGAGATCCTGGTGGGTCCGGAAACGCTGCTGGCGGCGGGGCCGACCGCGGTGGTCGAGGAGGTCGGGCCGCTGGTGCTGCGCGGCAAGGCGGAGCCGGTCCGTGCCCATCGGCTGCTCGCGCTGGGCACGGACGACCCGGAGCTGCTGCGCCGCTTCGACGTCCCCTTCGTCGGCAGGGGCACGGAACGGGCCGCGCTGGACCGGGCGCTGGACGGCCCGGGGAGCTCGGCGGCGGGGGTGCTGAGCGTGGTGGGCGAGGCAGGTGTGGGCAAGACACGGCTGGTGCGGGAATGGCGCGACGCGCGGGCGGCACGGGGCCCGCTCCTGCACGGCGCGGGCCGCTGCCGCAGCTACGGCGCCCACGGCAGCCTCACCCCGCTGGCTGACGCGGTCCGCGAGGCGCTGTCCCCGGGCGCGCCGACGGCCGGTCCGGCGGCGGGCGCGGAGGGTTCGGGGGGCACGACGGGGTCGGCGGGCACGGGGGTCGCGGGCTCACAGGACGCCGGTGCGGCGGGCACGGCCGGCCCCGGGGGCGAGGGGTGTCGCCGGGTGCGGGACGCGTGGGCGCTGCTTCAGGACGGTCTGCTCCGGGACGGCACTCCCAACGCCCCGCTGGAGGAGCTGTGCGCGGCGCTGGCGTCCGTGCTGCGGGACGCGGCCGGGGGTGCGCCGGTGCTGTTGCTGCTGGACGACTGGCACTGGGCCGCGCCTCTGCTGGTGCGGACCGTGCACCGGCTGCGGGAACTGCTGGTCGGCGCCCAGGTCCTGATGGTCTGCGTCGGCCGCCCGGACGGCGTTCCCCCGGCGCCGGAGGCGGGCCGGTGGCTGCGGCTGGGCGGGCTGCCGGCAGG
Organism: Streptomyces sp. MUM 203J; assembly: GCF_022414595.1. Taxonomy (GTDB): domain Bacteria; phylum Actinomycetota; class Actinomycetes; order Streptomycetales; family Streptomycetaceae; genus Streptomyces. The sequence continues at coordinate 1,942 of NZ_JADWYO010000104.1, read as the reverse complement.
GGATGTGGCCGTGCTCGCACGGGAGCTGGCCGGTGAACGCGGGGCTCCTGCGCCCGGGCTGCTGGAGCGGGCCGAGGGCAACCCCCTGTACCTGGAGCAGCTGCTGGTCCCGGCCGGGGACGGCGACGCCAGGCTCCCGCCCACGCTCCAGGCGCTTCTGGGGGCGCGGATCGGCGCGCTGGACCCTGCCGAACGCGCCGCACTGGACCTGGCGTCGGTCCTCGGACGGGATTTCACCGCCGCAGACCTGGCCCGCATGTCCGGTGCGGCGCACCAGGGCGGCGAGGCCGAGGCGGGGGTGGTGGGCGCGCTGGCCGGGCTCTGCAGGCGACGGCTCGTTGAGCCCGTACCCGGGCGGCCCGGCCGGCACCGCTTCTGCAGCGGTCTGGTCCACGAGGTGGCCTACGCGTCCCTGTCGAAACGGGCGAAGGCGGACCGCCACGAGTGGGCCGCCGACCTGCCCAGCACGGCCGCCGCGGGCGACGCCGTGGCGGGCGGCCATCTGGAGCGCGCCTACCGCTGCCGCGCCCGGCTGGGCCTGCTGGACGCCCGGACGGCCCGGCTCAGGGAGCGCGCGGCGGTGGCGCTCGGGCGGGCGGGGGCGCAGGCACTGGCCGGGTCCGACCTGCACTGGGCGGAGAGCCTGCTGCGAACCGCGGTGGACCTCGCGGCGCCGGACACCCCGACACGGCTGCCCGCGCTGCGCGGGCTGGGTGAGGTGCGGCTGGCACTGGGTGAGGCCGAGGAGGGCGCGGCGCTGCTGCGCGAGGTGCTGGCCTCGGGCCGATCGCCCGTGGAGGCGGCGCACGCGGGGCTGGCGCTGGCGGTGCTGGACGGGGACGACGCCGGTATCGCGGCGACGGCCCGGCGGGTGCTGCCGGTGTTCGAGGAGGCCGGTGACTCGGCGGGACAGGCCCGGGCACGGCTGCGGCTGGCACAGCAGCGGCAGCGGGCGGGCCGTCACGAGGAGGCCGACCGCGATCTCGTGCGGGCCCTGGCCCACGCGGCGCGGGCGGAGGCGGAGCCGGAACGCGCCGCCGCGCTCGGCGCGATCGGCGTCTCGCTGTGGCGCGGCCCGGAGCCGGTGGAGCGCGCGCTGTCCCGCTGCCGGGCCCTGCTGGCCGAGCACGGGGAGGGGCGTCCGACCGTACGGGTCACGCTGAACTGCCCGCTGGCCGTGCTGTACACGCTGCGGGGGCGGCCCCGGGAGGCGGAGGCGGCACTGGCGGAGGCGGATCAGGTGGCGGCGGGAATGGGCTACGCGGAGGTGCGGGTGTTCCTGCCGGTGTTCCGCGCGACCGTGGAGGCGCTGCTGGGCCGCCGGGGGCGGGCGCTGGCACTGCTGCGGGCGGCGGACGGGTCGGCGGCGGAGATCGGGGCGACGGGTTTCCGGCGGGCGATCGCGCTGGAGGCGGCTCGTCTGTCACTGGACATGAACCACCATGTGCGGGCGCACAGCTGGCTGGCGGCGATGGCGGACGCGACCGGCCCCCGGGAGCTGCCCCGCGCGGACGTCGTGGATCTGGCGGGCCTGCGGGCCCGGCTGGCGGCCCGCGAGGGCGATGCCGGGCGAGCCCTGCGCGAGGCGGAGTCCGCCGTACGGATGGCGGACCTGACGGACTCGCCCCTGGTGCGGGCCACGGCCGCACTGGACCAGGCGCGGACACTGGCGGCCCTGGGGCGCCGCGACGGCGCCGTGGCGGCGGCCTGGTCGGCCGCAGAGTACTTCTCGGACAAGGGCCACCGCCCGGGCACCCGAACGGCAGGGCGTCTGCTGACGGAACTGGGCGGCGCAGAACCTGGCGGCACGGGCCTCGGTGACATCGCGGACTGCGGCATCGCACCCGGCCGCACGGCACCGGGCAGCGCGGGCTGCGGCGCCGGGAAGCCCGGCGGCATGAGGCCTGGCGCAATCGCGCCCGGCGGCGCGGCGGCCGACGGC
>NZ_JADWYO010000103.1 GCF_022414595.1 Streptomyces sp. MUM 203J | reverse complement strand
GGACTGGCGCGGCCCTCCCGGCGGGCGGCGGCGCGGCCTCGGGGGCGGCGGTACTCGGGCCGCGCGCGGCCCGCGCGGCGCGGGCCGCCTCGCCGGGCGGGACCCCGGAGGCGGTGAGCCGGCACATCTCCTCCAGCATGGCGACGTCCCCGGGGGTCCAGCGACGGTGCCGGCGTCCCTCCCGGACGGCGGGTCCGATGCCGTACCGCCGGTCCCAGGAACGCACGGTGGTGGGCGAGACTCCCAGGCGCCGTGCCAGCGCACCCGTGGTGATGCCGTGAGGCACTCCGGACACACTCCCAGCGTACGATGCGCGAACGACGCAAAAGGGGGTCCCCGGGCGCCCCCGTCCGTGCGTCCACCGTGTCTCGGTGGCCCCACCACCCCCGGCCACCCGTGCGACGGGACCGGCTCAGCCCCGTGAGGTCCGCCCCGGGCGGCGGGGTGACGCCGCGCTTCCGGGTCTTGACCGCCGGACCCTTCGGGAGCTCGGCCGTCGTCCACACCAGGCGGGGGTATTTGTAAGGAGCCACCCGCGCGCACGGACGCGCGGAGCTCCTCCGGCGTGACCGAAGCCCCCGGGCGCAGGACTGCGGCCGCGGCCACCTCCCCGCCGTGCTCCGGGTGCGGCACGCCCTGCCTCGGGGCCGGTGGTGGCACAGGTCAGGACGGTGTCGTCCTGGGGCGGGAACACGGTGGTCACCGGGTGCCTCCGGCAGTGAGGGCCACCGGCCCGGTGTTCCGGGGGCTGGTGCTCGGTGTCACCGCGCGCCTGCTGAGCCGCCGCCGGACCGTGCGACCGGCCCGCGCGGCCGGTCGAGCCAGATCGTGACCAGCGTCGGCACCAGGGCCGCCCAGAAGAGGACCTGCGGCACCGTCCGCTCCGTCCAGGGCACCTGGGTGAGCAGCAGCGCGCACAGCATGCACCAGGCCGCCTGGGCCAGGACCACGCGGGACCAGCGGTGGCGGCGGATCAGGGAGCGGACGTTCAGCTGGACGCCCGAGCGCAGCCGACGGTAGCGGCGCCAGGCACCGAAGCCCCAGATCGCGGCCATGGGCACGAGCGCCCACAGCCGGTTGCCCACCGGCACCGGCAGTTCGCGCGGCAGCTGACCGTCCTGCGGGAACAGGTCGAGCATCGCACCCGCGAGCGCCACGCACAGCAGTGCCAGCCAGCGGATGCCGCGCAGCAGCCGGTACGTGGCGAGGTCGAGGCCACGCCGCATGGGCGCGGACCCGGGGTCGGCGGCCAGGGCGTCGGCGTAGAGGCCGGCGGCCTCGGCGGCCCTGATACCGGGCGCTCCGGCGGCCTTCTCGGCCCGGCGGGCCAGGGCGTCCGGGTGCTGGGGGTCGAGGCGGAGGATCTCGCGGTCGAGCAGGTCGGCCCGCTCCTTGTCGCCCGCCAGGTCGGCGATGGTCCGGGCCACCGAGTACGCGTAGACCTCGTCGGGTCCGAGGCGTATCGCCTCCCGGGCGATACCGTCCGCCTCCCGCAGGGCTTCGAGCATCGCCTCCCGCTGGATCTCACCATGGGCGTCGGCGTAGCTCCGTATGCGGGCGCGGAACACGAGGTTGGCGAGGTCGGCGTGGTAGAGCCACTGGTGCGGCTGCAGGCGGATCGCCTCGCGCAGCGCCTCCTCGGCCTCCTTCATCCGCTCGCCCATGTGGCCGAGGATGATCCCACGCGTCCGAAGCGCGGACGCGTGCCCGGGGTCCAGCCTGAGCGCCTCGTCGGCGGCGTCGACCGCCTCCTGCCGGCGTCCCGTTCGGTAGTGGCACCAGGAGAGCAGGGTCCAGGCGTGAATGTCGCCCGGCTCCTCCGCGAGCCGCTGCGCCAGCGCGGCACGGGCCTCGTCGTACCGTTTGAGGTCGATGAGCGCGGAGGCCCGCTGCACGGCCGGGTGCTCGGCGCTCACAGCTTCCGCTTCTTCTTCAGGTACGCGACGAGGTCGTCGTACATGCCGCCGTCGTTGGCGAACATCGCCACGTTGCGGGCGGTGGCGAACCAGGGCTCGGTGGAGGGGGCGACCGCCTTCGCCGCGGCCAGCAGGTCCCGCATCCCGATCATGCGGACGGTCCCGGTGCGCGCGGAGTCCAGCAGCGCCGACTCGGCGGCGGACTCGCAGACATGGGCCAGGTCGGCGCCGGAGAGGCCGTCGGTGGCCTTCGCCAGCCTGCCCAGGTCGACGCTCTCGATGGGCCGGTCCTTGAGGTGGTAGCGGAGGATCGCCTCGCGGGCGGGCGCGTCCGGCGGCAGGACGAGCAGGGTGCGGTCCAGGCGGCCGGGGCGGCGCAGGGCGATGTCCACGTCCCAGGGCACGTTGGTGGCGGCCAGGACGAAGACGCCCTCGTTGGCGGCGGCGTCGATGCCGTCCAGTTCGGTCAGCAGCTGGTTGACGGTGGTGCGCATGCCGCTGTTCTGGGTGCGGCTGCGTTTGCCGCCGAGCGCGTCCAGCTCGTCGAGGAAGACCACGCAGGGGGCCTGGCGGCGGGCGGTGGCGAACACCTCGTGCATGTTGCGCTCGGAGTTGCCGATCCACATGTCGAGGACGTCGTTGACGGACACCGACAGGAAGTTGGCGCCGAGTTCGCCGGCGACGGCACGCGCGATGAAGGTCTTGCCGCAGCCGGGCGGCCCGTACAGGAGAAGGCCGCCGCGCAGGCTCTTGCCGTAGAGCCTGCGCAGCTCGGGGTTGCGCATGGGCGCGAGGAACGCGGCCTCCAGTCGCTCCTTGACCTCCCGCATACCGCCGACGTCCGCGAGCCGGACGGTGCCGGGCGCGTCGACCTCCCAGGCCTCGGCGTCGCCGGGGTCACCGCTGCCGTCGGCGGTGAGCGGCGCCTCGACGAACCGGGGCGGGACGGCGTCCGCGACCTGCTCCTGGGCGGCGCGCCAGTCGAAGCCGGGGGCCTTCGGAGCCGGAGGGACCGGCCCGGGCCCGGGCGGGGACGGCTCGGGCTCCGACACGGGCGGGGTCACGGGTGGCGCCCCCATGGCCCGCCCCATCAGCTCCCGCGCCGCCGGGTCGCCGGGCGCGTGCTGCAACGCGACGGCCGCCTCCGCGACGGCGGCGTCCTGCCGGCCCGCGTTCAGGAGCAGCTCGGCCAGGTGCAGCCGCAGCGGAACATCACCGGGCGCCGCCTCGACGGCCGTGCGCAGACTCCGTATCAGGGGCGAGTCGTCCGACATGCCCACCACCCTACGAAGACGATCACGGGCACCCCCCACCGCCCCGGTCGCAGAGGCGGTCACGGGCGCCTAGCGTGGAGAGCAGGGGGATCGGCTGCGCCGAGAGGAAGTGATCACATGGCCGGCCGGAGCCGCAGTGAGATCGAGGCGGAGATCAAGGAAACCCTGGGCCTGGTGCCCCATTTCTTCGCCGGCATCCCGGATGACCTGCTGGAAGCCGAGTGGGAGATCTTCAAGAGACTGGAACTCGGTGAGACCCGGATCCCGAACAAGTACAAGGAACTGATCGGGATCGCCCTGCACTCCGAGACGAAGTGCCGCTACTGCACGCTGTTCCACACCGAGGCCGCCAAGATGTTCGGGGCCACGGACGAGGAGATCCAGGAGGCCGTTCACTACGCCAAGAACAGCCTCGGCTGGAGTGCCTACCTGAACGGCATGCGGGAGGACTACGACGACTTCGCCAACGAGCTGGAACAGATCAAGGCGTACCTGGCCTCGAAGGGCTGAACCGATGGAGCTGGAGTGGGCCCGGCCCGGAGTCCTGCGCGCCACGGCGCACGCCTACGAGTTCGCCGCGCTGGTGGCCGCCGCCCGGCACCTGGCCGAGTCCGCCCCGCCCGACATACCGGCGGAGGCCCTCGCGGACCTCCGCCGCGTCCTCGACGACTTCGACACCCAGCGGGCCCGCCTGCAGTCCCCGCCGAACGCCCGGTGAAGACGGGCGTCAGTCCGGGAGGGTGGCGCCCGGGACCTCTTCCGTCGTGCCGTTCAGATCCGACTCCGGGTGGCTGCCGTAGGGGCGGGTGAAGGCTTCCATGCCGTGGCCGGACGGGTCGGGAAAGTAGACGCCCCGGCCGCCGTCGTTGCGGTTGATGCGGCCGGGGTGCTTGCCGTGCGGGTCGGCCTGGATCGGGATCCCGCCCTCGACGAGGCGGGCCAGGATGCCGTCGAAGTCCTCCTCCGACACCAGGAACGCGTAGTGCTGCGCGGCGATCTCGGCGTCGGGACCGGCGGTCGCGAAGTCGAGGGTCACCCCGTTCGCCACCGTGAGCGGCAGGAACGGGCCGAAGGGCGCACCCGGTTCGAGGCCCAGGATGCCGGCGAGGAAGCGCGCGGACTGCTCGCGGTCGTGGGAGAGGACGATCGTGTGGTTCAGCTCGATGGGCAAGGTGAATGCCTCCAGAGGCATGTCGGCGGGACCTCCGCACCCCATCGGGGCGATGACGGTGCTGCGATGCCGCGTCGGGACATTAACTCCTCCCCGGTGGCTTTGGGGAGCTGTTTTCGGCCGAGGACGCGGGAGTGCCCGGCTCCGGCCACGGTCCGGTGACGGTGGCCGCCTTGCTGCGGTACGCGGCTCCTACGCTGGAGCAGGGACCGAGGAGGGCGTCGATGGACAGGGACTTGTGCGTGTTGGCCGTGCCGGACTGCCCGCACCTGCCGCTTCTGCTGGAGCGCCTGGCCCGGGTGCTGCCGGACGGCGGCGTCCGCGACGTCTCCGTCCGTACGGTCACCAGCGACGCCGAGGCCGCCCGGTACGGCATGCACGGCTCCCCGACCCTGCTGGTCGACGGGCGTGATCCGTTCACCCCGGAGGGCGAGGCGTCCTTCGGGCTGTCCTGCCGGGTCTTCCGCCGCCCCGACGGGCGGCTGGAGGGCGCACCCGGCGTCGATCGGCTCAGGGCCGCGCTCGGCTGCTGAGGACGGCGGCCCGCCCCGCCGGATGGGCGCCGTCACGCATGACAGCGGCGTCGGCGGGCACCCGGAACCCCACGGGGAGTGTGACTGGGGTGACCGGCGTGACGAGAGGAGGGCGACCATGAGTCCGCCGCTGCGGAGCACGGGGACCGGGGAGGAGACCGAGACCGAGGCGCACATCGGTGTGCGGCCGATGGCCGACGTACAGCAGGCGTACACGTCCCTCACGGTCACCGGTGGCGCCCCCACGGGGTCCGGAGCCGGCCGGCACGCCGAGGCGACGGACGGCGCGTCCGACGGCGGCCGAGGCCGCGAGCTGTACGCCTCGGGCGCCCTGGACGCGTTGCGCTGGGCGCTGGCGCGAGGCGGGTCGGCGCCGGTGACGGGGGCCCGCGGGGGGCTGGTACCGGACCTCCACACGCTGACCGCCGAGGTGGACGCGGCGGCCGTGCAGCTCGACGACCCCGTCTGCCCGGTCGACGCACGCGCGTACACACTCGGCGCGCACGAAGCGCTGGCCTGGCTGTGCGGCCACACGGACGAGCGGCCGTGACCCCCGCCTGAGCACGGCTACGGGCCGTCCGGCCGCGACTCGTACAGCACCGTGTGGAAGCGGCCCGCCGACTCCCTCCCGGCCGGACTCAGGCCCAGCCCCCGAACCGCCTCCATCGCGTACGTCTGCTCGCGCGTATCCGTGAACCTGCGCTGCGGGTACGTGCGGGAAAGGTCCGCGGTGGTGCGCAGCCCGTGCGCGGCGAGGGTCTCCGCGATGGACGCGTAGGACACCGTACGCAGCACGAACGCGCTCACCCACAGCGGGCGCCGCACCCCCGACAGCAGCCCGGCGAAGGTCCGTTCGGTGACATAGCTGCCGCCGCCGGTGAGCGTCACCAGCCCGACGTCCGCGAGTGCGGCGCTGAGGCGCGGGCCCGGCGGGGCGGCTTCCAGATTGTCGGTGAACGCCGCGTCCAGCAGGCCCACCGCCCGGGCGTAGCCGACCGCGCGGCTCGCGATGTCCAGGCCGATGACCGGGTGGGCGTCCGGCAGCCGCCGCCGGGCGTAGAACTCCTTGTCCCAGGCGGCCAGCTCCTCCGTGGTCATCGCGCGGGCCTCGGGCCCGGTGTAGTGCTCGTACAGCTCGGCCAGGGTGAGGTCGTGGTTGAGCAGCGCCGCGTTGATCCCGTACGAGCAGCACACGTCGAGTACGGCGGGCCGCCCGCGGGCGCCGTCGGCCAGCGCGGCGCGCCCGGCGGCGGCACGCCGGAAGACGTCCCGCGCGTGCTGCGGGATCTCGTATGCGAGCGGGGCCAGGCGGGCGCAGTACGCCCGCGGATCGGGCTGGTCGTAGATGTCGTCGAAGCGTGCCTTGCCGGCCGGCCCGGCCGAGGCCGGGGGGTCGCCGGGCTCCCCGGGCTGCTCACGCGCGGCGGAGTCGTTCACGCGGTGCCTCCTTGGCTGGACGCTGCCTCCCCGGAGGGGTTCCCCTTCGAGTGTGCAGGAGAACGGGGCGCCGCGGCGGTCCGGTGAACTTGGCCGATCCCGTACATCAGGTCTCGCCCCGCGCTTCGGGCGCCGGGGCCGGGCGGGCGCGCTCGGCGCAGGACGTCCTCCGCGTCGCTCCACGCGGGCGGTGGGCAGGTCCACCTGGTGCCGCGGCAGGCCGGCGGTCCCCCCGCGGTACCGCTCAACGACCGGCCACGGCGCGGGTCAGCGCGGCAGCATACGGCTCCAGCCGTACGGACTCCCGGGTGGAGGTCACCAGGCCTCCGTGTCCTCGCTGTCGGGGGACGGCCGCGCGACCCCGTCCCGCAGTCTGAGCGCCGCGAGCGGGAAGACCAGCACGGACAGCATGGCGGCGCCCACCAGTGCGGCCGCCTCACCCGTCGTGATGACCCGGTCGTCGAGCCCGATGGTGGTGATCGCCACCACGAGCGGCAGGGCCGTGGAGCCGTACAGCATCAGCGCGCCCCGGTCGCGGCGCCCCAGGCCGGGCGGGGCCAGCGCGTACATCGGCAGCCCGCGCACGAGCAGGAACAGCACCAGGAACGCCGGGAGCAGAGCCAGCGCGCGGCCGCCGTCGAGCAGCGCGGCCAGGTCGAACTCGATGCCGGTCACGATGAAGAACAGCGGTACGAGGAAGCCGAAGCCCATCGTCTCGATCTTGCCCAGCACCTCCTTGCGGCTCTCCGGCCCCGCCCCGCGCAGCACCAGCCGCGCGATCACCCCGGCGGCGAACGCGCCCAGCAGGATGTCCAGGCCGAACACGCGTGACAGCCCCAGCATCGCGGCCAGCAGCAGCATCACGAACCGGACGGCGAACTGCCCGCTGGTGTGCAGGGTCCGCTCCACTACCCGCGAGAACCACGGCGGCCGGGCCCGAAGCGCCCAGATCACGGCGGCCGTGGTGATCGCCGCGAACGCCAGCAGCAGCTCCGCGGACCGGCCCGCACTGCGCCCGCTCAGCAGCAGCGCCATCGCGACGACGGGCCCGAACTCGCCCACCGCGCCGAACGCCAGAACCAACGCGCCGAACCGGCCCCGCAGGTCGTCGGCGTCGCGCAGGATCGGCAGGACCGTGCCGAGGGCGGTGCTGGTGAGCGCCGTGCCGATGACGAAACTCCTGGTCGCCTGGCCACCGGTCAGCGCGAACGCGATGCCGAGCCCGACGGCGAGCGCCAGCGTCCAGGCCCCGATCGAGCGGCGGAGCGTGCTGCCCTGCACGGACCCGAAGTCGGTCTCGTACCCGGCCAGGAAGATCAGCATGGCCAGGCCGAGATCCGACAGGGTGTCGATGACCTCGCCGTGGGAGGTGGCCCAGCCGAGGACGTCCGGGCCGACGAGGACGCCGAGCAGGATCTCGAAGATGACGAGGGGGACCGGGAACCACCGGTTCACTCCATAGGCCAGCAGCGGCGCGAGCACCGCGATGGCCATGATCAGGATGAGCGTCCCGGACGGCGACATACCGGCACCAGTCCGGTGTCAGGACGCCAGGAGCTTGTCCTTCGCCCGCTGGAACTCCTCCTCGCTCAGCGCGCCCTTCTCCTTCAGCTCCGCCAGCCGCGCCAGCTCGTCCACATGGGTGGCCCGCTTGGCGCCCCCGCCTTCGCCCTGACCGGCCGCCTCGCGGACGTACGCCTTGAACGCGGCCTCGTTCTCCCGCGCCTGCTGCGCCTCCCGCCTGCCCATGCTGCGCCCGCGCACGATCACGTACAGCAGGACTCCGAGGTACGGCAGCACGATGCACAGCACCAACCAGCCCGCCTTGGCCCAGCCGTTGAGTTCGTGGTCCCGGAACAGGTCCATGATCACGCGGAACAGCAGGAACAGCCACAGGATCCAGATGAAGAACCAGAACATGGTCCAGAACAGGTCCAGCAGGGGGTAGTCGTCCACGGCGGTCTCCGTCCCACGGGCGAGGGTGCCCGTTTTCCGGCAGTATCAGCCGATAGTTCGCCCGTCGCATCCCCGGCGGTCGTACGACGCGGCGGGGGGCCGCTCCCGTTCGTCCATGGTGGGGCGGCGGGCTTCCCAGTCGCCGCGGGTGAGGACGTACGTGACGTCGCCCTGTTCCGAGCCCGGGATCGGGTCCGGCCAGTCGCCGGTGAAGTGGCGCAGGCAGGTCAGGCCGGACTTCTCCATGACACGGCGGGAGCGCGTGTTGACCGTCATGGTCTCGGCCGTGACCCGTCGGACGCCCAGGGTGGTGAAGCCGTGGCGGATCAGGGCGCGGGAGCCCTCCGTCGCATAGCCGCGGCCCCAGGCCTCGCGGTTGAGGCGGTAACCGAGTTCGGCGACCGCCGGGTCGTCGTCTGCCGGGGGACGGAACTCGAACCAGCCGAGGAAGGTACCCGTCGTCCGTTCCTCGGCGGCCCAGTAGCCACGGGTGCCGAAGCACGGATGGTCGTGGAGGAGGCGGGGGAGGGTCTCGGCACGGATGGTCTCCCGGGAGACCGGGCGGCCTCCGTTGATGAAGCGCATCACCTCCGGGTCGTTGTGGAGGGCATGGACGCGGTCGGTGTCCGCCTCGGTGTCGGTGAAGGGCCGCAGGGCCAGGCGGGGCGTCTCCAGGAACGGGTTCATGACGGGATCCTCACAGGAGCCCTGGCCTCGGCACACGGATTTTCCGGGTGCGTGTGTCCGCGCGGGGTGTTCGTGGCCGGAAACGTTCCTCCGGGGTAGGGTGACCGCCGCTGGGGGACCGGCCGGGCGGAACCGATAGGCCGTCGGCGCCGGCGGGTCGGGTTGCGGAAGGCTGGGACGTGGCGGGGTGTGTGGCGCGCATACGGCGTGCGATGGCCACCCGGTATCCGGCGCGTACGGCCGTCATCGCCTCCGTCCCAGGCGGCACCGACCGCCCTCTTCACCACCGCCTGAAGCGATCTGTGTCCCCCGGCTCGTCGTCGGCACCGGGGCGTACGGGCGCGGGTCCGGCCGCGCTGTCCGCGGCGGTGTCCGCGTTCGGCACGGTCGGGCTGTCCGCCGGGATCACCGGGCTCCTTCGGGTGACCGGGCGGCTCACCGTGATTCTGCTGATGTTCGTGGGCCGGCCGGAGCCGGTCACCCTGGTGTCGGCGCCGGCTCCGCTCGAGCGGACCGGCCGTTACCAGCTACCGGAGGAGCGACCTGTCATTGGGTAACTATCTGCACTCGCTGCGCCGTCGTCGGCGCAAGACCCTGGCG
>NZ_JADWYO010000102.1 GCF_022414595.1 Streptomyces sp. MUM 203J | reverse complement strand
TGCCCCGCTTCCGCCCGGCGCGGAGGCGGTCGTCCCGGTCGAGTGGACCGACGGGGGCAGCGGCGGCCACGCGGCCACCGGACCACGGGCGCGCCGTGCGGCAGGCCCCGGACCCGGAAGCGCCCGTGTGCCAGGCCTCCGCCCGGAGGGGCCAGGTACAGTGCGAAGACTGACAGACCACTGGTGAGGCCCCCTCGTGTTGACGCACACCACCAGCCGGGTCCTCGAACCCGGCGACCTCGGCGCCGCGCTCGCCATCCTGGAGAGCGAGCCCGTCAACAACGCCTTCGTGACCGCCCGGGTCCAGGCCGCCGGCCTCGACCCCTGGCGGCTCGGCGGCGAGATGTGGGGCTGGTACACCGAGGGCAGGCTCCGCTCCCTCTGCTACGCGGGCGCCAACCTCGTGCCCATCTGCGCCACCCCCGACGCCGTCCGCGCCTTCGCGGACCGCGCCCGCCGCATCGGCCGCCGCTGCAGCTCGATCGTCGGTCCCGCGGCCCCCACCGCACACCTGTGGCGCCTGCTCGAACCGAGCTGGGGACCGGCCAGGGACGTCCGCACCCACCAGCCCCTGATGGTCACCGACCAGCCGGCTCCCGGCATCGAGGCAGACCCCCTGGTCCGCCGGGTGCGCAAGGACGAGATGGACGTGGTCATGCCGGCCTGCGTGGCGATGTTCACCGAGGAGGTCGGCGTCTCCCCGCTCGCCGGGGACGGCGGCCTGCTCTACCAGGCACGCGTGGCCGAACTGGTGGGCGCGGGTCGCGCCTTCGCTCGGATCGAGGACGGCGAGGTCGTCTTCAAGGCCGAGATCGGTGCGGCCACCCCCCAGGCCTGCCAGATCCAGGGCGTATGGGTCGCCCCCGAGCACCGGGGACGGGGCCTGTCCGAGACCGGCATGGCGGCGGTCCTCCAGTACGCGCTGGCCGAAGTGGCGCCGGTCGTCAGTCTGTACGTCAACGACTACAACACGCCCGCCCGCGCCGCGTACCGCCGGGTCGGCTTCCGGGAGGCCGGGGCGTTCATGAGTGTGCTGTTCTAGGGTTCGCCCATGGATGACGACGTCGCGGTGGGCCCCCTCGACCTGCCCGCACGGGTGGACGACGCCCTCGCCGTACAAGCCCTCGCCTTCGGTCTCACCGCCGGCGAGGTCGCCGTGCGCCGGCACATCGTGCTGCGCCACATGGCCTGCCGCGGCGCTCGGTCGTACGGCGCCACGGCCCGCGGCGGCCGGCTCGTCGGCTTCGTGTACGGCATGCCCAACGACCGCGCCCACTGGTGGTCGACCGTCGTCCAGCCGTACCTGGTCCGGGAGGGCAACGAGGGCTGGCTCGACGACTCCTTCGTCATCACGGAACTGCACGTCCACCCCGACTACCAGGGGCGGGGCATCGGCACCGAACTGATCACCACGATCACCGCGAGGGCGGACGAGCCGCGCTCCATCCTCTCCGCGATCGACACCGAGAGCCCGGCGCGCCGCCTGTACCGCTCGCTGGGATACGTCGACCTAGCCCGCCCGGTCCACTTCCCGAGCGCGGCGCGGCCGTACGCGGTGATGGGGGCGCCGCTGCCGCTTCGGCGCCCGTCGGGTGCGCGCTGAGGGCCGGCCCGGCGACAACTGATTTCCGCCTGCCGGGGGCGCCCGGCTAACCTCCTGCCCATCACACTTTTCACCGCAGGAGAGTTCCCCATGGCCCAGGTCCAGCGCATGTCCCGGTTGATGGTCAAGACACTGCGCGACGACCCGGCGGACGCCGAGACGCTCAGCCACAAGCTGCTGGTCCGCGCCGGCTACGTCCGACGCAACGCCGCCGGCATCTGGTCCTGGCTGCCGCTGGGCAAGAAGGTGCTGGAGAACGTCGCCCGCGTCGTCCGCGAGGAGATGGACGCGATCGGCGCCCAGGAGGTGCTCCTGCCGGCCCTCCTTCCCAAGGAGCCGTACGAGGCGACCGGCCGATGGGACGAGTACGGCGCCGAGCTGTTCCGGCTCAAGGACCGCAAGGGCGCCGACTACCTGCTCGGCCCCACCCACGAGGAGATCTTCACGCTGCTGGTCAAGGACCAGTGCACGTCCTACAAGGACCTGCCGGTGATCCTCTACCAGATCCAGACCAAGTACCGAGACGAGGCCCGCCCCCGCTCCGGCATCCTGCGCGGCCGCGAGTTCCAGATGAAGGACTCGTACTCCTTCGACACCACGGACGAGGGTCTCGCGGAGTCGTACCGCCTGCACCGCGAGGCGTACGTGAGGATCTTCGAGCGGCTCGGTCTGCGGCACAAGATCGTGTCTGCCGTCTCCGGCGCGATGGGCGGTTCGGCCTCCGAGGAGTTCCTGGCCCCGGCCCCCGCCGGGGAGGACACCTTCGTGTACTGCCCGGCCTGCGACTACGCGGCCAACACGGAGGCGGTCACCTTCGCGGGCGGCGAGGCGGCCGACGGCTCCGCGCACGGAACGGTCGAGGAGCTGGACACCCCCGACACCCCGACCATCGAGAGCCTCGCGGAGCACCTCGGCGTGCCCGCTTCCGCCACGCTCAAGAACCTGCTCATCAAGGTCGACGGCGAGATCGTCGCCGTGGGCGTCCCCGGTGACCGCGAGGTCGACCTGGGCAAGCTGGAGGACCACCTGGCCCCGGCCGTCGTGGAGATGGTGACCGCCGAGGACTTCGACGGCCGCCCCGACCTGGTCCGCGGCTACGTCGGCCCGCAGGGCCTGGACAAGGTCCGCTACATCGCGGACCCGCGCGTCGCCCCGGGCACGGCCTGGATCACCGGCGCCAACAAGCCGGACACGCACGCGAAGAACGTCGTCTGCGGCCGGGACTTCACCGTCGACGACTACCTGGACGTCGTCGTGGTCGAGGAGGGCGACCCCTGCCCGAAGTGCGGCACCGGCCTGAAGCTGGACCGCGCGATCGAGATCGGTCACATCTTCCAGCTGGGCCGCAAGTACGCGGACGCCTTCCAGCTCGACGTGCTGGGCCAGAACGGCAAGCCGGTGCGGGTGACGATGGGCTCGTACGGGGTCGGCGTCTCGCGTGCGGTGGCCGCGCTGGCCGAGCAGACGGCGGACGACAAGGGCCTGTGCTGGCCGCGCGAGGTCGCCCCGGCGGACGTGCACGTCGTCGCAGCGGGCAAGGCGCTGCAGACGGAACTGGCGCTCGAGGTCTCCGAGAAGCTGGCGGAGGCGGGGCTGCGGGTCCTGGTCGACGACCGTGCGGGGGTGTCCCCGGGCGTCAAGTTCACGGACGCGGAGCTGATCGGTGTTCCGAACATCCTGGTCGCGGGCCGCCGTTCGGCCGAGGGCGTGGTGGAGCTGAAGGACCGTGCGACCGGTGCCCGCGAGGAACTCCCGGTCGCCGAGGCCGTCACCCGCCTGACGGCCACGCAGTGACCCAGGGGCGCGGCGCGTGACGCCACGCGCCGCGCCGCCCCCGCCGTGGGGGCTGCTGTTCCTGCGCTCCGGCCGGGCGGTGCCGGGGCACCCCGGCACTCACCTCCGGAGGCGTGAGGCGCCCCGCTGAGGGCGGTCGTCGCTCCACCGACTGCCCGGTGCGGGGGTGTCACCAGGGAGATGAGGCCACCGCCGCTTCCCGGGGTCCCCCTGTGCGGGACAGGCCGGTGACGGGGGAGAGCAGCCGGGAGCCCGAGGGAGGGCGGGCACAGCGGAACCGGCTCCGTGGCCGCGAACAGCCCGCGCCCCGACCGGCGGCTCCTGCTCGCCGCGCCCGCCCTGAAGCCCGGCCCGCACCGCGCCGGGCCCGGTCAGAGGCAGCCTGCCGCACCCGTGCTGTCGTCCTGGGCGCCCGGCCGCGTCCGCAGGGGCGGGTCCGGCACAGGTTCCGGCGGGTCCGGCACAGGTTCCGGTGCCTCCAGCGCGGGTTCCGCCGCCTGCCCGCCCGCGGATTCCGCCGACGGCGCCACCGTGGGCTCCGACCGCCCCGCCGACACCTGGTGCTCCGCAGATTCGGCCGACCGCTCCAGGAACCGCAGCAGTTCCACCGGGATCGGCAGCACCAGAGTCGAGTTCTTCTCCGCCGCCACGGCCATCACCGTCTGCAGCAGCCGCAGCTGCAACGCCGCCGGCGTCTCCGACATCTCCCGCGCAGCCTGCGACAGCTTCTTCGACGCCTGGAACTCCGCATCCGCGTTGATCAGCCGCGCCCGCCGCTCACGGTCCGCCTCCGCCTGCCGGGCCATGGACCGCTTCATCGTCTCCGGCAGCGACACGTCCTTGATCTCGACCCGGTCGATCGTCACGCCCCACTCCACCGCCGGGTTGTCGATCATCAGCTCCAGCCCCTGGTTCAGCTTCTCCCGGTTGGAGAGCAGATCGTCCAGGTCGCTCTTGCCGATGATCGACCGCAGCGAGGTCTGCGCGATCTGCGCCACCGCGAACCGGTAGTCCTCGACCCGGATCACCGCCTCAACCGGGTCCACGACCTTGAAGTACACGACCGCGTCGACGCGCACGGTCACGTTGTCGTGCGTGATGCCCTCCTGCGCGGGCACCGGCATGGTCACGATCTGCATGCTGACCTTGCGCAGCCGGTCGACACCCGGGACGATCATGGTGAACCCGGGCTCCCGAAGCCTGCCGCGCAGCCGTCCGAACCGCAGGACGACGCCCTTCTCGTACTGCTTGATGACCCGCGCAGCCGCCGCCGCGTACGCCAGGACGGCGCCGACGCCCAGCACGATCGCGGTCAGCAGTTCTTCGCCCATGACGACCCCCTGCCGTCGAACCCGGTCTCCCGTGGGGTGATACGCCCATAGTGCACCCGCCCGGGTCAGGACGAGATGAGTGCCCGGTCCGCTCCGGTGCCCGGAACCGCCTCAGAGCCAGGCCGCGAACTCCAGCAGCAGCTCCGCCTCCCGCACCCGCCCCGCCCCGAGCGCGCGCGTCGCGGACTCGACCGCCCGGAACCGCGTCCAGCCCCGCAGCCGTTCCTGGTCCAGGTCCAGGGAGTCCGCGAGCCTCCGCAGCCGCCGCCGCGCGGCCGACGCCCCGGTGTCCGCCGCCACCAGGTCCTCGACCCGGTCCCGCGCCAGCAGCGCCAGGTCGTACGCCCGCTCGCCCACCACCGGCTCCGGCCCCACCGCCAGCCATGGCGCCCGCTCGCCCGCCAGCACCTTGCCCTGCCGGAAGCAGCCGTGCAGCAGCAGCTTCTCCCCGGCGCCCGCCACCAGCTCCTCCCGTGCCTCCAGCACGGCCTCCACCAGCGGACCCGCCACCTCGTCCGACCGGTACGCGGCCATGGCCCCGGCCTGCCGCGCCGTGCGCTCGGCCACCGGCTCGAAGCCGTGCCCCTCCGGCGGGGCCACCCACAGCCGCCGTACCGTACCCGCCGCCTCCAGCAGCGCCTTCGCCTCAGGCAGGGACCGCAGCGACACGTCCGGCCGCAGCCGCTCCAGCACCAGCCCGGGCCCCGCCGCCTCCGGGTCCAGCAGCCGGACCGCCCCCCAGCCGTCCCAGTGCGCCAGCGCGGCCCGCTCCAGGCCGGGCGCCGCGAACGGCGGCGCCAGCTTCAGCGCGGCCTGCGCGCCGTCCGCCCGCCGCCGGGCCAGGACGACCACGCTGCTGCCGCCCCCCGGCTCCACCACCCGCTCGGCGTCCAGCCCATGTGCGTCCAGGGCCTCCCGTACGGCAGCCGGAACCCGCCCGAGCCAGTCGCCCGCGGGTACCCCGTGGGTTCCGCCGAGTTCCCGCACCAGGCGGTGCGGTGGTTCGAATGCGGCGGCGTCAGCGGCGTGGGCCATACGAGCGGGATTCCTTCGCGTGCGGGGTTACGTCCAGTGAGCGGGGGCTCACGATCGTTCCGCGAGCCCAGGAAAGGCTACGCCGCCGCCGCGCCAGCGCACCGCCCGCACCGCCGCCTCCCGCAGCGCCTCCGCAGCGTCCTCGCGCAGCGCCCCGCCGGAGGCCCGCACGAGGTCCGCGTACGCGCCCGCCACCCGGTCCTCCAGCTCGGCGGCCAGCCGCACCGCCGCGGCCGGGTCCGCCACCCGGAACGGCAGCGCGTACGCCGGAGCGGCGGCTACGGGCGTCCCGCCCAGATCCCGCACGCTCCGAGCCCACGCGTCCCGCCGTGCCCGATGCGCCGCGTACGCCGCAGCCGCCTCCGCCGCCCGCGCCTCCCCGACCCGCGCCCCGACAACCCCGTACCCGTACACAGCGGCGTGTTCCGCCGCCAGCGCCCCCTGCACGGCCTCACGTTCCCGAACGCTCATCCACCCTTCCCTTCAACCGGCCACGACTCCGGCGCCCGCACGTGCCCGGCACCACAGCCCCGGTCATCTGCCCTTCCCCGCACCGGACCGACCCAGCAGATAGGCGTGCCCCGCGCAGGCCCCGGCCACGGAGGCCAGCAGTCGCGCCAGCTCCGGCGGTGCGTCGAGCAGCGCCTCCGTGTGCGCGGCAGCCGTGCGCGTGGCCAGCCCGGCAAGCTCCTTGAGCGTGCCCTCCGGATCAGCCGCGGCTCCCGACGCCGCCGGGGACGAGGAAGGCCCGGCCGGGGCCGACGGCGCCGCGTCGTCCCGGCCGGCGCGAGCCGCCGCGGTCACCCGTCCCGGCTCCTGCCCGGTCCCCTGGCCCGGTCCCGCGGCCCGGTCCACCGCCGGTACCGCACCGGCACCGCCCGCCGGTGCGGGCACCCCCTCCGGAGGAGCCGCCGCTCCGACAGGTGCCGTCGCCTCCGCGGGTGCTCCTGCCCCTGACCGCGTCGCGGCGTCCGCCGGGGCCGCGGACCCCGGCGGCATGAGCGCCGCCACATGCGCCGCCGCCGCGTTCCGCAGGGGCGTGACGCGGGGTCCGAGTGCGGGATGCGCGGCCAGGGCGTCCTCGTACGCCGTCAGGAGCTTCCCGCTCACCGAGGCCGTGCGGCGGCGCAGTGCCTCCTCGGCCTGCCTCGCGCGCTCCTCCGGTGTCAGGGGGCGGGGCGGCTCGGGGCGCGGGGATCCGCCGGAGCAGGCGGCGAGCAGTGCCGTGGCCGCCAGCGCGCCCGCCCCGGTGGCGAGCGCGCGTCTGCGTGTCGTGCCCGTGCGCCCCACGTGTCACTCCTCCGGTACCGGGCCGTTTCGAAGATCTTCGAAGATCACCGGACGCGAGCGTACCCGCGGGTCGTCCGGAGGTGGACGGCAACACCCCTCGGGACCGGATACCCTTTGCTCTGACACGCGACGAACCCACAACAGCACACGCGGCCGAGGAGTCACCCGGATGAGCACCACCCAGAACGAGAGGCTGCGCGGGCTGCTGGAACCGCTGGTCAGCGCGAGACGTCTGGATCTGGAGGAGATCGAGGTGTCCCGGGCCGGCCGCCGGCAGGTGCTGAGGGTCGTCGTGGACTCGGACGCGGGTGTGGAACTCGACGCCATCGCCGAGCTGAGCCGCGTCGTCTCCTCCACGCTCGACGAGACGGACGCGATGGGTGAGGGCGAGTACGTCCTCGAAGTGAGTTCGCCCGGAGCCGACCGGCCTCTCACCGAGCACCGCCACTACGTCCGCGCCACCGGCCGGCTCGTGAGGATCCAGCTTCGCGAGGGTGCTCCGCTGGTGGCCCGCATCCTCGATGTCGACGACGAGGGACTCGACCTCGAGGTCCCCGGAGTGAAGGGGCGCAAGCCCACCGCCCGGCGGGTGGATTTCGCGGACATCGCCAAGGCGCGTGTCGAGATCGAGTTCAGCCGTAAGGACAAGAAGGAAGAGGAGGAGGCGTAGCCGTGGACATCGATGTGAAGCTTCTCAGGGGCTTGGCACAGGAGAAGGAGATCCCCTTCGAGCTGCTGGTCGAGGCGATCGAATCGGCCCTCCTCATCGCCTACCACCGCACCGAGGGAGCCCGCCGCCACGCCCGTGCCGTGCTCGACCGGCAGACCGGCCACGTGACGGTGTGGGCAAAGGAGGAGCCCGGCGAGCTGGAGGAGGGGCAGGAGCCCAAGGAGTTCGACGACACGCCGTCGGACTTCGGCCGGATCGCCGCCACCACCGCCCGCCAGGTCATCCAGCAGCGGCTGCGGGACGCCGAGAACGACGTCACCTTCGGTGAGTACGCCCGGCGCGAGGGCGATGTCGTCGCCGGTGTCGTGCAGCAGGGCAAGGACCCCAAGAACGTCCTGGTGAAGCTGGACGACAAGCTGGAAGCCGTGCTTCCGGTGCAGGAGCAGGTGCCGGGCGAGGACTACGAGCACGGGCTGCGGCTGCGGACGTACGTGGTGCGGGTCGCCAAGGGGGTGCGCGGTCCGTCCGTCACCCTCTCGCGGACCCACCCGAACCTGGTGAAGAAGCTCTTCGGGCTGGAGGTCCCGGAGATCGCGGACGGCTCCGTCGAGATCGCCGCGATCGCCCGTGAGGCCGGTCACCGCACGAAGATCGCCGTACGGTCCACCCGCGCCGGTCTGAACGCCAAGGGCGCCTGCATCGGCCCGATGGGCGGCCGGGTCCGCAATGTGATGGCCGAGCTGCACGGCGAGAAGATCGACATCGTGGACTGGTCCGAGGACCCGGCGGAGATGGTGGCCAACGCGCTCTCCCCGGCCCGGGTCTCCAAGGTGGAGATCGTCGACATGGCGTCCCGTTCCGCCCGGGTGACGGTGCCGGACTACCAGCTCTCGCTGGCCATCGGCAAGGAGGGGCAGAACGCCCGGCTGGCCGCCCGGCTCACCGGATGGCGGATCGACATCCGGCCGGACACCGAGCAGCCGCAGGCGGGCGCGGAAGCGCCGCAGGACTGACCGGGCGGCCCTCGTACGGGGGACCGCGCGGGACGCGGGCCGGTGGCCGGGAATAGGCCGCCGGCCTGTCACGTTGAGCTACAACGAGATCACGACAACGGCCGTTCGATTTTTGCCCCAAAAGGGTGAGGTCGGTGCGGGGAGGTAGACTTAAGCGTGTCTGGCCGGACGCATGCCCGCGCATGCCCTGAGCGTACCTGCGTGGGATGCCGGGAGCGGGCGGCCAAGAGCGATTTGCTGCGCATCGTGGTGATCGAGGGCGCGTGCGCCCCCGATCCACGCGGTACGCTGCCCGGCCGGGGTGCTTATGTGCATCCCGTCCCGTCCTGTCTCGATCTGGCGGTCCGCCGCCGGGCGTTCCCCCGGTCCCTCCGGGTCCAGGGTCCGCTCGACACCGCGGATATCCGCTGTTACGTCGAGCAGGCGAACCCGTAAGAAAGAAGCACGGCACGGAAGCCGGCGGCCAGCCGCCGGGTCCCGCGCGGTTCAGGTACCTCGCGAGTGGAAGTAGGTCGAGATTGCGATGAGCACTCGATGAGTACGCGATGAGTACGCCCATGAAGTAGCGACGGTCCGGCGGTAACCGGACCTAAAAGGAGCGAAGTGGCTAAGGTCCGGGTATACGAACTCGCCAAGGAGTTCGGCGTGGAGAGCAAGGTCGTCATGGCCAAGCTCCAAGAACTCGGTGAATTCGTCCGTTCGGCGTCCTCGACGATCGAGGCGCCGGTTGTCCGTAAGTTGACCGACGCTTTGCAGGGATCCGGCGCAGGCGCCGGCAAGTCCGCTGCCAAGCCCGGGGCGCCCCGCAAGGCCGCCCCCTCCGCCCCCGCCGCCAAGCGCGCGGGTGGCGCCCCCTCGTCCGCCAAGCCCGCCCCGCCGGCCCCGGCGCAGGCGGCTCGTCCGGCTGCCCCGAAGCCCGGCCC
>NZ_JADWYO010000101.1 GCF_022414595.1 Streptomyces sp. MUM 203J | reverse complement strand
GCCCGGCCCCGCACGGCGGCTCGCCCGCGTCCTGCCGGACGCCGACGCACGGGGGGCGCCCCCGGCGCGGCCACAACCCGGTTCCGCCCCTCCTCTCTGCGGGCGTCCCCTCCCGCCGCGGGAGGGGACGCCCCGGAGCAGCACCGGCTCACCCCGTGACGGGGCGC
Organism: Streptomyces sp. MUM 203J; assembly: GCF_022414595.1. Taxonomy (GTDB): domain Bacteria; phylum Actinomycetota; class Actinomycetes; order Streptomycetales; family Streptomycetaceae; genus Streptomyces. The sequence continues at coordinate 9,640 of NZ_JADWYO010000101.1, read as the reverse complement.
GGCGCGCACGGGGTGCGGGGTCGGGTGCGGGCCGCTTGAGCCGACGGGCCGGTTCCGCCGTGCTCCCCCGGGCACCTCGTGCAGAAGGACCCGGGCGGAACGACTGCCCGGAGCGGAGGCGCAGCGACCACCTCCTCCCCGACCGGAGTGCGGGCGTCGTACGGCGGGAGGGGGCGTCCTCGCGCTGTCCGGCGGCGGCCGTGGCCGCGGCCTTCCCCGGCTCGGGCCGCCGGGCCCGGGGTGAGCGCAGGAGCGGTACCGGCTCACCCGCCCTCGTGGGGCGCGGCGCGCGGTCAGGTCGCCGCGTGAATGGCCCGGGTGATCGTGGGGAACGCGAAGCGGAAGCCCGAGTCCAGGAGACGGGTGGGCAGGACCCGTTGGCTGCCCAGGATGTCGTGGGCGAAGGCGCCGAGCGCCAGGCGCAGTGCGGGGGCGGGGACCGGGAAGGGGGTCGGGCGGCGCAGGACGCGCCCCATCGCCGCGGTCACGTCCCGGTTGGTGACCGGCTCCGGGGCCGTCAGGTTCACCGGACCCGACAAGGACGGTGTATCGATCAGGTGCCGCAGCGCGGCCACCTCGTCGTGCAGGGAGATGAAGCTCCAGTACTGCCGCCCGTCCCCGAGCCGCCCGCCCAGCCCCGCTCGGAACAGCGGGAACAGCCGTCCCCACGCCCCGCCCTCGCGCGCGACCACCAGGCCGGTCCGGGCGTACGCGACCCGCACCCCCGCCTCCTCGGCCGCGCCCGCCGCCTCCTCCCACTCCACGCACACCGACGGCAGGAACCCGTCCCCCGCCGGTGCCGACTCGTCCACCCGACGGCTCCCGGTGTCGCCGTAGTAGCCGATGGCCGTCCCGCAGACCATCACCTCCGGAGGGACGTCCAGCGAGGCCACCGCCTCCGCGACGGCCGCCGTGCCGAGCACCCGGCTCTCCCGGATCTCCCGCCTGTAGGCCTCCGTCCACCGCCGGTCGCCGACCCCCGCGCCCGCCAGATGGACGACCGCGTCACAGCCCGCCAGCCCCGCCACGTCCACGTACTGGCGCTTCGGGTCCCACTCCACCTCGTCCGCCGCCCGCGCGGGGTGCCGGACCAGTCGGACGATCTGGTGGCCGTCGGCCCGCAGCGACCGTACGAGCGCGGAGCCGATCAGCCCGTTCGCGCCGGTGACGGCGATCCGCCGTACACCGTCGGCGGGGCGGTCGGGATGAGTCCGGTGCCTGGGAAATGCCATGAGGCCCATCCTGCCTCCGTGGCACAGTGACGGCCATGACCGGTCCCCGGATACGCCCCGCACGGCTCAACGACGGCGAAGCCCTCAGCGCCCTCGACCACGCCGCCTGGTCGCCCCTGCACGCCGTGGCTCCCCGCCGCGAACCCCCGTTCCCGCCCTTCTTCGACGACCGGCACCGCCCCCGCCACCACCTCGTCGCGGACTCCGCGGACGGCCGCCCCGTGGGCTATGTGCGGGTCGTGGAGCCCACCCCGCTGCCCAGCAACGCCCACGTGCGGCAGATCCAGGGCCTCGTCGTCGCCGAGTCCGCCCGGGGCCGGGGCCTCGCCCGAGCCCTGCTGCGCGCCGCCTGCGACGAGGCCCGGCGCCAGGGGGCGAGCCGGATCACCCTTCGCGTCCTCGCCCACAACAGGCCCGCCCGCCGTCTGTACGAGTCGGAGGGCTTCACCGTCGAGGGTGTCCTGCCGGGCGAGTTCCTGCTGGAAGGGGTCCACGTGGACGACGTGCTCATGGGGCGCACCCTGGGGGACTGACCGGAACGGCTCCGGGCAGGCTCACCCCGGTCACCCGCCGAACCGGGACCAGAGCCGGGGCAGCCGCTCCGCCAGCGCGCCGTCGTCGTCCGCGTCCAGCGGTGTGCCCGCCAGCTCCGCCGGGGGCGCGGGGAGGCCCAAGTCCGGGCTGTCCAGGCCGGTGAGCTGCTCGTACGCCTCGTCGGCCGCGTACCCCAGCTCCTCGCCGTCCCCGTCCGCCGACGGGTCGAAGTCCTCCAGGAGCTCCGCGAGCGACTCCGCGTCGTGCACGGCCCCCTCGAACACCTCCCGGCCCTGGCCGATCAGCCAGCACCGGAAGTAGTCGAACGCGTCGTCGCTCGCCCCGCCCAGCAGGATCGCCGCGGCGGCCAGCAGGTCCCAGGAGTAGGCCCGGTTGTAGCGGGCCTCGAAGTGCCGGGCGAAGTCGAGGACGGCCTCCGGGTCGAGCTGCACCAGGCGTTCCACCAGCAGCTCGGCGTGATCGTCGGGGTCGCCCTCGGCGGCCTCGCGGGTGCTGTCGACGATCTCCCAGAACTCCGTCTCGTCCATCACGGCACCAGCATCCGGCCGGACCCGTCCGCACGCACGCGGGGTGACCCAAAGGAAATCCGGACAGAAGGTGTCGCCTTTGCGTGACACGGTCCTTCCATGACCACCAACGCGCAGCACAAGACGCCCGGCACCCCGAAGCCGCTCTCCGGCACCGTCGCCCTCGTCGCCGGAGCCACCCGTGGCGGCGGCCGGGCCATCGCCGTCCAGCTCGGAGCCGCGGGCGCGACGGTCTACGTCACGGGGCGCACCACGCGTACCCATGTCAGCGAGGTGGGCAGGCCCACCGAGACCATCGAGGAGACCGCCGAGCTGGTCACCGAGGCGGGCGGGGAGGGCATCGCGGTTCCCGCCGACCACCTCCAGCCGGACCAGGTGCGGGCGCTGATCACCCGGATCGACGCCGAGCAGGGCCGTCTCGACGTCCTCGTCAACAGTCTCTGGGGCGGCGACCACCTGCTGGAGTTCGGCGTCAAGATGTGGGACACCGACCTGGAGAAGGGCCTGCGCATGCTCGACCTGGGCATCCGCAGCCACGCCGTCACCAGCAGCATCGCCCTGCCGCTGCTGATCCGCCGGCCGGGCGGGCTGCTCGTCGAGATGACGGACGGCACGGCGGAGTACAACCAGCGTTTCCGCGAGAACTTCTACTACGACCTGGCCAAGACCGCCCCCATCCGGATGGCCTTCGCCCTCGCCCACGACCTGGAGGGCACCGGCTGCACCGCCGTCGCGCTCACCCCCGGGTTCCTCCGTTCCGAGGAGATGCTGGACGCGTTCGGCGTACGGGAGGACGACTGGCGCGACGCCTGTGCGAAGGAGCCGCACTTCGCGGTGGCGGAGTCACCGGTGTACGTCGGGCGCGCGGTCGCGGCACTGGCCGCCGACCCCGACCGGGGACGCTGGAACGGGCAGTCGCTGAGCAGCGGGCAGCTCGCGAAGGTGTACGGCTTCACCGACGCGGACGGGTCGCAGCCGGACGCGTGGGGGTACTTCCGGGACGTGGTGCACGGTGGTGCCGACCGGCCGGCGGAGGCCTACCGGTAGGGCGTGGTGCCTCCGGCGGCTCTCTGCCCGTCCCGCCCTTCCCGGCCGCGTACGAGGTGCGGCCCCGCCTCGCGGGGGGCGCTGCCTTGGTCCGGGAAGAGGGCGGACAGGGACTAGCCACAGCCGTACCGTCCCGCCATCCGCCCCGCCGCCCGCGCGAACCGCTCCCGCAGCCCCCTCGGCTCCAGGACCTCGGCCTCCGGGCCCAGCCCCAGAAGCTGGCCGTATGCGACGTCCTCCGACTCCACCGGCAGGGTGACCGTCAGCCATCCTGCCGGGTCCGGGGGCCCGGCCGCGTCCAGGGCCTGCCTCGCGGCCGCCCGGTCCGTGACGTACGGCAGCTCCCGTGCGCCCGCCTCCGACAGCCGCACCACCACCTCCGTACGGAGCAGGGAGCGGGCGAAGGCCGCCGCCCGCTCCTCCCAGAACCGCGGCAGGTCGAATCCCTCGTCCCGTACGAACCGTTCCTCACCCGGCTCCACACCGGTGAAACGCTCCACCCGGTACACCCGGTACGCGCCCCTGTCCGCCCGCGCGCACAGGTACCAGACGCCCGCCTTCAGCACGAGCCCGTACGGCGCCAGCTCCCGCTCCGCCTCCCGCTCGCCACGCCGGTAGCGGGCCGTCACCATCCGGTCGCCCCACACCGCCTCCGCCAGGACCGGCAGCAGCTCCGGAGTCCCGGGTTCCTGGTACCAGCCGGGCGCGTCCAGGTGGAACCGCTGTGCCGCCGACTCCGAGGCGTCCCGCAGCGACGGCAGCAACGCCGCCGACACCTTCAGACGGGCCGCCGAGGCCGCGTCCTCCAGTCCCATCTCGCGCAGCGCACCCGGCACCCCCGACAGGAACAGCGCCTCCGCCTCGCTGCGGGCGAGCCCGGTCAGCCGGGTGCGGTAGCCGCCCACCAGCCGGTAGCCGCCCGCCCGCCCCCGGTCCGCGTACACGGGAACACCCGCCTCCGACAGGGCCTGCGCGTCCCGGGTGACCGTGCGCTCCGACACCTCCAGCTCCCGCGCCAGCTCGGCGGCGGTCATGGAGGGCCGGGACTGGAGCAGCAGCACCATCTTGATGAGGCGGGCGGCACGCATGACGCCATCATGCCTGTGCCCCCGGACGCGGGGAGGCGGACCGGGGGCACAGGCAGAACAGGAGAGGGGGTTACAGGCCGTAGCGCTCCCGGGCGTCCTTCACGGCGGAGGCGGGGACCTCACCGCGCCGGGCGAGCTGCGCCAGCGCGGCGACCACGATCGACGGGGCGTCCACCCCGAAGTGGCGGCGGGCCGCCTCGCGGGTGTCGGACAGGCCGAAGCCGTCGGCGCCGAGCGAGCTGTAGTCCTGCTCCACCCACTGCGCGATCTGGTCCGGGACCTGCCGCATGTAGTCGCTCACGGCCAGCACCGGGCCCTGCGCGTCGGACAGCGCCTGGCGTACGTAGGGCACCCGCTCCTCGCCGCGCAGCAGCGCCGCGTCCGCCTCCAGCGCGTCACGCCGCAGCTCGGTCCACGAGGTCGCGGACCACACGTCGGCGGTCACGCCCCACTCCTCCGCCAGCGTCTTCTGGGCCTCCAGAGCCCAGTGGATCGCTGTACCGGAGGACAGCAGCTGGATGCGCGGCGCGCCCTCGGCGCCCGAGCCCTCCTTGAACCGGTACAGGCCCTTGACGATGCCCTCGTCGACGCCCTCGGGCTTCGCGGGCTGCGGCATCGGCTCGTTGTAGACGGTCAGGTAGTAGAAGACGTTCGGGTCCTCACCCGGCGCGCCCTCTCCGTACATCCGGCGCAGACCGTCCTTGACGATGGCGGCGACCTCGTACGCGAACGCCGGGTCGTACGTCAGGGCGGCGGGGTTCGTCGCGGCGATGACCGGGGAATGGCCGTCGGCGTGCTGCAGACCCTCACCGGTCAGGGTCGTCCGTCCGGCCGTCGCACCGACCAGGAAGCCGCGCCCGAGCTGGTCGCCGAGCTGCCACATCTGGTCGGCCGTCCGCTGCCAGCCGAACATCGAGTAGAAGATGTAGAAGGGGATCATCGTCTCGCCGTGCGTCGCGTACGACGTGGCGGCGGCGATGAAGTCGGCCATCGAACCGGCCTCGGTGATCCCCTCGTTGAGGATCTGGCCGTTCTTGGCCTCCTTGTAGTACATGAGCTGGTCGCGGTCGACCGGCTCGTACGTCTGGCCCTTGGGCGAGTAGATGCCGAGCGACGGGAACAGCGACTCCATGCCGAACGTACGGGCCTCGTCCGGGACGATCGGCACCCAGCGCTTGCCGGACTCCTTGTCCCGCACCAGGTCCTTGATCAGCCGCACGAAGGCCATGGTCGTGGCGACCGACTGCGAGCCGGAGCCCTTGTCGAACGCGGCGAACGCCTTCTCCGCGGGCGCCGGGACCGGGGCGACCGGGTGCACGCGCCGCGCCGGTGCGGGACCGCCGAGGGCGGCCCGGCGCTCCTGGAGGTAGCGGACCTCGGGGGAGTCGGCACCGGGGTGGCCGTACGGCACCTGGCCGTCGGCGAAGGCGCTGTCCGGGACCGGGAGCCCGAGCAGGTCCCGCATCTCCTTGAACTCGTCCACCGAGAGCTTCTTCATCTGGTGGTTGGCGTTCTTGGACGCGAAGCCCCTGCCGAGGGTGTGGCCCTTGACGGTCTGCGCGAGGATCACCGTCGGGGCGCCCTTGAAGGACACGGCGGCCTTGTAGGCGGCGAACACCTTGCGCGACTCGTGACCGCCACGGGAGAAGTGGAAGCACTCGATGATCTTGTCGTCGGACAGCAGCTTCGCCATCTCGACGAGCGCGGGGTCCTTCCCGAAGAAGTCCTCGCGGATGTAGGCGGCGTCGCGGGTCTGGTACGTCTGGACCTGGGCGTCCGGCACCTCACGCAGCCGGCGCACGAGCGCGCCGGTGGTGTCGAGCTGGAACAACTCGTCCCAGGCCGAGCCCCACAGGGTCTTGACGACGTTCCACCCGGCGCCGCGGAACTGGGCCTCCAGCTCCTGCACGATCTTGAAGTTGGCGCGGACGGGGCCGTCGAGGCGCTGGAGGTTGCAGTTGATGACGAAGGTCAGGTTGTCGAGACCCTCACGCGCGGCGAGCGCGAGAGCGGCGGTCGACTCGGGCTCGTCCATCTCCCCGTCACCGAGGAACGCCCACACGTGGGAGGCGGAGACGTCCTTGATGCCGCGGTTGGTCAGGTACCGGTTGAACCGGGCCTGGTAGATCGCCGAGAGCGGCCCCAGACCCATGGAGACGGTCGGGAACTCCCACAGCCACGGCAGTCGGCGCGGGTGCGGATACGAGGGCAGCCCGTTCCCGCCGGTCTCCTGCCGGAAGTTGTCCAGCTGGGCCTCGTTCAGCCGTCCGTCGAGGAAGGCGCGGGCGTAGATGCCGGGGGAGGCGTGCCCCTGGATGAAGAGCTGGTCACCGGATCCGTCGGCCTCCTTCCCGCGGAAGAAGTGGTTGAAGCCGGTCTCGTAGAGCCAGGCGGCGGAGGCGAAGGTGGCGATGTGGCCGCCGACGCCGTACTTGGAGCCGCGGGTCACCATGGCGGCGGCGTTCCACCGGTTCCAGGCGGTGATCCGGGCCTCCATCGCCTCGTCCCCCTCGAAGCCGGAGCCGGCCTCGGCGGAGGTGGGGATGGTGTTGACGTAGTCCGTCTCCAGCAGCTTGGGCAGCGCGACACCGGCGCCCTCGGCCCGCTCCAGGGTGCGGCGCATCAGGTACGCGGCGCGGTGCGGCCCCGCCGCGGCGGCGACGGCGTCCAGGGACGCCTGCCACTCGGCGGTCTCCTCGGGGTCGCGGTCCGGGAGCTGGTCGAGCTCGCTCGGCTGGATGCGGTTGGGGTCGGTCATATGCGCCGCCTTCCGGAGTCGAAGGGGGGTGGGGGTGCCCTCGGTCTTGGCAGGACAGGGCGACGGACCTCTGTTGAGGTCCGCCGATGACTGTACGACCGTGATCGATGATCGATCAAAGGGTGAACGGCAAAATCTTATGTGCGGAGCCAAAATAGGCATCGGGTGCCACTAAATAGGGCACCGGGTGCCGTGGTTTCGCAGGTGACGGCGACCGTATGAGCGCCCCGCGCTCAATTTGAGCGCTCTCCTCGGGCCGCCGCCGGGCGTCAGCGCCTTCGGCGGGACAGGTCCGAAGGGCGAGGGGGCGGTCGTGAGTGTCGTCGCCGCGGGCGTGGGCGGCGAACCGCCCGCCCGGGGCGGCCAGACTGCTGGAACCGGCCACCGACCAGGACACGACCGGAAGGGCGCTGCGGGAAGCCGTCAGCGCCGCCGCCCGGCTGACGGCGAGCGCCTGGCGGAACGCGCTGCGGGCGATCGCTCAGCCGGGCGTCCCGACTCCGCAGCGGGGTGCGCCACTGCACCTGATGAACACCGGGGCGACGGGAACCGCCCTGAGGAGGTGAGCCCCCGGAGCGCCCCGACCCTCCCGCCTGGGGCAGGCACGGCGACTCCAGCGGCGGGAAACCCGCGTGGAACGGCCTGCGGACGCACGCTCAGGCGCGTGGCGCGCAGCCCAGAACGTGGGACTTGACGAGCGCGCCGATGTCCGGGTCGCGGCGGCGGAACGCGTCGACCAGGTCCTGGTGCTCCTGCGCGTACTCCTTCTGGACCGTGCCCAGCCACCGGATCGACAGCGCCGTGAAGACCTCGATGCCGAGCCCCTCCCAGGTGTGCAGCAGCACCGCGTTGCCCGCGGCCCGCACCAGCTCCCGGTGGAACGCCACGGTGTGGCGGACCTGCCCCGTCCCGTCCCCCTCCGCGTCCGCGTCGTACAGCGCGGCGACGTGCGGCTCCAGCGCCGAGCAGTCGGCCGCCAGCCGTTCCGCCGCCAGCTCCGCCGCGATCTGCTCCAGCCCGGCCCGTACCGGGTAGGACTCCTCCAGGTCCGCCGCCGTGAGGTTGCGGACCCGCACGCCCTTGTTCGGCGCCGACTCGATCAGCCGCAGGGACTCCAGTTCGCGCAGGGCCTCCCGTACAGGTGTCTGGCTCACCTGAAGCTCCGTCGCGATACGCCGCTCCACGATCCGCTCGCCCGGCTTCCAGCGTCCGCTGACGATCCCCTCCACGATGTGCTCGCGGATCTGTTCGCGCAGCGAGTGCACGACGGGGGGCGGGGTGGTCATGGACGTGGCTCCTTCACTGACGCCGGTGAGGCCATTATTCCGGCCCGCTCCCGAGGGCGGTACGACGGCGCCCCCGTCACGGCGAACTGCCGTGCGGGGGCGCCGCATCGCGTGTGCGAACCGGGGGTGCGCTCAGAGACCGAGGTCGACCTCGAACTCGCCGGCCTCCAGGATCGCCTTGACCGCGCCCAGGTAGCGGGCGGCGTCCGAGCCGTCCACCAGGCGGTGGTCGTACGACAGCGTCAGGTACGTCATGTGGCGCACGGCGATGGTCTCGCCGAGCTCCGGGTGGTCCACGACGACCGGGCGCTTCACGGTGGCGCCGAGGCCCAGGATCGCGACCTGGTTCGGCGGCACGATGACCGTGTCGAACAGCGCACCGCGCGAACCGGTGTTGCTGATCGTGAAGGTCGCACCGGACAGCTCGTCCGGGGTGATCTTGTTGCCGCGGACCTTGCCCGCGAGGTCGGCGGTGGCCTTCGCGATGCCCGCGAGGTTGAGGTCGCCGGCGTTCTTGATGACCGGCGTCATCAGACCCTTCTCGGAGTCCACGGCGATGCCGATGTTCTCCGAGTCGAAGTACGTGATGGTGCCCTCGTCCTCGTTGATCCGGGCGTTGATGACCGGGTAGGCCTTCAGCGCCTGGGCCGCGGCCTTGACGAAGAACGGCATCGGGGACAGCTTGACGCCCTCGCGGGCGGCGAACGCGTCCTTGGCGCGGGCGCGCAGCCGCATCAGCCTGGTGATGTCGACCTCGACGACCGTGGACAGCTGCGCCTGGCCGTGCAGGGCCTTCATCATGTTGTCGCCGATGACCTTGCGCATGCGGGTCATCTTGACGGTCTGGCCGCGCAGCGGGGACACCTCGAGCGCCGGAGCCTTGGCGGCAGCGGCGGCCGGAGCAGCCGCGGCGGGGGCAGGGGCGGCAGCGGCGGCCTTGGCGGCCTCGGCGGCGGCGACGACGTCCTGCTTGCGGATACGGCCGCCGACACCGGTGCCCTTGACGGACGCCAGGTCGACTCCGTGCTCGGCCGCCAGCTTGCGGACCAGCGGGGTCACGTACGCACCCTCGTCGGTGGCGCGGGCAGCGGCGGGCGCGGCCGGGGCAGCGGCCGGAGCCGGAGCCGGAGCCGTGGCCGCCGGAGCC
>NZ_JADWYO010000100.1 GCF_022414595.1 Streptomyces sp. MUM 203J | reverse complement strand
GCTCCGGGGAGGCCCCGGGCCCGGGGCCCGCCGGGGCCCCGGCGCCCTGGGTCTCGGCCGCAGGCCCCGCTGACGCCTCGTGCCCGGCGTCAGCCGCGCCGGCCCCGGCCACGGGTTCCGCTTCCGTCCCCGGCGCCCCGCCTCCGTCCCCCTGCGGGCGCTGGAGGAACAGCGCCGCCGCCAGCAACAGCAACAGCAGCCCCAGGCCGCGGGGAAGGGTCCCGGGCTGGACCGGGACCTGTACGGCGGTGAACTCGGGGATGCGGTACGCCTGCACCGTGTACGCCACCGCGAAGACGGCCAGCAAGACCGCCAGCGCCCGTTGTGAGAGTCGGAAGTGCCGCATGGGAATCGCCGCCCGCCCCCGCTACTTGTTCAGGCCGACGTCGGTAAGGATGGAGCTCAGTTCCTTGTTCTGCTCGTGCAGGAAGGCGTCGAACTCCTCACTGCCGAGGTACGCGTCCGTCCAGCCGAGCTTCTCGCTCTCCTTCTTCCAGGACGCCGAGCCGACCATGTCCCGGTACGCCTTCTCGTAGTACGCGACCTGTGCCTTGCTGAGCCCCTTCGGGCCCATCACGCCGCGCCAGATGTCGAAGACGTACGGCACCCCCGACTCCGTCAGGGTCGGCGCGTCCGGCAGGATCGCGGACCGGTCCTTCGTGGAGACGGCCAGCACCCTCAGGTCCCCGGACTTGACCAGGCCGGTCACCTCGGACGCCCCGGCGACCGCCGCGTCCGCGTGGCCGCCGAGCAGGGCCGTCAGGGCCTCGCCGCCGCCGTCGAACGGCACGTAGGTGACCTCGGCGGGGTTCGCCCCGGCCGCCTTCACCGCACCGGCGAGGCCGACGTGGTCGAGGCTGCCCGGGCCGGAACCGCCCGCGATGCTGACGCTCTTGGGGTCGGACTTCAGCCCGGCCGCCAGGTCCTTGAAGCTCTTGAACGGCGACGACGCCTTCACCACGTACACGAGGGGCTCGGTGTTGAGCCGGGCGATCGGGGTGAAGTCGTCGTAGGACTGCCGGGACTCCCCGGCGAGCGGCACCAGCAGGATGGGCGGGCTGGTGACGAACAGCTTGTGCGGATCGCCGGGGAAGCGGGCGATGTACGACCAGCCGACGGCGCCGCCGCCGCCCGGCTTGTTCACGACCCGCATGCGCGTGCCGACCAGCTTCTCCTGGTCCAGGACACGGGCACTGGTGCGGGCCAGGGTGTCCCAGCCACCGCCGGTGCCGGCGGGGGCGACGTACTCGATCGGCTTGCTGGGCTTCCATCCGGCGCCGTCGCTTCCGGCACCGCTGGACTGCTGCCCGCCGCACGCGGTGAGCAGGACGGCTGCACAGCCGGCGGCGAGGGCCGCCGTGGCTGCTCGGGGGGCTGAGCGGAACACGCTTCCTCCAGCATCACTCTCGGGAGTGCGCCCACCGGCTCAGGCTGCTGCGGGGCGCGTCGACGCCGCGTATGGAAGCAGCGGGGCGAAGGCCACCGGAAGGCATGCGCGCGTTGTGCAGCTATTGGCCCTATCGAACCTTGTGTTCGTTGTGTTCACGGCCGGGCGGCCCGTCGGCATCGGTGCGGCATCGGTTCCCGCGCAGGCGGTGACGCGCCGGAACCCGGCGGTGCACAATCGCCCCCACCACAGCCGCCGGGCGGAGGGAGGCCCCGTGATCCGCGTACTGATCGTCGACGACGACTTCATGGTCGCCCGGGTGCACCGCGCGCTCGTCGAACGGGTCCCGGGCTTCACCGTCGCCGGCGAGGCACGCACCGGCGCGGAGGCACTGCGGGCGGTCCGCGAGCTGCGCCCCGACCTGGTCCTGCTGGACATCTACCTGCCCGACATCGGCGGCCTGGACGTCCTGCGGGAGCTGCGGGCCGGGGAGGCGGCCGGCGCGGAGGCCGACGTCCTGGTGGTGACCGCGGCCCGGGACGCGGCGACGGTGCAGGGCGCACTGCGCGGAGGGGCCGTGCACTACATCATCAAGCCGTTCGACGGCACCGTCCTCCAGGAACGCCTCCGCCAGTACGCCGAGCGCCGGACCGAACTGGCCTCGATCGCCGCGCCGGCCCAGGCCGACATGGACCGCGTCTTCGCCGCGACGCCGCCCCCGGCCGCCGCGGCCCCGCCTCTCCCCAAGGGCGTCACCACCCAGACCGCCGACCTGGTACGCGCCTCCCTGCACGCCCGCCCGGACGGCCTCTCCGCCTCGGAGTGCGCGGCGGCCACCGGCCTCTCGCGCGTCAGCGCCCGCCGCTACCTGGAATTCTTCACCACCACCGGCCAGGCCCGGGTCACCCTCCGCTACGGCACGACGGGGCGCCCGGAACGCCGCTACCACTGGACGATCGCGGGTCCCGGGCATTCCGGTTCCGGACATGGCGAAGGGGCCGTCCCCCGGCCGGGGGCGGCCCCTTCGTCACCGGCCGCGCCGGTTACTTCTTGACGGGGTCCAGGCAGAGTACGAACTGCTCCGAGTTCCACTGCTGGGCCAGCGCGGACTCGCCCGCGTCACCGCACTTGGTGTGGTCGAAGGTGTCGTCGACGACCTTCACGACCTTGTAGAGGTCGGGGCCGCCCTCGGAGCACTCCTTCGTCTCGACCTTCGGGTCGTTGTCCGGACCGGTCACCTGGACGCAGTCACCGGCCTCGGCGTGCGTCGGCCCGGTGAAGACGTACGAGATGCCGAACTTCACCGCGGCGACGACGACGAGCAGCACGACCACGCTGAGGATCTTCTTGACGATGCCCTTCTTCTTGGGCTCGGCGGGCGCGGTGGGCTCGGCCGGCTGCTCGGGGAAGGGCGGCTGCGGAGTGGTCATGAAGGATCCTTCGAAGACGTGTACATGCTCGAACACGAACGCTACATCCCCCGGATGGCGCAAACCGGACCTTGACGTCCGCCCCCGTGATTGCTTTGCGGAGTCGTGACTCTGCCGCCCCGTCAGGTTCACCGGAGGGGGCGGAGGTGAGCCGGCCGCGGATCCCCGCGTGTGCTTGCCAGGTCCCCGCGCGCGGCGGACAGTGGAACGAGGGGGCACCCCTCACGGGAGGGCGCCATGGACGCCGACGTGGTGCAGGAGCGGCCCTACCGCTTCCGCCTCGGCCCCCGCCCCGGCATGCGCGTGCCGGGTGTGGTCTTCGCGTCCCGCGAGCTGCTCCGCGACGCCGAACAGTCGCTGGAGCAGGTCGCCAACGTCGCCACCCTCCCGGGCATCGTCCGCGCCTCGTACGCGATGCCCGACATCCACTGGGGATACGGGTTCCCGATCGGCGGTGTGGCCGCCACCGACGTGGAGGACGGCGGGGTCGTCTCGCCCGGCGGGGTCGGCTTCGACATCTCCTGCGGGGTCCGGCTGCTGGCCGCCGACTGCGGCCGGGCGGAACTGCGCCCCCGCCTGCGCGCGGTGATGGACGCGCTGGGCCGGGCGGTCCCGCGCGGGGCCGGTCCCGGCGGGGTGTGGCACATCGCCGGAGGCACCGAACTGGAGGCGATCCTCCGGGGCGGCTCGCGCTACGCGGTCGAGCGGGGGCACGGGGAGGAGCGGGACCTGGCGCGCTGCGAGGACCGGGGCGCGGTCGGGGACGCCGACGTGGCACAGGTCGGCGACCGGGCCCGGGAACGCGGCCTCGCGCAGGTCGGAAGCCTCGGTTCGGCCAACCACTTCCTGGAGGTGCAGGAGGTGGCGGAGGTGTTCGACGCGGACGTGGCCGCGGCCTTCGGGATCACCGCCGGGCAGGTCTGCGTCATGATCCACTGCGGGTCCCGGGGGCTGGGGCACCAGATCTGCTCCGACCATGTGCGGCTCATGGACCGCGCGATGGCCCGGTACGGGATCACCGTGCCGGACCGGCAGCTCGCCTGCACGCCCGTCGACTCACCCGAGGGCCGCGACTACCTGGGCGCGATGGCAGCCGCCGCGAACTACGGCCGGGCCAACCGCCAGCTCCTCTCCGAGGCCGCACGGCGCGTCCTCCGGCGGGAGACCGGCGGCGTGCGGCTCAGCCTCGTGTACGACGTCTCCCACAATCTCGCCAAGATCGAGACCCACTCCGTGGACGGAAGGGAGCGGCGGCTGTGCGTCCACCGCAAGGGCGCGACCCGGGCGTTTCCGCCGGGGCACCCGGACCTCCCCGAGGACCTGCGGGACACCGGGCAGCCAGTGCTGATCCCGGGCACGATGGGCACGGCGTCCTACGTCCTGACCGGTGTCCCCGGCGGCGACGCCTTCCACTCCACCTGCCACGGCGCGGGGCGGGTCATGAGCCGCCACCAGGCCGCCCGCACGACAGGCGGCCGGGAACTCCGGGCCCGCCTGGAGGCCGACGGCATCGCCGTACGCCCCAAGTCCCTGCGCGGCCTCGCGGAGGAGACCCCCGAGGCGTACAAGGACGTCACCGCCGTCGTCGACGCCAGTGAGGGCGCGGGCCTGTGCCGCAAGGTCGCACGCCTGGTGCCGCTGGGGGTGGTGAAGGGCTGAACCGCCCTCGGGGTCACACGTCGACCGTGACCGCGCACGACCATCCGTAGGGATCCCGCGCCATCCGCAGGTCGTTCCACGACACGGCCTTCGGCACGGATCCGATGACCGGCAGCGCCGACACGTCCGCGACCGCGAGGCGCACGTCGAGGCCGCCGTCCATGGACTCGACCTCGATGTCCACGGGCACCTCGCCGTACACGTCGAGGCGGTACACGACCTCCTCCAGCAGGGACGCCAGCAGGTCGTCGTCGCTCTCCTCCGGCAGCCGCACCTGCCGTACGGCGCTCGCGCGGGCCTCCGTCACGTCCACGAAGCTGTCCACCAGGCCCAGCACCGCCTCCCCCAGGCACTGCTCCCGGGTCGCGCCCCACGCCTCGATCCGCACGTCCGCGGTGTGCGGGACCGTGCGGTGCCCGGCCTCGCCCCGGGGCCGGTGCCCCGGGGCGACGGGCGGCTGCGCACACATCGGCCGGCCTGCCCCGGGCCTCAGCGCCGGTACACGCCCACCAGCGTGCCGCTGGCGAGTTCGCGCGGTTCCACGGCCCGGTGCACCTGCTCGGCCGTCGGGGCGTCGGGCAGCACGCAGGGCTCCCGGAGGGCGTACAGGCGGAAGAAGTACCGGTGCGCGTCATCGCCGGGCGGCGGGTGCGGACCGTCCCAGCGGCGCTGCCCGAAGCCGTTGACCAGCGGCGTTCCGCCGGGCGGCAGCCTGCCCGCCTCCGTGCCGCTGCTGTGCGGGTCGATACCGACGACCACCCAGTGCAGGAACGTGCCCGTCGGGGCGTCCGGGTCCTCGCACATCAGCACCAGCTCGGACGCGTCGTCCGGCACTCCGGACCAGGACAGCGGGGGCGACATGTCCTCGCCCTCCAGCGCGTACCGCCGCGAGATCGGCTCGTGGTCCTCGAACGCGGCGCTCATCAGCTCGATACCGGCCATGCCGCCCGGGGTACCCACGCAACCGCGCACCATGCCTCACCGCCTTGCGCAGAAAATCATGGATTGCCCCCTTTCATTCCTCTTGCCCGGAGTTATTATGAAAGTCAGACCTACGGGACGAGCGAGGGAGCTCAACCGGAGTAGCCGACTCAAGTCGAAGTGCTGAAGGTTGGCTTCGGCTAGGGCCGACGTCGACGGTCGGGCTGAGAGGCCGGAAGGCCGTACGGCATGGTTGGTGCCGTACGACGGGAAGGCGACCCCCATCACCTGATCCGGGCAATACCGGCGCAGGGAGCCCGCTCCGTAGGTCGCCTGACGCCCCCGGCGCACCGGGGGCTTCGTCACGAGGCCGCATCACAACCGGGGTTCACCGCCCGGTCAGGTCAGGCCGGAGTGATGTTCTGGTTCGACCGGAACAGATTCCCCGGATCGTACGCCCGCTTCACAGCCCGCAGCCGCGCCAGCTTCCCTGCCCCGTAGGCCTCGTGCACCCGGCCCTCCCCCTCGTCCATCAGGAAGTTGACGTACACGCCCGTGTGGTGGGGCCGCAGCGCCTCCCACAGGCCGCGGGCCCAGCGCCGCTCGGCCGGGAAGCGCCCCGGATCGGCGCTGTTGCCGTTGATGTTGAAGGTGTGGCCGGCGGTCCGTCCGCCGAACGCGGTGTCGTCCTCCCCCACCCGCGCCACGGCGCCGCCGAGCTGGAAGATCCCGACCGAGGACTCGGGCGACTCCATGCGCAGGCAGTGCGCGACCGTCGTGTCGATGACCTCGTCCGTGAGCCGGTCGACGTCACACGACTTGACGTAGTACGACCAGCCGTGCGGGAACGACGGGTCGAACATCGCCTGGTGCCGCAGGTAGGGCTTCGGCTGACACAGGTCCACGAGGGGCGCGCCGAACTCCCGCAACGGCCGCAGGACCCGCTCGCCCTCCTCCACGTCTCCCGCGTAGCAGGAGATCACCGCGACCACCGGCCGCCCGTGCAGCTCCGGCGGGATCGTCGGCAGCGGCTGCGCCCTGCGGTGGACGACGATGGTGGTGAGCGCGTCCGGCACGTCGGTGATCCAGTCCCGGTAGAAGCGCAGGACCCGCGGCGAGTCCTCCATGGCCCACAGGACCGGCCCCGCGAGGACGGCCGGCCCGACCGGGTTGAGCCGGAAGGTGAACTCCGTGACCACACCGAAGTTCCCGCCCCCGCCGCGCAGCGCCCAGAACAGCTCGGGTTCGCGCCGCTCGTCCGCCGTGACGAACGATCCGTCGGCGGTGACCAGGTCCACGGACAGAAGCTGATCGACCGTCAGCCCGTAGGCCCGCTCCAGCCAGCCGATCCCCCCGCCCAGCGTCAGCCCGGTGAGTCCCGTGTGGGTCACGATCCCGGCGGGCACGGCCATCCCGAAGTACTGCGTCTCCCGGTCGAGTTCGCCCAGCAGCACCCCCGCCTGCGCCCGCGCGGTCCGCGCCCGGGGATCGACCCGCACCCCCCGCATCGCGGACAGGTCGAGGACGATCCCGCCGTCCACGACCGACAGTCCCGGAAAGCTGTGGCCTCCGCTCCGCACGGCGAGCGGCAGCCCGGTCACCCGCACACACCGCAGCACGGCCGCGATGTCCGCGACACCGGTGCAGTACGCGACCAGCGCGGGTCGCCGGTCGACCGACCCGTTCCAGACCCTCCGGGCCTCCTCGTACCCCCCGGCCCCGGGCTCGACGAGCCGCCCGGCGAAACCCTCCGCGAGATCGTGCAGCGCGGCGGGGTCGAGGGGGGCGACAGCGGTGTTCATACGCGGCTCCCGAGCCGACCGGCCAGGCTCTCCCTCCCAGCGTCCCACCGCCGAGGAGCTACGGCCACCGGTCAACGGGGCTCACAGAGCGGTGTTCACCGTGGTCGGCGCCGGCGCCCGCCGGGCACCGCATGACGTGCTAGGCGGCCGCCTCCAGCGACCAGCCCTGTGCCGTCGACGGGTCCGGCTGCCGGAGCTGGAGGGGGGCGCCGCCGTCCGGGGCGGCGGGGGCCAGGACGAGACCGGTGCCCTGGAGGGTCAGGGTGTGGGGGCCGGACGCGGCGGGCGCGGTCGGCTGCCAGCGCTGGGCGATGTTGTCGGGGGCGCAGGGGCGCTGCACGACGGCCGCCCCGGGGCCGCGCGGGTCGGCTCCCGCGAGGCAGAGGTCGGAGTGGGCGGCGCGGATCTGGACGTGGCCGTCGCCCAGGTCGCTGAAGAACCACTGCTGGTTGGGCCCGCCGTGGCGGTCCCAGAGGATGGCGGGTGCGCCGTCCTCGACGGATTCGGCCTCGATGTCGACGGCCCGTCCCGTGGCCGGGTCGACCAGCACGAACCGGCCGCTGGGCACGGGCGGCGCGGTCGACGTGGGTTCGGCATCCGCGGGTGACGAGGACGTCGACACGGTGGTCGTGTCGGTTTCGGGGTCGGGCGCCGCCGAGACGGTCGGCGTCGGGGCCACCGGCGCCGGGGTCGACGCGACGGCGGCGGCCGTGTCGTTCCCGCCGTCCATGAGGCTGAGCACGCCGCCGATGGCCAGCCCGACGGCTGCGCAGGCCGCCAGCGCCACCCAGGGCAGCGGACTGTGCGACCGCCGCTTCTGCCTCCGTCGGCGGGCGGCCCGCCGACCGCCCGTGCGGGGGCCCGGGACCGCCGGGCCTGCCGGAGCGCCGGGATACGGCTCGTCCACGACCGGCGGCATCGCCCGCGTCGCGTCCAGGGGGGCAGCCGGGTCCGCACCCGGTACGGTGCCGCCCGCCAGGGGCGGCAGGACGGTCGTGGCCTCCGGGTCCGCGCCCGCCACCGGCGGCAGGACCGTCGTCGCGTCAGAACCCTCCGCCCCCGTCGGCGGCAGCAGCGTCGTCGCCTCGGGATCCCACTGCCGCGGGTGCACGCGAGGGTCGGGCCACGGGGCCTCCGGCCCCAACCACGGTTCGTGTCCGTGTGGTTGGCGGTGGTTCACCCCTGGCTCCTCACGCCGTCCCGTTCGTCATGCCCGTCGCATCCCCGCGACAGTACAGTGCGACGATCGTACGGAGTGACCGGCTCAGCGCAGCACCATGGCCCGGGAAGCCGCCACCGACATAACGGAGTTGCCGGTTCCGTTCATCAGGACCCGCACCACGACGCCGTCCCCGGCGTGGAAGCCCTCCTCGGCCCCGGAGGCGGTGACCTCGGTCGCGCGCGTGTGGGAGTCGCCGTCACAGCCCTGCGGCTCCCGCAGGCGGGTCAGCGGTGACGCCGCGCCCGTCGTGCGGTCGACGACCCGGACCGCGAGGCTCACCGCCCGCTCCTCGGGCGCGCACCGGTACGTGTAGCTCACCGTCGCCGTACGCCCCTCCGGCCCGGCCGCCGCGCTGTCCACCCGTACCGTGCTCAGAGCGGTGGGGACCGCCGCCCCGATGCCGCCCACCGCGGCACACAGCGCGGCGATCCCCGCGAGCGCGCGGCCACTTCCCCGACGTACCATCTCCGACTCCCTCGCCCGACCTGCGGTTTCGCGCCGGAATGTACCGACACGCAGGCCCCGGCGGGGCGGGGTACGCGGGCGGCGCCCGGCTCAGGCACCCGTTCAGCCGCTCCGGCCGTCAACCGACGGCCGCGGCCGTCAGCCCTCCACGACGCCGAGCTGGCGCATCAGCCCGAGGTCGTCCGTGTTCCACCAGCTCTCCGCGATCTTGCCGCCCTCGCAGCGGAACGTCACCTGTCCGGTGCCGGAGATCTCCCGGCCCGTCGCCTCGATGCCCTGGAACGCCCCGACGTGCCGGCCGCTGTAGCTGAACCGGCAGCACACCTGGTCGCCCTCGGCGCACAGCGACTCCAGGCGCAGGGTCGGCTGGAACGCCGTCAGGATCTCCTGGTTCTCCGCCTTGACCTGCGATGCCGACAGGTCGTACGAGGACATCGACGGGTCGTGCTCGACGTAGTCGGCGGTGCACATCTTGTACGCCGCGTCCATGTCGCCCCGGTTGACGAGCGTCTCGCAGAACTCCCGCGCCAGCGCCTTGTTCAGCTGCTCGTCGCGGACCACGTCGAGGTCCGTGAACGACGGCTCGCCCTCGCACAGGGCGACCAGCTCGCGGTAGATCCGGTCCGTCTCGGGCAGGTGCGAGTTCTTCATCGCCTCCTCGTACGAGGGGAACTCGACGATCTCGACGACATGCGACGCGTCCGAGCGGTCCTTCGCCACGATCGAGTGCGTGGCCGTCCGCTTGCCCTTGGTCGCCGCGACCCAGGTGTCCATCAGCTTGTTGAGTTCATCGGCCCGCTGGGTGCGACAGTCGATGACCTGCACGAACGTCATGAGACCCGCCTCCTGCTCAGTGCTCCGAACGGATGCTTCAACCGTAATCCGGTTTGGGTGGTATGTCCTGATCGGAGACGGTCGGCTCCGATCAGGGGACGTCCGTCATCTCCGGCATCTCGCCCTCCGTCGTGGTGACGTCGATCAGCGAGAAGGGCGCGCCCTGCGGGTCCATCAGCGCCGCGAACCGGCCGTACGGGCTGTCCATGGGCCCGAAGAGCAGCTTGGCGCCGCGTGCCGTGGCCCGGCCCAGCGCCGCGTCGACATCGGCCACGGTGAAGTAGACGTTGATGTACGGCGGGGCCTCGGCGGGGAAGTTCTCGTCCATCCGCATCCGGCCGAGGACCGTGTCCTCGCCCAGGTTGTAGACCTGGAAGTCCATCCTGTCGTCCGGCATCTTCTGCGCCGAGTACGGGAAGACCGCGCGGAAGAAGCGGTCGGCCGTGTCCGCGTCCCGGGTGTACACCTCGGCCCAGCAGTACGCGCCCGGCACCGGCGCCGTCGCCTCGAAGCCCTTGTTCTGTCCGGCCTGCCACACGCCGAACGTCGTGCCGCTCGGCTCCCGCGCGAGCAGCATCGACCCGAAGTCGCCCACCTGCATGGGCTCCATGAGGATCTGCCCGCCGTTCTCGCGGATCCTGGCGGCGGTCGCCTGCACGTCCGGGGACGCGAGGTACAGGCACCAGGAGGACGGCGGCGCCTGCCCCTCCTGGCCCGGCATGGGCGGTACGACGGCGGCGACCGCCTTGCCGTCGACGTAGGCCTGCGTGTAGTTGCCGAACTCGGACGAGGCCTCTCCGAAGGTCCAGCCGAGTACGTCTCCGTAGAAGCCCTTCGCCCCCTCCAGGTCGGTGAACATCGCGTCCACCCAGCAGGGCGTGCCCTCGGGCATTCCGGCCATGACGATCCCCTTACCCATGCGCGAGTGATACGTGACAGCGGTGGTCCGGTACTTCACGGGCCCGGTATGTCACGTTAACCAGCGCCCGCCCCACCCGCGCGCCGAGCGGCCCGGCCGGGCCGCGCGCCGAGCGGCCCGGCCGGGCGGCGTCCCGGCTCGCCCGGCTGTCGGCTCGGTTCGGCTGTCACCCCGGGTCGGGTCAGCTCAGTTCGGCGAACGCCTCCACCGACCGGGTCTTGCCCGTCACCACGATG
>NZ_JADWYO010000099.1 GCF_022414595.1 Streptomyces sp. MUM 203J | reverse complement strand
CATCGCGAACGAGGTCGCCGTCTCCTACGGCTTCTGGCTCGGGGACGCCTTCGCGTCCGGCGGCTCCCCGCACCGCCCGCCCGTCGCCCCCGGCGGCCGCCGACGCCCCGCGCACCCCCAAGCCGCGCCCCCACATCGTCCACGAGCCGGACCTGCCCTCGCTGCCTCTGCGGCTCGAGGCCCGCCCCGGCACCCTGCCGACGGGCACCGCAGGCCAGTCCCGGCGCCAGGCCCTCGCCGCGCTCGGCGGCCTGGCCGCCATGGGCGTCGGCTACATGACATGGAGCATGTGGGACAGAGGTGCCGACGGGGCGTCGGATCCGGGAGCCCGGTCGGCCACCGGCGCCGCCCCGGGAAGCCTCCTCTGGACCGCTTCGAAGCCCTCCCTCGACTCCCCCGCCTCCTACTCCGACGGCACCCTCTACGTCGGTGGTACCGAGCGGCTGTACGCGCTCGACCCCGCCGACGGCCAGGAGCGCTGGTCCTTCGCCTTCGGCTTGTACGTCCCCACCCGGACCGTGCTGAACGGGGACGGCGACACCGCCTACTTCGCACACTCCGGCGGCACCCTCCGCGCCGTCGACACCACCGACGGCACCACCCGCTGGACCTACCGGCTCGGGAGCAGGGTGCTGCCCTCCGACCCGGCCCTCGCAGGCAGCACGCTCTACATCGCCACCAGCGACGGCCTGCTCCACGCCGTCGACGCGGCAACCGGCGGACAGCGCTGGACCGCCGAGTACCGGACTGCCGCCTCACGCGCGCCCGCCACCCCGGTCGCCACCAGGAGCACGGTGTACGTCGGCGGCTACGACGGCGAGCTGCGCGCCTACGACACCCGGGGACGCCGCCGCTGGACGTTCCGCACCGGCGGCCCGCTGTCCTCACCCGTCATGTGGAGCGAATCCCTCTACGTCAGCAGCGCGGACGGGAAGGTGTACGCGGTCGACATCACGACCGGAGCCCGGCGCTGGGCGTTCCCCGTGGAGGGAGAGACCGGCGGCCTGGCCCTGGTCGGCACCGGCCTCTACTTCCACAACCGGGCCGACACCCTGTACGCGGTCCACACGCAGAGCGGCAGGGCGCGCTGGACCTACCCCCTGCCCAGCGAGGTCCAGGTCGTCGCGGCCGCCAGCTCCACGACGGTCTACCTCGGCCACCGGGACGGCACCCTGCGGGCCGTCGACACCGGCAGCGCGAAGGAGATCTGGACGTTCGAGGCCCCCGGCCGCTTCCTCGCACCGCCGACGCCCACCGGACGGGTCGTCTACTTCACCACCACGGACGGCGACAAGCCCGAGCCCCGGCTGCACGCGGTGGCCGGCTGACCGCTCTGCTTGAATGACGGCCCGCTGGACTTCGTACGGGGGAGATCACCGTGGCACACCGCACCAGGGCGGGAGCGAGGGCCGCCGGGCTCACGGCAGGAGGAGCCGCCCTGCTGCTGGCCTTCGCCACCGGCTGCGCCCTCGACCTGAACACCGATGCCCCGGACGAGGGACCCGCCACCGGCGTCAGGGCCGCGCCCCTCGCCCGGCCCGGCACGGTCTCCGTCCTGTTCTGCCAGGAGAGCGAGAGCCGGGGCGGACCGTCCCGGTACCGGATCGTCCTGCGGTCGTACGGCTCCGATGACGGCACCCTGGTCGCGGAGCGCCGTACCGCCCTGCCGCGGGAGTTCGAGCCGACGGCCGGGTGTGGGAACGGCGTCGAGAACCAGCCGGTCGCCCACGCCCTCAGCGAGGACCTCGCCCTGGTCGCCGGGCGGCTCAAGGCGCCGTCGCGCTTCCTCCGTGCCGCCGCCGTCGACACCGCCACCGGCCAGGAGGCCGGACCGCCCCACAAGGGCCGCGTCGGCCGGCAGGCCCAGCCCGACCGGGTGGTGTTCCACCCGGAGACCGGCGAACTCTGGTACGGAGGAGCCGGCTTCGTCCACCACCGTGACCCGGGGCGCGGTACGGACAGCGAGCAGCAGGTCCCGGACCCCGAGATCCGCCGGGACCTCCTCCAGGACCCGGCCACCGCCGCGACGATCCTCCGGCTGACCGGCTCCAGGACGCCCCTCACACCCGGTGGGGCGGTCGTCGCGACGTACAACACGGCCCAGGGCCTCGGCCTGGCGCGGGTGACCGGCGCGGAGGGCGACGGCGCCGGGCGCTACCGGGAGTCCTTCGAGACGGCCGGGCTGGGCGGCATGCGGGATCCGTTCCCCTGCGACCCGGTGGTGTGGCGGGACGACACGAGGCTGCTCTGCTCCGACTTCCGGCAGGTCACGTTCAGCGCGGCCCACGACAGGGTGGTGAAGACGGAGGAGCTGGCGGGCGGGGGCGGGAACATGCCCGCGAACAGGAACCTCGTGCCGTCCCCCGACGGCACCGGTTTCGCCTTCCTGTCCAGGGGCGAGGACGACGGCCGATGGGCGCTGTACCGGGCGGACTTCACTCCCGGCGGTCAGCCGCAGAAGATCACAGACATCGCGCCGCCGGACAGGGGCGACGACAGCGCGTTCGTCACCTCGCTGGTCCGCTGGAACTGAGCCGCCGCGCCGGGACCGGCCCCGTCAGCGGCGCAGGGCCTCCACCGGCTGGATACGGCTCGCCCGCCGGGCCGGACGGAAACCGGCGGCCAGGCAGGTGGCCAGGCCGATGAAGGGCGGCCGGTTCGTCCTCCCCGCCGGGGAGGGCGGGGAGCGGCTCGTGGCCGCGCGAGGCGCAGAACGCAGCCGGCTCCCGCTTCGTACCGGCGCCGCAGGTCGCGCGGGAACCGGGTGAGGAGCCGTGGCCGAGGGCGGCGAGGGCGCGCTGCGCCGGGCGCCCGGCTTCAGGTCGCGGCAGACGGGAAGGCCGCCGGGCAGCGCGAGCAGCGGGCGTCCGGGACGCCAGGCCGGCCCCCTCGGACACGGCCGTCTCCGCGGAGCCGGCGAAACAAATGAGCTGACCTCCGGCACCCCGGTGTGAAAGAAAGACCGGCGTGACAGGACCATCCTTCGCCGGCGCACCGGCGACACCCGAGCAACTCACCGACCGCGACGGCCGACGCGTGGTGCTGGAAGACATCACCGACGACAACTGGCGCGCGGTCGCGGACATCGCGCCGGCCGACGGCCAGCGCCGCTTCGTCGCCGCCCTCGGCGCCCGCTACCTCCTGCTCTCCCTGCGGGGCGGGGTCTGGACCTCCCTGGCCGTCCGGGCGGGGGAGGAGGTCGCGGGCCATGTGATGTGGGCGTACGACGAAGAGGACGGCACGCACTGGGTCGGCGGCATGCTCGTCGACGCCTCCCAGCAGGGCAGGGGTGTGGGCCGCGCGGCGCTGCGGGCCCTGGTCCATCGCCTGTCCGCGTCGCCGGCCTGCCGCGAGATCCGCCTCTCCTACCACCCGGACAACACCATGGCCGCCGGACTGTACGAGTCCCTGGGCTTCACCCCGACCGGCGCGTACGAGGACGAGGAACTGGTGGCGTCGCTGCACGTGACTGCGGCCCGACCGGCAACCTGAGCCCGAACTCCCCATCCTCACAGGGGTGTTGTCCGTACAGCCGACCGGGGCGGCACCCGGATCTTCGTACGTTCCGCCCATACGGCTGCCCGTCCGGCACCGGCGAGACTGCCGGGACAAGGGCCCTCGGGCCGGGGGCGGGCCGTGGCCGCGTGCAGGACGACGTACGGGGAGGAACGCACGATGAGCGGACAGCAGTACGACGAGATCGGTGAGGCTTTCGAGGGTTTCAAGTCCCTCCCGCTGATGCGGTACGGGGAGGTGCCGAGCTTCCTCGGCATGGTCGGGGACGTGCGCGGCAGGTCGGTCCTGGACCTGGCCTCCGGCACCGGCTTCTACAGCCGGGAGTTCAAGCGGCGGGGCGCCGAGGACGTCTTCGGCGTCGACATCTCCGCCGAGATGGTCGCCGCGGCGCGCGAGATCGAGCAGCGCGACCCGCTGGGCGTGCGCTACGCGGTCGGCGACGTGGCCGATCTGCCGCCGCTGGACCGGCGCTTCGACATCGCCCTCGGCGTTCAGTGCCTGAACTACGCGGAGGACATCGCCACGATGGAGCGGATGTGCCGCAGCATCCACCGGAGCCTCGTACCGGGCGGCGAGTTCTTCGTCCTCGCCCAAAGGCCCGACTACCGATTCGACTGCGCGTCCCTGGAGGCGTACGGGTTCCGCTGCGAGCCGACCGGCGAGGAGACCGAGACGGGTCCGCAGGTCCGGGTCACCGCCCTCCTGGACCCGCAGCCCATCAGCATCGTCACCATGGCCCCGCGCCGCGAGGTCTACGAGAACTGCCTGCGGTCGGCCGGCTTCAGCGGCCTGACCTGGGTCCCCCTGACGGTTTCCGAGGCGGGCGTCCGCGAGTACGGCGAGGACTTCTGGTCCGGCCTCCTGGCAAGCCCCCCGCTGGAGATGCTCCGCTGCCGCGCCTGACAGCCGAGCGGGCACGCCCGCTCGGCGCGGACACCGCGGCGGGGCCGGACCTGGGTCCGGCCCCGCCGGTGGCCCGTGTCAACGGTGCTGACTCAGGGCTGCGGCTCTGACGCCGTCGAGCAGGGCGTAGTACTCGACGGGCCGCGCCTCGAAGTCCACCTGGGCGGAAAGGCCCGCGGAATCGCCGCCCGACGCACGCAGCAGGTCGACGGACGCCTGCGCGAACCTCCCCGGGAGACCGTCCCGCTCGGCACCGTCCACCAGCAGCCGCAGCTCGGCCACGGCGGCCTGCGCACGCCGACGCTGCCCGGGCCCGGCAGCCATGATCCGCCCGAGCCCGGAGGCGGGTGCGGCACCGGCCAGCAGGGGCTCCAGGCGAGCGGCCAGTGCCGCGCCGGTACCCGCCGCGCTCCGTGCCTGCGGCCCGGCCTCCACCAGTACGCGCAGCGCGACGAGCAGCGTGGTGACGTGCGGCTCCAGCAAGTCCGCGTCAAGACGTACCGCGACGTCCTCGCCCGCCTCGTCGGCGACCCTCCGCGCGGCGGCAACCGCCCTCTCCGCGGTGCGCCGCGTCACGCCGCAACGCACCAGACCCCACTCGCGGGCGTCGAGCACATCCCTCGCGGTGTGGATTCCCGCCGCCTCCAGCTCCTCGGCGGGGAGCCGTGCTCCGGCCGCACACCGAAGTCCCGCGACCGGCACCAGGCCCAGCCGCGCGTCCACGAGATCCCGGTGCATCGGCTCCCACGCCGTGAGTACGGCCTCCACGGCCCGCTCATGGTCCTGGGTCACCGATACGGCGGCCGCCCGCAGCAGTTCCGCCCGGCGGATCACGGCCGGCGCCACGCCCAGCGCCCGGGACAGGGCCCGGATGTTCCCGCCGACGAGCCCGACGAACGCCAGGAGCAGTCCGGCCAGGACGAGGGCGTCGGACGTCTCGATCCACCAGTCGTCGGACCCGCCGTCCTCCTCCAGTGAGTACAGCTCCCCCTTGTCCGGACCCTCGGCGACCACGAACCCGCTGTCCCAGCCGAAGCCGGACCCCGTGTCGTAGTGCGGCGCCTTCAGCAGGGCGGCCCGTCCGGCATCGCACAGGTACGGCGCCTCGCGCTCACGATGCTCGTAGGGATCCGTCCACCGGACGGTGCAGGCCCCGTCCGGCTCCTCTTCGAGGACGGTCAGTTCAACCTGCTTCAGTTCGGGAAAGTGCGGCGCCGCGGCATACAGGCCCGCCGAGCAGCCGATCAGGCCCAGCCCGAGAGCCAGAATCCACCGGAACACGGGTATGTGCCCCATCACCCTCCCCCCTTTCTGCGGCTCACGTCTCCCTCAGCTCGGCTGAAGTGAGCCGACGAAAAGTGCCACAGAGAGCGAGAGGATCGCAACCGCAACTCTGACGGTGAGCTCAACGCCGCGGTCCGCCGGCTGCCCCTGGCCGAGAAGGTGCATGCCCTGCACTACGGCGAGCGATCGCCACGACGCAGGACCGCGCACGGGGCTGCCCGGCTGCACCCGCCCTGTCATGCCACATGAGTAGGCTTGCCGCACTGATCGCCTGTTCAAGGGAGTACGGCTGACTGCCATGGTGCATCTCGACATCAGGGAAGCACTCACCGCGCATCTCTTCGAAAGCTGGTCCGCCCTGTGCAACGGCTCGGTGGACGGGGAGCCGCGTGAGCTGAACGTTGTCGAATACGACCCGGAGCGGCCTTCCCCGTGCCACTGGGGCGAACCCAGAGCGGACGGGTGTATCTGCTGGAAGCCGGTGCAGATGGACAAGGCGCCCGACTTCTCCGGCCTTCAGGTCGCACTCGGTGCGCCTCTTCACCCGGATATCGCGTGTCTCTACGGAAGTCTCTGGTGTGGTCCAGTGTTCGACCACCATGAGGCTTCGGGAGAGGACTGCCGACTCAGAACATTCTGGAACGAAATGGATCTGGAGCAGACCCTTTCCGCACAAGCCGATTCCATCCGCCACATGAAGAGGCATCCGGACCACTTTGCCGGATACCGCCCGGTCCTATTGGTCGCCACCACTGACAGTGACTTGTTCTTCGGTCTGGACAACTGCACTGGAGAGATCGTTCTCGAAGAACCCGGTGCCCCGGATCTGCGCAGGCTCGTGGCGCCTTCCCTCGCGCAGTTCCTCCAGGACCTGGCCTGAGCTCTGCGAGCTGTCCGGCGGGACGTCGGCACCACTCACTGGCCGCGGTCGGGCCGGGACGTGCAGCGAATGCGCCGGCCGGAGTCGGCGGCGGTGTCGGGCCGAGGGCGTCCGGCGAGGCGTTTCCGGCAGGCCGATCACGCCGGGTGGGAGCGGCTGGACGACACCCCGGACGACCTGGGCAGCGGCAGCTCGCGGGAGGAGGTCCACCGGGTGCGCGGTGTGGAACCGGCGTGCCCGGAGCACGGCGGTCAGGCTCGATCCCCCCGGAAGGCCCGAGGACCGTACGCACGAGGACCGGCCCGGGGGAACCTCCCCGGCATCCACCGGCCGCGGGGCCGCCCCCGGGCGGACGCGGCGCACGCCCGGCGTTGTCAGACCCTCGTGGGAGGGTGCGGGGATGGACGTGACGTTGCAGGTGACCATCGACTGTGGTGAGCCGCGCAGACTCGTGGAGTTCTGGTGCGAGGCCCTGGGATACATCCCGGAGCCTCCGCCCGGCGGGGCCGCCACGTGGCGGGACTACTGGGCCGACCAGGGCGTGTCCGAGGAGGAGCTGGACGCGGACGGCGGGGAGGAGCCCGAGTCCATCGTGGACCCCGAGGGGCGGGGGCCCCGGGTGTGGTTCCAGCAGGTCCCCGAACCCAGGACCGTCAAGAACCGGGTGCATCTCGACCTCAAGGTGGGGGGTGGGCGGGGGGTTCCCCTCGCGGAGCGGACCCGGCGGGTGAGCGAGAAGGCCGACCGGCTCCGACGCCTCGGCGCCACCGTGCTGCGGGTCATGGACGAGCCGGGAGCGGACCATTACGCCGTCGTTCTCCAGGACCCCGAAGGCAACGAGTTCTGCGTGGTTTGAAACCCGATGCACTGCGATCAGACCTGGTAGCACCCGTCGCGCCCATGGCCGCGGACACCGTGGAGTCAAGGCGCACCGGTACAGGCCTCTCTGATGCCGCGTCGGCCCTCGGCACGCCCCACAGAGCACCTCGACAAGGTGTGCGAGGACATCGGCGGAAGCCGTGCGGCCGAGGAGCGGCCCGCACGGTACCGCCGGATATGCAAGGCTACGGGGGCCCGCCTATGACCGGAATGCTCTGGCTCGACATCCTCATCGTCCTCGGTGTCCTCGGCCTCGCATGGGCGCTGGCTCCGCTCTTCTTCCTGCTCGGCGTCATCGGGCTCGTCGTCTCGATCGTGAACGGCTCCACCGCGTGGATCGTCATCTGCTCCGTGGTCACCGTGGTCTTCGGTGCCCTGACGGGCATGCGGGAGGAGTCCACCGTCGTGCGCGTGGTCATCAGGCGATAGGGCGGACCACTCAGGCGCGGACCAGCATCTTGCCCGTGTTCGCGCCCCGCAGCATGGACAGGAACGCGTCCACGATGTGCTCGAAGCCGTCCACGACCGTCTCGTCCGGGCGCAGCGCCCCGCCCTCCCGCAGGTGCGGGACCGCGAAGTCGTACAGTTCCTGCTGCGCGTCGCGGTGGTTCGCGACCAGGAAGCCCTCCAGGCGGAGGCTCTTCTCCACCATGGTGAAGAGGTTCCGGGGCGCGGGCGGCGGGCCGTCCGGCTCGTTGTACTGGGCCACCGCACCGCACCACGCGATCCGGCCGTGCGGGCGCAGCGCGCCGATCGCCGCCTCCAGGTGGTCCCCGCCGACGTTGTCGAGGTACACGTCGATGCCCCCGGGCGCCAGCCGGGCCAGCCGGTCCGCCACCGGCGCCTCCCGGTAGGTGAACGCCGCGTCGTAGCCGACCTCGTCGACCAGGTACGCCGCCTTCCGGGCCGAGCCCGTGCTGCCGACGATCCGGCCCGCGCCCAGCAGCCGCGCCAGCCGCCCCGCCGCAGTGCCGACACCGCCCGCCGCCGCCGACACGAACAGCTCCTCGCCCGGCTGGAGGCGGGCGATCCGGGTGAGCGCCACATACGCGGTCAGGCCCGTGCCGCCCAGGATGCCCAGATGGGCGGAGAGCGGCACCCCGGCGAACTCCGGCAGCCGGCTCGCTCCTTCGGGCCGTACGAGCGAGTGCGTCCGCCAGCCCTCGCGGTGCAGCACGATCTCGCCCTCCGCCAGGCCCGGCGCCCGGGACTCCACGACCCTCCCGATCGTGCGGCCCTCCATGGGGGCGTTCAGCGTCCAGATCGAGTCGTCGTCCATGGCCTCCCGGTGGTACGGGTCCACCGACCAGTAGAGGTTCTCCACCAGGGCCGTGCCCGGCTCGGGCGCCGGGACCGGGGACTCGACGAACGTGAAGTGGCCGCGCGTGGGGAAGCCGTGCGGGCGGGCGGTCTGGTGGACGGTGAGGGCTGTCTGCGTGGTCATGGGGGTGACGCTAGGGAGGGGGCGGGGGGCTGTGCAGGGGGCGCCCTCTGCAGAATGGCAGGGTTCCATGAATCCTGTTCATAGGTGGGGGTCGTTGTGGAGCTGGGGCCGCGTGAGCTGCGGGTCGTCGTCGCCGTGGAACGGGAGGGGAGCTTCTCCGCCGCCGCGGTGGCTCTGGGCATGACGCAGTCAGCCGTCTCCCACTCCGTGCGGGCCAGCGAGCGGGCGCTCGGCGCCGTGCTCTTCGAGCGGGGGCGGTTCGGGGCGCGGCCCACCGCCGCCGGCTCCCGGGTCGTCGGGTACGCCCGGCGGGTGCTGCGGCTGCTCGACGTGATGGCCGCCGAGGCACGGGGCGGCGGCGGGCGGGAGGCCGTCGCCGGGCCGCTGCGGATCGTCGCCTTCCGGAGCGCCGCCCTGCACCTGCTGCCCGCCGCGCTCCAGCGGCTCACCGCCCGGCACCCCGGCGTCGAGCCCGAGGTGCGGATCGTGCGGGAGGTCGGCGCGGGCGCCGCCGGGGAGGTCGCGGACGGACGGGCCGACCTGGCCGTCGTCACGCTCGGCACCTCCTCCCCCGTGCCGCCCGGGCTCGTCGGCGGCAGGCTGCTGACGGAGCCGTACGCACTCGTACATCCCGCCGGGCACCCGGACCCGCGGTCCCTCCCGCTCGTCGACTGGGAGGAGAACTGCAGCTCGTACACCCGTGACTGGTGGGCCGCCCAGGACTGGATCCCGCGCGCGAGCGTCGAGGCCGAGGACGACGGGGCCGTGCTGTCCCTGGTGGCGGGCGGGCTCGGGATGGCGATCATGCCGCGGCTGTCGCTGACCGGAGCGCCCGAAGCCGTACAGATCAGCGATCTCGGGGCGGACCGGCCCACGCGGGAGGTGGGATATGCGACCACACCCGAGCTGGCCGGGGCGTTCGCCGTGCGGGCGCTGATACGGGAGCTGAGGGCGGTGGAGGTCTAGCACCGCAGGCGGTCACTCCCCGGCCCGTGCCCCGCAGGTCGCCAGGCTGCACCAGCGGCGGCGGGCCGCGGGGTCGAGGAAGAGCCAGCCGCAGTCGTCGCTGGGGCACGCGCGCACGGTGAACCGGCGCGGGTCGGCCAGCAGTTCGGCGGCGCTGCGGGCCACCGCCCAGAGGGGCAGCCGCAGTCCGGCGGACGGAGCCACCCGCCAGTGGCCGAGACCGTCCTCGGCCCGGGCGAACTCCGAGGCTGTCGCAGCCTGTCGGGCGACATCGGCCACCCTGCCGAACGCCTCCTCGTCCGACACGTCCGTGAGACACCGGTACAGCGACGTCCTGAAGTCCCGCGCCTCCTGAAGTACGGCGGCGGCCCCGTCCGGATCCCGCCGGGCCCGGGCCAGCAGCCGGGCCACCGCCGCCTCCTCCGCCAGGTCCACGTGCCCGGCCCACACCGCGAGCGTGCTGTAGCCGCGCAGCCAGTCGGAGCCGGGGCCCCGCGCACCCGGCCAGCCCGCGTACGTGTTGCAGAACTCCAGCGCGGGGTGCCCGCCCGTGCTCCACGGCAGCCACTCGTCGCCCACGCGCACCGCGTACAGGGGTGCGGCAGGCCGGTCCAGCCGGGGGTCGCGGCGCAGAATGCGCAGGTGGAGCCGGGACAGACCGGTGCCGGGCTCGACCCCGAGTCCGTCCGCGAGGGCCTGCCGGGTCCGCCGGTACAGCTCCAGCGCCTCGGCCCGGCGCCCGCAGCGGTACAGCGCGGTCATCAGGGCGGCGACCAGCCGTTCACGGTCCGGGAACTCCTGTGCGGGACCGGCCAGTTCGGCGGCCACCCGGTCGTGCAGGCCCATGGCCAGCTGCGCTTCGGCGCGCTGCTCCAGCACGGTGGTCCGGAGCGCGGCGAGTTCGCCGCCCACCCGGTCCCGCAGCCGGTCGTCGGCCACGTCGGCGAGCAGCGGCCCGCGCCACAGGGCGACCGCCCTGTCGTACAGCGCGACCCGCTCGGCGGGGTCGCCGGCGGCGCCCGCGTCCCGCACCAGCGCCGCGAACCGCTCGGCGTCCACGCGGTACGGCCCGTCCGCGAGCGCGTAGCCGTCGTGCCGCGTCTCGATGCGCGGCCCGGCGGGGCCGAGCCGGGAGCGGAGCCTGCCGACGTACGTGTGGACCGTGCCGCGCGCCGACTCCGGGGAGGCCGTGCCGTCCCACAGCAGGTCGACGATGCGCGCGGTGCTGACGACGCGGTCGCGGTTCAGCAGCAGGATGCCGAGCAGGCAGCGTTCCTGGCGGCGGCTGCCGTCCAGCATCGGCCGGTCGTCGTCGTTGTGGGCCTCGAACGGGCCCAGCAGCAGGAACTCCATGACATCCGGCAGCCTAGGTGTTCTGTCCCGGGAGGTTGTGGACGGTGACAGGGCTCACGGCTGATCGATCTTGAAATGGGTGAGG
>NZ_JADWYO010000098.1 GCF_022414595.1 Streptomyces sp. MUM 203J | reverse complement strand
GGGACATCCTTTCTCCTGGACTCAAGATCCAAGTGTCTCGGGTGTCCAAGATCCGGGGTCAAGGCCCACTCTCAGCCACTAGGAGAAGCCCGTCAAGACCGCCTGTTCAGACAACAAGAAAGCCCCCGACGACTACCCCACGCGGGCAGCCGTCGGGGGCAGGGGTCGAAAGTGCCCTGGACAGCAGACCATGCCCATGACGGCCGGAATGTGCCGCGAGGGGCACGCCCCTCGTAGACCACGGGGGCAGCGTCCCGAGTAGCCGCTCCGTTCGGGTCGCCCGTTCGCTGGGCTGGGCTCTTCGCTCGCGACACCTGACACCCTCCTAACCGGGTCTTGAGACCCCTTGGCGGGTGCCTTTCTCAGGGGCGCGGAACGGGCTTTGACCAGGCCAGACGGCACCCAGGGCCCGAAAACGGAGCCGTACCCAGGGCCCGTTTTCGGAGCTGGTTCCGGGATCGCCGGCGGGCACTCGCGGGAACTTCCGGACCGCTCTACCCCTCCTCGGCCAACGCCTCGATCCGGCCGGCGCCCCAGTCCGCGAACGCCTGAGCGACAGCGCGGGGAATGTGCTCTGTGGTTCCTCCGGGGTTCCGGCGAGTGCGGCTATCTCGTCCTCCAAGGAACCGGTGGAGGAGTAGTACACGGCGGGCCTCGCAGTGGGGTCACGAAGAAGCCCCCGGACAGACAGCCGGGGCAGCACGTGAGCGGCGGGAAGCGCGGGCGGTGACGAAGTGATGAAGTGACCCTGAATCCCGGTTACCTCTTATAGATAGATGGCGTTTGGGTTCTATGCATGGAATAGAACCCAAACGTCATTCCGTCACTTCGTCACCACGTGGAGAGGCAGCGGGCCCATCCGTGCTGTCCCAGTACGCTCACACAGGGCGTAGACGCCCTCACTCGGAGACGGGTGAGCAGATTGCCTACCGGAGAACAGAACGAGGCCGGGCCCGAAGGCCCAGCCTTGTTTTTCGAACTCACTTCTCGGTGGTTGTGCCCTTATTCGACAGCCAGTCGAACTCAAGCCGTTCCAGGATCGGGGTGTGGTCCCCCTGCCGCGCGGCGGGCTTGACCGCGATGCCCTTCTTCCCAAGGGCGCACTTCAGGAGCATCCGCTTGTCCGCCATATCCGCCGCTTCCCACGCCTCACGCAGGGTGTCGACCTGTGTGAGAGGCGAGAGGTCTGCCTCCGCGTCCAGCGCCTCAAGGGTCGCGGTGGTGCTCTCGATGACAGCGCGCTGTCCTTCGCTCAGCTCCTCGAAGCGCTCTTCGTCCATCTTCCCGTACACGTAGAAGTCGTCTTCGAGCTTCTTCACGCGCCGCTGAGCGGCCTCAAGGGCCTTCTGAGCCTCGTCCTTCTTCGCCTGCGTTTCGGGGTCCGCGAAGGCGAGCCACCGGCGGGCTATCTCGATGACCACGGGGTCACCAGGTTCAAGGGCCGTAATGTGGTGGATCCAAGCCTGTCCAACCGCGTGGTCGATGCGGTCGGCGAGGGTCACCACTCCCTCGCAGATGGATTTGCCCCGCGTCTGTCGGACCTCACACCGGTAGCGTCCGCCACGGTGACTCATCGAGCCACCACACGACTCAAGCTCCCCCGTGCCCTTCTTGTCCCGTAGCCGCCCACATCGGTAGCTCCCCGTGCCCAGATACTTCGCTTCCGGCTTCCCCTTCGCCCATCGTTCGTCGGTCCGCTCGGCAATGAGCGCCTTGATCTTGAACCACTCGCCCGGCGTCACGACCCCCTTGCCGCACATGACGACTTCGCCCTTCTCGTTGCGCAGAGGCTCGCCGTACCCCTCCCAACTGTCCAAGGGGTTGCCGTGCTCATCCGTCTTGCGCCGCCGGACCGGGACCATGCCCGCGAAGAGCGGGGACTGAGCCAGCTTGCTCACCGCCGTGGGCGACCAGGTGGCACCGCTCCGGGTCCGGTATCCCTCCTCATTGAGTTGGTGGGCGGTGTCCTTCGTCGTCTTCTTGTCGAGCAAGAGATCCGCCAGCCTGCGGGCTGTGTCGTACTCGTCGGGATGGGGTTCGACCTTGCCGCTTCCTGGCGCGCTGTAGAGACCGAACGGGGGCCTGCCCGTTCCTCTTCGGCCTTCCGCCTTGTGCGAGTCATGGCCGATCTTCACGCGCTTCGCTATGTCTTTCGCTTCCGCCCTGGCGCGTTCGCTCAGGATCGCGAAGACCATGCGGCCTCCCTGTGAGGAGTCCAACCCTTCGGAAACGGAGACGAGCCGCGATTGCCGGCGGTCGAACTCGTCGAGCATCCGGCCCACCGCCCCCATGCCGCGCCGGTCGAAGCGGTCCGTCTTCCACACGCCGAGCGTCTTGGACTTGCCGTCCATGATCGCTTGCGTGGCCCTCTCGAACTCCCGCCTCCGCACATAGGTCTTGGAAGCTGAGAGCTGTTCGAACCAGACGTGCCGGATCTGAAGTCCGTTCGTCTGCGCCCAGCGCACCACGTCCCGCAAGTGCCCCCGCAACGTGGCCAGGTCTTCCTTCTTGTTGCTTCGTCGCAGGTAGGCGTCCATGAGTCCGGACGGCTCGGCCGTCGCGGGCTTGTCCAGTCCCAGGGCTTCCAGTTCCTCAGGGCTGAGCCCCAACCCGACCAGCGTCGCGTGATCCTCGCGCACCACAACCCCCTCTATTCTCAGGGAAAATGATACGGAAGCGATGGACCTTAGACATCTACTTTCTCGAAGTGGGGCACTCCGCACTCCCGGTCCACCGAGTAGCGGGCGAAGCCGCCGCCCAGCTGGTCGTAGATCCCGCCCCGGGCCATGGCCTCACAGGTGTCGGCGGCCATCTGGAGGGCCCCCTCGGACCCGGTGCGGGCGTGGTGCCGCAGCAGGAACTCGACGACCATGGACGGCGGGAACTTGGGCGCCCCGCCGAACCCGCCGTGCCGGTCGTCGTAGTCCCGGGTCAGCGCGAGCAGCGCCTGCGCGAAGTCCGGCTCCCCGGGCACCCCGTCCGCACCCTGGGCGCCCAGGGTCCGCCCGGCGAGCTCCCGCACCACGTTCCCGGCGACCTGCCCGACCTCGTCCCGCCGGTCCCGCCACGCGGCGGCGATCCCTTCCAGCACCTGCCGGAAGGACGGCGTCCCGTGCCGGGGCGCGGGCGGAAAGTACGTACCGAAGTAGAACGGCTCGGCGTCCGGCGTCAGGAACACGGTCATCGGCCACCCGCCCTGCCCGGTGGCGGCCTGCACGGCCTCCATGTAGACCGCGTCCACGTCGGGCCGCTCCTCACGGTCCACCTTGACGGAGACGAAGTGCTCGTTCAGGTACGCGGCGGTCTCGTCGTCCTCGAAGGACTCGTGCGCCATGACATGGCACCAGTGGCACGCGGAGTAGCCGACCGATAGAAGGACGGGCACGTCCCGCCGTCGCGCCTCCTCGAAGGCACCCTCCTCCCATGGCCACCAGTCGACGGGATTGTCCGCGTGCTGGAGGAGGTACGGGGACGTGGCCTGCGCGAGTCGGTTGGGCATGGCGCCCATCCTGCCCCAGTGCCCCCGGATCACCGGACAGCACACACAAGCCCAGACGCCCGGTGAGTCGAACACCCGACGGAACCGAGCCGCCACCGAGTCGGCGGTCGGGCCCGATGCGCCTGACGCGGCGGAGGGTCAGCGCCGGACCGGGCGCGGGGCCCCGGCGGGTGCCGTGCGGGGCTGAAGGATGAAGGAGATCGTCTCCAGGAGGCGGTTGTGCCTGGTCTTCTGGACAGCGGCGATCCGCCAGACGTCGTCGGCACCGCGGACCAGGGTGTAGGTGGCGCGCTTGCCCAGACGTCCGGGGGGCTTCCTGGCGACCTCGCCGTGGGCGACGACGACGGCGGTGCGCGGGGCGGGGAGGTGGGTTCCGACGATGTCCAGGTGGAGCCGGGTGCCTTTGAGGTAGGTGTCGAACAGGACCTGGTGGGCGCGGCCGATGTCCTCGGCACCGCGGTAGACGGTGCCCGCGAACGTGACATCGGTGGCGTCGGGGGTGAAACAGGCGCCGTAGGCGGCGCCATCGCCCCGGCCCCAGGCGTCCTGACAGCGGCGCAGCACTGCGGCGGCCTCGACGGCGGCCTGGTTCACGGTTATGCGATCCATGGCTGTGCACTCCTCTTGTCCGCGCGGGTAACGGGTGGGTGGGGCTGTTTCGCGGCGTGTCACTTCTCGGCGGCGGGCCGGGTGCCGGAGTCGACCAGGAACGAGATGCGCTCCATGACGCGCTGACGCGCGGTGTTGTGGAAGGCGGCGATGCGCCAGGCGTCGTCGGCACCGCGGACCAGGGTGAAGGTCTGGATCTTGGCCAGGTCGCCCGGTTGCGCGGACTCGCCCTCGTAGGTGTCGCCGCGGGTGGTGACGATGGCGGTGTCGGGGCCGTGGAAGCGGATGCCGAGGTAGGAGGTGGCGAGCTCGGTGCCCTTCACGAAGCCTCCGAACAGCGCCCGATGCCCCTCGGCGATGTCGCGGCGCCCTTCGTAGTAGGTGCCGGCATACGTGATGTACGTGGCGTCCTCGGTGAACTGGGCGCCGTAAGCGTCGGCATCGCCGCGGCCCCAGGCATCGGTCACCGCACTCAGCGTGGCGCAGACGGCCTGGTGGGCCTGGGACTGGCCGGCGCCGAGTGTCCCGGCCGGGGT
Organism: Streptomyces sp. MUM 203J; assembly: GCF_022414595.1. GTDB lineage: Bacteria > Actinomycetota > Actinomycetes > Streptomycetales > Streptomycetaceae > Streptomyces. The sequence continues at coordinate 6,906 of NZ_JADWYO010000098.1, read as the reverse complement.
GACAGCGGCACAGTCCGGGGTTCCGGCGACCTTGACGTCGGCGGTGGCGTCGAGCCAGAAGTAGCCGCCGGCCGCGGCGGCGCCCAGGGTGAGCACGGTGGCGGCCAGCACCCGCTTGACGATCCGGCGGCGGCTCCGCGGCCGGGGTGCGGTGAGGGCGTCGGCGGTCTCGGCAGGAGTGTGGACCGTGGTCATAGCGGTACCCTTCCCTTAGACTCTTCCTCAGAGAACTTTCTTTACTGAAGAAGTCTCTGCTTTTAGGAAGAGATTAGAGAGCGAGTGACCGGATGTCAACACCTGCGGAAGCCTCACGCGTCTACCGGCGGTACCTGAGCGCGGTGATGCTGCATGGCCACGCCAGCGCCAGGGCCTGCGGGCTCAACGCGACGGACCTGTACGCGCTCAACACCCTCGAACTGACCGGCCCCATGACCCCCGGCGAACTCGGCACCCGCACCGGGCTGACCACCGGCCCCACCACCCGGCTGATTGACCGGCTCGAACAGGCCGGCTACGTCCGCCGCGCTCCCGACCCCGAGGACCGTCGCAAGGTGATCGTCGAACCCGTGGGCAAACCGGCCGAACTCGACGAGGCCATGGCCCCCGCCCGCGAGCAGATCGCCCAGATCCTCCGCGGCTACACCCCCGACCAGCTCAGGGTCCTCTTCGACTACTTCGACCACGCGGCCGAGGCCTACCAGCGCACCGCCGAGGAACTGCGCACCCGCCGGACCTGACCCGCCGGGGAGATCACCGGACAGGCCCAGACGGCCGCGCACTGCGGCATGGAGTCCGGCTCCGTCGCCCCGCTCACCCGGTGCGACATGTCCGGTACGGGGGTGGGCCGCCGCCGGCTCGCGCCGGTCGGCGGAGGGGAGCAGCCACTCATTTCGTGATCAGGGCATGGCCCACAGGGGGGCTTGCGGCAAGGCCCCGGGCATGCCGCAGAATCGCCCACCTGACCGAGGAGCACGGGTCAGGTCCCTCCTGCCGGAGCGACCTGACCCGTTTTCACATCCCTTGCGGGATAGGGACTCACACCCCTTCGGCGAGGTCAACCACCACGCCCTGGTCCCGCATGTCGCCGCCGTCGTCCGCCACGGCGGTGCGTGCACCACGGCCACGGCCGCTCTGGCGGGCGCGCCCCAGGTGGTCGTACCCCAGCTGGCGGACCAGCCGTACCGGGCCGGCCGCGTCGCCGACCTCGGCATCGGCGCGGCACACGACGGACCGAACCCGACCTCCGCGTCCCTGTCGGCCGCGCTCGGTGTCGCCCTGGCACCCGGGACCCGAGCCCGGGCAGCCGCCATGGCCCGCACGGTCCGCACCGACGGCGCGACGGTGGCCGCGAAGCTGCTGCTCGGCATGGCCGGCCGAGGAAGCTGCCGGACCAGGCGTGCCTCCTTCCGCCCCGCGCCCGGTGCGCGGAGGTCGCCGCCCGTCGCCGCCGGCCTCTCCTCCGTGGTGCGCCGGCGCTGCCGGAAGCAGGGTCGGCAGACCGCCGCGGACGGGGCTCAGGGTTGTGTGCGCTCGGCGCGGCGCACCCGTTCCAGGTACTCCGCCATCGCATCGCGGTTCCTGGTCAGGCAGTCGATGCGCTGGGTCATCCGGTCCCGTTCCGCTTCCAGGGTCGCGATCATGTCCGGGGTCGCGTCGGAGAAGTGGATCTCCTGCGGGCCGTTCAGGCAGGGAAGGATCTGCCGGATGATCCGCGTCGGCAGCCCTGCGTCGAGGAGCCCCCGGATCTGCCGGACCCGGTCCACGAGCGCCTCGTCGTAGTCGCGGTACCCGTTCGCACAGCGCCGGGACACGATCAGGCCCTGTTCCTCGTAGTAGCGCAGCAGCCGACGCGAGGTGTTGGTGCACTCCGACAACTCGCCAATGCGCACGTGACCCACCTCACCGCGAACCGGATTGACCCTCACATCGATGTGAGGGTTTGAGCATACGGCCATGGCAAGCACCGAACCGGCCGTCGGCTCGTCCGTCGGCGTCAACGAACTGAAGGAACCAGCAGCCCCGCAGAGCGGCAAGCTCCCCCTGCCTGCGCTCCTCGCGCTGGCCACGGCCGTATTCATCACCAGCCTGACCGAGACGCTCCCCGCGGGCCTGCTGCCCGCCATGAGCGCCGACCTGCACGTCAGCGATTCCGCCGCCGGCCAGACCGTCACCGCCTACGCGATCGGCACCGCGCTCACCGCGATCCCGCTCACCGCAGCCACATCGGGCTGGCGCCGCAAGCGCCTCCTCCTCACGACGATGGCGGGCTTCGCCACGGCCAACACCGTCACCGCGCTGTCCACCGTCTATCCGCTGACCATGGCCGCCCGCTTCGTCGCGGGCGTGGCAGCCGGGCTCGCCTGGGCCCTCCTGGCCGGTTACGCCCGCCGCATGGCGCCCGTCCACCTCCAGGGCAAGGCCATCGCCGTCGCCATGGCCGGCATCCCCGTCGCCCTGTCCCTGGGCGTCCCCGCCGGAACCTTCACCGGCAAGGCGGTCGGCTGGCGGACCGCCTTCCTCGTCATGACCGCACTCACCGTCGTCCTGCTGCTCTGGATCGCCGCGGCCGTCCCCGACCACCCCGGACAGCGCGCCGGGAGCGGCACCCCGATGATGCGCGCCCTCACGGTCCCGGGCGTCGCACCCGTCCTGATCACCACTCTGGGCTTCGTCCTCGCCCACACCGTCCTCTACACCTACATCGCGACCTTCCTCCGGAGTCTCGGCATGGGCGACACGACCGACCTGGTTCTGCTGGTCTTCGGCGGGGCTTCGCTGCTGAGCATCTGGATCGTCGGCACCCAGATCAACCGGCGCCTGCGGGCCCTGACCATCGCCGGGACCGTCCTGGTCGGCGTCGCGGCGGCCCTGCTCGCCCTGTGGTCCGCGTCCACGCCGCTGGTCTACGCCGCGGTCGTCCTGTGGGGTCTCGGCTGGGGCGGCGCTCCGACTCTCCTGCAGACGGCCGTCGGTGACGCCGGAGGCGAGCAGGCGGACGCCGCCCAGGCCATGCTGGTGACGCTGTGGAACGTGGCCATGGCCGGGGGCGGCGTGGTCGGCGGCATCCTGCTCGGCGCCCTCGGGACCACGTCCTTCCCGTGGAGCGTCCTGCTGCTGCTGGTCCCGGTCCTCATCGTGGTCCTCACGGCCCGCACCCACGGCTTCCCCGCCAGGCGAAGGGCCTGACCTCTCCAGCGCTCACGCCCCGGCCGCCCCCGGCCCGTGACGATGCGGCTCTGCGCCGCGAACGGTGATGCGCCCCGCCCCAGCCGCGAGGGCCGGGCGGGGCGACAGGGACGCGGCCGGAGGGAGCCGGCCGCAGGGGGGCTGGGGGTCGGCCGGCCGCGCGGCGAGTGTTCCGCTCACCGGCGCCGCCACCGTCTCGTCCACACCGGCCCGAGACCCTCCGGCCGGGCCGCGGTGCACCCCGCACGGACTGCGCCGCCCCGGCCCCGAAGCCGTTCGGGGTGCACCGCGAGCCCCGTCCCCGGGCATCCGGCCCGGCGCGTCGGCGCACGCGGTCCGACGGCCCGGCATGGAGGAACCCGCCGGGAAGCCGCTCAGCCTCCGGGACGCGCGGCCGTCCCGAGGATCATGCCCATCGCCGCGAGCACCGACGGCTCGACGCGGTAGTAGACCCAGGTGCCGCGCCGCTCGGAGCTGAGGAGTCCGGCTTCTCTGAGCTTCTTCAGGTGGTGGGAGACGGTCGGCTGCGAGACGCCCACATCGGAGATGTCGCACACGCACGCCTCCCCGCCCCCGCGCGAGGCGACGGCCGAGAAGAGCCGCAGGCGGACCGGGTCCGCGAGCGCCTTGAACATCTTCGCGGCGGACTCGGCCTCCTCGGCCGTCATGCGGCGCTCGGTGAGCGGCGGGCAGCAGGGAACCGCGTCGGCGTCCGGCTCCAGTACGGGAAGCGCCTTGCCATTCGACATACTTCTATGTTGACACATATCGATTCAGTGGTCGCGGGTCCGGGAGGTCAACGGGCGGCGAGGTGGGCGGCGAGCCGCCGCGCGATGTGCGCGGCGTCCCGCCCGACACCGCGCAGGGCGTTGGACGACAGACTGCGCTGCCAGTCCAGGCCCACGAACGCCAGGCCCGGGTGTGCCGTGGAGACGCCGCCGCGATGACTCGGACGGCCGGTGCCGCCAGGGGCCAGCCGTCCGGTGAGACAGGACAGGTCGGGCCGGTATCCGGTGGCCAGCACTATGGCGTCCACCGCCTCCGTCGTGCCGTCGGCCCAGGTGATCTCGCGGCCCTCCGCTCCCGCGAACGGCGGGCGCCGGTCCGGGGCTCCGCGCAGCAGCGCGCCCCGGTAGCGGCCGTCGTCGATGACCGGCTGGGACGGCGGGGTGCGCAGGAGCCGCCCGACCGGAGCCCGGTCGATGCCGCTCCGGGTGAGCCAGACGTGCAGGTCGCGGCCGAGCGGGCGCTGCGGGGCGAAGCGCACGGGCCGGCGCGTGGCGAGTGTCGCGTGAGCGACCTCCGCCAGTTCGGCGGCGATCTGGACGGCTGAGTTGCCCGCGCCGACGACCACCACCCGCCTGCCCTCGTACGGCGCGGGGTTCCGGTACTCGGAGGAGTGGACGACCGCTCCGGTGAAGCCGCCGAGGCCGGGGAGCGCCGGGCGGTACGGGCGGCCGAAGGTGCCTGTCGCCGCGACCACCGCACGCGCGGCGAGCCGGGCCCCGTCCGCCAGTTCCAGGACGAAGCCGGGGCCGTCCTCCCGTACGCCCGCGACCCGGCTGCCGGTGCGCACCTCGGCGTCGAGTCGGGCGGCGTAGGCGGCCAGGTACTCCGCGACCTCGTCCCGGTGCGGGTAGCGGTCCGGGTCCCCGGGGAACGGCATCCCCGGCAGCGAGCAGAAGCGCGCGGGAGAGAACAGGGTGAGGCTGTCGTAGTAGTGCGGCCACGACCCGCCGGCCCGGCCGGATGCCTCCAGCAGGACCGGCCTTCGCCCGCGCCCCCTCAGGGCGTGCGCGGCCGCGAGGCCGGACTGGCCGCCCCCGATCACGGCGACATCCACCTGTTCCATCGGTCCTCCACTGGTTCGATTTCTGTCTATGTTGACGCTCATCGAATCAGGTGCCATGCTGACGGCGCAAGCCATTGATGGACATCGAATCAGCCAAGGGGATCGCCGTGACCGCTACCACCGCCGAACTGCCCGTCGTCGTCATCGGAGCCGGTCCGGCAGGGCTGTCCGCCGCCGCGCACCTGGTGGACCGGGGCCTGGAGCCGCTGGTCCTGGAGGCGGGCCCGTCCGCCGGTACGGCCGTACGGGAGTGGGCGCACGTGCGGCTGTTCTCCCGGTGGGCGGAACTGGTCGACCCGGCCGCCGAGAAGCTGCTGGCGCCGACGGGCTGGGCCAGGCCGGACGGAGCCGCGTACCCGACGGGCGGGGACTGGGCGGAGCACTACCTGCGGCCCCTGGCGGGCGCCCTCGGGGAGCGGGTCCGCTACGGCGCCACCGTCACCGGCGTGGCGCGCGCGGGGCGGGACCGGATCGTGGACGCGGACCGGGAGGCGCAGCCGTTCGCCGTGCAGTTCACCACCGCCGACGGCCGCGAGGAGCGGGTACGGGCGCGGGCGGTGATCGACGCCTCGGGTACGTGGTCGACGCCGAGCCCCGCCGGGGCGAGCGGGCTGCCCGCCCTGGGCGAGGGGACCGCCGCCGACCGGATCGCGTACCGGGTCCCCGACCTGAGGGACCCGGCCGTACGGGCCCGCTACGCCGGCCGGCGCGTCGCGGTCCTCGGATCCGGCGCCTCCGCCTTCACCGCCCTCGCGGAGCTGGCCGCGCTGGCGGAGGCGAAGGACGGCGCGGGCACCAGCACGGTGTGGATCCTGCGCCGCGGCGTCTCCGGCTCGACCTTCGGCGGCGGCGAGGCCGACCAGCTCCCGGCGCGCGGGGCACTGGGCCTGGCGGCCAAGGCGGCGGTGGAGGACGGCCACGCGGAGGCGGTGACGGGCTTCCGTACCGAGGCGGTCGAGCGGGCCGCCGACGGCGGGCGGCTGGTGCTGGTCGCAGAGGACGGCCGCCGTCTGGACCCGGTGGACGAGGTGATCGTCCTGACCGGCTTCCGCCCCGACCTCTCGTACCTCTCCGAACTCCGCCTCGCCCTGGACGAGCGCCTCCAGGCCCCGGTCGAGCTGGCCCCGCTCATCGACCCGAACGTCCACTCCTGCGGCACGGTCTACCCGCACGGCCACCGCGAACTGTCCCACCCCGAGCAGGGCGTGTACCTGATCGGCATGAAGTCCTACGGCCGCGCCCCGACCTTCCTCGCCCTGACCGGTTACGAGCAGGCACGCTCGGTCGTCGCCGCCATCGCCGGGGACACCGAGTCCGCCGACCGCGTCGAACTGACCCTCCCCGAGACCGGCGTGTGCGGCGGCGCCGGCCTCTACGACCAGCCCGAGGCCACCCCGGAGCAGGGAGGCGGCGGCTGCTGCGCGGCCCCGGCCACCACCCTCCAGATCAGCGGTGCCGCCCCCTCGGGCGGCTGCTGACCCGCACCCGGCCCGCGTACGCGCACAGCCCCGCCCGCCGTCGCCGCCGGAGGCACGGAGGCGGGCCCGACCGGCAGCAGCCCCCGGAGGCACCGGCCTCCGGGGGCTGCTGCCCCGTACGACGACAGCGCGACGGTCAACGCGGATCGGTCCACGGCGTCGTCCGCGTCGGGTCCCGGTGTGACGGCAACCGCCTGACGGCGGGCTGACGTACGCGGCCGCGGGCCCGCGCGCCCATGGCCGGGCACGGCCCGCCCGTTCTGCCGGGCACACGCCTCCACGGGGGAACAACGGCATGTCGAGGAGCCGGAGCGCGACGGCAGCCCCGCCCGGCGGGCGGCGGGTGCCGCGGCCGGCCGGGGGCGGCTTCACCCCGGCGGCGCCGGGGGC
>NZ_JADWYO010000097.1 GCF_022414595.1 Streptomyces sp. MUM 203J | reverse complement strand
GGGTGTGGGTGCGGGAGTCCGTGCGGGGCGGGGCGGGCGGTCGCCAGGGTGCGGGGGCGGAGGCCGAGGCGCCGGGCCGGTGCGCGGGCCGGGTGGTGCCGTAGCGGGGGTGGCGGCGCCGTCGGGGTGCGGGGGACGAACGGGGCGGGAGCCGTCCGGAGCCGCGGTCCTGGGGCTTCCCTGCAGCGAACGCCCGGGGGAGGAGCCGCCGTCCCGAGCGCAACCGGCCGTGCTGTTCGGCCGCACCCGCCGCCGGGCGGTCACGTGACGCAGCCGGGCCGTGCCAGCCCGGCCCGGCGCCTGCTCCACGCCCCGGCCGGCGGCCCCGGATCGGCACGGCGCCCTTCCCGTCCCGCCTCGTGCGGCACAGCGAGACCGGCGGTCGGAGCCCGGTGGCCTTCCCGCGTCCCGCGGCGGGACCGGGCACGGCCCGGTCCCCGCGTCCCGCGGCGGGACCAGGGGTGCCGACCCCGTTCCCCCGCGTCCCCGTGGCGGAAGACGGGGGCGTCCGTCCGGACCCCCGAGGCCCTCCTACACCCCCCGCTCCCGCAGCACCCGCAGGAACTCCCGCATCCACGTCGGGTGGTCCGGCCAGGCGCGGGCCGAGACGAGGGGGCCGTCCACCACCGTCTCCTGGTCGTGGAACGTCGCGCCCGCGGACTGCATGTCCGGTTCCAGAGCCGGGTAGGCCGTCACGCGGCGGCCGTCCAGGGCGCCGAGCACGGCCGTCAGGAGCGGGCCGTGGCAGATCTGCGCCACCGGCTTGTCCGTGTCGAAGAAGGACTTGACGATCTTGCGCAGCTCGGGGTCGTTGCGCAGGTACTCGGGGGCCCGGCCGCCCGGGATGACCAGCGCGGCGTACTGGCTCGGCTCGACCTCCGAGAACGCCAGGTCGGCCGGGAGCGTGTAGCCGGGCTTCTCGGTGTACGTGTCGAATCCGGGCTCGAAGTCGTGGACGACGAAGCGGAGCGTCTTGCGGGCCGGGGCGGCGATGTGGACCTCGTACCCCTCCTCCCGGAGCCGCTGGTACGGGTAGAGCACCTCCAGTGACTCCGCCGCGTCGCCGGTGACGACGAGGATCTTCGACGCAGGTGTCATGCGGGTTCCCTCCGGGAGCGTGCGGGGCTGTCGCTGTCCAGGGTGTCCAACTCCAGCACATTCTTTTGTACACATCCCGTGCATGACGGCGACCGGGTGAAGGGCGATAGCCTGGACCCGTGATCAGCGCTATATGCCATGGGGGCAGCGGAGCCCCCGGCCGGCGCCCGGATGCCCTCGGTGCCCGGGCGGGCGCTGATCTTCTCTGTCCGGTTCCGCCACCCCTCCCCGTGCCGTCGACGTCCGTCGGCATGTCACGGATGCTGGTGTCGAGGCCGGGCTTTTTTCATGCCCTTCCTTCCCGCATGACGTCCCACTCATGCGGATCACCATTCACTACGTCACGCAACGGCGCGCGACAGGAGCCAGAGGACCATGCAGACCAAGCTGGACGAAGCCAAGGCCGAGCTGCTCGAACGGGCGGCTCGGGTAGCTGAGCACGAGAGCGGGGAGCGTCCCGACCGGGAGACCGTCCTCGAGTACCTCCAGCGCTACTACCTGCACACCGCTCCCGAGGACCTCACGGACCGCGACCCGGTGGATGTGTTCGGCGCCGCGCTGTCGCACTACCGGCTGGCCGAGAACCGCCCCCAGGGCACCGCGAACGTCCGCGTGCACACCCCGACCGTCGAGGAGAACGGCTGGACCTGCAGCCACTCCGTCGTCGAGGTCGTCACCGACGACATGCCGTTCCTCGTCGACTCGGTGACCAACAAGCTGTCCCGCCTGAACCGCGGCATCCACCTGGTCGTCCACCCCCAGGTCGTGGTCCGCCGTGATGTGACCGGGAAGCTGATCGAGGTCGTCCCGCCCGGCACCGAGCCCGCCGAGCGCCCGCACGACGCGCTTGTCGAGTCCTGGATCCACGTCGAGTTCGACCGCGAGACCGACCGCGCCGACCTCAAGCAGATCACCGCCGACCTGCTGAGCGTCCTGTCTGACGTCCGCGAGGCCGTCGAGGACTGGGAGAAGATGCGGGACACCGCACTCCGCCTCGCGGACGGCCTGCCCGCCGAGCCGACGGCCGACGATCTGCGCCCCACCGAGGTCGAGGAGGCCCGCGAGCTGCTCCGCTGGCTCGGCGACGACCACTTCACGTTCCTCGGCTACCGCGAGTACACCCTGGTCGACGGTGACGCCCTCGCCGCCGTACCCGGTACCGGCCTCGGTGTGCTGCGCTCCGACCCGCACCACAGCGGCGACGACGCCCACGGCCACCCCGTGTCGCCGTCCTTCAACCGGCTGCCCGCCGACGCCCGCGCCAAGGCCCGCGAGCACAAGCTGCTCATCCTGACCAAGGCGAACAGCCGCGCCACCGTGCACCGGCCGTCCTACCTCGACTACATCGGCGTGAAGAAGTTCGACGCCGACGGCAATGTCATCGGTGAGCGCCGTTTCCTCGGCCTGTTCTCGTCCGCCGCCTACACCGAGTCCGTGCGGCGCGTGCCCGTCATCCGCCGCAAGGTCGCGGAGGTCCTCGCCGCCGCCGGGTTCACCCCCGACAGCCACGACGGCCGCGACCTGCTCCAGATCCTGGAGACCTACCCGCGCGACGAGCTGTTCCAGACGCCCGTCGACCAGCTCCTGGCCATCGCCACCAGCGTCCTCTACCTCCAGGAACGCCGCCGGCTCCGGCTCTACCTGCGCCAGGACGAGTACGGCCGCTACTACTCGGCGCTCGTCTACCTGCCCCGCGACCGGTTCAACACCACGGTCCGCGAGCGGCTGACCGACATCCTCAAGGAGGAGCTGGGCGGCACCAGCGTCGACTTCACGGCCTGGAACACCGAGTCGGTCCTCTCCCGTCTCCACTTCGTCGTCCGCGTCCCGCAGGGCACCACCCTCACCCCGCTCACCGACGCCGACGCCGACCGTCTGGAGGCCCGCCTCGCGGAGGCCTCCCGCTCCTGGGCGGACGGCTTCGCGGACGCCCTCAACGCCGAGACCGGCGAGGAGCGCGCCTCCGAGCTGCTGCGCCGCTTCGCGGGCGCCTTCCCCGAGGGTTACAAGGCCGACCACACCCCCCGCTCCGCCGTCGCCGACGTCGTCCAGCTGGAGCAGCTGGAGGAGAGCGGCCAGGACTTCGCGCTGTCGCTGTACGAGGCGGTCGGCGCCGCCCCCGGCGAGCGCCGCTTCAAGATCTACAAGGCGGGCCCGCAGGTCTCCCTGTCCGCGGTCCTCCCGGTGCTGAACCGGCTCGGAGTCGAGGTCGTCGACGAGCGCCCGTACGAGCTGCGCTGCGCCGACCGCACCAGCGCCTGGATCTACGACTTCGGCCTGCGCATGCCGGCCCCCACCGTCAACGGCGGCGACTACCTCGCGGACGACGCCCGCGAGCGCTTCCAGGACGCCTTCGCCGCCACCTGGACCGGCCAGGCCGAGAACGACGGCTTCAACGCCCTCGTGCTGCGCGCCGGGCTGACCTGGCGGCAGGCCATGATGCTGCGCGCCTACGCCAAGTACCTGCGGCAGGCGGGCTCCACGTTCAGCCAGGACTACATGGAGGACACCCTCCGCACCAACGTCCACACCACCCGGCTGCTGGTGTCGCTGTTCGAGGCGCGGATGGCGCCGGAGCGGCAGCGGGCCGGGACCGAGCTGATCGACGGGCTGATGGAGGAGCTGGACGGCGCCCTCGACCAGGTCGCCTCGCTCGACGAGGACCGCATCCTGCGCTCCTTCCTCACCGTCATCAAGGCGACCCTGCGGACGAACTTCTTCCAGAAGGGCGCGGACGGGCTGTCGCACCCCTACGTGTCGATGAAGTTCGACCCGCAGGCCATCCCGGACCTGCCGGCGCCGCGCCCCGCCTTCGAGATCTGGGTGTACTCGCCGCGCGTCGAGGGCGTCCACCTGCGGTTCGGCAAGGTCGCGCGCGGCGGTCTGCGCTGGTCCGACCGGCGCGAGGACTTCCGCACGGAGATCCTCGGCCTGGTCAAGGCGCAGATGGTCAAGAACACCGTCATCGTGCCGGTCGGAGCCAAGGGCGGCTTCGTCGCCAAGCACCTGCCCGACCCGTCCGTCGACCGTGACGCGTGGCTCGCCGAGGGCATCGCCTCGTACCGCACCTTCATCTCGGCGCTGCTCGACATCACCGACAACATGGCCGGCGGCGCGGTCGTGCCCCCCGCCGACGTCGTCCGGCACGACGAGGACGACACGTACCTCGTGGTCGCCGCCGACAAGGGCACCGCCACCTTCTCCGACATCGCGAACGAGGTCGCCGTCTCCTACGGCTTCTGGCTCGGGGACGCCTTCGCGTCCGGCGGCTCCGCCGGATACGACCACAAGGGCATGGGCATCACCGCCCGCGGCGCGTGGGAGTCCGTGAAGCGGCACTTCCGCGAGCTGGGCCACGACACCCAGACGCAGGACTTCACCGCCGTAGGCATCGGTGACATGTCCGGTGACGTGTTCGGCAACGGCATGCTGTGCAGCGAGCACATCCGGCTCGTCGCCGCCTTCGACCACCGGCACATCTTCATCGACCCCACCCCCGACGCAGCCGTCGGATACGCCGAGCGCCTCCGCCTGTTCGAGCTGCCCCGCAGCTCCTGGGCCGACTACAACACCGAGCTGCTCTCCGCGGGCGGCGGCATCCACCCCCGCAGTGCCAAGTCCATCCCGGTCAACGCGCCCATGCGGGCGGCCCTCGGCATCGAGGACGGCATCACCAAGATGACGCCCGCCGAGCTGATGAAGGCCATCCTCCGGGCGCCGGTCGACCTGCTGTGGAACGGCGGCATCGGCACGTACGTGAAGGCCTCCGGCGAGTCCCACGCGGACGTCGGGGACAAGGCCAACGACGCCATTCGCGTCAACGGCGAGGACCTGCGCGTCAAGGTGGTCGGCGAGGGCGGCAACCTCGGCCTCACACAGCTCGGCCGGATCGAGTTCGACCGCAAGGGCGGTCCCCGGGGGCACGGCGGCCACATCAACACCGACGCCATCGACAACAGCGCCGGTGTCGACACCTCCGACCACGAGGTCAACATCAAGATCCTGCTCAACGGCCTCGTCGCGGACGGCGACATGACCGTCAAGCAGCGCAACAAGATCCTCGCGGAGATGACAGACGAGGTCGGCACCCTCGTGCTGCGCAACAACTACGCGCAGAACACCGCCCTCGCCCTCGCCCTCGGCCAGTCCGGCTCGCTGCTCCACGCCCACCAGCGGTTCATGCGCCGCCTGGAGCGGGACGGCGACCTCGACCGGGCCCTGGAGTTCCTGCCCGCCGACCGCCAGGTCCGCGAGCTGCTCAACAGCGGACGCGGGCTCAGCCAGCCCGAGCTGGCCGTCCTCCTCGCCTACACCAAGATCACCCTGGCGAAGGAGCTGATCACCAGCGACCTGCCGGACGACCCCTACCTGCGCGGGCTGCTCCACGCCTACTTCCCGACGAAGCTGCGCGAGGAGTTCCCCGAGCACATCGACAGTCACGCGCTGCGCCGCGAGATCATCACGACGGTCCTGGTCAACGACACCGTCAACACCGGCGGCTCGACCTTCCTGCACCGGCTCCGCGAGGAGACCGGCGCGTCGGTCGCGGAGATCGTCCGCGCCCAGGCCGCGGCCCGGGCCATCTTCGGGCTCGGTGCCGTCTGGGACGCCGTCGAGGGGCTGGACAACCAGGTCCCCGCCGACATCCAGAACCGGATCCGGCTGCACTCCCGTCGTCTCGTCGAGCGCGGCACCCGCTGGCTGCTCAACAACCGGCCGCAGCCGCTGGAACTCGCGGAGACCATCGAGTTCTTCGCGGACCGCGTGGAGCGGGTCTGGTCCGAGATGCCGAAGCTGCTGCGCGGTGCCGACCAGGAGTGGTACGAGGGGATCGTCGCGGAGCTGACCCGGGCCGGGGTGCCGGAGGAGCTGGCCGCGCGCGTCGCCGGATTCTCCTCCGCGTTCCCGACGCTCGACATCGTCGCCGTCGCGGACCGCACCGGGAAGGACCCGCTGGCGGTGGCCGAGGTCTACTACGACCTGGCCGACCGGCTCAGCATCACCCAGCTCATGGACCGGATCATCGCGCTGCCCCGCGCCGACCGCTGGCAGTCCATGGCCCGCGCCTCCATCCGTGAGGACCTGTACGCCGCGCACGCCGCGCTCACCGCGGACATCCTGTCCGCCGGGAACGGCGCCGCGACGCCGGAGGAGCGGTTCGGGGAGTGGGAGCACAGGAACGCCTCCCTGCTGGCCCGTGCCCGCACCACCCTGGAGGAGATCCACGGCTCGGACGCCTTCGACCTGGCGAACCTGTCGGTGGCCATGCGGACCATGCGCACGCTGCTGAGGGCCCACAGCTAGGGCCCGTCCGGGGTCTCGTACGTGGAGGAGGGGCGCCCGTCGCAAGGCGGGCGCCCCTTCCGCATCCCCTCCGGCGTCCCGCGGGTGTGCCGTCAGGCGCTACGGCACCCGCAGCACATCCGGCGCCGACTCCTCCCACAGGGCCCGGCACGACACCAGCGCCGCCACCACCAGCAGCAGGTTCCGCACCACCAGCACCGCGACGCCCAGCGGTGTCACCGTCAGCACGTCCACGTACAGCACCGGGTACACCAGCGCGCTCAGCGCCGCGGCCGGCAACAGCAGCGCCGCGACCGGCCGCTGTGTGGTGTTCCGGCAGGTCAGGCACACCGCCGCGAGCCCCAGCAGCCACACCAGGTACTGCGGGCTCAGGACCCGGCTGGTCACCGTCACCAGCAGCACCGCCATCAGCGCCGCGTCCGCGGGCGTGGCCTCCGACCAGTGCAGCGACCGCACCCGCCACAGCAGCAGCCACAGCACGGCCGCGCCCGTCAGCACCAGCGACGCCCCCGCCACCGCCCCCGCGTACGGGCCCGTGAACTCGTACGCCCCGTACCGGTACACCACCCGCCCCGGCCACCCCATGAGGTGGGCCGCCGCGAGCACGCTGCCGCCCAGGGACTCGACCTGCGCCCCGCGCCCGCCCTGATGCCGCAGGAAGCCCCACGCGTGCGGGAACACCAGCGCCAGCGCGGCAGCCCCGCCCGCCAGAGTCACCAGCAGCGAGGTCCAGGAGCGCCGGGTCACCGTCCCCCGCGGCGTACCCGCCAGGGTGAGCAGCGGCCAGCCCTTCACCAGGGCGCCCAGTCCCGCGAGGACGCCCCCCACCCGGGCGTGCCCGGCCCGCAGGGCCAGCAGTCCGCCCACGGCGAGCGCGGTGACCAGCACGTCGTACCGGGCGAGCGGCAGGTGCAGCAGCAGCGCCAGCCCGCCGGTCCAGTACCAGGCGCCCATGCCCGAGTCGCCGCCCCGGGCGCGCGCGAGGGCCAGGGTGACGGCGGCGTCCGCCGCCAGTGCCAGGGCGACGAACCCCTGGAAGTACGTGAGCCCGGGAAGCAGCCCCGGCGCCAGCAGCACCAGTGCGGCGCCCGGCGGGTACTGCCAGCTGGTCTCGCCCACGGGGAGCACCCCGTCCGCGAGCTGCCGGTACCAGTGCTCGTACAGGACGGACACCTCGCGCCCGACGCCGCCGATGCCGAGGGTGTCGTGTGCGAGCAGCCACAGCATCCCGGCGCGGGTGAGCAGCCAGACGGCGGCGAGCGGCAGCAGCGCGGGGCGGCGCGGCGGATGGAACACCCGTCTGGGCGAAGGCCGCAGCCGCAGTCTGAGGGGGGAGGCGGGCCGGGACCGCTGCGGGGCTCGGGGCTGGTGCGTGGTCATCCCCGTGCACGCTAGCCGCGGGCGGGTGCTTCCGCCTGTTGTGCGGGCTTTCGGGGGAATCGGCCGGACCGGCGGCGGGGGTCAGCCGGTCTTCTTCTCGTAGGCCGTCACGACCTCGTCGACCGGCCCGTCCATGAGCAGCCGTCCCGCCTCCAGCCAGATCGCCCGGTCGCAGGTCTCGCGGATGGTGGAGTTGCTGTGGCTGACCAGGAACACCGTGCCCGCCCGGGAGCGCAGCTCGTCGATGCGCTTCTGGCTGCGCTTGCGGAACTTCGCGTCGCCGGTGGCGAGGGCCTCGTCGATGAGCAGTACCTCGTGCGACTTGGCGGCGGCGATCGAGAAGCGCAGCCGGGCGCCCATGCCGGACGAGTAGGTGCGCATCGGGAGGGAGATGAAGTCGCCCTTCTCGTTGATCCCGGAGAAGTCGACGATCTCCTCGTAGCGGTCCTTGATCTCCTCGCGGGACATGCCCATCGCCAGCCCGCCGAGGATGACGTTGCGTTCACCCGTCAGATCGCCCATCAGGGCGGCGTTCACCCCGAGGAGGGACGGCTGGCCCTGCGTGTAGACATGGCCCTCGCTGGTCGGCAGGAGGCCGGCCACGGCTTTCAGCAGGGTCGACTTGCCGGAGCCGTTGGAGCCGATCAGGCCGATCGCCTCGCCCTTGTACGCGGCGAAGCTGACCCCCTTGACGGCGTGTACGGTCCGGGCGCCGGGCGCGGGTCTGCGGCCCTTGCGGGACAGGATCCGGGACAGGGCTGCGGTGGCGGCGCCCCGGCCGCCCCGGGAACCGCCGTTGACGGTGTAGGTGACGTGGACGCCGTCGGCGACGACGGTCGGGACGCGTTCCTCGGTGATGGTCGGGTCAGCCACGGCCGTAGGTCTCCTCAGCCTTCCAGAAGTACACGAACCCGCCGACGAAGGCGGCCAGCGCCCAGCCCGCCGCCGCGGCCCAGACATGGGGAGGCAGCTGGGCGGCGGTGTAGCTGTCGATGAGCGCGAAGCGCATCAGGTCGATGTAGAGCGCGGCCGGGTTGTACGGGAGGGCCGCGGCCACCAGCGACGGCAGGTCCCTGCCGGCCAGCACGTGCTGGATGCTCCACATCACGCCCGAGGCGTACATCCAGGTCCGCAGCACGAACGGCAGAAGCTGCGCCACGTCCGGCGTACGGGCCGTCACGCGCGCGAGGGCCAGGGTCAGGCCCGTGTTGAACAGCGCCTGGAGCGCCAGGGCGGGGAACGCGAGCAGCCAGGAGACGCCCGGGCGGATGCCGCACAGGAACAGGATGGCGACCAGGGTGACCAGCGAGAACACCAGTTGCTGGAGCTGCTGCAGGGCCATCGCCATGGGGAGGCTCGCACGCGGGAAGTGCAGGGCGCGGACGAGGCCCAGATTGCCGCTGACCGCCTTGCTGCCGGTCATGACCGAGTTCGCGGTGAACGTCCAGATGAAGACCCCGGTCACCAGGAACGGGACGAAGTCCGGGACGTGCTTCCTGGTGTCCATCAGGACGCCGAACACGAAGTAGTAGACGGCCGCGTTGAGCAGCGGGGTCGCCACCTGCCACAGCTGGCCCAGCTTCGCCTGGCTGTACTGGGCGGTGAGGCGGGCGGTCGCGAACGCGGTGATGAAGTGGCGGCGGTTCCAGAGCTGCCGGGCGTACGCCGGGAGCGAGGGCCGGGCGCCGCTCACGCTCAGCCCGTGGCGCAGGGCGAGCGCCCGCAGGTCCTGGCCGGGTTCCTGGCCGGTGGCCGGTTGCGGTGGCGGGGCGAGTGTGGTCGCGGAACTCACCAGGCGGACGCCTTTCGTGCGGTTGTCGTCGTGGTACGGCTCCGTCGGGACGAGTCCGTATCGTCGCTACGGGGAGGTTAGGGCGTATGTGCGACGGGACGCAACCGTTTCGTCGTGACGGGGTGCGCGAAACGGCCTATGATCCCCGGCATGACCCCACAGCCGCCGCCCGGAACCCCCGGCTCGCCCGGAGCCTCCGGAGCGCGTCGTCGTGCCCCCGCCGGGGCGGCCGTGCTGCGCGAGGACGTGACCCGGGCCATCCGAGCGGCCGTCTTCGAGGAACTCGCCGCGGTCGGGTTCGCGCGGATGTCGATCGAAGGCATCGCGCGGCGCGCCGGGGTCGGCAAGACAGCCGTCTACCGGCGGTGGAAGTCCAAGCTGTCGCTGGTGCTGGACCTGGTCACGGTGTTCGCCGCGCAGGGGCTGCCCGCGCCGGCCACCGGCTCCCTGTACGGCGATGTGCGGGCGCTGCTGGAGGTCGCGGCGCATGCCCTGCGGCACCCGGTCGCCTCGCAGGTCATCCCGGACCTGCTGGTCGAGGCGGCCCGTCAGCCCGAGATCGCGGACGCCGTCAGGACGGCTCTGCTCGACGGCCAGCGCGGGGTGGCCGCGCAGATCGTGCGGGACGCGGTGGAGCGCGGCGAGCTGCCCGAGGGCACGGACCCGGAACGCGCGCTGGACCTGATCGTGGGCCCGCTGTACTGGCGGCTGGTGGTGGTCCGGTCGCCGCTGCCGGACGGGTACCTGGACGAACTGGCCGGGGTGGCGGTGGCGGGCCTCAAGGCCTGAGCGCTCCCCTGCCCCCTCGCCGCCGCGCCGAACCTTCGAGGCTGCGCGGACCGGCGGCTCCGCCGCGTTCGGGCGCCGCCCCCCGGGGCCCTGTCGCCGCGCCCGGGCGCCGGGCGGGGCCGGATGCGCGCCCGGGCGCGGCGCGGCCCTTCCTCCCCCCGACGCCGGGCGCCCGCCCCTTCCCGTCCGGGGACGGGCGAGGAGAGGAGCCGCCGGTCAGCGTGTGGCGCCGAGCGCCGGGGTCGGGTGCCGGTCCTCCAGAGGGGTGGGCGGGGCCGCCGGGGGCTGGCCGAGGAACACATGGCGGACGACCCGCTCGGCGGCGCGGCCGTCGTCGTACGGGCAGAAGCGGGACCGGAAGGCCGTGCGGAGCTGCGTCGACCGGGAGCCGCGCCAGTGGCCGGTCGTGAAGATGTCGATCAGTTCGTCCTCGCTGCGGGCCACCGCACCCGGCGGGAAGGACCGCAGATCGAAGTACGTGCCGCGGGCCGCCGCGTACGCGTCCCAGTCCTCGGTGTGGACGACGACCGGCCGGTCCAGCGACGCGTAGTCGAACATGATCGGCGCATAGTCGGTGATCAGCGCGTCCGCGGCCAGGCACAGCTCCTCCGCCGACGGGTGGTCCGACACGTCGACCACCCGGGGGTGGTCCGGGAGGGTGGTACCCGTCCTCGCCAGGACCGTGAAGCGCGGGCCCAGGGCGAGGGCGATCCGTTCCAGGTCCAGCAGGCGGGGCTGCGGCGTGACGTAGTCGCGGTGGGCGGGGGCGTACAGGACCGCCGTGTGACCCTCCGGGACGCCCAGGGCGGTGCGTACGGCGGTGACGTCCCGCGCGGTGGCCCGCTGGAACACGTCGGTGCGCGGGGAGCCGTACTCGAGGGTCGTGTACGTGCCGGGGAAGACCCGCTCGTGGACGAGCGTGGCGTGCCGGCCGGAGGTGACCAGGTGGTCCCAGGTGGCGGTGGAGCGCAGGAGCGCGGCGGCGTCGGTGGTGCCCCGCGCGGCGGGGCGGTGCTGGAGGTCCAGGCCCTCGTGCCCGAGCGGCGTGGCCCGTTGGGTGCGGACGACCGCCTGGCCGCGCCGCTTGACCAGACGGTCCTCCACCCCGTCGGTGTCGCTGACGAGGTACGCGGAGCGGGCCAGTGCCGTCCAGTAGGCGGCCGTACCGGGGCGCAGCCGACGGGGGCCGGGCGGCACCGTCGAGGCATGGCCGGGAGATGTGCAGACCCAGGCCGTGCGGACCCCCGGCACCAGGTCCCGCACCCGCTGCTCCAGCGCGGCGGGCGAGCCGCCGTAGCCGGGGCTGCCGGGCGCGGCGAACACCGCGTGGCCGGGGCGCAGCGGGAGCAGGAGCTGGACGCGGTAGTGGACGCGCAGCAGCGCGCCGCGCAGCCCGCGCCACGAGGTGGCCGCGCCGCGTGCCGCCCGTGCGGTGAGCGCCCGTGCCGCGG
>NZ_JADWYO010000096.1 GCF_022414595.1 Streptomyces sp. MUM 203J | reverse complement strand
CCCCGTCGCACCCGAACCCCGTCACCGGCCGCCGGGGGGGCTGTGGCCGAGGGGCTGGGTGCCTCCGCCAAGGCCGGGATCGCCGCCGCGGTGGCGGTGGCCGCGACCGCGGGGCTCGTGTGGGCGCTGTCGGGCGGCCCGCAGACCTCACCGGAGCGCGAGGCACGGCCGGGCGTCGCGCAGCCCGTCGTACCGGAGCCGACCCCGACGCCGACCGCCACGCACAGCCCGGAGCCGGTTCCTGTGCGGCATGCCGAGCCGGCGCCCCCGTCGGCACCCGCACCGCGCCCGAGTCCGAAGCCGACCCCCGTACGGACGCCGACGCCCAGTCCCGAGCCGGTGGTCGTGGTGCCGGAGGTGTCGGAGAGTCCCGCTCCTGTGCCGCCTCCGACGCCCACGCCGAGCAGGACGCCGAGCCCGGCACCGAGCCCGACGCCCTCTCCGACACCGCCTCCGTCGCCTGCCGAGTACCAGGTCAGCCGGCTGCCGTTCGGGCAGTTCGGGGATCAGAGCGGGCCCGAGTTGCGACTCGGCGGGTCGAGTCCGCTGTGGCAGCGGGGCGGCATGTCGATCGGCGGCACGCAGTACGCGCACGGGGTCACCGTGCACCCGAGGTCGTCGGTGACCGTCGACCTCAACCGCGCCTGCTCGACCTATGTGGCGTTCGCCGGACTCGACGACACGTCGCTGAAGCTGGGATCCGTGCGGTTCTCGGTGTACGGGGACGGGGTTCGGCTGTGGCAGTCACCGGTGGTCGGAGGGGGTGACCCGGCGGTGTCCGTGCGCGTCGGCATCGCCGGACGCGCCACGCTGCGGCTGGTTGTGGAGCCCGTCGGCAAGCCGTTCGGCAGAGTGGCTCTCGCGGACTGGGCGGAGGCGCGGATCACCTGCGCGGGGCAGCGCTAGTACCGGCACAGCGAAGGAAGACAGGCACAGTGGAGCATGATCAGGCAGCCTCGCCTGCCGTTTCGACCACCCGTGACGACGCTTTCGGGGAGGTTCGGGTAGTCCTGGACACCGCGGCGGGAGTGGTGACCGTCAGCGGCGACAGGGTGCCGACGGTCGTCATACGCCGCCGGGCCGGGGACGACGTCGAGGTGAACGCGCACATCCCGGTCGGCACGCGGGACGGCGGACTGCTGTCGCTCACCGTCGACGGGCACAGCGTGCCGGTGCGGCCCGGCAAGGGGCGGCTGACGCGGCGGTCGTTCCGGGCCGATGCCGCCTATGGCGGCGACCGGTACCGGCTCGTACCGGACTCGATGGTGGGGAGTCGGCTGCTGCGCGGACGGCAGCGCCTCGGGGAGTTCTCGTCCGACGGGGACGGGGTGGTGCTCGCGGAGTGGCGGGGTGACGCCGACGTACGCGCGGTGGAGGCGGCACTCGGGTATGCGCTGGCGGCGGCGTTCGGAACCGGGGCGCAGCCGATGTGGATGCTGGCGCTGGACGCGTTGGGGGATCTGATTCCTGGCTGATCCCCGGTTCCCGGTGCCCGGTCTTTGATGTCCCGGTTCCCGGCTGCGGGTCGGAGCAGGGGTGCTCAGGCGCGGAGGCTCGGCCGGGCCGGGCGGGGTGGGATGCCGGTGGCGAGGGCGCGTTGGCGGGGTGCGGCGGCGCCGGTCCAGCAGGTGCCGCGGCGGGCGACCAGACGGCGCAGCCACAGTTCGGTGGAGACCAGGTCGGCCAGGCCGTCGAGGGCGTCGGGTGCGCCGGGTCCGCCGTCGGCTGCGTCCCGCAGGGCCTCGCGGACGACCCGGGCCTCGATGAGACCGGCGTCGGCGAGGAGCGGCGCGTCGAACAGGGCGAGGAGCTGGGGCAGGGCGGCGCGGAGCCCGGTGTGTGCGGCGGCCGTCGAGGGGGCGTGCGAGGTGGCTCCCCAGCCGGTCGGCAGGTGGTGGATACCGCTGCCCGCGAGGACGGCGCGCAGGATGTCGGCACGGGCGTCCGGCCGGACCCGCAGGGCTTCCGGGAGGTCGCGGCAGGCCCGTACGACCTGGTTGTCGAGGAACGGGGCGTGCAGGCGCTGGCTGCGGATCTCGGCGGCCTGTTCCAGGACGCGGTGGTCGGCGGCGTGCCGGGTGAGGGCGGCGCGGGCGCGGGCCTCGCCGGGGCGCTGGACGGAGGTGGGGCGGGTCGCGGCCTGGTGGAGGCGGGCGGCGACGTCCGCGAGGGCCTCGCCGGTGAGCCAGCGGGCGGCAGGACCGGGGCGGGACCAGGCGAGCGCGGCGAGGGACGCGTCGACCGGGCCGCCGGGGCCTGCGAAGCGGCCCGGTTCGCGGCCGTCCGCCGGGGCCGTGGCGACGCGCGCGTGGGGGACGTCGGCGAGGCGGGCGGCGGCGGCTTCCAGCCCTGCGCGGTAGGGGGTACGGGCGAGCCTGCGCGCGGCCCGGTACACGGTGAGCGGCACGAGGAGCGAGCCCGCGGACGGGCCGGATGCCTTGGCGAGAGCGGTGACGGGCCGCAGCAGGTGGCGGCGTCTGCGGTCCATGAGGAGGTCCGCGAGGCGCGCCGGGTGGGCGTCGAGGACCTGGCGGGCGCCGTGTCCGGTGAGGTGGTCGGCGCTGCCCGCGGCGAGGCGGCGGCGGTGGCGGGGGGCGGTGACGAGGGACGGGCCGGGTTCGTCGGTGAGGGGGATGTCGAGGTCGGCGTACGGGAGGGCCTCCTCGCCCGCGGCGACGACGACGTGGTGGAGGCGGGGGTTCTCCGCGAGGGCGCGGGCGCGTTCGAGTTCGGCGGTGCGGGCGGGGTCGTGGCCGCCGGGGGACAGGTCGTTGAAGGTGACAGCGAGGAGGCGTTCGCCGGATTCGGCGGCGGAGCCGTGACCGGGGGTCGGGCCCGGGCCGACGTGGCCGGGCCCGGAGGCGGTGCCCCGGCCCGGGGCCCTGCCAGGGCTGGTGCCCGGGGCCGTGCGCGGGGTGAAGGCGGGGCCCGTGGCGCCCAGGGTGCCGGGGATGATGCCGGGGACGCCGGGGAGTCCCGCGGCGAGGAGGGCGAGGGTGCTGGAGGCGCTGCCGCCGGACAGGTCGGCGCCGATGCCGGGCGCCGGGGTGGGGGTGCCGCGGGCGGCACGGCGGGCGGCGGGGCCCATGCCGGGGACGGGGCCGGGGTCCGGCTGCGGGGTGGCGGGGGCGTGCCGGGGGGCGGTGAGGCGGGCCCGGACGGCTTCGACGAGGGCGTCGCGCACGGCTTCGATGGCACGGTCCGGGTCGAGCTGGGGCGCGGCGACGGCGAGCGAGGAGACCGTCTCGTATCCGGTGATCTCGCGGGAGCCTTCGCGCAGGACGAGGGCGTGGCCGGGCGGGACCCGTCGGACGCCGGTGTAGGGGGTGGAGTCGCGCAGGATCTCGGGGGTTTCGGGGCAGGCGAGGAGGGCGGCGAGGTGCCCTATGTCGAGCTGGGCCTCGATGAGGTCGGCCAGGGGGAGGGCGGCGGTGGCGTAGGCGGTGCCGTCGGCCCAGGGGGTGTGGAAGACGGGGCGGGCGCCGGCGAGGTCGGCGGCGATGGTGATGCGGCGGCCGGTCCTGACGACGGCGGTGTAGCTGCCGGGCCAGGCGGTGAGGTGGCGGATGGCTCCGCCTCGGGCGGCGAGGAGGCCGACCTTGAGTTCGTCGTCGCTGGCGGCGCAGCAGCCGAGGACGGCGAGGCGGGTGTCGGGGGCGACGGTGACGACGCGGAGTTCGTCGGGGCGCCAGTCGCCCACGGCCCACAGGGGGTCGGGGTCGCCCCAGAGGAGCTGGCCGCCGACGGGCTGCAGGGCGGGGCCGTCGTCGAGGAGCCCGTCGCCGGGCATGCGGTGGGTGTTCCGGCCGTTGGTGCGGCTGCTGTCGTGGGGGGTGCCGTCGGTGTGAATGCCGGTGTGGCTCGTGCCGAAGCGCGCGGCGATACTGCTCCATCCCACCAGCCAGCGCATCGCCGCCTCCACAGCCTGTGGACAACTCCAGCCGCATCAGGCCCACTCGGCCCGGCAGAGGCCGAGAGCGCCGTGGAGGACATGCTGCCACGACAACAGCGCGCGAGGAGGGTGTCCGGGCGGCGCGCGTGCGAATGGGAAAGCGCCCCCGGCAATTGGCCGTGGTGAGGGGCGGGGCGCCGGGTCTGGTCCGCGGCGGGCCTCTTCGCGGTTCGACCAGTCGAACGATAGGCGTCATTCAGCCAATCTCCGCGCCCACCGGACCGCACGTCCGGCGACAGGCCGCGTGCTCACGCGTCCCCCGAGCACTCGGCAGCCCCGCGCGCGCCCGGCCCGGGAGGCGCTGCTCACCCCCCGGACCGGTCCGCCGCCCGCGGGGAATGAGGCGGCGGTGTCCCCCAGCCCGCTGGTACCTGCCCAGCGGGCCGACCCACGCAGCACCATGGAAGCCCTGCCCCCACAAGGCGGGCCAGAGCGCACGGACGGGCGCACGGCCACACACCGGGAGCACGGTGAGCGGGGCGGCAGAGCGTCGGGCGCACGCCAACTTCCCTTACGCACAACAATCCCGCCATAGGGAACACCGCCTCTTAACGGTGGGGATGCGGCGAACTACGCTGGGTTTACGAATGCCGCGCGCCTATGCCTGGCAGTGCGGCGGCCGTCTGGGTGTCGAGGGGTGGCGCGCAATGTCCAGGGAGCTACGCGGACCGAACGAGAAGCTCGGCACCGTTCTCGCCCTCGCCGGGATCAGCAACGCCGGTCTGGCCCGGCGGGTCAACGACCTGGGGGCGCAACGCGGGCTGACCCTGCGGTACGACAAGACGTCGGTGGCCCGGTGGGTGTCGAAGGGAATGATCCCGCAGGGTGCCGCGCCGCATCTGATCGCCGCCGCCATCGGCCAGAAGTTGGGCCGCCCGGTGCCCCTGCACGAGATCGGCCTGGCGGACGCGGACCCGGCACCCGAGGTGGGGCTGACGTTTCCGCGCGATGTGGGCGAGGCCGTGAAGGCGGCGACCGAGCTGTACCGGCTGGACCTCGCGGGGCGGCGGGGCGGCGGCGGCATCTGGCAGTCGCTGGCAGGGTCGTTCGCGGTGAGCGCGTACGCCACGCCCGCGTCACGCTGGCTGATCACACCGGCCGACCCGTCGGTGGAACGGCCGGCCCCGCGTCCGGACGGCGCACCGGGGGGCACGGCGGGCGCACCGGTCGCACCCGGGTCGCGGAGCGGACCCGGGGCTGATCGGGCCGCCCCCGGCGGCAGCCCCTCCGGTACGGGCTCCGCCGGTGCGGGTCCCGCCGCGCCCGGCCGCTCCGGTACGGGCTCCGCCGGCGCCCCCGGACCGGGCAGGCAGGCCCCCGGACACCCGCCCGCGGGGACACACCGAGGCGACCCAGCCGCTCCCGGCGCCGCGAGCGCCGCCTCCACCACCGGCCCCGCCCCCGGCCAGGTCACCTCCCAGGAGCCGTCCGCCCCCGCGCCCGTGGCGGCCGTCCCGCCGCCCGCGGGCCCGGCCACGGCGGCCGTTCCGGCCGGGGCGCCGGAGGAACTGCCCGACGGGGGCCACGCGCGCGTGGGTCACAGCGATGTGGCGAAACTGCGCGAGGCCGCCGAGGACGCCCGGCGCTGGGACTCCAAGTACGGCGGCGGGGACTGGCGTTCGTCGATGGTGCCGGAGTGCCTGCGGGTCGACGCGGCGCCGCTCCTCCTCGGCTCGTACTCGGACGAGGTGGGCCGGGCCCTGTTCGGGGCGACCGCCGAGCTGACCCGGCTGGCAGGCTGGATGGCCTTCGACACGGGCCAGCAGGAGGCCGCACAGCGCTACTACATCCAGGCGCTGCGTCTCGCGCGCGCGGCGGCCGATGTGCCGCTCGGCGGCTATGTCCTGGCGTCGATGTCGCTCCAGGCCACCTACAGAGGGTTCGCGGACGAGGGCGTGGACCTGGCGCAGGCGGCACTGGAACGCAACCGGGGCCTGGCCACCGCCCGCACCATGTCGTTCTTCCGGCTGGTCGAGGCCCGGGCGCACGCCAAGGCGGGGGACGCGGCGGCGGCGGGTGCCGCGCTGAAGGCGGCCGAGGTGTGGCTGGAACGTTCCCGCGCGGGCGACGCCGATCCGTCGTGGCTGGGCTTCTACTCGTACGACCGGTTCGCCGCCGACGCCGCCGAGTGCTACCGGGACCTGAAGGCGCCGCGTCAGGTGCGCAGGTTCACGGAGCAGGCGCTGTCGCGGCCCACGGAGGAGTACGTGCGGTCGCACGGGCTGCGGCTGGTGGTGAGCGCGGTGGCCGAGCTGGAGTCGGGCAACCTCGACGCGGCGTGTGCGGCGGGGGTGCGGGCGGTGGAGGTGGCCGGGCGGATCTCGTCGGCCCGTACGAAGGAGTACGTACGGGATCTGCTGAACCGGCTGGAGCCGTACGGGGACGAGCCGCGCGTCGCGGAGCTGCGGGAACGGGCGCGTCCCCTGCTGTCGGCCCCGGCGTAGGCCGGCGGCCCCGTACGGGCGCGGGGCCTCGGCCCCACCTGGCGTGATCCATCTCCCACCCCCTTCGACGTCTGGTTTAACGGCGTTGTCGGCGGGCCAGTGCACTATCGGGGTGGGAGGTGGCACAGGTGTCCGGGTTCGGCGGCGGCATGTTCGACTGTGACGTCCTGGTGATCGGCGGAGGGATCGTCGGGCTGTCGACGGCGTACGCGCTGACGCGGGCGGCCCCCGGCACACGGGTCACCGTCCTGGAGAAGGAGCCGGGCCCCGCGCGGCACCAGACGGGCCGCAACAGCGGTGTCATCCACAGCGGCATCTACTACCGGCCCGGTTCGCTGAAGGCGCGGTACGCGGTGCGGGGCGCGGCCGAGATGGTGAAGTTCTGCGCCGAGTACGGGCTGCCGCACGAGGTCACCGGCAAGCTGATCGTCGCCACGGACCGGTCCGAGCTGCCCCGCCTGCACGCTCTGGCACAGCGCGGCCGCGAGAACGGCATCCCCGTGCGGGAGCTGGGCCCCGCGCAGATCAGTGAGTACGAGCCTCAGGTGCGGGGCCTGGCTGCCGTCCATGTCGGCACGACGGGGATCTGCGACTACGGCGCGGTGGCCGCGCGGCTGGCGGACGCCTCCGGGGCGGAGGTTCGGTACGGCGCGCGGGTCACCGTCGTGGACCGGCGCCCGTGGGGTGTGGCGGTCCGGACGGCGGCCGGGGAGGTGGTCCGCGCACGCGTGCTGGTGAACTGCGCCGGGCTGCACTGCGACGCGGTGGCGCGGCTCGCCGGGGACGACCCGGGGGTGCGGATCGTGCCGTTCCGGGGTGAGTACTACGAGCTGGAGCGCCCGGAGCTGGTGCGGGGCCTGGTGTATCCGGTGCCGGACCCGGCGTTTCCGTTCCTTGGGGTGCATCTGACGCGGGGCGTGGACGGGGGCGTGCATGTGGGGCCGAACGCGGTGCCCGCGCTGGCGCGGGAGGGGTATCGCTGGCCGGTGGTGCGGCCCCGGGAGCTGGCGGGAACCCTGGCGTGGCCGGGCGCGTGGCGGATCGCGCGGCGGCACTGGCGGTACGGGGCGGGGGAACTGCACCGGTCGTGGTCGAGGCGGGCGTTCACGGAGGCCGTGCGGCGGCTGCTGCCGGAGGTGACGGCAGAGGATCTGCGGCCCGCGCCGGCCGGGGTGCGGGCCCAGGCCGTGCTGCGGGACGGGACGCTGGTGGACGACTTCCTGATCCATGAGGCGGCGCGCACGGTGCATGTGCTGAACGCGCCCTCACCCGCGGCGACGGCGTCCCTGCCGATCGGCAGGGAGGTGGCGCGGCGGGCCCTGGCGCAGCTGGGCGGTGAGGGGGGCTGAGGGCCGGGTACGGCGGGGGGTGGCCGCCGGGGCCGGGGCGGCGCGTGGGCACCGTACCGCTTCGGGCTCCGGCCTTCCGTGCGTCCGCGTCCCGGCGTGTCCCGTGCTCTGAGCACGTCCCGTCTCTCCGCGCGCTCCTCACCACCTCTGCGGGCTCCGTACTATGGACGGCACTGTGTCCGAGAGAACCGCGATGACCACCAGCACCGAACCCGCCCCCTTCGACGAGCCCCGCACCGAGCCCGTCGTCGGGCGCCAGGACGGACAGTCGGCCGTGCCCGTGCGCCGGGAGAGCCGGATGTTCCCGGACGGCAGCGGGCCGTCCCCCGACCCCGCCGGGTCGCATTTCGAGCGGCGGATCCGCAGCTTCCAGCCACGCCGCTCCCGGGTGACCGCGGGACAGGCGGAGGCACTGCGGCGGTTGTGGGGCGCGTGGGGCCTCGACATCGACGGGCAGCGGGTGCTGGATCTGGACGAGATGTTCGGCGGGCCGCCGGTCGTCCTGGAGATCGGTTTCGGGATGGGCGAGGCGACCGCGCGGATGGCCGCCGACGATCCGTCGACGGGCATCCTCGCCGTGGACGTGCACACGCCCGGCCAGGGCAATCTGCTGGCGCTCGCGGAGCGGGCGGGGCTGTCCAACGTCCGGGTCGCCAACGGCGACGCGATCATCCTGCTGCGGGAGATGCTGGCGCCGGACGCGCTGGACGGCGTCCGGGTGTACTTCCCGGACCCGTGGCCCAAGAAGCGGCACCACAAGCGGCGGCTGATCCAGCCCGCGTTCCTGGACCTGGTCGCGACGCGGATGCGGCCGGGGGCCGTGCTGCACTGCGCCACCGACTGGGAGCCGTACGCGGAGCAGATGCTGGAGGTGCTGACCGCGCACCCCGCGTTCGAGAACACGGCGCCGAACGGCGGGTACGCGCCGCGGCCCGCGTTCCGGCCGCTGACCCGCTTCGAGGGCCAGGGGCTGGACAAGGGGCATGCGGTGCACGACCTGTTGTTCCGCCGCACCGCGTAACAGGCCCGCCGGGTAACCGGACTTCCCTGCGGCAGGTCTGCCGCGTAACCGGACTGCCCCCGCGACCGGCCCTTCCCGCGATCGGCGTGCGGTGACGGCGAGAACACGGTCGCGGACTGTCGGTGGCCCCGTTTAGGGTCGTCTGGTGTCAGAGTCGCGCACCCAGCACGTTCCGCCGCCGGGCCCGGGGACAGGCCCGCCGCGGGCCGCTTCGTCGTATCCGCCTCACGCACCTGCGGCCGCCCCGCCTGCCGGAGGACCCGCGCCGGTCATTCCGGCACGGGACGGGGAGGCCCCGGTCTTCGACGCCGTACCGGAGCGGGCGCGGTGGCGCTACCGGCCGCGGCGGGCCTTCTGGCGCAGCAGGGTGGTGCGCGCCACGGCCGTGATCCTGGTGCTCGGGCTGTGCGCCCTGGTGATCCTGGCTCTGGTCCGTGAGGAGACCGGTACGGCCGGGTTCCTGGTGGGGCTGGGGCTCGCGGTACTGCCGGTGCCGCTGCTGCTGGCGGCGTTCCGGTGGCTGGACCGGGTGGAGCCGGGGCCTTGGAAGAACCTGCTGTTCGCTTTCGCCTGGGGGGCGTTCGCGGCGGCGCTGATGTCGCTGCTGGCCAACACCTTCGCGATCCGGTGGATAGCCACGGCGACCGCCGACCGGGCGTCCGCCGACGTGCTCGGGGCGACGGTCGTGGCCCCGGTCGTGGAGGAGACCGCCAAGGCGTGCGCGATCCTGCTGGTGTTCCTGTTCCGCAGAAGGGACTTCACGAGCCTGGTCGACGGGGTCGTCATAGCCGGGTTCACGGCGACGGGCTTCGCGTTCACCGAGAACATCCTCTATCTGGGCACCGCGTTCGGCGAGGACCAGGAGACCGGAACGACATCCGGCATCGCGTCGGTGACGGCGGCGACGTTCTTCGTCCGGGTGGTGATGTCGCCGTTCGCGCACCCGCTGTTCACGGTGTGCACCGGGATCGGTTTCGGGGTCGCCGCGGCGATGGCCGGACGGTGGCGGCGCGGCTTCCGCCGGGTCGCCCGCGTGATCGTGCCGCCGGCCGGACTGGCCCTGGCGATGGGGCTGCACGCGCTGTGGAACGGCTCGACGACGTTCGGGCCGCTGGGGTTCTTCCTCGTGTACGGGGCGTTCATGCTGCCGGTGCTGGGGCTGCTGACGTGGTTCGCGGTGTGGTCGCGGCAGCGGGAGCTGCGGACCGTCGCCGCGGAGCTTCCCGCGTACGCCGCGGCGGGCTGGCTCGCGCCGGACGAGCCGCCGGCCCTGTCCTCGATGCGGGCCCGGGGAGTGGCCCGGGGGTACGCGGCTCGGACGTTCGGCCGGCCCGCGTCGCGGGCCGTGGGCGAGTACGAGGCGTTCGCGACGTCCCTGGCGTTCCTGCGGTACCGGTCGCGGCGCGGCCTGGTGGCCCCGGACTTCACGGCACGCGAGCAGGAACTGCTGCACCACATGTGGCAACGCCGCCAGGTGGCGGGCCCGGCGCTCACCTACGCGGCCCGCGCCACCGGCCGCGCGTGGACCCCGCCCCCGCACCGCGACTACACGGGCTACAACCCGTACCGGGCCTGAGGGCCGGGAAGAACGGGCGGGTCGGTGGAAGGGGAGGCACGGCGGCGGATCCCCTTCCCCCGGCCACGGGGCGCCGCGCGTGAAGCCGGTCGTCGTGCACGGGAAGGAACCGGCGGCCCTGGCGTCGGGGGGGTGCCGCCGGGGCCGCCGGAGTACGGGGGGTGCAGACGGTGAACCGATGCCTCGGCGCAGGCCGGTGGCTCAACGGCCCCCGTGCCTCGGTGCAGGCCGGTGGCTCAGACGGTGAGGCCCTTGCCGCGGAGCCAGGCAGCCGGGTCGACGCCCGCGCCGCTCGCGGTGTGGACCTCCAGGTGGAGGTGGGGGCCCGTCACGTTGCCGGTGGCGCCGACGCGGCCGATGGTGTCGCCCGTACCGACGGTCTGACCGGCGCTGACGGTCATCGAGGACAGGTGGCAGTACCAGACCTCGGTGCCGTCCGCGAGCTCCAGCACGATCCGGTAGCCGTACGCGCCGGACCAGCCGGCGGACTTGATGGTGCCTCCGTGGACGGCGCTCACGGGGGTGCCCGTGGGGGCCGCCAGGTCGAGACCGGTGTGGTAGCCGGACGACCACATGGAGCCGGCCTGTCCGTAGGTCGAGGTGATCGTGTACGAGGAGGTGGGCAGCGCGTAGCTCGCGGCGAGCTTGGCCAGCCGCTCGGCCTCCGCCTTGGCGGCGGCCTCGGCCTCGGCGCGCTTGCGCTCCTCTTCCTCCCGCTTGCGCTCCTCCTCGGCGGCCTTGCGCTCCGCCTCGGCCTCCTCGGCGGCGGCCTGCTGCTTCTGAGCCTCCTTGGCGGCGGCTTCGGCGGCGGCCTTCTCCGCGGCGGCCTGCGCCTCGGCCTCGGCGGACGCCTGCTGCTGCTCGGCCTGCTGGAGGATGCGGGCACGCAGTGCCTCGCCCGCGCCGGTGCCGGAGTCCGCGGGGGCGGAGCCCTGGGCGGTGGTCTCCGGGACAGCTGCGGTGAGGGCGCCGAGCGGCTCCAGGCCGCCCGTTCCCTCGGTGGAGGTGTCGGCCGTCTGAGCGGTGTCGCCCGGGTCCTGGTCGTCGCTGTCGTCGGAGACGAGGGCGCCGATGCCGGGGAGGGAGGACGCGTCCGGCAGGTCCGGGAGGGAGATGGCGATGCTGGGCTTGTCCTGCGCGGTGGCCATGCCGCCCGCGCCGACGGCCGCGATGACGCCGACGCCGAGAACGGTGGAGCTGCGGGCGAGCCCGCCGCGCTGCTTCGCGACGCGGTGCCGCCCGCGCACCGGACGAACGGTGTCCTCGGTGGGGTTCCACTCGCCCGTGGAACCAGCGGGGAGGGTGGAGAGGGCGGGGACGGTGGAGACGGCGGTGTCCTGGCCGTCCACGGAGTCCTGGTACCCGTAGGAACCGAACGGGGCATACGTGCCGGTCGCGTCGGCGTCGCCGCCGTACGAGGAGCCGTAAGGTGCTTCGGGGGCAGGCCTGTTGGACGCCACGGAGGCGCTCTCCTTTCCTTCCTTCACCGCCTACCGGGTTAGCTGACGGGTTCGGAGCAGGAAGGTCTCCTACGGGCCACATCGGCCCGATTCACCCCAAAAAGGTGGTTCCCCGGTTCCCTTGCGGGATTCGGCGCATGCGCACGGTGCCGCCTCTGCGACGGCTGCAACAACCGCGCTGCGTTATCGAACGTTAATAGAAGCCCGGGTCGTATTCCAAGCTGTTCCTACTGATCGTTCCGCGAAATCCGCATCCTCAAATCGGTCGATATGCGCAGGAAACAGGTCCAGTTGACCATCCCTCATCGACCCCATCCACCTCGCGGGTTTCTGACGGTGCGTCAATTGTTATGCGGAGGGCTGCCCTCTCGTCACTCAGCGTATCGACGCACCGAGACTGCCCCGCCGCATGGGAACACGACGAAGGCCCGATGCCTGGGCATCGGGCCTTCGTCTCTTCAAGTAGCGGGGACAGGATTTGAACCTGCGACCTCTGGGTTATGAGCCCAGCGAGCTACCGAGCTGCTCCACCCCGCGTCGGTGAACACAACCTTACGCCATTCCCGGGGCGCTCACGACCACTTTCCGCGCGGGGCGTGCTCAGGCCGCGTTCGCGAGGTCGTCGAGCAGGCCCATCAGCTCACCGTCACCGGTCCACCTCCCCTTCTCCCGCGCGTCGGTCAGCTTCCGCTGCAGGGCACCCGCCTTGTCGGCGGCCTTGCCCGTGGCGCCCTGCTGGAGCTTCTTGTCGATCTCCGCGATCTCCCGCTGCGCCTCCCGGTAGAGGCGCGGATCCATCCCGCCTTCCTGCGCCGCCAGCGCCGACGCCAGGTCTCCCCCGGCACTCCGGGTGGGCGGCGCGGTGGCCGAGCGGGCCGCCGACGCGGCGGCGGAGCCGGTGGAGGCGGGCGACGGCGCCCCGGAGGCCGTCGGGGCGCGGCCGGGACTCGCCGTCCCGGCG
>NZ_JADWYO010000095.1 GCF_022414595.1 Streptomyces sp. MUM 203J | reverse complement strand
GCCGCACACCATGGCCTCCAGGGCCACGGCGCCGAACGGCTCGCGCTCGCCCGGGCAGACCACCACGTCCGCGGCGCGCAGCAGCGGCGGCACCTCGTCGTGGGCCACTGCGCCGGTGAGCCGCACCCGGTCCGCGACCCGGGCGGGCCGCGCCACATCGCGCAGCCGCAGTACCTCCGGATCGGCGTCCAGCAGCTCCGGCGGCGGGCCGCCCACGATCACCGGCTCCGCGTCCGGCAGCCGGGTCAGCGCCGTGACGGCCACCGCGGCCCCTTCGCCGGGGGCGAGCCATCCCGGCTGGACCAGCAGGCAGCGGGCGGCACCGCGTGCCGCGACCGGCCCGGCCGGACAGAACCGCTCGGGGTCGACGCCGTGCGGAACGACACGGACCCGCTCTCCGGGAATGCGCATCCGCCGCAGCGACCGCGCCTCGTCCCGGCAGGCCGCGATGATCCGGTCGCAGCCGAGGCCGACCTCCGGTCCGGCGCCGAGGCGACCCCGAGGGCCGGTCCCGGGGGGACCTTCCGCCGCCGTTCGGCCGAGCCCGGCCCCTGGTACGTGTGCAGCAGCGGCACCCGCGACGCACGTGTGGCGGTCAGCGACGCGACCCCGGACGCCCCGTGGTGGGAGTGCACCACATCGGGCAGCCGTTCCCGCAGGGCGTCCATCAGATGGCGCCCGAACTCCGGTGCATGCACAAGTAGTTGCTCCTCAGGCAGGGGCTCGGGCGGCCCGGCCGGCACATGGTGGACGACGACACCCGGGAGCTCGGGCACCTCCCGTCCGTCCCGGCGGGTGAACACCGTCACGGTGTGCCCCCGGTCCGCCAGGGCCCCGGCCGGTCCGGCCAGCCGGGACACCTGGACGCCCCCACCCGCCCGAACCCTCCGACACCAGCACCACGTCCAGCGGCCTCACGGGCCCGGCGGGTCCCCGCCGGTCACCGCGGCGGGTCATGCACGCACCTCCGGCGGCCTTTCGGCCCGTCCGGCGCTCACGGCGCCACCGTCTCGGTGATCAGCAGGTCCGTGAGGACCGCCGGGCCGCCCTCCAGGAGGGCTCTGCGCTGCCGGTCGGCCGGGGTGCCCTCCTGAAGCAGCCGGTGCACCAGCGAGGTCACCGCCCGGGTGTCCCCGGTCTCCTCCAGCGCCGGAGTGACCGCGTCGAGGAGCAGGCACAGCACATCGCCGGCCCGGCGGCAGCGGCCCTGCGGATCCATCAGCAGATCGCTCAGCCCGTGCCGCGCCGCATACCAGTTCGCGGCCTGGAGCCGCTCCGCCGGACACGCGGGCGACGGCGTCCCGGACAGCTCGTCCCGCAGCGAGGTCGCCACCAGGGCGCGGACCATGCCCGCGAACATCACTGCGGTGTCGGCGCGCAGCTGCACGTCCATGCAGCGCACCTCCACCGTCGGGTAGCGGTCCGAGAGCCGGGCCTGCCAGTACAGCTGGCCCGTGTCCGTGATCGCCCCCGAGTCCAGCAGGGTCCGCACCCGGCTGTCATGGTCGTCGAGGTGCGCGAAGTGCGGCGGCGGCCCGGCCACGGGCCACCGGCCGAAGATCACCGTGCGCCAGCTCGCGAACCCGGTGTCGTGACCGTCCCACAGGGGTGAGTTGGCCGACATCGCCACCAGCACCGGCAGCCACGGCCGGAGGCGGTTGAGGACCCCCACCGCGGTGGCCCGGTCGGGCACCCCGACATGCACGTGCATGCCGTTGACGAGCTGCTCCGCCACGAGCTGGGGCGCCTGCGCGCGCATCGCCAGATAGCGCGCGCTCTCGGTGACCGGGACGGGCGCCGCCTCGCGGAAGGGGGCGGTGCCCGCAGCGACGATCCGGCAGCCGTTCTTCTCCGCCGCCGTGCCGAGCGCGTGCCGCAGCCGCAGCAGGTGACCGCCCACCTCGTCCAGATCGCGGCAGACCGGGGTGGCCACCTCGACCTGGGACTGCAGGAGTTCCGGCTGGACCTCCGCCGCGTCCACGACCGGTCCCAGACCGGCCGCTGCGCGGACCTCGTCCGCGAGCGGCACGGGAAGACAGGTGACCGGATCGACCAGGAAGAACTCTTCCTCGACCCCAACTGTGATCATGCGCCGCCGGGTACCCGGAAAACCGCCCGTGAACCGGACACCCCGAGAGGACACGCCTCACCCGGACGGTGCGAACGCCCTCACAGCGGCCGCCGCACCGTCGACGGGTGTCCGAGCACATGCCGTACGGCTCCGAGCAGGTCCCGGCACACGTCGGGCGCCGCGGCCACCTCCGCCGGCAGGGTCCTGGTCGTCGGTACGAGGACCCCCCGGGCGCCTGCCGCACGCGCCGCGTCCATGTCCGTGCCGAGATCGCCGATCACCGCGCACCGGTCCGGCGCCGCCCGCAGCCGCCACGCGGCCTCCAGGATCAGCCCGGGGGCGGGCTTGCGGCAGCCGCAGCCGTCCTCGGGCAGGTGCGGACAGTGCAGCCACAGGTCCAGCGGCGCGCCCAGCAGCGCGTCGACCCGCGCGTTCACCTCCAGGACGGCCGCCTCCGTCAGCAGACCGCGCCCGATGCCCGGCTGGTTGGACACCACCCCGGCCGGTATGCGGTGCGCCCGCAGCAGCCGCACGGCCTCCCGCGCGCCCGGCATGAGCCGCACCCGCCGCAGGTCGCTGGACGGCACGTCCACGATCAGGGTGTCGTCCCGGTCGAAGAGCACCGCAGCCGGGTGGGCGGCGGGTTCCGGCGGGCGGCGCCCGGGCGCGGGAACGTTCATACTGCGTGGCCTCCCGTTCCGCTCCATGTCGGGACGTGCGGACTGTCCGTAATCGATCACGATATGCGTATACGGAGCGATCCGCAGGAGGGCGTACGCGTCAGTGCCGCACGGAACCGGGCTCTGCCCGGGAGCCGGCTTCGGCCCGGGCACCGGGCCCCGCTCAGGAGCGGGGGCTCCGGTCAGGTGCTGCTGGTCTGGTCCTCCGGATCCGGGTACCCCTCGGTCGGCTCGCCCTCCGCCTGGGAGGGCGTGGTCTGCCGTACGGGCCAGTAGTCGTCGTCGCCGGGCTCGCCGCCGCCCATCCCCCGGGACCGTTCCAGCCGCTCCCGCTCGCGCCGGCGCTCCCGCTGCTCGTCGTCCCGGGGAGAACTCCGCTCACCCATGCCCGCTCACTCCCTTCCCGGAAGCACGCGCCTCGTCAGGCGCGCGTCGCGTCGCTCACCGCCCGTCGAACGGCTGTGTGAGCCTCATCGCACGCGGGTACCCCCGGGGTGGCTGGCTTGAACCGCACCCAGTGGTTTATCGTTCATCTATGCGGTTGTGAAGACGCCTTCACAACCGCGCCGCCCCGGCTGGTTCCCCCGTCCAGCCGGGGCCCTTCTCCTACGCCGTGCCGCGCAGTCGCGCGGCCGCCGCCGCGAGCCTCGGAAAGCGCTCGCCCAGCTCCGACGCCCGCCGGTCCAGCTCCTGTGTCAGCCGCTCGGCGCGCTTCTCCACGTCCAGCTCGTCGAGGACCCGGTCGATCTCGCTCAGCAGCGCCCCGTGCAGCTGCCACTGACGCGGATGCTCCTGCACGTCCTCCAGCAGCAGATCCGCCACCCTGTCCCGGCCGGCCCGCCCCGCGGCCAGCGCCTCCGTGAGCCGGCCCTCCGCCTCCTCCGCGTTCACCGCGACCTGCGTGGTGATCAGCCCGGCGAAGCTCTCCACGGCCTGGGCCATATGTCCGAACAGCTCCTGCAGCCCGGCCGCCACGTCCGGTGGGAACAGCCGCTCCTCCGTCCGGAACTTCGCCAGGTCGGTCATGGTCCGCGACAGCACCCGCAGTACCACCGCGCAGATCTCCAGCGTGTCCAGCCCCGTCCGCAGCGCCACCCGCGCCAGCAGCCCCTGCCGCACCCGCGGGTTCAGCCGCAGGCTCTCCTCGGCCTGCCGCAGCGAGGCGTCGACCTCCACGATGTCGTGGTCCAGGCGCCGGGCCGCGTGCAGCCGGGCCGCCGCGTGCGCCACCGGCACATGGCCGAGGCCCGCCACGTCGTCGCCCATCTCCCGCAGCATCCGCCCCATGTCCCGGGCCAGCCCCTGGATGGACGCCCCCGCCGACTCCACCCACACCGGCGGCGCGAGCAGCAGGTTGAACAGCAGGCCCACCCCCGCCCCGATGAGCGTCTCCAGCACCCGGTGCCAGGCGGCCGAACCGACCGCCTGGGTCACCCCGAGGACCAGCATCGCGCTGATCGCCACCTCGGGGACGTACTCGCTGACCTTCACCAGATGCCCCACGATCAGCGCCGCGAAGACGGTCAGGCCGAGGCTCCACCAGGTCAGCCCGACCAGCGCACTGAACCCGATGGCCACCAGCACCCCGGCCACCACCGAGTTCACCCGGCGGATGCCGTTCGTGAGCGTCGCGTAGAGCGTCACCTGCACCACGAGCAGCGCGGTGAGGGGCGCCGTGAGCGGAGCGGGCTGCGCGGGCAGGAACATCAGTGCGACCACGTACGAGATGACCGCCGCGGCCGTGGAGCGCAGAGTCTGCGCGGCGACCGGCTCCGTCGTCCGCCGGACCAGTTTCACCACGGGCCCCGGCGCCCCCGGCGTCCCCCGCAGCCCCGGCACCTTCCGCATCCGCGCCCTACCCGTCCCGGCACAGCCGACCTGTCGCAAGCCCGTTACCCGCAGGGGGAGCACTCCTAACAGGTGCCCCCGTCAGGTGAGCCGCTCCCACCAGCGGGCGTCCGGCACCCCGGATCCCGCGAGCCCCCCGGCCGCCCACCGCACCGCCGCCACCTCCGGCACGTCCCTGCGCGCCCCCGTCCACGCCAGCAGCGCCGCGCACGGCGGCGCGTCGGCGACGTCGACGTACCGCACCCCGGGGCGCGGGAACAGCTCCCGGCAGGCCGCCGACACCAGCCGCAGCCCGTCCCCCTGCGCCACGGCCGCCAGACTTCCCTCGAAGCTCGTCGCCGCATGGCCGGTGTACGAGACGGGAGCGGCATCCGGCCGAGGATCGGCCGCCCAGAACGCCCGCCACCCCTGCGGCACCTCCGGCGACAGCCCCACCACCGGCACTCCGGCCAGCTCGGCCAGCGTCACGGACGGCCGCCCGGCCAGCGGGTGCCCGTCCGCCAGGCACGCCACGACCGGCTCCGCGGCCAGCCGCAGCGACTGCACGCCCCGCGGCACCGGCCCGTAGCACAGCACCACGTCCAGCTCCCCGTCCAGCAGCGCCCCGAACTGCTCCACGAGGTCCACCTCGCGCAGCGTCACCTTCAGCCCGGGCCACCGCCCCCGTACCCGCTCCACCAAGGCCCGCACGACCGGCAGCGCCGTCACATAGCAGCCCAGCACGACCTGTCCCGTCCCGGTGCGCTCCTGCTCCATCACCGCGGCACGCAGCACGTCGGCCGCCGCCACCGCCTCCCGCACCCGGGGGAGCAGCGCCTCGCCCGCGGCTGTGAGCCGCACCCGCCGGGTCGAGCGCTCCAGCAACGGCACACCCCACTGCTCCTCCAGCCGCCGCAGCTGCCGGCTCAGCGCGGGCTGGCTGAGATACAGCCGCCGGGCGGCCCGGCCGAAGTGCAGCTCCTCCGCGAGCACCAGCAGCACCCGCAGCTGACGCATGGTCGGATCCCCGCCACCACTCATGAACGGGACGTTATCAATCGGCCCCGAAGCGGCATCGGTGAGCGCTTCCCCGCGACCGGGCGCCCGCCGAGGATGGAACCACCGCACGCAACCGAGCAAGGAGCTGCCATGTCCACGTCGCACCGCGCGTTCCGGTCGGTGCTCGTCCTGCTGGGCCTGGTCATCGTGGGCACCGCCCTGGCCGACATCACCGCGGGCCCGTCCGTGCTGCCCGGCAGTCCCGGCGCGACCCCCACTCTGGACAGCAACTACCGTTTCTTCGCCGGGATCTGGTGCGCACTGGGCGTCGTCCTGCTGGCCGCCGCACGGCACGCGGGCCGCCATGTCTCCGGGGTCCGGGTCGTGTGCGGCGCGGTGTTCCTCGGCGGGCTGGCCCGCACCGTGTCGTATCTGGCGGCCGGTGCCCCGCACCCCCTGTTCGTCGCGGGCATCGGCGTCGAACTGCTGGTCCCGCCGCTGCTGCTCCTGTGGTCCGCCCGCGTCCCCCGGGAGCCGTGAGCCGTCCCCCCATGGACACAACCCCGCAGGCTGCAGGCATCCTTGGGGCGTGTTTCCGATTCCTCATCAGCCCCAGCACACTCCCGGCACGGGCCCCATGGTCGTCTGCGGCGACGACGCGCTGGCGGACCGGCTCGCGCACGAGCTGAACGACGTGTACGGGGAGCGGGTGACCCTGGTGGTCCCCGGCCGCGGCGAGTCCGCCCCGGCGGACGGGTCCCGGCCCCGGCCGAGCCGGAGCGCCTTCGCGCTCTTCGGCCGGATGACCGCCGCGGTGACCCGCCCCGCCGCCGGACCGTACGACCGCGCAGGGGACGGCCGTACGGGACCGGCGGGCCGGGCGGGGCACCGCGGCGGAGGGGCGCCCACCGGCCACACCGTGCACGGGCCCGGCACGGGTGAGGGGGTCCGGGTGCTGGAGGTCCCCGAGGCCGACGAGGCCGCGCTGCTGGACGCGGGCGTCGAGCGGGCCGCCGCACTGGCCCTGGTCTACGAGGACGACGACACCAACATCCGCGCCGCCCTGCTGGCCCGCCGTCTCAACCCCGCCGTGCGGCTGGTCATCCGCATGTACAACCGCAAGCTGGGCCAGCACCTGGAAGAGCTGCTCGACCAGGCAGCCGCCCTCGCCCTGCCCGGCATCGACCCGGAGGTGCTGGACGCCTCCACCACCGTCCTGTCCGACGCGGACACGGCCGCGCCCGCGCTCGCCGCCACCGCCGTCGCGGGCACCAGCAAGATCGTCCACGCGGACGGCCTGCTGCTGCGCGCCGTCGAACGTACCCCGTCGGGGCGCGGGGAGGTCGCGGACCCCGGCCTGTGCCCGCTCGCTCTGCTGTCGTCCACCGCCAACGACCCTGCGGGCAGCGACGGTTCGGACAGCAGCGGCGAGCAGGGCCCGCGGCTGCTGCCCGACGACCGGGCGGTCGCCGCCGCGACCGGGCGCGGCATGATCGCGCTGGAGGCCGTCTCCTACGCGGGCCCGACCCTCCCGGCCAAGCGCCTCGGCCGGGCGGCCGTACCGTTCGGCTCCCTGTTCTCCCCGCGGCTGCGCTGGTCCTTCGCGGGACTGGTCGCCGCTGTCACCGCCATCGCCGTGGCGACCGCGATCACCACCGACACGCACCCGCTGCACGCCGCCTACATCACCCTCCTCGACCTGTTCGCGATCAACGACCCGGCCCTCGAGGACGACAAGGACCGGCAGATCCTC
This sequence comes from Streptomyces sp. MUM 203J, assembly GCF_022414595.1. Taxonomy (GTDB): domain Bacteria; phylum Actinomycetota; class Actinomycetes; order Streptomycetales; family Streptomycetaceae; genus Streptomyces. The sequence continues at coordinate 5,929 of NZ_JADWYO010000095.1, read as the reverse complement.
CAGATCCTGACCGGATTCCTGGGACTGCTCCTGCTGCCGATGCTGGTCGCCGCGATCCTGGAGGCACTCGGCACGTTCCGCACGGCGACGGCCCTGCGCCGCCCGCCGCGCGGACTGTCCGGCCATGTGGTGCTGCTCGGCCTCGGCAAGGTCGGCACCCGCGTCCTGCGTCGGCTGCGCGAGCTGGACATCCCGGTGGTGTGCGTCGAGTCCGACCCGGAGGCGCGGGGCATCGCCACGGCCCGGCGTCTGCGGGTCCCCGTGGTCCTCGGGGACGTCACCGAGGAGGGCGTGCTGGAGGCCGCCCGCGTCCACAAGGCGCACTCACTGCTCGCGTTGACCAGCCTGGACATCACCAACCTGGAGGCCGTCCTGTACGCCCGCTCGCTCCGCCCCGACCTGCGGGTGGTGCTGCGGCTGTACGACGACGACATCGCGACCGCCGTCTACCGCACCCTGCGCGTCGCGCACCCCGAGGCGCTCACCCGCAGCCGCAGCGTCTCCCACCTGGCCGCACCGGCCTTCGCGGGTGCCATGATGGGCCGTCAGATCCTGGGCGCGATTCCGGTCGAGCGCCGGGTGCTGCTGTTCGCGGCGGTCGTCGTGGCGGGCCATCCCGAGCTGGAGGGCCGCACGGTCGCGGAGGCGTTCCGCCCGGGCGCCTGGCGGGTTGTCGCACTCGACCCCACCGCCCCCGACCAGCGCCGTCCCGACCTGGCGGCCGTCCGCACCGAAGGCGGGGGCCTGCGGCGCACCGGTTTGGTGTGGGACCTGCACCCCGGGTACGTTCTGCGGGCCGAGGACCGTGTGGTCCTGGCCGCGACGCGGCTGGGGCTCGCGGAACTGCTGGGCCGCCGGGCACCGGGACCGACCCCGTGACGGGCGTGTCCCGGTGGATCACTAGGGTGTGGCCCGGCACGCAGCGGCGAGGTGTGGAGGTATGGCCGTGCTGATGGTGGGGAAGATCCTGCGGTTCGACGAGGTGCGGGGTTACGGGTTCATCGTCCCGCGCGAGGGCGGCGAGGACGTCTTCATGCACGCGAACGACCTGGTGGACGAGAAGTACCTGTACCAGGCCGGTCGCGAGGTGGAGTTCTACCTGGAGATGGGCGACAAGGGGCCCAAGGCCTCGGAGATCCGGCTCCTGGACCGCCAGGCGGCGGCCGGGCGCGCCCCCGTCGTGGTGCCGGCCGGCCGCCCCGCGGTCGAGGACCTGGACGACGACGGCCTGGACGTGCTGACGACGGCCGAGTTCCAGGCCGAGCTGACCGAGGCCCTCATCGAGGCGGACGGCACACTGACCGCCGCCCAGCTGAAGCGGGTCCGGACCCGCGTCACGGAGCTGGCCCGCCACCACGGCTGGCTGGAAGGCTGACCCGGAGCAGCGCACGACGGCAGCAGGGGCCGCGACCCGGTACGGGTCGCGGCCCCTGCCGCGTCTCCCGGCTTCAGGGCGCGGACAGGGGATCCCCTCGCAGCGCTGCCACGAGACGGAGCAGTCTGCCCTCGTTCCCGGTCAGCCCAGCCCGGCGCAGGGCCTCGTCGGCCTCGGCCATGGGGGAGGACAGGTACTGGGCGGCCAGGGGCGCGAGCACCGGGTCACCCATGACGGCCTGGGTGGTCTCGACCAGCCGGATGTACGCCTGTGCCGCGGCCCGCTCGTCGGGCGTGAGGGTGATCGTCATACGCCCCACTCTCCCGTACGCCGCCGACAACCCGCGGCGGTGACACTCAGCCCGCGTCACGCTCCCGCGCATACGCCAACAGCCGCTCCACGAACACCCTCTGACCCGCCACCAGTCTCACCGAGGCCTCCTCGGGCGTGCACCAGGCGACCCGGTCCACCTCCGGGAACTCCCGCATCACCCCCGAGCCCCGCGGCCACTCCATGGTGAACGTCCCCGGCACCACCCGTGCCGGATCCAGGTCCGCCTCGACCGCCCACGCGGTCACCACCTTGCCGCCCGCCTGCCGGACCTCGCCCAGCGGCACCGGCTCCCCGTCCGGCGCGGGAAGCCCCAGCTCCTCCGCGAACTCCCGGCGCGCCGCGTCCTGCGGCGCCTCACCCTCCTCGTACTCCCCCTTCGGCACCGACCACGCCCCCGCGTCCCGCCGCGCCCAGAACGGCCCGCCCATATGGGCGATCAGCACCTCCGGTCCGCTCATCGGGCCACGGAACAACAACAGCCCCGCACTGCGCCTCTCCGCCATACCCCCAGTCTGCCCCCCGGCCCGCCCGCAGCGCGCCCCGGCGGGCTACCGTCGGCCGTATGCGACGCGACCGCACCGCGGTGAAGAAGTCTTCCGGGGACGCGGCCCGGGGTGACACCGGGCCGGGCCCGGCCGGTGGCGGGGAGGGGCCGGACGCGTCCGGGTTCCCCGCCCGCACCGCGCCTCGCGCACGCTCGCTGGCCGCACTGGACGAGCGGGTGACCCACTGCCGGGCCTGCCCGCGCCTGGTCGACTGGCGGGAACAGGTCGCCCGCGAGCGGCGCCCGGCCCACCGGGACCAGGACTACTGGGCCCGGCCCGTGCCCGGCTTCGGCCCCGACGACGCCGCGCTCCTCGTCGTCGGGCTCGCCCCCGCCGCGCACGGCGGCAACCGCACCGGCCGCATGTTCACCGGTGACCGCTCCGGCGAAGCCCTGTTCGCCGCACTGCACCGCCTCGGGCTCGCGAACCGGGCCGAGGCCACGTCCCGCGACGACGGGCTGCGCCTGACCGGTGTACGGGTCACCGCGCCCGTCCACTGCGCGCCGCCCGCCAACCGGCCGACCCCGGCGGAGCGCGACACCTGCCGCCCCTGGCTGGTCCGCGAACTGCGCCTGCTGCGCCCGGCCCTGCGGGCCGTCGTGGTGCTCGGTGCGTACGGCTGGCAGGCCCTGCTCCCGGCGGCGGCCGAGGCGGGCTGGTCCGTGCCCCGGCCCCGCCCCGCCTTCACCCACGGCGCCCGTGCCACCCTCACCACGAGGGCCGGGGACGGCCCGGACCTGCCGCTGTTCGGCTGCTACCACGTGAGCAGGCGGAACACGTCCACGGGCCTGCTGACCCCGGAGATGCTGTCGGACGTCCTGGCTCGGGCCGCACACGCGGCGGAGCTGACGGTATGAGCCCTCCCGGGGGCGTAGGCCCCGAGAGGGCCGCACGGGGCGGGCGCCCTATCCGGTGAACTCGTACGTCAGCCGTGCCGACTCCGGCGCGAACCGGATGTCCGTCACCTCCAGTACATGCCCGTGCTGGTCCGACACCTCCCGATGCACGGTCAGGTACGCCGTCGCACCCGGGACGTGCACCCCGACGGACTCCCGCAGGGTCACCCGCAGCCCCGCCCGGTGCATCCAGTGGTACAGCAGCCGCATGTCGGGCCGTCCGGCCCGGGCCTCGTGCCGCCGGTAGCGGGCGAGTTCGGGCACTTCGGCCAGCGCGTGGCGGGAGAACAGGGAGACCGCCTCCCGCTCGGCCGAACCGTCCGGCCCCAGCAGCCGGTGACGGTGCACGAGCGTCGGCTCCCCCGGCAGCAGCGCCAGCCGCTCCGAGGTCCCGGGCGGCGCGGGCTCCCAGCCCAGCACCGCCTCGGCCGCCGCCGCGGCCGTGGGACCCGCGCCGCCCCGGTCCACGGCGCACGGGAACTCCAGCAGCCCTGACCCGAGTACGGGGCCGCCGCCCGGCCTGGCGCTCACCGGCGCGGTGTCCGTCGCCGCGTACGTTCCGCGCCGCTCGGTGAGCACCAGCCCCTCCTCGCGGAGCAGCCGCAGCGCGCTGCGCACGGTCTGCCGGTTCACCTGGAAGCGGTCCACGAGCGAGCGTTCCGAGGGGAGCCGGGTGCCGGGGGCGATTCTGCGCTGGGTGAGGTCGTCCCGGAGCGCGGCGGCGACCTGGAGGTAGAGCGGGAGCACTGTGGGAGCGTGAGGTTCAGACATGTTCAACCCTCAATTTTCGCTCAGCGTAGCTGAATGAGCCGTAGAGGTAACCATCCCTATCATTGGTCTAAACCTATTTGGAAGACCGGCTCGGACCACCCGGCGAACTCTGGCTGAAAGGCGGGGGACGGGTGCGGCGAAAGGGCGGAGGCGATGCCGGGACCCCTGGACGGAATGCTCCGCGAACCCTCCGGCGGCCGCCCGGACGCGGCCCCGCCCCTGGGCGCCGGACGCCACGCGTGCCGTGCGCCCCAGGGGCGGAGGGAGCGGGGCCCCCTCACCTCACCACGCCCCAGGCCCCGCCATGCCCGCCACGTCATCGATGGTCCGTCGAAGGGGCGGGCGAACCCGCACCGGCGGCTCGGGCCCGAGCAGCACCGCCCGCGCCACCTCCGGCGCGAACAGACGGCTCACCGGCCTCACCAGATTGAGCACGTCGCGAAACGCCGCCCCCACCACCGGGTGGCCCCCCGCCCGCGCCTGCACCCGCGCCAGATACCAGCTCGCGGGCCGCTCCATCGCACTGGTCCGGGCCGCGTTCCCGGTCGCCCCCGGCATCTTCCTGTCCGCGCCCGCGGAGATCGCCCACGCCTGCCGGGACACCTGGAACAGCGCTCGCTGCACCCGTGCCGTGCTGGGCGTACGACGCCGGTCGCCCAGCGCGTCCCGCAACGCCACCGCCCCGAGTGCGCCCACCGACATGCCCTGCCCGTAGATCGGGTTGAAGGTGCACAGCGCGTCCCCGGTCACCAGGAACCCGGCGGGCCGCCGCCCCGGAAGATCGTACCGGCGCCGCACGTTCGCCGTGTTGCGGAAGCCGTACACGGGTGAGTCCGGCTGCGCCTTCGTCACCCAGTCCCGTACGAGCGGGTCCGGGAACGCCTCGGTGAACGCCTCGAACCCCTTCTCGTCCGTGGGGGGTTCGTCACCCCGCAGCCCCGCCAGCGTCACCAGGAAGCGGCCGTCCTCCATCGGCAGCACCACCGCCGTGTGTGTCTGCCCGGGGTTCGGCACGATGTACGTGCCGAGCGCGTCCGTATCGTCGAAGTGCCGCTCGTTGCGGTACACGCGGGTCGCGTACGCCAGCCCCGTGTCGAGGGTCTCCTCCCGCGGCGGCTCCGCCCCGATCGCGGCCAGCCACTCGGGCGCCTTCGACCCGCGTCCCGACGCGTCCACCACCAGGTCCGCGGCCAGCAGCCGGGGCTCCGTCTCCCGGCCGGCCGTGCCCCGCTCCCGTACCAGTACGCCCCGCACCCGCGCCGCGTCCCCGGCCAGCCCCACGGTCTCGGTGCCCTCCAGCACGTCGACCCTCGGGTCGGCCAGGACCCGGCGCCGCACCGCGTGCTCCAGCTGCGGACGTGATCCGCAGAGGAAGTGATGGGTCGGCTCCGTACGCCAGATCCACGAGCCGTGCTGCCACTGGATCATGTCCCCGGGCACGCCCACCCGCGGCGCGCCCGCCGCCCGCAGCTCCTCGGTCACGCCCGGCAGCAGTTCGTCCATGGCCCGCTGGCCGGCCTCCAGCAGCACATGGATGTGGCGTCCCTGCGGCACGCCCGCCCGGGGCTCGGCCTCCTGGGGGAGGCGGTCCCGTTCGACGACCGTCACCCGCTCCGCGTGTGCGGCGAGCGACCGGGCCGTCAGCAGCCCGGCCACCCCGCCGCCGATCACCACGGCGTGCCGTGCCGCCCTCCGCCCCGTCTCCGGACCGCCACCCGCGGCGCCATCCGTCGCACGGCTGTCCAACTGGTCGGTCATTCCAGGCCCCTTCGCGTCGAGGATCTGACGACTGACCAGTATTCCCGGTTCGTTGGGGGAAGGCTGCGGGCGCCGGGCCGCGGGCACGGGGCCTGCTCCGGCCGCCCGGGCGGACCGGCAGCCGGGGTCTGCGACCCGGAGGCGGCGGTCGGGTGACGGAGGCGGACGGCCGGAGCGCGGCCGTCGTCCGGGCGCGGGCGGCATGGCGGTCGCCGTCCGTGGCATCGGGACCGGCCGCGCGAGGACGAACC
>NZ_JADWYO010000094.1 GCF_022414595.1 Streptomyces sp. MUM 203J | reverse complement strand
CGCGCGGCCCGCGGCCCCGCCGCCGCCCCGGCACGCCCCCCGGGGAGCGGTGCGCGGCGAGGGAGCCCTGGTGCCCGTCGTGGAGTGGCTGCGCACCCCCCGGCCCACGGCGGATCCCGGGGTGTGGCGGTTCGGGCACCGGCCACGGCCCGCCGAGGAGCCCGAGCGGGTGCCCGCCCGCCAGTTGCTGAGCGGCGCGGTCATCGCGTACCTCTGCGGCTGGCTGTTCTGGTCGCTGCTCTGGAACGGCTACCTCCAGTTCGGCTGGATCTTCAAGGCCGACTGGTGGCTCCAGCCGCTGTTCTGGGTGCTTCCGGCCGAGTGGCGCAACGCCCACCACGAGCAGTACGCCTTCTTCGTCATCCTCACCTACCTCTACTACGGGCTCGTGCTGGGCCTCATCGCCGTCGGCATGGGACGGGTCGGCAACTGGCACGAGGTCTGGCGGCGTTACGGGGCGCCCGTATGGCCGCTGTTCGTGCTGCTGCCGGGGGTCTGGCGGGAGATCCCGCGCGACCGGGAATGGTGGCTCACCTGGTTCTCGAACTTCTACTACGCGGCCCTGGTGGTCGCCGTCGTCGCCGTGGTCGGCGGCGCGGGACGGTGGCGCGCCCTCACCCGCCGCCGCGGCGACGCCGCGCGGGCCGGACGTCCGGAGCGGCCCGACGAGCCCGGCGCCGACCCGGCGGAATGGCCCGAACTGCGGGACGCCGGAATGTCCGAGGCCGCCGCCCGGCTGGCCGAGGCCACCCGCAGCGGCGCCCTCGGGGACGTCGACTACGCCCGGATCCGCCGCGCCTGGCAGGGCGTGCGCGCCCACCCCGCCCGGCTCGCCGCGTTCGCCGACGCCGTACGGGAGCACGGCGCCGCCGCCTGCGCGCATCCCTCCGGCGTCCGCGACCTGCCCGCCCGCACCGCCACCCACGACCTGCTGACCGGTCAGGTCCGCATCGGCGCCGCCGCCGACCATCCCCGCAACCCCTACGGCCGCCGCACCACCGGCGTCGCCCTGGAACCCGGGCTGCTCGGCACGTCCCTCCTCGCCGTCGGCCCCGCCGGTTCCGGCAAGACCGCGCGGCTCGTCCGGCCCGTCACCGAATCGCTGTGCCTCCAGGCACTCGCGGGCCGCGCCGCGGTCGTCGTCGTCACCGCGCGGAACAGCGGCCTCGCCCCCGACGACATGTTCGACGCCGTCATCGCGGTCGGCGCGCCCGACACCCGGCACGACCTCGACCTGTACGGCGGGGCCGAGGACCCCGACGAGGCCGCCCGGCTCCTCGCGGAGGCCCTGGTCGGTGACCTGCTGCCCGACAGCCGCCGCGCCGTCACCGCCCTGGCCCAGCTCATCGGGCCGTACCGGGCCGCGTACGGGCACTTCCCGGGCGTCCCCGAGCTGCGGGAACTGCTCGGCGGCGCCCCCGACGCCCTCGTGAAGCTGCGCGCCGCCGTCGCCGGGGACCCCGCGGTGCTGCGCGACCTGGACGCCCGGGCCCGGCAGGCCGAGCGGGGCGACGACGTGGCCGTGCTGCTCGCGGAGCGCGTCGCCTTCCTGGACCGCCCGGCCTTCGCGGACTTCTTCCGCACCGGGAGCGGCGGGCGCGCGTTCTCCCTGCGGGCCATCGAGCACCCCCTGCGGGTCCGCGTCGACCTGCCGGAGCGCGGGCACGCCGAGGCGTCCCGGATCGTGGCCCGGCTGCTGCTTGCCCAGTTCACGGACGCCGCGCTGAACCGCGCGGACCGGTCCCTGTTCGCCTGCCTCGTCCTGGACGACGCCACCGACACGGTGAGTGCCGACGCCGTCCGGGGCGTCCAGCGGCTGCGGTCCGCCCATGCGGGCGTGGTCCTCGCGCTGCGCACCCTGGAGGACGTGCCAGAGGCCCTGCGCGGCCCGCTGCTGGGCGCGGTCGGCTGCCGCATGGCCTTCGCGGGCCTCGCCCCCTGGGACGGCGGGCGGTTCGCGGAACTGTGGGGGACGGAGTGGGTGCAGACCCGGGACGTGACCGACCGCCAGATCGTCGCGGACGAGCCGTTCACCCGGTTCCTGCACGCCATGCGCCGCCTGGTCACCGGCCGGGGACCGACCGCGCAGGCGGTCACCGTCCGCGAGGTGGAGCGCCAGCGCTGGTCCGCGTCGGACCTCTCACACGAAGTGCCCGCCGGGCACGCGGTCCTGTCCCTCACGTCCGTGGAGGGCGAGCACGCGCCGCCGCTGCTGGTGGACCTGCGGGGCTGACCGGTCGCCCGCGGCCGGGGCGCCGCCTGCCGCTCCCGGGCCCGTCCCTGCCCGGCGGGTGTCCGAGGGCGGGCCGGTCCCGCGGTGCGGGGCGGAGCACCGGTCCGGGAAGGGGGAGGCGAGGGGAAGCCCCGCCCCAGTCGTACGAGGTGGCAGAATCGAAGCGCGGCGTTCATACGGGACGGCGCAAAACCCCGCCAGAAGGCCCGCATGCCGCTCACCCTCGCCTCCCTCGTCCAGCACTCCGCGCTGAAGCTCACCGTCCGCGCCGGTGAGGACCGCCTCGACACGCCCGTCCGCTGGGCGCACGTCAGCGAGCTGGCCGACCCCGTCCCGTACATGGAGGGCGGCGAGCTGCTGCTCACCACAGCCATGACGCTCGACGCGGAGGACGCGGAGGCGATGCGCCGTTATGTGCGGCGGCTCGCGGACGCGGGCGTCATCGGCGTCGGCTTCGCCGTGGGCGTGAACTACGACGCGCTCCCGGGAGCCCTGCTGGACGCCGCCCGCGACGCGGACATGCCGCTGCTGGAGGTCCCGCGCCGCACCCCGTTCCTCGCCATCTCCAAGGCCGTCTCGGCCGCCCTCGCCGCCGACCAGTACCGGGCCGTCACAGCGGGGTTCGAGGCGCAGCGGGAGATGACGCGGGCAGCCCTCGCGGAGGGGCCGGACGCCGTCGTCGCCCGGCTGGCCGCACACGTCGACGGGTGGGCCGCGCTGTACGACGCGTCCGGCGCCGTGGTGACCGCCGCACCCGACTGGGCGGCCAGGAGGGCGGCCCGGCTGGCCCCGGACGTGCAGCGGCTGCGGGAACGGGCCGCCCCGGCGAGCGCCGTGGTGGGCGGTACGGAGGACAGGGTCGAACTGCAGTCGCTCGGTACGGGGCGGCGGGTCCGGGGCGCGCTCGCCGTCGGCACGGGCGCGCCGCTGGGCACGGCGGAGCGGTACGCCGTCCACTCCGCGATCGCCCTGCTGACCCTGACGACCGAGCGGTCCCGCTCGCTCCAGGCCGCCGAGCAGCGGCTCGGCGCGGCGGTGCTGCGCATGATGCTGGCCGGCCAGCCCGAACACGCGCGCACGGTCGCGGGCGACCTGTACGGCGGGCTGCTGGACGCCCCGTTCCGGCTGCTGATCGCGGAGGCGGCGGGCGGTGACCCGGAAGCCGGGGCCGAGCCGCCGCTCACCAGGCTGGCCGAGGTTCTGGAGGCGGCTGCCGCCCGCGCGGGCGAGGCGGTGCTGACGGTGCCGGAGGGCGACGACCGGCTCGTGGTCGTGGCCGCCGACGGGGGAGCCGTGGTGGGCGCGTGCGCGGCGTACGGGGAGAAGGAGGCCGACGAGGCCGGCGGCTACCTGGGGCTGTCCGCCCCGACCGGCCCCATAGCCGCCGCGGGTGCCTACAAGCAGGCCGAGCAGGCCCTGTCGGTGGCCCGCCGCCGGGGCCGCGCCCTGGTGGAGCACGAGGACCTGGCCGCGGGCTCCCTGCTGCCGCTCCTCGCGGACGACGCCGTACGGGCCTTCGCGGACGGCATGCTGCGGGCCCTGTACGAGCATGACGCGACCGGGCGCGGGGACCTTGTCGCGTCCCTGCGCGCGTGGCTGTCCCGGCACGGGCAGTGGGACGCCGCGGCGGCGGACCTGGGAGTCCACCGGCACACCCTGCGCTACCGGATGCGGCGCGTGGAGGAGATCCTGGGCCGCTCCCTCGACGACCCGGACGTCCGTATGGAGTTGTGGCTCGCTCTGAAGGCCACGGGGGAGCGGCCCGCGTGACACGGGGGCAGGGCCCCATGAACCCGGGCCCGTAACCGGCTCGACTTCCCGGAATCTGCCCGGATCCGGGCAGATTCTTTGGTGTTCGGGTCGAGTGATCTCTACTCTCCCGTTCATGACAACCCCTGCCGTCGAGTCGGTGTCCGCTTCGCCCGGCTCGCCGCCACCCGCTGCCCGCCGCCGGATCGGCGGCGCCGTCTGGGGCGCCCTCGCGATCGTGTACGCCGTCTGGGGCTCCACCTACCTCGGCATCCGCGTGGTCGTCGAGACCATGCCTCCGTTCCTCTCCGCCGGAGTCCGGTTCGCCGTCGCCGGGCTCCTGCTGGCCGCGTTCCTCGCCTGGCGGCAGGGTCCCGCCGTGCTCAGGGTGACCCGTGCCCAGCTCGGCTCCGCCGCGCTCGTCGGCCTGCTGCTGCTCCTCGGCGGAAACGGCCTGGTCGTCCTGGCGGAGACCTCCGTGCCGTCCGGGCTGGCCGCACTGCTCGTCGCGGCCGTCCCCGCCTGGGTCGTCCTGCTGCGCACCGCGTCCGGGGAGCGCCCCGGCCTTGGTGCGTACCTCGGCGTCCTCCTCGGTCTCGCGGGGCTCGCCGTCCTCACGCTCCCCGGCCTCAGCGGGGACGTCCGGCCCGGCGGGGTGCTGCTGGTGCTCCTCGGGACCGTCCTGTGGTCCGTCGGGTCCTTCTCGTCGTCCCGCATCCCGCTGCCCCGCAACCCGTTCACGGCCAGCGCCTACGAGATGGCGGCCGGCGGACTCGGCTGCCTGCTCGTCGGACTGGCCCGGGGGGAACACCACGGCTTCGACCCGGCCGCCGTGTCGGCCCGTTCGTGGACGGCTCTCGCGTACCTGATCCTCTTCGGCTCGCTGATCGCCTTCACCGCGTACGCCTGGCTCCTGCAGACCGCCCCGCTGTCGCTCGTCGCCACCTACGCCTACGTCAACCCGGTCGTCGCCGTCCTGCTCGGCGCGCTGGTCCTGGGCGAGGCCGTCACCTGGCCCCTCGTGCTCGGCGGCACGGTCGTCGTGGCCGGGGTGTGCCTCATCGTCAGCACCGAGCGCCGCACCTGAGCGTCCGGGCGTGGAGCACCCCGAAGCCCCGCTCGCCGGGACAGCCTCCCCCGTTTCCCGGGCTCCCGGTACCCGGCCTCCCCGTATCTGCCGAACCGGCGGACCCGGCGACACGACCACTCCACCGCGGACAAGCCCCGACCCGGGTCTTCCGGCCTACCGTGTCAGCAGAGCACCAAGCGCACACGCACACCTCCTACTCGGAAGGGCCGGGATCGCGATGACCGCCACCCACGCCTTCTGGCTCGCCGGCCGCCAGGCCACCGGCGACGCCACCTTCGACGTCACCTCCCCCTGGGACGGCCGTCTCGTCGGACAGGTCAGCGTGCCCACCGAGGCCCAGGTCGAAGAGGCCGTGGCCGCCGCGCACGCCGTCCTCGACGAGTTCGCCGCCACGCCCGCCCACGTCCGGGCCGCCGCCCTCGACCACGTGTCCAAGCGGCTCGCGGAGCGCTCCGAGGAGATCGCCCAGCTGATCTCCGCCGAGAACGGCAAGCCGGTCAAGTGGGCCCGCGGCGAGGTCGGCCGCGCCGTCTCCGTGTTCCGCTTCGCCGCCGAGGAGGCCCGCCGCTTCAACGGCGGCGACGCCCAGCGCCTCGACACCGACGCCGGCGGCACGGGCCGCCTCGCCCTGACCCGCCGCTTCCCCAAGGGCGTCGTCCTGGGCATCGCGCCGTTCAACTTCCCGCTGAACCTGTGCGCCCACAAGGTCGCCCCGGCCATCGCCGTCGGCGCGCCCATCATCCTGAAGCCCGCCCCGGCCACCCCGCTGTCCGCCCTGGTCCTGGGCGAACTGCTGGCCGAGACCGACCTGCCGGCCGGCTCCTGGTCGGTGCTGCCGGTGCCGAACGACCGGATGCCCGCCCTCGTCCAGGACGAACGCCTCCCGGTCATCTCCTTCACCGGCTCCGACAAGGTCGGCTACGCCATCCAGCGGTCCGTGCCGCACAAGCACTGCACCCTGGAACTCGGCGGCAACGCCGCGGCCGTGATCCTCTCCGACTGGGCCTCCGAGGAGGACCTGGACTGGGCCGCCAGCCGCGTCGCCACCTTCTCCAACTACCAGGGCGGCCAGTCCTGCATCTCCGTGCAGCGGGTCATCGCGGACACGTCGGTCTACGACCGGCTCGTCCCGAAGATCGTCGCCGCCGTCGAGGCGCAGGGCACCGGGGACCCGTCCGACGAAGCCACCGACGTCGGCCCCCTGGTCAGCGAGGACGCCGCCAAGCGTGTCGAGAACTGGGTGGACGAGGCCGTCAAGGGCGGCGCGAAGCTGCTCACCGGCGGCAGCCGCGAGGGCGCCAGCTACGCCCCGACCGTGCTGGCCGACATCCCGGCCGACTCCACCCTCGCCTGCGAGGAGGTCTTCGGTCCCGTCCTCACCCTCCACCGGGCGGACAGCGAGGAGGAGGCCTTCGCGGAGGTCAACAACTCCAAGTTCGGCCTCCAGTCCGGCGTCTTCACCCACGACATGAAGACCGCTTTCCGCGCCCACCGCGCCCTGGAGGTCGGCGGCGTGATCATCGGCGACGTCCCCTCCTACCGCGCCGACCAGATGCCGTACGGCGGTGCCAAGCAGTCCGGCGTCGGCCGTGAGGGTGTCCGCTACGCGATGGACGACTACACCTACGAGCGGGTGCTGGTTCTCACGGGCCTCGCCCTGTAAGCCGCGCGAGCCGCCGTACACCACTCGTACGGCTCACGATCCGGCGGCCGGTGCCCACTGTGCGGGGGCACCGGCCGTCTTTTCGTACCGACGGTCATCGGGTAATACGGATGGGTAGCACCGACCGGTAGGACGACCGGCCGGCCGCCCCCGACACACGGCGAGGTGAGCCCCCATGTCCGGCCCCCACCAGCAGCCCAAAGTCTCCGAGCGCGAGGCCCGCGAGGTCGCGGAGGCCGCACGTGAGCAGGAATGGCAGAAGCCCAGCTTCGCCAAGGAGCTGTTCCTCGGCCGCTTCCGCCTCGACCTCATCCACCCGCATCCCCTCCCCGGCCCCGAGGACACCCAGCGGGGCGAGGAGTTCCTGGCCAAGCTCCGCGACTTCTGCGAGACGAAGATCGACGGCGCGCTCATCGAACGCGAGGCCCGCATCCCCGACGCCGTCGTCGACGGCCTGAAGGAGATCGGCGCCTTCGGCATGAAGATCGACACCCGGTACGGCGGGCTCGGCCTCACCCAGGTGTACTACAACAAGGCCCTCGCCCTCGTGGGCTCCGTCAACCCCGCGGTGGGTGCCCTGCTGTCCGCGCATCAGTCGATCGGCGTACCGCAGCCCCTGAAGCTCTTCGGCACCCAGGAGCAGAAGGACGCGTTCCTGCCCCGCCTGGCCCGCACCGACGTCAGCGCCTTCCTGCTCACCGAGCCCGACGTCGGCTCCGATCCGGCCCGTCTCGCCACCACAGCCGTCCCCGACGGCGACGACTACGTGATCGACGGCGTCAAACTGTGGACCACCAACGGCGTCGTCGCGGACCTCCTCGTCGTCATGGCCCGCGTGCCCCGGTCGGAGGGCCACAGGGGCGGCATCACCGCGTTCGTCGTCGAGGCCGCCTCCGAGGGCGTCACGGTCGAGAACCGCAACGCCTTCATGGGCCTGCGCGGCCTGGAGAACGGCGTCACCCGCTTCCACCGGGTCCGCGTCCCCGCCGCCAACCGCATCGGCCCCGAGGGCGCCGGTCTGAAGATCGCGCTCACCACGCTCAACACCGGCAGACTCTCCCTGCCCGCCGCCTGCGCGGGCGCCGGCAAGTGGTGTCTCAAGATCGCCCGCGAGTGGAGCGCGGTCCGCGAACAGTGGGGCAAGCCGGTCGCCGAGCACGAGGCCGTGGGCGCCAAGATCTCCTTCATCGCCGCCACCACCTTCGCCCTCGAAGCCCTCGTCGACCTCTCCAGCCAGATGGCCGACGAGGACCGCAACGACATCCGCATCGAAGCCGCCCTCGCCAAGCTGTACGGCTCCGAGGCGGCCTGGCTGATGGCCGACGAACTGGTCCAGATCCGCGGCGGCCGGGGCTACGAGACCGCCGAGTCCCTCGCCGCCCGCGGCGAACGCCCCGTCCCCGCCGAGCAGCTCCTGCGCGACCTGAGGATCAACCGCATCTTCGAGGGCTCGACGGAGATCATGCACCTGATGATCGCCCGCGAGGCCGTCGACGCGCACCTGAGCGTCGCCGGGGACCTCATCGACCCCGACAAGTCCCTGGGCGACAAGGCGAAGGCGGGCGCCCACGCCACGGCCTTCTACGCGCGCTGGCTCCCGAGACTCGCGGCCGGCCGCGGCCAGGTCCCCGGCGCGTACGGCGACTTCCACCCGTCCGGCCACCCCGACCTCGCCCGGCACCTCCGGTACGTCGAACGAACCTCCCGCAGACTCGCGCGCTCCACCTTCTACGCCATGTCCCGCTGGCAGGGCCGGATGGAGACCAAACAGGGCTTCCTCGGCCGGATCGTCGACATCGGCGCCGAGCTGTTCGCCATGAGCGCCGCGTGCGTCCGCGCCGAACTCCTCCGCTCTCGGGGCGAGAACGGCCGCGCCGCGTACGAACTGGCCGACGCCTTCTGCCGCCAGTCCCGGCTGCGGGCGGAGGAGCTGTTCGGCCGCCTGTGGGCCAACACCGACGACCTGGACCGCCGTGTCGTCAAGGGCGTCCTGGCAGGACGCTACACCTGGCTGGAGGAGGGCATCCTCGACCCCACCGGCGAGGGCCCCTGGATCGCTGACGCGACGCCGGGCCCCACGAACCGCCCGAACGTCCACCGCCCGATCCGTTAGGGCCCTTCCCCGCCCCGCTCCTCCCGCGACCAGTGGCACGGACCAGGTCGCGGGAACGGGCGGGACGGGGAAAGACCCCCGTGGTCACCCGCACGCGCCGGATGCCGCAAGAATGGGGACCATGAGCGACAGCGCCCCCGCCCCACTCGCAGATCCGCACATCGCCTTCGATCCGGCCGAAGGCCGCCGGGACATCGTGGTCCTCGGCTCCACCGGGTCCATCGGCACCCAGGCCATCGACCTGGTGCTGCGCAACCCCGACCGCTTCCGGGTCACCGCGCTCTCCGCCGCCGGCGGCCGGGCCGGCCTCCTCGCGGAGCAGGCGCACCGGCTGAAGGTGCGCACGGTCGCCGTGGCCCGCGAGGACGCCGTGCCCGCGCTGCGCGAGGCGCTCACCGCGCTCTACGGCTCCGAGCCGCTCCCCGAGATCCTGGCCGGCCCCGACGCCGCCGCGCAGCTCGCCGCCTCCGACTGCCACACCGTCCTCAACGGCATCACCGGCTCCATCGGCCTCGCCCCGACCCTCGCCGCCCTGGAGGCGGGCCGCACCCTCGCCCTCGCCAACAAGGAGTCGCTCATCGTCGGCGGCCCGCTGGTGAAGGCGCTGGCCAAGCCGGGCCAGATCATCCCGGTCGACTCGGAGCACGCCGCGCTGTTCCAGGCGCTCGCCGCGGGCACCCGCGCCGACGTCCGCAAACTGGTCGTCACCGCGTCCGGCGGCCCCTTCCGCGGCCGTACGAAGGCGGAACTCGCCACCGTCACCGTGGAGGACGCCCTCGCCCACCCCACGTGGGCCATGGGCCCGGTCATCACCGTCAACAGCGCCACCCTCGTGAACAAGGGCCTGGAGGTCATCGAGGCGCACCTGCTGTACGACATCCCCTTCGACCGCATCGAGGTCGTCGTCCACCCCCAGTCGTACGTGCACTCGATGGTGGAGTTCACCGACGGTTCCACGCTCGCCCAGGCCACCCCGCCGGACATGCGCGGCCCCATCGCCATCGGCCTCGGCTGGCCGCACCGGGTCGCGGACGCGGCCCCCGCCTTCGACTGGTCGCAGGCCTCCGCCTGGGAGTTCTTCCCGCTCGACGACGAGGCCTTCCCGTCCGTCGCGCTCGCCCGGCACGTCGGCGAACTCGGCGGGACCGCCCCGGCGGTGTTCAACGCCGCGAACGAGGAGTGCGTCGACGCGTTCCTCAGGGGCGCCCTGCCCTTCAACGCCATCATGGACACCGTCACCGAGGTCGTCGGCGCACACGGAACCCCCGCCCCGGGAACTTCACTGACGGTGACGGACGTCTTGGAAGCGGAGACCTGGGCCCGCGCCCGGGCTCGCGAACGGGCGGCCGAAGCCGCGAAGACGACGGTGGAGGTACGCGCATGACGGTCCTGCTGACAGTCCTCGGCATCGCCCTGTTCGCCCTCGGGCTGCTCATCTCCATCGCCTGGCACGAACTCGGCCACCTCTCCACGGCCAAGCTCTTCGGCATCCGTGTGCCGCAGTACATGGTCGGCTTCGGCCCCACCCTCTGGTCCCGGAAGAAGGGCGAGACCGAGTACGGGATCAAGGCCGTCCCGATGGGCGGCTACATCCGGATGATCGGCATGTTCCCGCCCGGCGACGACGGCCGGATCGAGGCCCGCTCCACGTCCCCGTTCCGCGGCATGATCGAGGACGCCCGCTCGGCGGCGTACGAGGAGCTCCAGCCCGGCGACGAGAAGCGGCTCTTCTACACGCGCAAGCCGTGGAAGCGCGTCATCGTGATGTTCGCGGGCCCCTTCATGAACCTGGTTCTCGCGGTCGCGATCTTCCTCGGCGTCGCCATGAGCTTCGGCTTCGCCACCCAGACCACCGAGGTCGCGGGCGTTCAGAAGTGCATCATCCCGCAGAGCGCCGAGCGCGACACCTGCGCCCAGGGCGACGCGGTGTCCCCGGCTCACGCCGCGGGACTGAAGGAGGGCGACAGGATCGTCGCCTTCAACGGCGAACCGGTAGGCGACTGGAACACCCTGTCCGCCAGGATCCGCGACACCATCGGCCCGGCCACCCTCACCGTCCAGCGCGGCGGCGAACAGGTCGACCTGCACCCGACCCTCGCCAAGAACACGGTGGCCGCGAAGGACGCCGACGGCGAGGTCGTCCCGGGCGAGTTCGTGGAGGCCGGCTACCTCGGCTTCGCCTCCAGGACCGAGATCGTCCCGCTCGGCCTCGGTGAGTCCGTGGACCGCATGGGCGACATGATCGAGGACGGTGCCACCGCCGTCGTCAAGCTCCCGTCCAAGATCCCCGACCTGTGGGACGCGACCTTCGGGGACGGCGAGCGCAAGGCCGACTCCCCGGTGGGCATCGTCGGCGCCGCCCGCCTCAGCGGCGAGGTGATGAACCTCGACATGCCGACGCAGAACATCGTCGCGACGTTCATGCTCCTGCTCGCCATGTTCAACCTCTCGCTGTTCCTCTTCAACATGCTTCCGCTGCTCCCGCTGGACGGAGGGCACATCGCGGGCGCGCTGTGGGAGTCCGTCCGCCGGAACACGGCGAAGGTGCTGCGGCGGCCCGACCCGGGCCCGTTCGACGTCGCGAAGCTCATGCCGGTCGCGTACGTCGTCGCGGGGCTCTTCATCTGCTTCACGCTGCTGGTCGTGCTGGCCGACATCGTGAACCCGGTGAAGATCTCGTAACCACCCGTCACTCCCCATCACCACGAACACGCGGCCGGGCGCACTGGTGTGCCCGGCCGCTCCCATCGAGTGGCGCACACCAGCGCGATGTGAGTCCGGGAGCGCCGCACCTGTAATCTCGGAGGCCTGGAGCCCGCCGATATCGGGACCTCGATCGTCGATCCACACCTTGGGGTTGCACAGCTGATGACCGCGATTTCTCTCGGTATCCCGTCCGTTCCGACCAAGCTGGCCGACCGCCGCGTCAGCCGCAGGATCCAGGTCGGGTCCGTGGCCGTCGGCGGAGACGCGCCCGTGTCGGTGCAGTCCATGACCACCACCCGGACCTCCGACATCGGCGCCACGCTCCAGCAGATCGCGGAGCTGACCGCGTCCGGCTGCCAGATCGTCCGTGTGGCCTGCCCGACGCAGGACGACGCCGACGCGCTGCCGATCATCGCGAAGAAGTCCCAGATCCCCGTCATCGCGGACATCCACTTCCAGCCGAAGTACGTGTTCGCGGCGATCGAGGCCGGGTGCGCGGCGGTCCGCGTCAACCCGGGCAACATCAAGAAGTTCGACGACCAGGTCAAGGAGATCGCCAAGGCGGCGAAGGACCACGGCACGCCGATCCGCATCGGTGTCAACGCCGGATCCCTCGACAAGCGGCTGCTGGAGAAGTACGGCAAGGCCACGCCCGAGGCGCTGGTCGAGTCCGCGCTGTGGGAGGCGTCGCTCTTCGAGGAGCACGACTTCCGCGACATCAAGATCTCGGTCAAGCACAACGACCCGGTCGTCATGGTCAACGCCTACCGGCAGCTCGCCGCGCAGTGCGACTACCCGCTGCACCTCGGCGTCACCGAGGCGGGCCCGGCCTTCCAGGGCACGATCAAGTCGGCGGTCGCGTTCGGGGCGCTGCTGAGCGAGGGCATCGGTGACACGATCCGCGTCTCCCTGTCGGCCCCGCCCGCGGAGGAGGTCAAGGTCGGCATCCAGATCCTGGAGTCGCTGAACCTGCGCCAGCGCCGCCTGGAGATCGTCTCCTGCCCGTCCTGCGGGCGCGCCCAGGTCGACGTCTACAAGCTGGCCGACCAGGTCTCGGCGGGCCTGGAGGGCATGGAGGTGCCGCTGCGCGTCGCCGTCATGGGCTGCGTCGTCAACGGCCCCGGTGAGGCCCGCGAGGCCGACCTGGGCGTGGCCTCCGGCAACGGCAAGGGCCAGATCTTCGTGAAGGGCGAGGTCATCAAGACGGTTCCGGAATCGAAGATCGTCGAGACGCTGATCGAGGAGGCGATGAAGATCGCCGCCCAGATGGAGGCCGAGGGCGTCCTCTCGGGCGAACCCGAGGTCTCGGTGAGCTGACCGCTCGCAACGCGCAGGCCCCGCCCCGTGTGGCGGGGCCTGCGCGTGTCCGGCAGCGCGGCGCACGGGGCGCGGGCCGGAACGGGGACACAGGGCGTTCGGATCACGGCGCCGTTCCGCCGTCCCCGCCCCCCTCTCCCGAGCACTTGAGGCAGGGGGCCCGCATACGGGACGCAGGCCCGCAGCGAGGCACAGCCGACGCCCGGCCCCACGCATCTCGCCGCGGCGAGAAGGCGCACCGCTCCCGGTCCGCGGCGTCCCGGCCGCCGTCCTCCTGCGCCGCCGCGCCGACAGCGGCGGCTCCAGGCGGCGGGTCCCCGCGGCCCGTCTCCCGCGCCCGCTCGATCCCGTCCGGCACCATGGCCCCGCGCCTCCGCCGGCAGCGCGTGCAGCGGCCCGCACGGCGTCCGGGGACGCCATCCGTGCCGGACACGGCGGGCCCTGGCGGGGAAACCCCTGCGCCGGCACGTGCTCCGATCCGGCCCTGCCGGCGTGCGGTCGCCTCGCCGGGGCGGGCGCACGGAGGAAGCCGGCCCCGCAGCGGCGGGGCCGCCTCCTGCCCGAGCGCAGCCGGGGCCTGGCGGAGGTGATCGGGCCCCGCCGTGCCGCGGGGCCACTCACGAGC
>NZ_JADWYO010000093.1 GCF_022414595.1 Streptomyces sp. MUM 203J | reverse complement strand
CGCGCCGCAGAACCGTCACGAGCTTGCCGAAGTTGCGAGGGCTCAGCCCGGTGAACGGGGCTATCCAGACGGCTCCGACGCCGTGATCACACCAGCCACAGCAAGATCATCTCATCTGTGACCAGCAGTTGCGGGACAGCCCTTTGCCGGAGGAGGGCCGGTCCATCAACCCCGGGGCGATTCAGAGCGTAGGCTCCAGCAGCCCGAGGGCGCTTCGACCGGCCCGCCGTGCTATCCAGCTACAGTAGGTAAGCCCGTTGAGTGGCATAGCGAATCCGTGCAGAGAGGGGCAGCGGGGAATGAGTGCGGTGGAGAGCTGGTCCCGCGTAATGAATCTCCTCCGGGAGCATGCTCCGGCCGATCACGCGGACCTGCCCGGCCCGGCCACGGAGCGGATGCTCGCGGCCGCCGAGGAGCGCATGGGTGTCTCATTGCCTCAGGAACTGCGGGCGTGGCTGCTGCAGAACAACCTGGATCTTCCCGAGGACGATGTGGACGACGACGTGGCCTGCTGCGGTTACGACGGGTTCCCGGACGAGGGGAGCTTCTTTCTGGGCATCCGGGCGATGGAGAAGCTCTACGCGAATCACCCCTTGTCCGGTGGGGGCGAATGGCGCGAGGAGTGGATCCCGTTCCAGTCGGATCAGGACGGCTGGATGGGACAGTTCATCGACGCGAGGGACGGTCGTATCGGCAGATGGTTCGTGGGTGGGCCCACGGTCACCGGCGAGTACGCGTCATTGGCTGACTACTTCGACTCCTTGGCGGAGATGCTGACGAGGGTCGGTGCGGGGGACTATCCGGTCTGTTCCGTTGTCGATGGGCGACTTGTCTGGTCGTGAGGCCGCGAGGTCGTGAACGGACGTGCCCCCCAGGAACCGAGGAACGGCCGGGGGGCACTTCTCATGGTCCGGTTACGGAGTGGGTGCGGTGAATCCGTCCAGGTCGACCCAGTAGTCGTCGTCCTCCATCAGGCGCTGATCCTTGATGACGTCACCGAACGGCCGCATCGACTGGGTGTTCTGCCAGTTCGACATCGAGGACCAGCCACAGAGCTCCTTCCACGTCGGTGCCGGGGCGTCCGGGCGCGGGACTGTAAAACGTTCGGTGTAACTCCCGATCATGGAAGATGCATCGATGACCAGCAACAACGTGACCGAGGCCGAGACCGTCGAGCCGTCTGAGGCTGTGGTGCCGACGTCCATGGACGACCGGCTGATCGACGAGCTCGTGAGTCGGGCTCAGGCCGAGGGCCTGCGGCTGACCGGCGAGGGCGGGCTGCTCCAGCAGCTGACCAAGCGGCTTCTGGAGTCCGCTCTCGAGGGCGAGATCACCGACCACCTCGGCTATGACAAGCACGATCCCGCCGGGAAGAACGGCGGCAACTCGCGCAACGGCACCCGGGCCAAGACCGTGCTGACCGATGTCGGCCCGGTGGAGATATCCGTGCCCCGCGACCGCGAGGGCTCCTTCGAGCCGAAGATCGTCAAGAAGCGGCAGAAACGCCTTTCCGGCGTCGACGAGATGGTCATCTCGCTCGCCGCGAAGGGCCTGACGACCGGTGAGGTCCAGGCCCACCTGTCCGAGGTCTATGGCGCCGAGGTGTCGCGTCAGACGATCTCCACGATCACGGACAAGGTCCTCGACGGCATGGCCGAGTGGCACAACCGGCCCCTGGACGCGGTCTATCCGGTGGTCTTCATGACGCGATCCACGTGAAGATCCGCGACGGCGCCGTGGCGAACCGGCCCGTCTACGTGGCCCTGGCCGTCACGACCGAGGGCCGACGGGACATCCCCGGGCTGTGGGCCGGCGACGGCGGCGAGGGTGCCAAGCACTGGATGCACATCCTCACCGAGATCAAGAACCGCGGCGTGAACGACGTCCTCATGCTGGTCCGCGACGGACTGAAGGGGCTGCCCGACGCGGTCGAGACCGTCTGGCCGAAGACGATCGTGCAGACCTGCGTGGTCCACCTGCTGCGGAACTCCTTCCGCTATGCCGCCCGCCAGGACTGGGACAAGATCGCCAAACTCCTCAAGCCCGTCTACACCGCGGCGACCGAGGACGCGGCCCTTGACCGGTTCGCCGAGTTCGCCGACACGTGGGGCAAGAAGTATCCGGCAATCGTGCGGCTCTGGGAGAACGCCTGGGAGGAGTTCACCCCGTTCCTCCGCTTCGACACCGAGATCCGCCACATCGTCTGCACCACGAACGCCATCGAGTCCGTCAACGCGCGGATCCGCCGGGCGGTCAAGGCCCGCGGCCACTTCCCGAACGAGCAAGCCGCCTTGAAGTGCGTCTACATGGCGATCATGTCGCTCGACCCGACCGGCAAGGGCCAGGCCCGCTGGACCATGCGCTGGAAGACAGCCTTGAACGCCTTCGACATCACCTTCGACGGCCGGCTCTCCGCAGCACGTCAGTAGCCCTCAACAACCCCAAATACAGCGCTCGTTTGACAGACCCGCCCTGTGTCCAGGGTTCCAGGTCGAGGCCCCGTGCCCCACCCGGTGGGCCGGGCCCGGGGGTACCCCGTGCGGGGCAGTCAGATCAGGAGTCCAGGAACTTGCTGCACGCCGACTCCCAGACCCACTTGTGGGAGCTGATGTTGTCGTTCACGCTGGAGCTGCTGGTGAACCTGTGGCCGTAGAGGCTGCTCATGTAGTACTCGGACTTCTTGAGGCAGGTGTGCCCGCCCTTGTAGCCCTTGACCGAGTAGAACTTGACGGCCATGCCGGAGGTCCCCTTGTGCACGACCGACGACGCCCTGTTGTCGTCGGAGCCACGGAAGCCGCCGGCCGAGTCGCCCCAGTCCGAGTCGTTCCCCGAGGCCTTGCCGAGGTAGCCGGAACAGTGGGTGTGGTTGTAGGCGAAGAGGTATCCGGAACCGCCGTCCTGCCAGGCGCGGTCGCAGGCCGCGGACGCCGCCTGCGCGCCGGTCGCGGGGACGATCACGCCGAGGCTCGCGACGCCGAGGGTGGCGGCCGCCGCCAGAATCTTGCGCATGGTGGATTACTCCTTGTTGTCGTTGTGCTGTCGGTTGCGTGTGGAACGTTCCGTGACGTGATGCCGCGGAAGTCTGTGTCGCCGGGGGCTCGGAGAGCCGGGTGGGCGTGGTGAGCCGACTCGTCCGGAAGTGCCGTCAGGTCGTGGCGCCGGTGATGTCCCCGGCACGGCTCAGCGCGGCGTGGCTCATGCGCCGGTGGGTGGCGATGTCCTCCCGGTAGGGCCCCAGCTTCTTGGCGCGGTACTCGGATTCGAGTGCGCGTGCGGTGTCGGCCAGCGGGGTCTCGGTGGCGCAGGTGGCTTCAGCGACCGCCAGTTGCACTTCGGCCGCGAACGCTTTCTCGTTGGTCATGTCCTCGGTGAGGCCGGGCAGTCGCTCGCGGACCTCCGTCGGGTCCTCGTAGTCGTGGCCTGCCTCGCGCATACAGGTGGACCAGTCCGCGAGGGCGCTCACAAAGCGTTTGTCCCCGATGAGATGCGCCACGTACAGGGAGTTGACGTTCGTGGCGATCTTCTCGGCCCGGAACCAGGTCGCGAAGTCGCCGTAGAGCCTTCCCTTGGCATCGGCCAGGCAGCTTTCGCGTGGTGTCCGGATGATGTCACCCGTGGGCAGCTCGACCGTCAGCATCTTGCTCGACGGCCCGCCTTCCAGTGTTCTGCTGTAGCGGACGTACTCCTGCCGCGGCAGGGCGTTCGCGTAGGCGTGGTTCCGGTCGTTGCGCTGCGCGGCCTGTGCCTTCTCGTCAAGCCGGCTGCCGTAGCCGTGTTTCCTGGCCCACTCGACGTCGGTCAGTACGTATCCACCGCCCTTGAGGTCGTCGACGGTCGGAAGCGGCCCCACCCAGTACGTGAAACCTGCTTTCTCCATGCACCTCTTGACCAGTGTCTGTTCAGCCCGCTGGAGCAGGATCCGCTCGGAGTCGTCGAGCTCACGGCCCTGGGGGGCGCGGTCCTGGTTCGGGGCGTTCCCGGAAGCGGCGTGCGAACGCGGCCGTACGGGTCCGGACGGGTTGCCGGTATCCGCGCAGCCCGTCACAGCAAGCCCGGCGACGGTCGCGCCGGCGACCCCGACAGCGAGTGCCCGCCTCGTGCACACCTTCCAGGACACCTGAATCTCTCCTCTCTCCTGATGACGCCCCCGGGCCGGGGATGCCGGCCCCGCGTCCCGCATGACTTCGACCATGTCCTGTCAGCCATATCCCTGGTGTCCCACGACACGTCCCACGCTCTGACCTGCTGAGACGTCGCCAGGGATGGCAGGGAGATGGGACGGAGCAGTGTGTCGCTCGGGTAGCATCCGCCCTTTGGCACAGGACGTGTCGCGCGGTGTGGGCACGGGCGTTGCGGCTGCGGCTCGGTGACCGGGTCGAGCTGACGCATCCCGGCGCCCGCCCCAAGGTCGTGCGAGCGACGGAGGAGGCCGATACCCTCGGCTATCTCACGACGCCGATGACCATGGCCAGCCGACCGGACAGAGCGCGCGTGTGCGTGGCGTCGGTCAAGGACGAACGGTTTTGCTTCAGCCCTTGACCTCCACGGGAGCAGGCTCGCAGAACGACCGGGACCACGTGTTCCGATTCGTCGTGCTGCGCGGCGTTCCACAGCACCGATACGGGCAGCGGCCGGCCGAGGGCGAGGATGCCGCCCATGCCGAGGGCGGAGCTGCGCGTGGCGCCGATGCCGGTGGCGCAGAAGGGGAGAACGGCGTTCTTCCGAGGTGTGGTGCTCACCCGGGGAGGCCCGGCACTGACGGTCGCGGACTGCGCCTCCGCCGCGCTGCCTGACAGACCCGACGGGCCTGTCAGGCCTGTCGGCCTACGGAATCAGGGAGTTCCGCACTTCGGTCACCGTGGTGTCGAAGGGCGGGGCCCCCAGTTCCTTGACCGCCGGATAGACGGCGCCCTCCAGGAACGCGCGGAACTTCTCCTCGGACTCCCACACATCGACGACCTGCCAGCCGCCCTGCTCTCGCGGGCCTGCGACATGGGCGATCAGCCCCGCGGGCGGGTTCTGGGGGTCGGGGATCGCCCGGTCGAACGTCGCGCGATAGAGCTGCTCGTTCCAGTCGGCTCCCTGGTTGTGCACAAGAATCGCCATATCGGACTCCTTTCTCTCGCATACGTTGACGACGGTCTACGGTCAGCCTGCGCACAGCGGGCAGGCGCCGCCACGCCTGGTCGGCAGGCGGGTGAGGCGCGGACCGGGCGCGCCGGCGCGCATGGCCGAATCCGGCGGTCGCTCTCCGGCGCAGACGGGTGAGCGGACCCGTGGAGTCGGCTGTGGTCGATCAAGGGGTTGATCCGCCGCCCGGCGCGGCTGGCTTCGCGTACCTGAAGAACTGACGCCCGCCCGGCGAGGTCCGCACCGGCCCAAAGGGTGAGACCGCGCCGACGAGGGCCCTGCCGGTCCTGAGGAACCACGAAGCAGCCCGCTTGGCCCAAGGACTTGCCGGGAGCCGTCCGCCCCCGACCAGCATGCGCGCCCCGGCACCCGCGCACACCAGCCCACCCGGCCTGCCCTCTGCAGGATGCGCACTGCTCACCGCTTCCCGAGCCCCATCGCCCTCGCTGCCGCCCGGGACACCGGGCCAGGCCCTGTCGGCCGGCTGTGCCCGCGACCTCCAGTCCCACGAGGAAGATCAGGCGCGCCGGGCGCGGGGGCGTCGGGTACGGTGGACGCATGTCTACGCCCCGAGTTTCCTAGCTGAGGACCCGCTTCCACGCCAGAAGTGTGTCCTTTTGCTTTCTCGGAGTGTCATCCCATGATCACCGTTCGTGGTGTCGAACTGCGTGCGGGCGCCCGCCTGCTGCTCTCCGACATCTCCTTCACCGTCTCGCCCGGTGACCGCATCGGCCTGGTCGGCCGCAACGGCGCGGGCAAGACCACCCTCATGAACACCCTCGCCGGGCAGGCCAAGCCCGCCGCGGGCGCCATCACGCACACCGGCCCCGTCGGCTACCTCGCGCAGGACTCCCGGGCAGCCGACCCTCGGGTCGGCGTCACCGAACGGATCCTGTCCGCCCGCGGCCTCGACCGGGCTCTGCACCGGCTGCGGGCGGCCGAGGCCGCGATGGCCGACGCGGCCTCGCCCGCAGCGCTGGAGCGGGCGATGAGCGCCTACAGCCGGGCCGAGGCGGCCTTCCAGGCCGGCGGCGGGTACGCCGCCGAGGCGGAGGCGGCGCGTGTGGCGGCCGGACTCGGGCTCCCGGACCGGGTCCTGGGCGAACCGGTGGCCGCACTGTCCGGCGGGCAACGCCGGCGGGTGGAGCTGGCGCGTGTCCTCTTCGGCGGGCCGCGGGGCGTCCTGCTGCTGGACGAGCCGACCAACCACCTGGACGCCGACTCGGCAGCCTGGCTGCGCGCCTTCCTCCAGGCCCACACCGGCGGCCTGGTGGTGATCAGCCACGACACCTCCCTGCTGGCCGCCGTCGCCAACCGGGTCTTCCTGCTGGACGCCACCCGCACCACGATCGACGTCCACAACACCGGCTGGGACCGCTACCTCACCCAGCGGGAGACCGAAGAACGCCGCCGTGCCCGCGAGCGGGCGAGCGTCGAGCGCAAGGCCGCCGCACTGCGCGCGCAGGCCGACAAGATGAAGGCCCGCTCGGCGACGGCCGTGATGGCCCGCAGCATGGCCCGGCGCGCCGACCGGATGCTGGCCGAGAGCGAACCGGTGCGGCGTTCCGAGCAGGTCGCCAAGATCTCCCTGCCCGATCCGGCCCCGTGCGGGCGGATGCCGCTGGGCGCGGTGAGCCTGGCCAAGTCCTACGGCGGCCGCCCGGTCCTCACCGGGGTGGATCTGGCCGTGGACCGCGGCAGCCGGCTGGTGATCCTCGGGCTCAACGGTGCGGGCAAGACGACCTTGCTGCGCGTCCTGGCCGGTGCGGAAGTGCCCGATTCCGGGCGCGTGGTGCACGGACACGGGCTGCGTCTGGGCTACTTCGCCCAGGAACACGACACCCTCGCCCGGGACCGTACGGTCCGGCAGAACCTGTCCGCGGCGGCGCCGCACCTGAGCGACGGTGAGGTCCGGCGCGTGCTGGGCGCGTTCCTGCTCTCCGGGGACGACGCCGACAAGCGGGCCGGGGTGCTCTCCGGTGGCGAGAAGACCCGTCTGGCGCTGGCCGGGCTGGTGCATTCCGGGGCGAACGTGCTGCTGCTGGACGAGCCGACCAACAACCTCGACCCCGCCTCCCGCAGCGAGGTCCTGGCCGCGGTCGGTTCGTACCCGGGGGCGATCGTGATGGTCACGCACGACGAGGGGGCCATCGACGCGCTGCGCCCCGACCGGGTCCTGCTGCTGCCGGACGCGGACGAGGACCTGTGGAGCGAGGAGTACCGGGGCCTGGTCGCCCTCGCCTGAGGTTCGCGTCTCCCCTCGGCCGGACGGACCTCACGGGTCCCTGCCCGGCCGGGTGGTGGAGCGGCACGCCTGTGGGCCGCTCCACCACCTCGCGGCCGTCTCCATGCACTGTGGGACGGCCGCCCATCCCGTTGATCTTTCCCTCTGAAGCGAAGGACACCGCCTTGTCCACTGCGACCGGTACGTCGGCCGTGACGTTTCCCACCGGCCGTCGGCGCACGCTCACTCTGCTGATCGTGCTGCTCGCCGCGTTCATGGACCTGCTGGACGCGACCATCGCCACCATCGCCCTGCCGGCCATCCGCACCGACCTCGGGGCCTCGCCCGCCCAGTTGGAGTGGGTACTGGCCGGCTACACCCTGGCCTTCGCACTCGGCGTCGTCACCGGCGCCCGCCTGGGCGACCTGTACGGCTACAAACGCGTCTTCCTCATCGGCATGGCCGGCTTCACCGCCGCCTCCGCCCTGTGCGGCGCCGCTCCCTCCCCCGACCTGCTCGTCGCCGCCCGCGTCCTGCAGGGAGTGTTCGGCGCGGCGATGATCCCGCAGGTCCTCTCCCAGATCCAGCTGCTCTACGCACCCCACGAGCGCGGCGGCGCGATGGCCGCCTTCTCCTCGCTCTCCAGCCTGGCCGCGGCGCTCGGGCCGATCCTCGGCGCCCTGCTGCTCCAGGCCGACTGGCTCGGCCTGGCCTGGCGCAGTGTGTTCTGGATCAACGTCCCCGTGGGGGTCCTGGCCGTACTCGCGGCCGCCCGCATCCTGCCCGAAGGCCGCTCCACCGGCCGCCCCCGCCTCGATCTGCCCGGCGTCGCCCTCTCCGGAGTCGGTCTGCTGCTGATCCTCCACCCGCTCACCGTCGCGAGCGACCGGGGCCACTGGCCCACCTGGGCCTACGCCTCCTGCGTCCTCGGCAGCGCCGTGCTGGTGGTCTTCCTCCGCTACCAGCAGCGCCTGTCGCAGCAGGCCCGCTCCCCTCTGGTGGAGGTGTCCCTGTTCCGCATCCGCTCGGTCGCCGGCGGGCTCCTGACCGAGTTCCTGATCTTTCTGCCGATGATGGGCCTCTTCTTCACCCTCCTCCAGCTCCTTCAGAGCGCCCTGGGCATGAGCCCGCTCACCGTGGGCGTGCTCATGCTGGCCTGGCCCGTCGCCAACGCCGCCTTCGCCACCCTCGGCACCACCGTCCTGCTGCCGCGCATCGGCCGTGCCACCGTCCAGACCGGCCTCGCCGTCATGGCCACCGGCATGGCCGTCCTCGCAGTGACCTCCCAGACGGCCACACCGGCCACCCACTGGTCCGCCTTCGTCCCCGGCGTCTTCATCGCCGGGGCCGGAGCCGGACTGGCCGTGGCCCCCCTGGCCCAGCTCACCCTGCAGGAGGTACCCGCCGAGCACGTGGGCAGTGGATCGGGGCTGTTCAACACGGTCGTCCAGGTCGCCGCCTCGATCGGCGTCGCCCTCTTCGGCACCCTCTACTTCAACGGTCTGACCGACCCCACCCGTCAGGCGGCACAGGACGCGGGGCCCGCCTTCGCGACCACCATGTGGATCAGCGCGGCCCTGCTCACGGCGGCCTTCGCCGTCAGCCGTCTCCTGCCACGGACCACCGGCCGCAGACCGGCGAACCGCTGAGACACGAGTTCGCTCGGCACGTCACCGGCAGGAAGGCCGAGAAGGACGGCTCGCAGGTGCGCAGGTTCCGAGAGCAGGCGGGCTTCGTCCGTCATCAGCAGACGGAACGCCGGGGCTTTCGCGTCGGGGACGTCCGGAGTGATCAGGCCTGACGCTCAGCGAGCCACCTGGCCCGCAGCCAGGCCGAGACGGCGAGTCAGGCGGAACAGAATCCGGGCGGCCCTTCGCCGGGCAGGGAGCCGAAGGCTCCCTGGCGGCGGGTCCCGGCCGCAGGCCGAGGCCGGCCGGTCCGGTCTTCAGCTGCCTGCGGCCCGTGATCGTCGAACACGGTGCCGCGCGGGCGGCTCTCGCGCTGGAGGCCGGAGGTCCTGCTGAGACGTCCCATGCCCCGTACGGCGCGGTAATCCGTGAGGACCAGCGGCGACGACCACGTACTGAGCAGCGTCTCTGCGCTGCGGATCCACACCCCGGCGCGCGAAGCCGCCGACGTTCGTCCGCGGCGCCGCGAGTGTGCAGTGCGAAGTCACCCAGCGCGGGCCCCGCCGGGAACGCCGCAGCCGGTGCCACGCTTGCTGTGCACGGGCCTGGCCTCAGGTTCAGCGGGCTGACTTCGGATGCCGGACCGCGATCCAGCAGGGCTGTCAGGCAGTCCGGTGTTGATCAGTCGCCGGGGGTGAACGAGAACGTGCACCGCGCAGACCACGGAACGTGACAGCCACGCCTCGGGCGAAGTCGGTTCCGGTCCGGAGCCGCGGCTCAGGGAGGTGTGAGGGTGTCGAGTTGTGCGGCGAGGTCGGGGTGTGCGGCGACCAGGTGAGGACGAGCAGCATGGAGGGGGCGGACGAGTTCGGCGGGATCGTCCTGGGCGAGGGCCGTGTGGAGCTGGTCGAGCGGGAGGCGGGCCGCGGTGGGCAGGTCGGTGAGAGCGGTGATCTGACCGGCGACGCGGCGCAGGTCGGCCGCGTTGCGGCGGGCCCACGTGGCGGTGGTGCGCTCGGCGGCGCGGCGTTCACGGGTCGCCTGGACACGTTGTTCGCCGGTGGTTCCGGCGGGGCCGGGCCGGTTTCGCAGGTAGCGCCGTTCCGCGGCCTGGCGGCTGGCGACGCCGAGGGGGTGGGCGAGGTCCGCCCAGCTGGCACCCGCCTCGCGGGCGGTTTCGATCAGCCCGGTTTCCCATCCGGCGAGCTGCTCCCGTACCTGCCGCAGCAGCAGGAGCGAGGCAAGGGCCTGTTCCCGGCCGACATCGTGCGTCCCGGCGCTCCCGGGAACCTCGTGGTGGGCGGCATGCAGGGCGTCGTCCATGGCTTGAAGGGCTGCTGCTGCGGCGAGGAAGGACGCCGGGCCGTGTGTGTCGGTGCTGGACGGTGCCGGCCGGTCGGCTGGGGTCATGGGCACCTCCCTCAGGTAGTCATCGTTCGGATGACACAGAGTTTGTCATCCATTGGATGACATGTTACAACGGTGTCAGTGAGGCGCATTGGCAGCAACTGCCTGAACCCGCTGGAGGTGTTTCCCGATGTTGATGCGCACTGACCCTCTCCGTGAGCTGGACCGGCTGGCACAGCAGCTGATGGGCCCGGGCACGTGGTCGCGGCCGTCGGCGATGCCGATGGACGCCTACCGCGAGGGCGACGAGTACGTCGTGGCCTTCGATCTTCCCGGCGTGAGCGCGGACGCGATCGACATCGACGTCGAACGGAACATGCTGACCGTCAAGGCCGAGCGCCGTCCCGTGGCGAAGGCCGAGGACGTGCAGATGGAACTGTCCGAGCGGCCGCTGGGCGTCTTCTCCCGCCAGATCACGCTCGCCGACACCCTCGACACCGAGCACATCCAGGCCGATTACGACGCGGGCGTACTCACCCTGCGCATCCCGATCGCCGAGCGCGCCAAGCCCCGCAAGATCACCATCGGCGGCGGGGCCGGCCGCAGGCAGATCTCCGGCTGAGCCGGGCGGACCGAGGCCGGACAGCGGCGGAGGACGGGTACCTGCCCCCTCTCACCCGTCCTCCGCACCCTCACGGACCGAGGAAGGGCGGTGGCCGACGTGACGGTGCGACGGGAAGCGTTCCTCGACCAGGTGAAGGAACGCGGCGAATACGACACCCGGTGGGAAGCCGAACGTGCGGCCCGCGTGGTGCTCGCACTGCTGGGCGCGCACCTGGTCGGGGAGGTGCGCGCCCAGCTGGCGGCGCGTCTGCCGGAAGACTTCGCCCTGATCCTCCTCAACCCGCTGCAGAGCGCCGAGCCGCTGCCTCCGGAGCGGTTCGTGCGCGCCGCAGCGGCCTGGATCGAGGGAGCCACCGAACAGACGGCGGCCTGGGACGTCGGAGCCGTCCTCTCCGCGGCCGCCGACGCCGTCGGCGACGAACTCCTCAAGGAGATCCTGTTCCAGCTCCCCGCGGGCTACGACCTCCTCTTCGGCCGCCCGCAGCCCGCCTGACCACGTACCTGCGGTGACCGCACACCGGTCACCGCGACCCCGGTGAGAGAAAGGCAACCACCGCAGTGATGTCCGACCAGCGCGTACCGCTTCAGCAGCCCCACGCACGGGCGTACGAGCAGATGCTGGAGAAGGTCCGCTACGACGGCGCCTATCCCACCCGCGAGAGGGCCGAGGAGGCCGTCCGCATGGTCCTCGCGGGGCTGGGACGCCAGCTGACGGGTGACGAGCGCGTCGAGCTGGCCGCCCGCCTGCCCCTTGAGGCCGCCCGCATCCTCACCACCCAGGTCCCTGACATTCAGCCGCTGACCGGCTGGGCCTTCGTCAAGGACCTCGCCGCCCGCACGGGCGCATCTCTTGCCACCACCCGCTGGGACGCCGGATCCGTCTTCTCCGCCGTGGCGGCCCATGCCGGCCCCGACCTGCTGACCCGCATCCTGAACCAGCTTCCCTCCGGCTACGCGCTGCTGTTCGGCCGCGCCGAACTCAGCACTGCAGCCTAGAAGTTGTCGACACATGACCTTCGGTGGGGGATCACGGCCGGGTGATACGTCGCCATGCGCCGTCCGCTACGGAGCGGGCCCTCACGGAATCCCGGCCGCCCCGGCCTGAGCGGGGCAGCGGACGGCTGGACGACCGGACGGTCCCCACCGGGGTCGTGCGGACTTCCCCGACCTGGGTGGTCCGTCGGGACGTGACCGAGCGACGCGCCTCCTGGATCACGCCGCACACGTACGTGCGTCCATGGGCCGGGAACGCCCCTCAAGCGGACACTCCGGGCGTCCGTACCAGGGCCGATCCACGACGTGACCGCCGACGGCTTCGAGTCGCCGCGTCCGAGGTGCTCCGGCGGGCGGACCCGGACGTGCACGCTGCCCGGGAGACGTGAGATCGAGGACAGGCGAACAGTCAAGCACCTCCACGGAGGCCCCGCGGAGAGCATCCGCGGGGCAAGCATGCGCGCGGCAGAAGGTCGACCATGCGCCGGACCTCCACCTCACCGCGGGCGGCGCCCGGCGCGGTCGCCACGAACCGCACGCCGCGGGAACCGGCCATTCGGTACGCCCCGCGTTTCCGCGGCACGGAACCTGGCCGGGAATCCCCGGCGCAGGTCGGCGGGCCACACGGTCGGTTCGGCGTTCGCGGGAGCATGGCCGACTTGCACCCTTGCCTCCCGCACGATCATGACGGTGCGTCAGTTTTCGTCAGTGGTCACCGCTACAACCGGTCTGGAGGTCCGCACGGTGCGGACCGATGGGGAGGGATGGACCATGCCGAAGGTTCCGGACGGGTACGTCCGCGTGCGAAGCCACCTCCGCCGCAAACCGAGCCCCAAGTCCGCCAAAGGACTGAGCGTCTGGGCCGTGGCCGGGCTGTGTGCGGTGGTGTGGCTCTGGGGTCAGGTCTTCGGGTTCGGTGACGGCGCCGCCGGACAGCAGCCTGTGCCGACGCCCGCCGTCTCCGCGCCGACGGGTGGACGGTGACGGTCCGGCGGCGGCGAAGGGTGCGGTGGCGACCGCGCAGCACCGCAGACGTACTGGGTGCGGCGGCCGTTGCCCTCGCGCTCACGGTCGCCCTGGCACAGTCCGCGACGCACCTGCTGGCGAAAGCCGCCGCAGCCTGGCCGTTGCTGGCCCTGATCGGCCTCGGCCTTGCCGTCATGCCGTCCGGTCTCCTCGTACGGGGCTCCCGTCGGCGGCGCGCGGACAGGGAGAGGCTGGCCCGTCTGCGCATCAGTTTGCCCGAGTTGGACGCGATGAGCGACGAGCAGTTCGAGTACGCACTGCGCGACCTCCTCGTCCGCGACGGGTGGGCGGCCAGGAAGGCGGGACGGGCCGGGGACCAGGCCGCGGACGTCATCGGTGTTCTGATACCCCTCGGGCGGATCGTGGTGCAGGCCAAGCACACCCGCGTCGGCGGCAAGGTCGGCTCGTCGGTCATGTACCAGGTGAAGGGCACGGCAGGTCCCGCGCACAGGGCGGACCACGCGGTCGTCGTCACCAACGGCCTGTTCACCCGCGACGCCATGGCCTGGGGCGACCGCCATGGCGTGCGGTGGGTGGACCGTGACCGGCTGGACCGCTGGGCGCACCAGGGCCGGGCCCTGCACGAACTGCTCGGTCTGCCCGCGAGACGCTCCCGCCTGCCCTGGCGGCGGGCAGCATGAGACGCACCGCCCGGCCCACCGACGGGCACGGGTGTCACGGCACATGCTGTACCGCCCGTGCCCGGACAGCGGCGGGGCCTCTCCGGGACGTGACCGGCTGCCGCTCAGAGCCGGGGGTCGGTGACGGGCCGGCCCCGCCGGGGGCGGTGCCTCGTCGTCACCTGCCGGCTCGCAGATCATCCGTGGGGAGGTCCTAGGCTCACTCCATGAAGATCACCATGCAGACCCTCGCGGAAGCCTGGCACCGGACGGCCGCCGCACACCCCCGCCTCCGCGAGGCCGGACTGCCGCCCGTGGCGCTCTCGGACGACGAACTGGAGCGCTGCGCCGAACTGGCCGAGGACACGCACGGCGACGGCCTGTGCCTGCTGCTGGACGGAGCCGGCACGGTGCGCGGCCATCACGGCGCCTACCGGGAGGTCTTCGCCACCCGAGAGCTCGAACTGGCCCTGTACCTGATAGCCGAGGCCGCGCTGTGCCGACGTACCGGCAGTGTGGAGGAGACGGCCGAGGCGCTGGAGCAGATCGATCCGGCGTGGGGCCGGCGGTACCGTAGCGGTGCCCTGGACGACACGGGAACGGTGGAGGCGTGCGGGCGGGACCCGCTGGAGGGGCTTGCCTGGATTGCGGAGTCCTGGCGCGATCAGGCCCCGTACACGAACCTCACCTTCTGTCGTGCGGCGCCGGGGCAGTCCGTCGACGCCGAGCGGCTGGCCCTGCTGTACGGGGCCGATCCCGCGCAGCTCGACGCCGGCACCCGCCTCAAGGACCTGGAGGCCGCGGACGGCGGCCGGACCCACTGGGACCGCCAGTGGGAGAGCTGCTGCTTCGGCCAGGCAGGCGGATGGACGTTCCTCCTGCACCACGACACGCCGCCCGGGGCCTTCGCCGACAAGGAGGCGTACGCGGCGCTCGGGATCCGGGAGAGTGTGTGGCTGTCCGCGACCGTGGCGAAGGCCATCTACACCTTCGACTACCTGAAGGACGGCCGCCGTGTCGACGACGAGGGCATGCTGGAGCTGATCGGGTACGAGCGGGGCCAGGCCCCCTACCGGCGGGGCGGTGAGCTGGACTTCCTCAACCGCGCCGTGCGCCGCGCCGAGCTGGACCATCCCGAGCTGACGGACACCTTCGAGCTGTACTTCCACGCCTTGGAGGAGTCGCTCGGCCTGTGTCTGCCGCGCCGGGACTTCGCGGAGGGGGAGGTGCGGGCCGCGTACTGGGCGGCGGAAGGACGGTGAGCACGGCGCGAGGGCGCTGACGGAGCAGGAGCCGGGACCGCGTCACGGGCGACCGGGGCCACCGTCCAACACCGATGCCACCGGCACGTTGCTTCGGGACGCGGAGGTCGCAGCTCAACTCCCCGCCGCCCGCCCCGGCGCCCTGCTTCTTCAGTGAGGTTCTTCAGCGGTGCCGCTCCAGGGTGAGTACGGCTTTGGCAATTGACGTCATGCGGTTCGGGCTGCAGCGGGCGTGACGGAAGATCCGCCAGCACTTGAGGCGGGCAACGCCGCGCTCGACCGGGGCGTGGGTCATGGCCAGCGCCCAGTTCACGGCCTGGCTGGGTGGGGGTGAGGCCCAGTGCGGTGGCCACCCCAAAAGCTCAAATGGGCCGTAGCTCGCGGACCGGTGAGTATTCTCCGTCTTCGCCTCCGAGGCGCAGCGAGCGCGAGTTGACTCTCCCCTTACGTCAGGCTTGAGGCTGTGTACCGACGAAAGGGCAGGTGGATGAGCTACTCCGTGGGGCAAGTCTCGGCCTTCGCCGGGGTGACGGTGCGGACACTGCATCACTACGACAAGGCAGGGCTGCTCTCGCCCAGTGACCGCAGTCACGCCGGATACCGGCTCTACAGTGAGGCTGACCTGGTCGGGTCTGATGCACGATCGGGTGACATCTGAACTGGCTTGCCCTACAGGGCAGGTGGGAAGGATGTCG
>NZ_JADWYO010000092.1 GCF_022414595.1 Streptomyces sp. MUM 203J | reverse complement strand
GCGCTCGCCTCCCGCGGGGCCGCCGGAGCGGCGGCGCGAGCCGCGGCCCCCTGCCGTGGCGGCGGTGGTCGCCGCTGCGGATCCGTCGCCCTTCCGCCGGCGGCCGGACCGCCTGCCGCCGGGAGCGGTGGCGGTCTTCCGGCCCGGGCCGGGTGGCGTCTGGGACGTCCCCGGAGCGGGTTCGAGGGTGACGGCCACTCCGGACGGCTCGCGGGCGCCGGTGAGGGTGGCCAGTTCGGGGGCACTCGAGGTGACGCGGGTCGTCCGGGGGCGGATGCCCGCGTGCGACATGAGGAGTGAGGCGGCGCGCTTCTGGTCGGGCAGGACCAGCGTGATCACGCTGCCGGAGCCGCCCGCGCGGGCCGTGCGGCCACCGCGGTGGAGGTAGTCCTTGTGGTCGGTGGGCGGATCGATGTTCACGACGAGGTCGAGGTCGTCGACGTGGATGCCCCGGGCCGCGACGTTCGTCGCCACCAGCGCGGTGACCTGGCCGTTCTTGAACTGTTCCAGGGTGCGGTTCCGCTGCGGCTGGGTCCGGCCTCCGTGCAGGGCGGCCGCGCGGACCCCGACGGCCAGCAGCCGCTTGGCGAGCCGGTCGGCGGACCGCTTGGTGTCGAGGAACAGGATGACCCGGCCGTCACGGGCGGCGATGCGCGTGATGACGGCCTTCTTGTCGGTCTCGTCCTGGACGTGGAGCAGATGATGCTCCATGGTGGCCACCGCTCCCGCGGACGGGTCCACCGAGTGCACGACCGGGTCGGTCAGGAAGCGCTGCACGAGGCTGTCGATGTTGCGGTCCAGGGTGGCCGAGAAGAGCAGACGCTGTCCGTCCGGCCGTACCTGCTGGATCAGCTTGGTGATCTGCGGCAGGAAGCCCATGTCGGTCATCTGGTCGGCCTCGTCCAGCACCGTGATGCGCACGTCGTCGAGCACGCAGTCCCCGCGCTCCACCAGGTCGTTGAGCCTGCCGGGACTCGCCACGACCACCTCGGCGCCGCGCCGGAGAGCGCCGGCCTGCCTGCTGATGGACAGCCCGCCGACGACGGTGGCCAGCCGGAGGTTCACCGCCGTCGCGTACGGGGTCAGCGCGTCCGTCACCTGCTGGGCGAGTTCGCGGGTCGGCACCAGCACGAGGGCGAGGGGCGCCTTGGGCTGCGCGCGGAGCCCGGCCGTGCGGGCCAGGAGCGCCAGTCCGAAGGCCAGGGTCTTCCCGGAGCCGGTGCGTCCCCGTCCCAGCAGGTCACGGCCGGCGAGCGAGTTGGGCAGCGTGGCGGCCTGGATGGGGAAGGGGGCGGTCACGCCCTGTGCGGTGAGGGTCTTCAGCAGCGCCGGTGGCATGTCCAGAGCGGCGAAGTCCTCGACGGCGGGAAGAGCGGGTGTCGTGTTCTCCGGAAGGCGGAAATCCCTCGGGGAGGACGTGGACGGGGAGGGTGACGAAGAGCGCCGGTTCGGCTTCTGGGGCCTGCGGGACATGCGGTGGTCTGCCTTCCTGCTTTCTGGAAACAGCACACACCGGGGTCCGCACCACGACGGTGCGGACCCCGGTGCGCGAATATGCGTCCGGCGATCAGGCGGGGACGATGTTCTCCGCCTGCGGGCCCTTCTGGCCCTGCGTGACGTCGAAGGAGACCCGCTGGCCGTCCTGCAGCTCACGGAAGCCCTGGGTCGCGATGTTCGAGTAGTGGGCGAAGACGTCGGGGCCGCCGCCGTCCTGCTCGATGAAGCCGAAGCCCTTTTCGGCGTTGAACCACTTCACAGTTCCCTGTGCCATGACATTCTCCTTCTCTGGGCAGAGGCCCCATCCGGAGATGCCGGAAACAAACAATGCGCCCGAAGGAGGAACATTCCCGTCAGGCGCACATAAGTTCATGGGTACCAAAACTGCAACCCCGAAACAGTAACACAGTCCGCCGGGATGGGTGCGCGCGTCCTTCGCGCAGGGGCGTGGGTAGCCATGGCCGGATTGTGATCATGCTTGTCTCGGAACTCACGGGGGTGAGGCGCGGTGGGTGACGGTTCCGCGGGTCGGGCGGAGGGCTGTCGTCGCGGTGGCGGGGGTGCTGCTGGGCCTCGGTGGGGCAGGGGCATGGGCGGCCGGGGCCGGACCGTTCGCCGAGGAGCGGTACTGCTGGGGTGCCTGGGAGCGGGACAGCGGGCCGCGGCTGCTCGGGGACCGCGAGCCGGCTGGATCCGGGAGCGAGCGCACGGCCCAGGAGGACGGGGAGCTGACCGCGGACAGCTCGCGGGGCACCTGCACGCTGCTGGTGACGTCCAGTGTCGAGGACGACCGTGCGCCCGCCCCCGGCGAAGGGGAACCCGCCTCCGGCGCCATCGAGTTCGAGAAGAAGGTCACCGTCACCCACGGGCCCGTCCCACAGGACGCCGACGCCCGGCTGAGGTGGCTCGGCGCCTTCGTCGCCGGTTCCATGACGCCCCTGCCGGACGGTGTTCCCGGACTGGTCCGCCATGGCAGGGGCATGGTCGTCCTGCCCGAGGGCTGCGACACGGAGGGGCGCCCCTCCGTCGTCACGATCAGTGGAGATGAGGCAGGGGACGGGCATCTGGGCCTGGTCGGGCTGCCGACACGGATCGGCAGCGAGTGGGACGTCGCCCAGCTGCTGCTCGCCGTCGCCAACACCGCTATGAAGCAGGTCGGTTGTGCCTCCGGCACCCCGCTGCAGGTCTCCTCTCCGGTGGAGGTGACCGAGAGCGAGGACCGGGGTGTCAGCGCGTCGCGCACCTGCCGGATTCCGGGGCTCGGCTTCAAGACCGCCGAGGGCACCCACTACGAGGCCGATGTCGGCGCGGTGAACGGCGGTCTGCAGCTCTGCAGGATCAACGAAACGCAGAACGTCAGGTCCCCGGAGTTCGCAGGGCAGTTCGCCATGAGCTCCCAGCCGCGTCTGGCGGCGCTGTTCCGCGGGCTGGCCGACGACCGCCCGGTGGGGGAGGGCCGGCGGTGGCCGGACTGGCCCCGGAAGGGCGAGAACTACCGGTACAGCCAGCTCGTGTCCGCGGGCGACGGAGCAGGTGTCCGCAGCTGTGACATCGGTCTGCTCGGGGACCGTCCGGAGGTCCGGCTGACAACGGTGGAGGACCCGGACCTGGCCCAGATGTTCCGGGCGCCCGCGCTCTCGGGCGGCGAACCCGTCAAGGGGACCGGCTGCGGAAGGCTCGGCGGCGATCTGACCGTGTTCAGGACGAGCTGTCAGACCGGTGATGTCGTCTTCGTCGTCCAGGAGTCCGGCAGGTCACACTCCTGGTCCCGCGAACTGCTGCCCGCGTACGTGAATGGCGAGGCACGGCGCATCGGGTGCGGGGACGTGACGGTGAAGCTGCCGGGCTGACCGGCCGCGTGCCGCGGTGAGCACGCCACGGCACTCCCGGGGAAACACCTCGTCACACGGCGGTCGGCAGCCGCCGGGCCACTGGATTCCCACGATCCGGGGCCTGAGGCCGCTCCCGGCAGGTCCCTCCGCACTCCCCGTACTCGACGAACACCTTGCCGCCGCCGGCCACCTCGAACCCGTTGCCGCACGCCCGGACGCGCCTTGCGTCCAGGCCGACGGCGCAGACCGTGCGGTCCTGTGGGACGAGTCCGTCCTCCGGAGCGGCTGGCCGCATCCCCGGTTCCGGGAGCAGACGTGACCGCGCGGGCGGTCTTTCGGGCTCGCTCCTGCCGCGGCGGGCGCGGCCAGACCGGTCAGGGCGCGGCCACGGCTCCGGCGGCGGCGAGGTCGCGTATCGGCGCAGAGAACCCCGTGGGGGGCCGGACACTCAGTGGCGGGTGTCCCGGACCGCCCTGCCCGCGCCTGATCCTTGCTCCGGCCCGGAGCCGGTCGATCCAGAACACCCTGGTGGGTGCCAGGCCGACAGGGCCGGGAGGGATCCGGACGGTTCACGGTGACCACGCCCGCGCGCACGAGGTGCCGGGGGTCCCTCGATCGGCCCGTGCGGCTCGCGGAGCGCGGGGGGCCGCCCCAGGATGAAGGCTCAGGGCCGCCGGGTGTCCGCACCGCCGGACACCGCGGTCGCCGCTCGCTCCCCCGCGAAGGAAGGGCCTGCCGGATGGCCACCTCGACCTGCATATCCCAGTCGGCGTTCGACGGTTCCAGGCTGCGCGTCATCCTGCTCGTCGATCTCCACGAAGGCGCCCAGGAACAGTTCCTGGACGCGTACGAGCACATGCGCAGCCATGTCGCGTCCGTCCCCGGACACGTCAGCGACCAGCTGTGCCAGTCCATGGAGAACCCGTCCCAGTGGCTCATCGCCAGCGAATGGGAGAGCGCCCCGCCGTTCCTCGCCTGGTTGAGCAGCGAACACCACATCGAGACGGTCAAGCCCATGCAGCGCTGCGTCCGCGACCTGCGGTCGATGCGCTACCACATCCTGCGCGAGACCGGTGGAACCGGGGCTGTCCGGGCCGTTCCCGAGGCCCAGCCGTCTCCGCGCACGGGCGACGGGGTGACGCGCCACGCGCTGACCTTCACCGTCAGGCCCGGATCCGAGTCGAAGGTCGCGGAGATCCTCGCCGGATACGCTCCCCCCGAGTCCCGCGTCGACGACACCACCCGGCTGCGCCGCACCACACTCTTCATGTACGGCAACCGGGTCGTCCGCACCGTCGAGGTGGAGGGCGATCTGATGACGGCCCTCCGCCATGTGTCCCGCCAGCCCGAGATCCGGGCGGTCGAGGCGGCCCTCAACCCGCATCTGGAGCAGCACCGCGACCTCACCGACCCCGAGTCTGCCCGGGCCTTCTTCACCCGCGCGGCCATGCCCGCCGTGCACCATGTGGCACGCGGCGTGCCGGAACCGGCGGACGTACGGCGCCACGCGCTGTACTACCCGGCCCGCGAGGGCTGCGGCATGGCGCTGGCCCGGCTGCTCTCCCGGCAGGACGAGGCAGCCGCGCAGGACCCGGCCGGCCCGGTGCTGAGCAGCACCGTCTTCCACCGGGACGACACGGTCGTCCGGCTGATCGACGTGGCGGGCGACCCCGAGGCCGACCCGGCCGCGGCGCTCGCGGTCCAGGGCACACGGAAGGCCGCCGTCCTGGCCCGCCTGCTGGACGCCGACGCACTCGGTCTGGACGGTCCGCTCGCGGGCGGCGCGCGGGACGCGACCCGGCTCCTCGCACACGCCGACATGACGCCGGTCACCGACCGCAGGGCCCCGCGGTCCTGACCCCACCCCACACGCCCACCCCTACCGCTCAACCTGGAGACGGACCATGTACAAGACGCGCCCGCGCATCGTGGACCTGAGCGAGAC
Organism: Streptomyces sp. MUM 203J; assembly: GCF_022414595.1. Classification (GTDB taxonomy): domain Bacteria; phylum Actinomycetota; class Actinomycetes; order Streptomycetales; family Streptomycetaceae; genus Streptomyces. The sequence continues at coordinate 10,375 of NZ_JADWYO010000092.1, read as the reverse complement.
CGAGCCCAACCGCAAGCGCGGCGGCGATCTGCGCACCATGCTCACGCCGGTCACGGTCGGTTCCACCAGCGGCTTCATGGGCCTGGCCATCCTGCAGCCCGGCGAACGCATCAGCGAGCACTACCACCCGTACTCCGAGGAGTTCGTGTACGTCGTCCAAGGCAGCCTCGAAGCCGACCTCGACGACGAGGTGTTCCCCATGGGCCCCGACCAGGGCCTCATGATCCCCATCAACATGAGGCACCGCTTCCGTAACGTCGGCAGCGAGGAGGCCCGGATGGTGTTCCACCTGGGCCCGCTGGCGCCGAAGCCGAGTCTCGGCCATGTCGACACGGAGGCGTCGGAGGGCAGCGAGACCCTCAAGCCGTATCCGGTCGTGCAGGAGGAGGACACCCGGCCCGTGCGACGCGGGGTCCCCTCGTGACCCGGCGGGTGGCGGTCACCGGCATAGGCGTCGTCGCCCCCGGCGGGATCGGCGTACCGGCGTTCTGGGACCTCCTCGCCCAAGGCCGCACCGCGACACGCGGCATCACCCTGTTCGACCCCGAGGGGCTGCGGTCGCGGATCGCCGCCGAGTGCGACTTCGACCCGGCGGCGCACGGGCTCGACCCCGAACTCGTCGAACGTTCCGACCGGTACATCCAGTTCGCCGTGGCCGCCGCGGCGGAGGCGGTGGCCGACTGCGGCCTCGACCTCGGCGCGGAGGACCCCTGGCGGGTCGCCGTCTCCCTCGGCAGCGCCGTGGGCGGGACGACCCGCCTGGAACACGACTACGTCCTGGTCAGTGAGGGAGGCCGGCGCTGGGACGTCGACCACAGGGCCGCCGAACCACAGCTGCACCTGGCGTTCTCACCCAGCACGCTGGCCTCCGTCGTCGCGGAGAGGTTCGGTGCCCAGGGGCCCGTGCAGACCGTCTCGACCGGCTGCACCTCCGGACTCGACGCGGTGGGATACGGCTTCCACACCATCGAGGAGGGCCGCGCCGACATCTGCATCGCCGGAGCGTCGGACTCCCCGATCTCCCCGATCACCATGGCCTGCTTCGACGCCATCAAGGCCACCTCCCCGAACAACGACGACCCGGCGCACGCCTCCCGGCCCTTCGACGCCGACCGTGACGGGTTCGTCATGGGCGAGGGCGCCGCGGTGCTCGTCCTGGAGGAGCTCGAACACGCCCGGGCCCGCGGCGCGCCCGTGTACTGCGAGGTGGGCGGCTACGCCACGTACGGCAACGCCTACCACATGACCGGTCTGACCAGCGAGGGCCTGGAGATGGCCCGGGCCATCGACACGGCACTGGACCACGCCCGGGTGAACCCGGAGGAGATCGACTACGTCAACGCCCACGGCTCGGGCACCCGTCAGAACGACCGCCACGAGACCGCCGCGGTCAAACGGTCGCTGGGCGCCCACGCCTACGAGACACCCATGAGTTCGATCAAGTCCATGGTCGGCCACTCGCTGGGCGCGATCGGCGCGATCGAGGTCGTCGCCTGCGTGCTGGCCATGGCGCACCAGGTGGTGCCGCCGACGGCGAACTACCAGACCCCGGACCCCGAGTGCGACCTGGACTACGTGCCACGCACGGCCCGCCCCCGCCGGCTCGGCCGGGTGCTCTCCGTCGGCAGCGGCTTCGGCGGCTTCCAGTCCGCGGTGCTCCTGACGGGAACGGGCGGGAGGACACGATGAGCGAGCGACGAACCCGGCCCGCCACGGCGGTCACCGGCATCGGTGTGACCGCGCCCAACGGACTGAGCACGGAGACCTACTGGAAGTCCGTCAAGGAGGGTGTGAACGTCCTGGACCGGATCACCCGGGAGGGATGCGGGCACCTTCCGCTCCAGGTCGCCGGAGAGGTGAGGGGTTTCGACCCCACGGCACTCATCGAGGAGAACTTCCTCGTCCAGACGGACCGGTTCAGCCACTTCGCGATGGCCGCCGCGAGCACCGCCCTGGAGGACGCGGGACTCCCCGGCGCCGCCGCCGGCTCCCCGTACTCCGTCGGGGTGGTCACCGCCGCCGGGTCCGGCGGCGGTGAGTTCGGCCAGCACGAACTCCAGAAACTCTGGGGACAGGGATCCCGCTACGTCGGCCCCTACCAGTCCATCGCCTGGTTCTACGCGGCCAGCACCGGACAGATATCCATCCGCGGCGGCTTCAAGGGCCCCTGCGGGGTGGTCGCCAGTGACGAGGCGGGCGGGCTGGACGCGGTCGCACAGGCCGCCAGGACCGTACGACGGGGCACCGACGTGGTCGTGGTCGGCGCGGCGGAGGCGCCGCTCGCCCCTTACTCGATGGTCTGCCAGCTCGGCTACCCGGAGCTGAGCACGGTCGGGGACCCGGCCCGCGCCTACCGCCCCTTCACCTCCGGGGCCTGCGGCTTCGTACCCGCCGAGGGCGGCGCGGTGCTGATCGTCGAGGACGCGGAGCGGGCACGACGCCGGGGCGCGGCGGTCCGCGCCACCGTGGCCGGCCATGCCGCCACGTTCACCGGCGCCTCCCGCTGGGACCGGTCGCGGGAAGGGCTGGCCCAGGCCGTCCGCGGGGCCCTCGACGAGGCGGGGTGCGCGCCCGAGGAGATCGACGTGGTCTTCGCGGACGCGATGGGCGTGCCGGAAGCGGACCGGGCCGAGGCCCTCGCCCTCTCCGACGCACTCGGCCCGCACGGCACCCGCGTGCCCGTCACCGCCCCCAAGACCGGAATCGGACGCTCCTACTGCGGGGCGCCCCTGCTGGACGTCGCGGCGGCCGTCATGGCCATGGAACACGGACAGATCCCGCCCACGCCCAACGTCTTCGACATCTGCCACGACATCGACCTGGTGACCGCCAGGGCACGTCCGGCCGAACTCCGCACGGCTCTGGTCCTCAGCCGGGGACTCATGGGCTCCAACGCGGCCCTCGTGCTGCGCCGCGGCCACGGAACCGCCGGCTAGCCCGACCGGGACGCCGGGACCGACCGCACTGGAAGCAACGACAAGGACACTCGCATGAGCATGGAACTGACCGCCGACGAACTGGCCGCGCTGATGAAGAAGTCCGCCGGCGTCACCGTCGCCCCGCAGGACCTCGCCCGCCGCCTCGACACCCCGTTCAGCGAACTCGGCGTCGACTCGCTCGGACTCCTCGGCATCGTGGGGGCCCTGGAGAACGAGCGCGGCCAGGCGCTGCCCGCCGACGCGGAGCGCTCCAAGACCCCCCGCGACTTCCTCGACCTGGTCAACAGCACCCTCACGGCTGGAGCCTGACGTGGCAGCGCACACCGAGAACGAGATCACCATCGCCGCGCCCCTGGACCTGGTCTGGGACATGACCAACGACCTGGAGCGCTGGCCGCAGCTGTTCAGCGAGTACGCGGCCGTCGAGGTACTGTCCCGCCAGGGCGACACGGTCACCTTCCGGCTGACCATGCACCCGGACGACAACGGAAAGGTGTGGAGCTGGGTCTCCGAGCGGGTCGCCGACCGCGACAAGCTCACCGTCCGCGCACGCCGCGTCGAGACCGGCCCCTTCGCGTACATGAACATCATCTGGGAGTACGAGGAGACACCGGCCGGTACCCGGATGCACTGGACCCAGGACTTCGCCATGAAGCCCGAGGCCCCGGTCGACGACGCGGGCATGACCGAGATGATCAACCGCAACTCCCGGATCCAGATGGCCCTCATCCGCGACCGCGTCGAGCAGGCCGCAGGCGAACGCCCGGCCGCACCCGTCACGCCCGCCTGACCCGAGCGGTGGCCTTCGCCGTCGTACGAGACGGCGCGCCGCCGTCGACAAGGAGACAAGACCCCATGCACCAGGCCCTGATCGTCGCCCGGATGGCCCCGCAGTCCGCTCCGGAGATCGCGGAGGTCTTCGCCGCCTCCGACCGGGGGGAGCTTCCGCACCTCGTCGGGGTGACCCGGCGCTCCCTCTTCCAGTTCGGCGACGTGTACATGCACCTCGTCGAAGCCGAGCGGGACCCGGGCCCCGCCATCGCGCGGGTGACGGACCACCCCGAGTTCCGTGACATCAGCAGGAGGCTGGAGGCGTACGTCAGCCCGTACGACCCGCTGACCTGGCGCGGCCCGAAGGACGCCATGGCCCGGTGCTTCTACCGCTGGGAACGTGACACCGCCGCCCGGTAGGCGACGGCCGGAGACGTACGAGGAGGGCCGCCGCCCCTGGGGACGGCGGCCCTCCTCGTGGCGCGGGGGCTCCTCAGCGGACGAGGGAGGGCAGCAGACGCAGCGCGTTGTCCCGGTTGATGCCCCGCAGCTGGCGTTCGGAGAGGAACGGGTCGCTGTCCAGTGCGGGTGCCGCGATGTCGGAGACGACCTGCGCGGGGGTGGGCGGCCAGTCCGTGCCGAAGAGGATGCGCCCGGGGTCCACGGTGGCCAGCAGGGTGGGCGTGGAGCAGGGGGACATGGGGCCGGCCGTGTCGAAGTAGAACCGGTGCAGGTAGTCGCGGACCCGTCCCGGCTCGATCCTGGGCGTGACATGCCCGCCCAGGATCTCCAGCCGGGAGGCGATGTACGGGAGGAAGCCGCCTCCGTGCGGCAGGACGAAGGTGAGGTTCGGGTAGCGGTCGAGGGTGCCGTTCCTGATGAGGTTGACCGCGGCACGGGTGGTGTCCATGAGGAAGTCGCACACGAAGGGCGGCAGGCCCGGCAGCCCCGGGCCTCCGTCCGGGCCGCCCGGCACCTCCATGGGGTGGGTGCTGATGACCGCGGACCGCTCGTTCAGCTCTCCCAGGAGGCGGTCGTGCGACGCGTCCCCGAGGAAGACGCCGTCCGTGCTGGTGCGGGTGCTCACCCCGACGGCGCCGAGTTCGTCGAGGCCGTGCCGGACGCTCCACAGGGAGAGTTCCAGGTCGTCGAGGAAGACCGGGGTGAAGAACGCGAAGCGCGCGGGGTGGGCCTCGACGACGTCCGCCGCCGCCCGCAGGGCGACCCGTGCGCTCTCCTGCCGCACCGTGCGCTCCCGGAGCCGCCCGAGCATCGCCACCGTCATCACGGCGGTGCCGATGCCGGTCCTGTCCATCAGTTCCAGGGCCGTGCCCAGGTCCCAGCGGGTCCACCAGGGCAGCTTGTCGCGGTGGGCCACACCCCGCTCCTCCGCCCAGTCCAGCCAGGCCGGTGCGGTGAAATGGTGGTGGACGTCCACGCGTCCGGCGGTGGGACCGCCCGGGGCGGTCTGGGGTTCCAGCGGAGCCGTCCGGCCGTCCGCCGGGCTGTCCGCGTCCTGGACCCGCGGGTCGCGTACGAAGGTCATGTCCGTGTCCTCTTCTCGAAGACGTCCCCGGCCGCGGACGACGGGTGAGCGACGCCACGGCCGGGGAGCGTGCGGTTGGGAATGTTGTGCAGAGGTGCTCAGCTGCGGCAGAGCGCCGTTCTGAGGGCGTCGGCCAGCAGGCGGTCGGCGTCCGGGGCGGCGGCCCGCGCGCGCCACGCGACGAACCCGTCGGGCCGTACGAGAACGGCTCCGTCCTCGGTCACGCCGTGTGCCTGCGCCCAGTCGCCCTCCCGCTCGGGCACCAGATCCCGGCCACGCCCCACGAGGTAGGCGTCGACCGGGACGCCCAGGCTCTCCGCGGCCTTGAGGGCCGCGTCCCGCCACACCCGGCCCCCGGATCCGGCGAGGACCACGAAGGAGCGCTCGTACAGGTCCAGCGTGGAGATCCGGACGGCGTCCCGCAGCACCCACAGGTGCGGAGAACGGGTCCCCGGCTCGCCGCCGAGCGTGAAACCGTCGGGCACCACCGGACGGTCCGGGGCGGCACCCACCACGGCGTCCGACGCGTACCGGTAGCAGAGCGACACGGTCATCAGGTCCGCCGGGTCGTTGTTGCGGTGCGCCGCCGGACTGTAGCCCGGATGCTGCTCCTCGACCGCCTGGAGCGCCGCCCGGGCGCTGGTGGCGACGGCGACCGGCCGCCGCTCCTGCTCGTAGGTGCCGAGCAGCGGCGTGCCCGCCCAGCCGCGGAGTACCGCGGCCAGTTTCCAGGCGAGATTGTGGGCGTCCTGAATTCCTGTGTTGGAGCCGAACGCCCCCGTGGGCGGCATTTCGTGAGCGGAGTCGCCGGCGAGAAATACTCGGCCCTTCCCATAGCTGTCCGCGACGCGGTCCGAAGCGTGCCAGGGGGTCTTTCCGGTGATCTCGACATCGATGTCCGGAACTCCGGCCGCCGCGCGGATATGCGCTTCGACGCGCGCGTTTCCGAAATCTTCCAGGACTTCCCCGCTGTCCGGGTTCCAGGGCGTGTGGATCACCCACCGCTCCTCGTTGTCCACGGGCAGCAGCGCGCCTTCCCCCATCGGGTCGGTGACATAGCAGACGACGAACTTCTTGTCCCCGACGTACTCCTTCAGCGCCTTGCTGCGGAAGGTGATGCTGACATTGTGGAACAGCTCGCCGAGCCCCGACTGGCCGATTCCCAGACGCTCGCGCACAGAACTCCTGGGCCCGTCGGCGGCCACCAGGAACGCGGCGTCCACGCTGTACGTCTCACCGGTGTCCCGGCACATCACCTCTGCCCGGACCCCGTCCTCGCGCTGCTCGAAGGACAGCATCTCGGTACCGAACCGGATGTCCCCGCCCTGGCGGCGGGCCGCGTCCAGCAGCACCGGCTCCAGGTCGTTCTGGCTGCACAGGCACCAGTCGGACGAGCTGATCCGGGAGATGTCCATGCCCGCGGAGATGTCCTGGACGATCCAGCGGCGCTGACCTCCCGTCAGCGTGTCCACCTGGAGCACGCCGTCGTTCCCGGCCAGCGTCCACGCCGCCTCGCGGATGCGCGTCTCCAGCCCGGCGGTCCGGAAGACCTCCATGGTGCGTACGTTGTTCCCGCGGCCGCGCGGGTGGGTGGAAGTCCTGGGGTGCCGCTCCACGAGCATGTGGTCGATGCCGAGACGCCCCAGGAAAACCGATGTGGAAAGGCCCACGAGGGATCCGCCCACGATGAGAACCGGTACCGACTTCGCCGAGTGTCCGCTCAATTGTTTCCTCACCCGTCCGGCGGTTCCCGGTCCTGCAGTCGAGGACCGGTCTGTCCATGAGTGTGTATCAAGCGGGGCCCGCACCCGCGACCGGGATGCGGCAATGGATGGGCCGGCCGGGTCACGCGGCGGTTCCGTGCGCCCACTCGGCGGCCGACCCGTATGGACCAGGCCCGTTTGCCGCGTTGTGCCGCACGGGAAACCGTGGCAATGACCACCGAACCAACGACCTCACGGGAACCGTCATGACGCAAGCGTTCGCATCCGAGGAAATGTCCTCCGAAGAGGCCGCCGCGGCCGCCTCGAGCTGCAGCCGGGAGTTCCGCGCCAACCCGCACCCCGTCTACGCGGCGCTCCGGACGGCCGCGCCCGTGTGCCCGCTGACACCGCCCCACGGGGTCGACACCTATCTCATCACCCGGTACGACGACGCCCGCGCCGCCCTGGCCGACCCGCGGCTCAGCAAGGACATGCACGGGGCCCTCGACACGTACCACCGCATCTTCGGCCCCTCGTCGGTCGCCCTCGACGACAACATGCTCTTCTCGGACCCGCCGAAGCACACCAGGCTCCGGCGGATCGTCGGCAACACCTTCACGCCCAAGAGAGTCGAGTCGCTCCGCCCGCGCGTCCAGAAGATCACCGAGGAACTGCTCGACCGGTGCCCCACCTCGGAACCCATGGACCTGCTCCCGGAGTTCTGCTTCCCGCTGCCGCTCAACGTGATCTGCGAGCTCCTCGGCGTACCCGAGGACGAGCGCAAGCAGGCTCAGGCGTGGTCCGCCACGGTCGCCCAGACCGGCTTCGGGCCCGAGGCGCGCAAGGCCCTGGAGGTGGCCGAGGGCAATCTGCGCGACTACCTCGTGGACCTGATCGCACGGAAGCGGCAGGACCCCGACGGAGGCCTGCTCAGCGCACTCGTCACCGCACGGGACGAGGAGGGAGCCCTCACGGACGGCGAACTCGTCTCCACCGCGTGGGTGCTGCTCTTCGCGGGCCACAAGTCCACGGCGTACCAGCTCGGCAACGCCGTCTACCACCTGCTGGCCGACGACGAGCAGCGGCGGCTGGCGTTCCGGGACGCGAAGGCGACCGCCGCCGCCGTCGAGGAGATCTTCCGGTTCGAGACCTCCGTGGAGAACTCCACCTTCCGTTACGCGTCCGAGGACATCGTGATCCGGGACACGGCCATCCCCAAGGGCGCCCTCGTCCAGATCTCCATCACCGGGGCCAACCGCGACCCGGAGGTGTTCCCCGACCCGGACCGGATGGACGTCACCCGCTCCAACGTGCAGGCCACGCAGCTCGCGTTCGGCTACGGCCCGCACTACTGCATCGGCGCGCCGCTGGCCCGCCTGGAGATGCAGCTCGCGCTGGGCACGCTGTTCGCCCGGTTCCCCCGGATGACCCTGGCCGGGGCGCCGGAGGACGCGCGCTGGATGACCGTGCCGTTCCCCGCGTTCCGGGGGCTCGCCGAGCTGCCCGTCGTCCTCGATCCGTCATGACGGGCGACACCACCGGCCGGGCTGTGCGAGTCATCCGGCTGCTGCACGTCCGGGAGGGCCGCGAGGCGGACTTCGTACGGGCTTACCACGACGTGCAGGAACGGGCCAGACGGTCTCCCGGGCACCTCCACGAGCAGCTGTGCCGCTCGACGGAGAGCCCGCAGCAGTGGCTGCTCACCAGCGAGTGGGAGAGCCTCGACGCCGTGCGGCGCTGGCGCACCGACCCCGATCACGCGACGCTGATCGAGCCGATGAACGCCTGCCTGCACGACGACCGGTGGACCGGGGTCTTCCACGTGATGCACCCCGTGCCGTGACCCCGGCACCCGGCCCCCGTCAGGCCGGTTCGCGCAGCAGCTGCTCCAGGTCGCACAGCAGCCGCAGCGCGTCGGCCCGCCGGCTGGGGCGCACCGCCACGGCGGGCGCCTCGGCCAGGGCGGCCACCCGCAGCGCGGCAGCCGCCTGACGGGCGAACATCGCCAGCAGGTCCAGCTCCTGGAGCCCGGAGCGGGCCTGCGGCGAGGGGTCGAGAACCTCCAGGACGCCCAGCACGCGGCCGTCGCTGATCAGCGGGGCGGCCATCAGCGCGTTCGGCACGTACGCGGTGGACTCGGCCAGCTCGCGGTCGAACGAGCTGTCCGCCGCGAGGTCGTCCACCACCATCGGCTCGCCGGACGTCGCCACCCAGCCCGCGATGCCCCGGCCCGCCGGGAAGCGGCGGCCCACCAGGAAGTCCTCGCCCTGGCCGGACACCGCCTGGAACACCAGCTCGTCGGCCTCCTCGTCCAGCAGGAACACCGAACCGGCCGCCGCGCCGAAGATCGCGCGGGCCACGTCGACGACGGACTGGAGCAGTTCACGGCGTGCCGCGTCCAGCAGGACCGGCCGGGGCCCGGGAAGGGAGTCACCTGTGGTCGTCATGGGATACCTCTTCTGCGTCTGATGCCGAGTCCGGCGGTACGGGTGCCGGGTGCACGTTGGCGGCGGACAGGTACAGGGCCGTCTTCAGCTGGAAGACCGTCATCCTCGGCTGGGCCGACAGGAACCGGGCGCACAGGCCCGTGATGTACGGGGTGGCGAAACTGTTGCCGGTCGTCCGGATGGACGCGCCGCCGAGCCACGGCACCGTCACGTTCTGCCCCGGCGCGAAGAACTCCACCGGAGGCGACGGGTTGTAGAGGTGCAGCGAAGGATCGTCCTCCTGGTGGCTGCCGACCGAGACGACCGACGCGAACCGCCAGGGGAAGCTTTCCACCGGCGAGTTGTGGGCCGACGCGACGATCACCGACCGGGTGAAGTAGGCGTGGTCGGCCAGCTGGTGCAGGTCCTGCGCGAACCGGGTGCGGGTTGTGGACAGACTCAGGTTGACCAGGTCGAAGCCCTGCTCCACGGCCCAGCGCAGCCCGGCCAGCAACACCTCGCCGGTGCCGGAGAACCGTTCCCCCAGAACCCGGACGCTGTACAGCTCGCAGTCCGGCGCCGTGCGCCGGATGATCCCCGCGCAGGCCGTGCCGTGGCCGCAGGTGTCCCCCGTGCCGGTCGGCCTGACCTCGGTCCGGCCCGTCTCCGGGTCCTTCACCACGACCCAGGAGCCCTGCACCGGGCCCACCTTCGGATGGTCCCGCTCCACGCCCGAGTCGACGACGCAGACCCGGACACCGCGCCCGGTCCCCTGCGGGGGCGGGGAGGTTCCCCCGTCCGACTGCACCGGTACATCCGCTGGTCCGCGCCCCCGCAGGCTCCAGGTCAGGCCCCCGCCCGGCCCGGTCCGCGCGCTGTGCGCCACCGGGTGCGATGCCGTGCTCATCCGCCTCAGCTCCTCTCCGCCGTCCGGCCCATGTCCTCGACGGGGCTGCCGCCGTCCGACCAGTCCGAGTGCAGATGGCAGTC
>NZ_JADWYO010000091.1 GCF_022414595.1 Streptomyces sp. MUM 203J | reverse complement strand
GAGCGCCGGAGGTGCGGCGCCCGCCGCCGCCGCCTCCGCGGCGGCACGGCGGGGCCGGCGCGCGGCCAGCCGCCGCCCCAGTGGGCGTGAGCGGCACGACGAGAAGATCACGGTGTACGTCTCCGCCGAGGAACTGATGGACCTGGAGCACGCGCGGCTGGTGCTGCGCGGCGAGCACGGGCTGGCCGTGGACCGTGGGCGCATCGTCCGCGAGGCGGTCGCGGTGGTCCTCGCCGACCTGGAGTCCCGGGGCGACGCCAGCATCCTGGTGCGGCGGCTGCGGGGCCGCTGACGGCTCCGCAGCGCGGCTGCCGGTGAGGCCCGCGCGGGCCCGGTAGCCTGACGGGCGCCCCCCGCCGCCCCGCCCCTGGACCTCGCACCATGTGCCCGCACGAATCCGACGCCCCGAGCCGGCGTCGGCGTGCCCTGGGCAGGGGGCCGGGCGCCGCGCAGGCGGAGGGCGCGGCCCCGGTACCGGGGCGCCCGCCCCCGGCAGAGCTCCCGGCTTCGTCCGGGCAGGGCAGGTCCCCGTCGCGCCCGGCGGAACGACCGCCCGCGGAGGAACCCGCGGTGCGTGGCCCGGCGGAGGCGGGAGAGCCCGGCTCCGGGGAGGCGGCGGCGTCCGGTCCGGAGCAGGCGGCGGTGCCGGCCGGCGCGGGGGCGTGGGCCGAGGAGGCCGCCGCGACCGGCCCGGATACGGAGGGGGGCAGGGGCGCCGACGACGAGGGCGCCCGGTTCACCGTGCGGCTGGGGAACTTCGAGGGGCCCTTCGACCTGCTGCTGCAGCTGATCGCCCGGCACAAGATGGACGTCACCGAGGTGGCCCTCTCACGGGTGACCGACGACTTCATGGCGTACATCCGGGGGATGGGGCCCGACTGGGACCTCGACCAGGCCACCGAGTTCCTCGTCGTCGCCGCGACTCTCCTCGATCTGAAGGCCGCCCGGCTGCTGCCCGCCGCCGAGGTGGAGGACGAGGCCGACCTCGCCCTGCTGGAGGCCCGCGACCTGCTCTTCGCGCGGCTCCTCCAGTACCGGGCGTACAAGCAGGTCGCGGGGATCCTCGGTGAGCGGATGGACGGTGAAGGGCGGCGCTATCCCCGTACCGTCGGGCTGGAGCCGGAGTACGCCGAGCTGCTGCCGGACGTCGTCATCGGCATCGGGGCGGAGGGCTTCGCCCGGCTGGCGGTCAAGGCCATGCGGCCCAGGCCCCGCCCCCAGGTGTACGTCGAGCACATTCACGCTCCGCTCGTCAGCGTCAGGGAACAGGCCGCCGTCGTGGTCGCCCTGCTGCGGGAGCGGGGGTCGCTCAGCTTCCCGGAGCTGAGCCGGGACGCCGACGGCACCCTCACCGTGGTCGCGCGGTTCCTCGCCCTGCTGGAGCTGTACCGGGACAAGGCCGTCGGGCTGGAGCAGCCCGAGCCGCTCGGGCTGCTCACCGTTCACTGGACCGGGGGAGACGGGGACCCCACCGTGACCGTCACCGACGCATTCGACCAGGAGGACGCCTGATGGAGCTGAAGCCCGCCCTGGAGGCCGTTCTCATGGTCGTCGACGAACCCGCCACCGAGGGGCACCTCGCCAAGGTGCTCGACCGCACCCCCCGCGAGATCGCGGACGCGCTGCGGGAGCTGGCCGACGAGTACGACCGGGGCGGGCGCGGCTTCGAGCTGCGGGCCGTGGCCGGAGGCTGGCGCTACTACACCCGGCCCGCCTACGCCTCCGCCGTCGAGAGCTTCGTCCTGGACGGCCGGCAGGCCCGGCTTACCCAGGCCGCCCTGGAGACCCTGTCCGTCGTCGCGTACCGCCAGCCGGTCAGCCGCTCACGCGTCGCGGCCGTCCGCGGAGTGAACTGCGACGGGGTCCTGCGCACCCTCCTCCAGCGGGGTCTCGTGGAGGAGGCGGGCACAGAACCCGAGACAGGTGCGATCCTGTACAGGACGACGAACTACTTCCTGGAGCGGATGGGCCTGCGCGGCCTGGACGAGCTGCCGGAACTCGCGCCCTTCCTCCCGGAGGCGGAGGCGATCGAGGCCGAGACCCAGGAGGCCGTACCGTCGTTCGATCCGGACGCACCCGATCCGGACTCCGAGGACGCAGACGACAAGACGGAACTTTGATGCGAAGCAGCGGCAGGAACAGCAGCGGGCGCGGTAACTACCGGGGCTCCGGTGGGGGCACCCCCCGGACGGGGTCTGGAGGGAAGCGCGACGACAAGCAGAAGCGCGCGGGCCGGCCACGTCCCGAGGAGCGCCGCTACGACGTGGGCGGCGCCGGTTCCTCCGGCTCCTCCGACGGCCCCCGCAAGGGCCGCGGTGCCACGGCCCGCGGCGGCGCCAAGGGCGGCCCCAAGAAGCCGCAGCAGCCGCAGCGCGGCCGTGACCGCACCGCCCCCGCACGCCCCCGCGAGTACGACGCCCGCGTCGAGGAGCGCAACCGCGAGCGGTATGCGAACCGGCCGCAGAAGCAGCAGGAGCAGCAGGACGGCGAGCGCTTGCAGAAGGTCCTGGCCCGTGCCGGCTACGGCTCCCGGCGAGCCTGCGAGGAGCTGATCGAGGACGCCCGCGTCGAGGTCAACGGCTCGATCGTGGTCGAGCAGGGTCTGCGCGTCGACCCGGAGAAGGACGAGATCAAGGTCGACGGGCTGACCGTCGCCACGCAGTCGTACCAGTTCTTCGCCCTGAACAAGCCCGCCGGTGTCGTCTCCACCATGGAGGACCCCGACGGCCGCCAGTGCCTCGGGGACTACGTCACCAACCGCGAGACCCGGCTCTTCCACGTCGGCCGTCTGGACACCGAGACCGAGGGCATCATCCTGCTCACCAACCACGGCGAGCTGGCCCACCGCCTCACCCACCCCCGGTACGGCGTCCGCAAGACCTATGTCGCCGCCATCCAGGGCCCCATCCCGCGGGACCTGGGCAAGCGCCTCAAGGACGGCATCCGGCTGGAGGACGGCTACGCCCGGGCCGACCACTTCCGGGTCGTCGAGCAGACCGGCAAGAACTACCTCGTGGAGGTCTCCCTGCACGAGGGCCGCAAGCACATCGTGCGCCGCATGCTGGCCGAGGCCGGCTTCCCGGTCGACAAGCTCGTCCGGACCGCCTTCGGCCCGATCCCGCTGGGGGACCAGAAGTCCGGATGGCTGCGGCGGCTGACCAACACCGAGGTCGGCATGCTGATGAAGGACGTCGATCTGTAGGCCGGCCCTGCCGCCTGATCCGCGCACCGAAGCCCGTGGCCCGTACGGCCACGGGTTTTCGTGTCCCGGGGCGCGAAGCCGCTTGCGTGGCGGCCCGGCCTGATTTATGGTCAGAGTGACTCTTAAAGCTTCCGGTCCACCCATCGCGGACGGTGCCATGAACGCCCAGGCCCCTGACGGCTACGACCCGTGTGCCTTCACTCCCTTCGCGGTCACCGTCGACCTCGCCGTGTTCACCCTCCGCGACGGACGGCTGCATGTCCTGCTGGTACGGCGCGGAGCGGAGCCGTACGAAGGTGCCTGGGCCCTGCCCGGCGGGTTCGTGCTGCCCCACGAGTCCGCCGACCTGGCCGCCCGCCGCGAACTGGCCGAGGAGACCGGGCTGTCCGGCTCCACCGCCGCCGGTCTCCACCTGGAGCAGCTGCGCACCTACAGCGACCCGGACCGCGACCCGCGCATGCGCGTCGTCTCCGTCGCGTACGCGGCCCTCGGCCCCGGCCTGCCCGAGCCCCGCGGCGGCGGCGACGCGGCCCACGCCGCCTGGCTCCCGTACGGCACCCAGGGCCCGCTGGCCTTCGACCACGACGCGATCCTGGCCGACGCCCGCGAACGTGTCGGCGCCAAGCTCGAGTACACCTGTCTCGCCACCGCCTTCTGCCCGCCGGAGTTCACGCTCGGGGAGCTGCGCCAGGTGTACGAGACGGTCTGGGGCGTCCCGCTCGACCGCCCCAACTTCCGGCGCAAGGTCCTCGCCACGCCCGGCTTCGTCCGGCCCGTGGAGGGCCCGCCGCGCCGCACCGGGGGACGGGGCAAACCCGCCGCCCTCTACCGCGCGGGCGACGCGACCGCCCTGCGTCCACCACTGCTGCGACCGGAAGGACGAGAGGCATGATCACCACCAGGACCGCCACCAGGCAGGCCGCGACCGGATCCCTCATCGGGCTGGCCCTCGGGGACGCCATGGGTCTGCCGACCGAGTTCATCGACGTCCCCAGGATCACGAGCCGGTACGGGCCGTGGCGCGGGCTGCCGCTGCCCGAACCCGCCCGGGTCACCGACGACACCCAGATGACCCTCGCCGTCGGCCGGGCCGTCCGTACCGCCATGGACCGGGGCCTCCTCGCACCGCAGCGGCTGGCCCGCCCGCTGCGCGAGGAGTTCGTGGAGTGGGCCCGCTCTCCGGAGAACAACCGGGCCCCCGGCCGCACCTGCCTGGTCGCCTGCGGCCTGCTGGCCGACGAGGGCCGCGTCTGGCAGGACGCCAGCCAGATCCACTCCAAGGGCTGCGGCGCCAACATGCGTGTCGCCCCCCTGGGGCTCGTGCCCCGGCTGAGCGAGGAACAGCGCGCGGGCGCAGCGCAGCTGCAGGCCGCGCTCACCCACGGGCACCCCACCGCGCTGGCCGCCGCCGACCTGACCGCCCACGCCGTGCACCTGCTGGCGCAGGGCGCCGAGCCGCTCGGGCTCGTCGGGCTGCTCCGCTCGTACGCCTACGAGAACCGCTCCCGCTACCACGAGAAGTGGCTCGGGGACCTGTGGACCCGCTCCCAGGACCCGTCGGCACTCCACTTCATCCAGCGCGGCTGGGACGAGTGCGCGGCCGTGCTGGAACGGCTGGAGGGGGCCGCGCGGACCGCCGGTCCGGAGACCGACCCGTGCCTGCTGACCGGCGAGGGATGGATCGCGGAAGAGGCCCTCGCGACGGGACTGCTGTGCTTCCTGCTCTTCCCCGAGGAGCCGGTCACCGCCTTGCGCCGGGCCGCCTGCACCAGCGGCGACTCCGACTCCGTCGCCTGCCTCGCGGGTGCGTTCGCCGGTGCCCACCTCGGCCCGGACGCCTGGCCCCGGGAGTGGGCCGAGCGCGTCGAGTACCGCAGCGAACTGCTGACGCTGGGCGCGCTCTGGGACGCTTGATCAGGTGACCGGGGCCGCCTCGCCGTCACCCGGCGCCCCCGCGGGTGCGACGCGCCGCACGGTCTCGTCGCGCGGGCCGGGCCGACGGGCGGCTCGGAGGGCCGAGGCCAGGCGGGCGCGGTAGAGGAAGTCCTCGACGCGCGGCAGGTCCGGCTCCGGCGGCAGGGGCGAGCCGGACAGCGCCGTGCCGGCCTCGTCGGCCAGGCGGGTCACCCACGCCTCGATGTCCGGCCACGCCGCCTCGCCCCGCTTCACCGCCAGCAGCCGCTCCCGCTCCTCACCCACCTCGACGGTCAGTACACCGGTGCGGAGCAGATCGCGGCAGCTCGTCAGCAGGCGCAGCAGGTGCACGGCGTGCTTCCAGCGCGGCTCCCCGTGGCGCGCGACGTGCGCCTCCAGCCTGCGGTGCTGCGTCAGCGCGTAACCGGTGAACGACGCGTGCACCTGCCGCGACAGGAACGCGCCGCGCAGCGCCAGCAGCTCCCGGCCCGTGGCGTCGGCGTGCTCGACGAGCGGGGAGTGCAGGACCTCCAGCACGTTCGGGTCGGCGCGCAGGGCCAGCTCGCAGAACCGCTCCAGCTCCCAGCTGAACTGCTCCTCGGCCGGGCCCTCCACATGTGTGGGCGGCTTGGTGAAGCGCCACTGGAGCGCGGTGGGCGCGAGGAAGACCCCGCGCCGGTCGGTGTCGCTGTCCTCCGTGGCCAGCCCGAAGGCACGCGACCCCATGACGCACGAGTAGATCATGTGGTCGCGCACGAGGGCTTCGGGTGTGATCATGCGCACGACCCTACGGCCCGGTCCTCAGGCCAGTCTGATCGTGCCGTCCGAGACCGTGATCTCACGCGGGGGCAGGGGACGCGGGGCCGGGCCCGCGGCGACGGACGCGTCCGCGATGCGGAAGCGGCTGCCGTGGCAGGGGCAGTTGATCAGGCCGTTCGTCACCGAGCCGACCGTGCAGCCCTGGTGGGTGCAGACCGCCGAGAACGCCTTGAAGTCACCCGCCGCGGGCTGGGTCACCACGACCTTCTCGTCGGCGAAGATCTTCCCGCCGCCGACCGGGACCTCGGAGGTCTCCCCGAGCACGGTGCCCGACACCTCCACATCGCCGCCGTTCCCGCACCCCGACGTGAGCGCGGTGGTCCCGGCAGCGGTCAGGGCGCAGGCGAGCACGGTACGTCGGCGGGGCGCCGGTGACGGGGCAGACGGCGGTGGCGGTGCGGGGCTGTGGAGTCCCTGTGCGGGAGGAAACGGGCGCATGCAGCCATCCTGGGGCGGTCTCACCCCCGTACGGAAGCCACCATGCCGCGCGCTACCTCCACGGGACGAGCCCGGGCGCCCGCCCGTCCGTGCCCCGGAGCACCTCCAGCACCTCCGTCACGGCGGCACGCTCCACAGGGCCGTACACGTGCGGGAACGGCCCCGCCCAGCGCACCTCAGCCGCCAGCCGCGCCTCGTCGAGCACCAGCACCAGCAGCGGTCCCGGCACGGCCCGGAAGTGCGTGTCCGCGATCCTCAGGGCCGTCTCCCGGTCGGCGGAGCAGTGCACGAAACCCTCGGTGGCGAGGGTGGCGGGCCGGTAGGGGGCGGTGGGTTCGGCGGCCCAGTCGGCCAGGGGGGCGACGTGGAAGAGCATCCCGACAGTGTCGCCCACGAGGAGGGGATCCAGCCCGTCCGGTGTCCGGGACCGGCGCCGTTCGGGCACCGACGGGGGCCCGGAGACGGAACCCCCGGGCCGGGAAGGGCCGGGGCGGGGCAGGACGCACCGGCCGGGCGGCTCTAGGCTGGTCGCGGGACACAACCGAGGTGAGGAGCCGACGTGGCGGTACGAGCGGTCCGGGGGGCCGTCCAGCTGGAGCGGGACGACGCCGAGCACATGCACGAGCAGGTCGGCGCCCTGCTCACCGCGCTGCTGGAGCGGAACCAGCTCACCGCCGACGACCTGATCAGCGTCTGGTTCACCGCGACGCCCGACCTGCGCTGCGACTTCCCCGCCGTGGCCGCCCGCCGCCTCGGCCTCCTGGACGTGCCTCTGCTGTGCGCCCAGGAGCTGGACGTCGACGGTGCGATGCCCCGCGTCGTACGGGTCCTCGCCCATGTGGAGACCGACCTGCCGAAGACCGCGGTCGCACACGTCTACCTCGGCGCCGCGGCCGCCCTGCGCAAGGACATCGCCCAGTGAGAACCGCCCTCGTCATCGGAACAGGACTGATCGGCACGTCCGTCGCCCTCGCGCTCACCGACCGGGGGGTCACCGTGCACCTGGCCGACCACGACCCCGACCGCGCCCGGACCGCCGCCGCGCTCGGTGCCGGGACGGACGGGCCGCCGGAGGGGCGTGTCGACCTCGCAGTGGTCGCCGTGCCGCCCGCGCACGCGGCGGGCGCCCTCGCCGACGCCATGCGCGGCGGGCTCGCCCGGGGCTATCTGGACGTCGCCAGCGTCAAGGGCGGCCTCCAGCGGGAACTGGCGGCCCTGGGGCTCGACCTCTCCTCGTACATCGGCACGCACCCCATGGCCGGGAAGGAGCAGTCCGGGCCGCTGGCCGGGAGCGGAGACCTGTTCGAGGGCCGGCCCTGGGTCCTCACCCCGACGCGGGACACCGACACCGAGGTGCTGAACCTGGCGCTGGAGCTGGTCGCGCTGTGCCGGGCGGTGCCGGTCGTCATGGACGCCGACGCCCACGACCGGGCGGTCGCGCTGGTCTCCCACACCCCGCAGCTCGTTTCGTCCATGGTCGCCGCGCGGCTGGAGGGGGCCGAGGAGACCGCCGTACGGCTCTGCGGTCAGGGCATCCGGGACGTGACGCGCATCGCGGCGTCCGACCCGCGGATGTGGGTGGAGATCCTGTCCGCGAACCCCGGGCCGGTCGCGGACGTCCTCGCGGACCTCGCCGCCGATCTGGACGAGACCGTGCGGTCCCTGCGCGCCCTGGAGTCCTCCGACGAGGACAAGCGGCTGGACGGGGCGGACGGCGTCGCGGGTGTGCTGCGGCGAGGCAACAGCGGACGGGCCCGGGTGCCGGGCAAGCACGGGACGGCTCCGGCGGCGTACGAGACGGTGGCGGTGCTCATCAGCGACCAGCCGGGGGAGCTGGCGCGGATCTTCGCGGATGCGGGACGGGCGGGGGTCAACATCGAGGACGTGCGGATCGAGCACGCGACCGGGCAGCAGGCGGGCGTCGTGCAGCTGATGGTCGCGCCGTCGGCCGCGCCGGGTCTGACGGCGGGGCTGCGGGAGCGGGGCTGGGCGTTGCGGCAGTAGCGGTCGCGGTGCGGTGGTTGCCTCCCGCCGTCCCGCCCCTCCCGAAACGGCGGGCTTCTGCCCGCCCGGACGACCGGCGGCATGGGGCGGGTCCGGTACTCGGTAACCTTGGGGTGGGCGCCAGGCAACCGGCCGGTCCGCACCCCGTCTCCTCAGGAAGGTGTCCGACACCGTGGAATCCGTGATCGTCGCCATCGATGGCCCCTCCGGCACGGGCAAGTCGAGCACCTCCAAGGCCGTCGCCGCCAAGCTGGGGCTCAGCTATCTGGACACCGGCGCCCAGTACCGGGCGATCACCTGGTGGATGATCGCCAACGGGATCGACGTCCAGGACCCCGAGGCCGTCGCCGACGCCGCGGGCAAGCCCGCGATCGTCTCCGGGACCGACCCGGCGCAGCCCACCATCACCGTCGACGGCGAGGACGCCTCCGGACCGATCCGTACCCAGGAGGTCACCTCCAAGGTCAGTGCCGTCAGCGCGGTGCCGGAGATCCGGGCCCGGATCACCGAGCTCCAGCGGTCCATCGCCGCCGCCGCCCCGCAGGGCATCGTCGTCGAGGGACGGGACATCGGCACGACCGTGCTGCCGGACGCCGACCTGAAGATCTTCCTCACCGCCTCCGCCGAGGCCCGCGCCGCCCGCCGGGCCGGGGAGACCAAGGGCGCGGACCTGTCCGCCACCAGGGAAGCCCTCGTCAAGCGGGACGCCGCCGACTCCAGCCGCAAGGCGTCCCCGCTGGCCAAGGCCGACGACGCCGTCGAGGTCGACACCACCGACCTGACCCTCCAGCAGGTGATCGAGTGTGTCGTCACCCTCGTCGAGGAGAAGCGGACGGCCGCCAGGTGACACCCTCCGCGAAGGGCGCCGCCGTCGGGCGGGGCATCGGTATCGGCCTGATGTACGGGCTGTGGAAGCCCCGCGTCCTCGGCGCCTGGCGGGTCCCGGTCTCCGGGCCCGTCATCCTGGCCGTCAACCACGCCCACAACCTCGACGGCCCCATGCTCATGGGCACCGCGCCGCGGCCCGTGCACTTCCTCATCAAGCAGGAGGCGTTCACCGGGCCGCTCGGCCCGTTCCTGGACCGCATCGGGCAGATCAAGGTCGACCGCGCCTCCGCCGACCGCACGGCCGTCACCCGCGCTCTCGACGTGCTGGGCCACGGCGGCGTCCTCGGGATCTTCCCGGAGGGCACCCGGGGCGAGGGCGACTTCGCCGCCATCCGCGGCGGGCTCGCCTACTTCGCCGTGCGGTCCGGGGCCTCGATCGTCCCGGTCGCCGTGCTGGGAAGCAACGAGCGGCAGGGCCGGTTGGTGAAGGGGCTCCCGCCGCTGCGCAGCCGCGTCGACATCGTCTTCGGGGACGCCTTCCAGGCGGGGGACGGCAGCGGACGGCGCACCCGCAAGGCACTGGACGAGGCCACCGTACGCATCCAGGGGCGGCTTGCCGCGCACCTGGAAAACGCCAGGCGCCTCACCGGGCGCTGAGCGAGACTTCAGTAGTGAACCGGCCCGCGCGGACGGTTCACCGACCACCACGAACCACGAGGAACGGACTTCATGAACGACCAGCACGACCACGGGGCACTTGGCGACGCCGAGTACGCGGAGTTCATGGAGCTCGCCGCCGAAGAGGGCTTCGACATCGAGGAGGTCGAAGGCGCGATCGAGGCAGCCGGGCACGGCCCACTGCCGGTCCTCGCCGTCGTCGGCCGCCCGAACGTCGGCAAGTCGACCCTGGTGAACCGCATCATCGGCCGCCGTGAAGCCGTCGTCGAGGACAGGCCGGGCGTCACCCGTGACCGGGTCACCTACGAGGCCGAGTGGGCCGGTCGCCGCTTCAAGGTCGTCGACACCGGCGGCTGGGAGCAGGACGTCCTCGGCATCGACGCGTCCGTCGCCGCCCAGGCCGAGTACGCCATCGAGGCCGCCGACGCGGTCGTCTTCGTGGTGGACGCGACCGTCGGCGCCACGGACACCGACGAGGCCGTCGTCAAGCTGCTGCGCCGTGCCGGGAAGCCGGTCGTCCTCGCCGCGAACAAGGTGGACGGCGCGTCCGGCGAGGCCGACGCGGCCATGCTCTGGTCCCTGGGCCTCGGTGAGCCGTTCCCCGTCTCCGCGCTGCACGGCCGCGGCACCGGCGACCTCCTCGACGAGGTCCTCAAGGCACTGCCCGAGGCCCCCGCCCAGACCTTCGGCACGGCCCCCGGCGGCCCGCGCCGTATCGCGCTCATCGGCCGCCCCAACGTCGGCAAGTCCTCGCTGCTCAACAAGCTCGCCGGCGAGGAGCGCGTCGTCGTCAACGAGCTGGCCGGCACCACCCGCGACCCGGTCGACGAACTCATCGAACTCGGCGGCATCACCTGGAAGTTCGTCGACACGGCGGGCATCCGCAAGCGGGTTCACCTCCAGGAGGGCGCCGACTACTACGCCTCGCTGCGCACCGCCGCCGCGGTCGAGAAGGCCGAGGTCGCCGTCGTCCTGATCGACACCACCGAGTCGATCAGCGTCCAGGACCAGCGCATCATCACCATGGCCGTCGAGGCCGGGCGCGCCCTCGTCGTCGCCTACAACAAGTGGGACGACCTCGACGAGGAGCGCCGCTACTACCTGGAGCGCGAGATCGAGACCGAGATGCAGCAGGTCTCCTGGGCACCCCGGGTGAACGTCTCCGCACGCACCGGCCGCCATATGGACAAGCTGGTCCCGGCGATCGAGACCGCCCTGGCCGGCTGGGAGACCCGGGTCCCCACCGGCCGCCTGAACGCGTTCCTCGGTGAGCTGGTCGCCGCCCACCCGCACCCCATCCGGGGCGGCAAGCAGTCGCGCATCCTGTTCGGCACCCAGGCGGGCACCAAGCCGCCGCGGTTCGTGCTGTTCGCGTCCGGTTTCCTGGAGCACGGCTACCGCCGGTTCGTGGAGCGGCGGCTGCGTGAGGAGTTCGGCTTCGACGGCACGCCGATCCACATCTCGGTGCGGGTGCGGGAGAAGCGCGGCCGGAAGAAGTAGGGCGAGCCGGTTCACGCGTACGGCGGCGGGGCCGGGATGCGTACACGATGTACGCATCCCGGCCCCGCCGCCGTGTCGGCCGCCTGCCCGAGTCAGAGTCCTCTGCGCGGGGCCGGCGGCAGCGCCGCCTGCGCCTGGCCCGTGGGTCCCGGGTGCGGGCGTGCGGCGGCGTAGCCCCCGTACGCCGACTGATAGCCCGGACCCTGCCCGTACCCGGCGGGCCCGAGGGAGCTGTGCACCGAGGCCACCACGCCGAAGGCCTTGAAGCGGAGGTCCTCCTCGCCGCTGCGGTCACCCGGCAGAGCCCGGAAGGACCGGCGGTACTCGGAGTACAGCGCGTCGTAGATCGGCGTGGCCGAGAAACCGGACGGCCCCTGCTGCGCCGGGCGCATGCCGGGGATGTGCTGGTACGGCTGGCGGGAGGGCTCGTAAGAGTGCTGCACGTAGGTGCCAACGACACCGCCGCCCGTCGGATGCGGCCCGGACAGGGATCCGTATGCGGGCGGGTGGGCCACCGCGTACGACGGAGGGGGCGGCGAGCCGTACGGGGAACCGGGCCAGGAATCGTGCGGGGACGCGTACGAGGGCGTTCCATGCGCGGTGCCGGCCGTGGCGCTCTGCGGGGTTCCGTACGGGAGGGGGGTGGGCCGTATGGCGGGGCGCAGCCCGTCCATCAGGAGGTTCCGGCCAGCGGCATGGCGGCGGCGACCAGCCGCCCGTTGGCGGCGGCCTTCTCCAGGGCGTCGCGCAGCAGGTCCTCGCGGGGCTGCTGGCCGATGGAGCCGACCGGGGCGGCGAACACCAGGACGGTCTGCAGCTTGTTCGCAGCGGCCCGCCAGCCCTCGGTGACCTGGAGCGGCTGGTGCGCCTGCCACCAGGCGACCGGCTGCGCCCCGGCCGTACCGGGCTGGAGGATCGCGTGGAGCTGCCCCATGGCCAGCAGCACCGACCAGCCGCCGAGGGCGGTGGGCTTCTGGTCCAGGTCGGACACCGGGAGGAAGCCCTGCTCGATGAGGAGGGGCAGGAACTCGTCGCCGGAGCCGACGGAGCCCGGGCGGGCGATCGGCGCGGTCGGCTCGACGACGAGCGCCGGGTGCAGCTCGTCCTCGATCAGCACCAGTCCGCTCGTCACCCCCAGCACGGCCTGCTCGGTGCCGCCCGCGAGCGGGGCGGGGGACGGTCCCCCGGCGGGTGCGGTCTGCGGCCCGCCTCCGGTGATGGACCGGACGGCGCCCTGGAGCTGCTCCTCCGAGACCGTGACGACCTGGGAGGGGATGCAGGTGGCGTGGGCGAAGGCGAGGACGGCGGTCTCCTCGCCGACGAACAGCACGGTGCTGGTGCGTTCCTGCTCGGAGTCGCCCGGGGTGCGGCAGGAGGTGCAGTCGTAGCTGCCCGGGGCGTTCTCGCCGGCGAGCAGCCGGTCGGCTTCTTCGTCACCGATCTCGGCGCGTACGTCCTCGCTGACGTCGAGCATGCGCGGCACGGGTGGCTCCTCGGACTCGTTGGTGCGTGCGGTGGCGGCCGGGCAGGTCCCGGCACGCCTCTTGACGGTTCAACGGCCGAGCTGCGGCCGGGGTCACGCGCCTGCGGCCACGGAATCGAGCCGGGTGCGGTGCGTCCGGCCGGGTGGTGTCGCGGGGCGGGGCGCGCGGCAGGCCGCCGGGGCGCGGCCGGTGGTGCCTAGCGTGGGCGGGATGCTGCCGCGTCCGCTGCCCGCTCTGTGGTCCGCCGTGCTGTTGGTCGTCTCGGTCGTACCGGCGTTCGCCGGGGGCGTACCCGGTGATCCGCCTCCGCCCGCGCCGGGCCCGGAGGTGAGCCACGGTCACTTCCACTACCACGTGGGCACGGGCACCCCCCAGGACTGCCCGGGAGACTGGCCGTGGGGGTGCGTGGCCCTCTGCGAGTCCGGCGGCAACTGGTCCGTCGACACCGGGAACGGCTACTTCGGGGGCCTTCAGTTCCGTCAGTCCACGTGGGAGGAGTTCGGCGGGCTCGCCTTCGCGCGGCGCGCGGACCTCGCCACGCGTGAGGAGCAGATCGTCGTGGCGCGTGAGGTGCTGAGGTGGCAGGGCTGGCGGGCCTGGCCCGAGTGCTCCAGGCGGTACGGCCTGTCGGGCCGCCACCACACGGTGGAGCCCGGCGACACCCTGACGGCGATCGCCCGCCGCTTCCGGGTGGAGGGCGGTGCCCCGGCCCTGTACGAGGCGAACCGCGACCTGCTGGGCGAGGACCCGGACCGCTTGGAGCCGGGCATGCTGCTGCGGATCCCGGAACGGAGGCAGGAACCGGTGGAGGGGGAGCCGCCGGCGGAGCCTGCGGGACCGGTGGAGGACGGGGAGCCGGTGGGTGCGGAGGAGCAGTCGGGCTCGGGGGACGAGGCGGGGGCGGGGGAGCCGGTGGAGGGGGTGGAGTCGCCCGGTCCGGCGGATCCTGTGGAGGGTGGGGAGCCGGCGGAGCAGAGGGACGCGTCGACGGCGTGGCGGTTCGTCTTCCCGCGCGGAACGGGAGCAGAGCGGCCCGGGGCGGTCCTGCCGCCCGCCGGGCCGGACCTCGGCCCGGCGGGCGGCAGGGCGACGACCGGACAGGACTGATCGCGGGGGCCGGAGGGGCTGGGGGGCCGGGGCCCGGTCCGGTGGTGCGGTCGTGTGCGCCGCCGGAGGCGGGGCGGCCGGGGGCCGACGGATTCGGGTGGGGCTTCGGTCCGTTCCGGCAGTCGAGGAGTGGCGTTGCTAGGGAGGGACCGGGACCGGGGCGGCCGAGGCACCGGTGGGCTTCCGGTTCCCAGGCCTGACGGGCGGGTGGACTGAGGCGCCGTTCCGGTGTGATCGCGGGGTTTCGGGGAGGGCGGGCCTTGCCGGTCCGGGCGTTCGGATGCTTTGCCGCTGGAGGCCGGGCGGCGGGTGTGGGGGTACCGGCGGACGCGGCCGGGCCCCGTTCAGGCGTCATCGCGGGGGCCCGCGGCCTGCTGCGGCCCCCGCTGGATGAGTTCGGTCGTCTCGCCGCTGAAGGCGAGGGTGCCGCGGCGCAGTTCGTGGGCCAGGCTTCCGGGCGGCAGACCGGCGGGCAGGCGTTGCTCGGCCAGGACCACGGCGGTGCCCGCCAGCCGGAGCGCGGACAGCAGGGCGTACGTACGGGCGGCGACGGCGGGCGACATGCCGAGCGCGGCTTCGTCGACGAGGACGACGCGCGCGGGACCCTCCCGGGGCGGCAGCAGGGCGCGGCTCAGCGCCAGCATCCGCTGCTCGCCGCCGGAGAGGGTGCCCGCCCGGCGGGGGAGGAGGGGCCGCAGCTCCGGGTAGGCGTCCAGAGCGGGCGCGAGGTCGCCCGGCGGAGCGGCGGCGAGGGCGAGGTTCTCGGCGACGGTGAGTGCGGCGTACACCGCGCGCCGGTCCGGGACGAAGCGGAGCCCGCGCCGCGCCCGCCGGTGCGCGGGCACGCCGGTCACGTCGGCGCCGCGCCACCACACCCGCCCGGAGCTGGGCCGCACGGCTCCCGCGAGGGTGCGCAGCAGGGTCGTACGACCGGATCCGTTGCGGCCCAGCAGCACCGTGACGGTGCCTGCGGGCACGGCGAGGTCGATGCCGTGCAGGGCTTCCAGGGGGCCGTACCGGACCCGTACGGAGCGCAGCTCCATCTCGACGCTCATGACCGCGTCACGATCCTTCCGGCCTCCATGACGTGGACGGTGTGCGCGATCGCCGCGACGAGGTCCGGGTCGTGCTCGACGACGAGGACGGCCATGCCGTCGGCGGCGAGGGCCCGCAGGACGCGGGCGAGGGCGGCGGTCTCGGCGGCGTCGAGCCCGGCGGCGGGCTCGTCGAGGAGGAGGGCATGGGGCCGGCCGGCGAGGGCGCGGCCCAGCTCGACACGGCGCAGCGTGCCGGTGGAGAGCCCGGCGGCGGGGCGCGCGCGGAGGCCGCCGGACAGGCCGAGCAGGCGCAGGACCTGCTCCGTGTCCGGGCCGGGAGAGGAGCGGACCCGGCCCTGTTCGGCGCCGATCCGCACGTTGTCCTCGACGGTCAGGGACGGGAAGACGGCCAGTTCCTGGAAGGTGCGGGCGATGCCGAGACGAGTACGGGCGTGGGCGGGGCGGCGGGTGATGTCGGCGCCGTCGAGCGTCACCTGACCGGCGGCGGGGCGGATCGTGCCGGCGAGGCAGTGGAACAGGGTGCTCTTCCCGGCCCCGTTCGGCCCGACGAGGGCGGTGATCCGGCCTACGGGGAGGTCGAGGTCGACCCGGTCCAGCGCGGTGAACCCCGCGTACCGCACGGTGAGCCGCCGCGCCCGCAACCGCACGCCCGGCTCCGCCGCACCGCTGCCGCCCGGGACTCGTCCTGGGGGCGGAGGCCCGGCGGGACCGTCGCCCTCCGGGCGGGGGAGCGGCGCGTCCGTTCCGTCGGCCGGGCGCGGGGTGTCCGGGGCGGGCCCGCCGCCGGGGCCTGGCTCCCGGGAGTGGGCGGGCGGCTCGGCCGGGGAGAGAGGGGCGGTGCCGACGGCCGGGGTCCCGCCGCTCGGGGCGGAGCGGCCCCGGGGCCCGGGGGGCGCGCCGTGCCGCCGCGGGGCCGGCCCGGGTGCTTCGGGAGGCGTGGCG
>NZ_JADWYO010000090.1 GCF_022414595.1 Streptomyces sp. MUM 203J | reverse complement strand
GCCGCGTCCAGCGTCTCCGCCCGCAGCGCCGCCGCCCGCCGCAGCGCCGCCACCGCCGGGTCGGCCGCGTCGCCGGACTCGCCCCGGGCAGCCGACAGGACCGCGCCGACCGTCGTCAGGCCGCCGAGTTCGCCCCGGACCGAACGGCCCAGCGTCTCCACGGCGCCCGCGTGCCGGGAACGGGACCGGCAGTGGAAGGCCAGTTCGCAGGAGGACAGGCACTCGGGGGCGTACGCGTGCGGGACCGCGTCCACGGCGGCCGTCAGCTGCTCCGCCGAGCACTCCGCCACATCGAACGTCACTCCCTCCGGCAGCTCCGCCGCGATGTCCTCCAGCCGGGTCAGCCGGGCGAGCTGCCGCTCCGTCACCGCGCGCTGCTTCCGTACGTCGACGAGCGAGCCGGTGGGCTGGTTCGAGAAGTCCCTCGGGCACACCAGCAGCACCGACCGGGCGACCTCCGCACCCTCCGTCACGGCCGCCACCCGCTCCAGTGCCAGCACGTACACGGCCGCCTGGCGGGCCGCCGCGCCCACCTTCGCCGCGTCCGCGGCGCCGTCGATCATCGGGAACGACTTGATCTCGACGACCGTCCAGCCCCCGTCCGGCCGCACGACCACCGCGTCCGGCTCCAGGAACACCGGTGAGCCCGCGACCTCCAGTGCCAGCAGC
The DNA here is from genome assembly GCF_022414595.1 of Streptomyces sp. MUM 203J. Classification (GTDB taxonomy): domain Bacteria; phylum Actinomycetota; class Actinomycetes; order Streptomycetales; family Streptomycetaceae; genus Streptomyces. The sequence goes on along the minus strand of NZ_JADWYO010000090.1, from coordinate 16,859 downwards.
GGATGGTCCAGCAGCGTCCACACCCCGCGCGCCCGCGCCTCCGCCGTCGCCTCCCGCAGCGCCAGCGCCGTGCGTGCCGTGCGCCCCTCGGGCCCGGCCGCCGCCAGGTCCGGGACCCGGACGTCCCCCGGGCGCTCGGCGCCCATCAGCCGCAGCAGCTCGGCGCCCCCGTCGGCCTTCACCCGCGCCTCGAAGGCGTTGCCCCGCATGAACGCGAACTGCGACTGCCCGTACCCGGACGGGGCGCCCAGCACCGAGGCCAGGGCCGTCTTGTCGACGCCCGCCCCGTCGAGCAGCGCCCTGCGGCGGCAGCCGGGGTTCGCGGCCAGCGCGGCGAGCGCGCGGGCGTCCAGCGGGTGCGGCAGGGCGGCGGGCCCCCGCAGCTCCGCGAGCCGGTGGCGGAGTGTGGTCGGAAGGGAATCGCTCACCGCGGCAGTGTCGCATCCACCACTGACAGCCGGGGCCCGCTCACGCCCGGTCGGCCGCTTCGGCACCCGTCGGGGCCGTACGAGATGATGAGCCCGTACCTCAGCCGCACCCGCCGTCGTGTGCGCCCCATGTGAACCACCAGGAGTACATCCCATGGCACCGCGCATCCTGCTCGCCCGGCACGGCCAGACCGAGTGGTCGCTGCTCGGCAAGCACACCGGCAGGACCGACATCCCGCTCCTGGAGGAGGGCCGACGGGGCGCCGGACTGCTGGGCGAGCGGCTCCACCGGGGCCCGTGGGCGGGCCTGGAGGGGTACGAGATCCGCACCAGCCCGCTGGCACGCGCGCGCGAGACGTGCGTGCTGGCCGGGTTCGGCGACCGTGCGCAGGAGTGGGACGCGCTCATGGAGTGGGACTACGGCGCGTACGAGGGCATGACGCCCGCCGAGATCAAGGCCGGCCGTCCGGACTGGTTCATCTGGCGCGACGGCGTGCCGGAGGGCGAGAGCATGGCGTCCCTGACGGCCCGCGCGGACCAGGTCGTCGACTGGGCCCGCTCGGCCGAACGGGACGTGCTGGTCTTCGGGCACGGCCACATCCTGCGGTCCATCGCCGCACGCTGGCTGGGCGAGGAGCTGTCCTTCGCGGCCCGGATCCGGCTCGACCCGACGAGCCTGTCCGTCCTCGGCTGGGCGTACGGGGCCCCGGCGCTCGAACGCTGGAACGACACGGGGCACCTGGAGGCGTAGCCCTGGGAGCGGGCGCGGGACCCGCCCGGAAATCCGCCAGGGTTCGCCACCCCTTGCGGGGGTCCGCCACCGTGCCGTTGACGGGAACAGACCGTTGAACCTGTGCGGACACGGAGGCACGACCTCAAGGAGGAACCCTTGTCGGAAGCCCGCTTGGAGGCCACCCCGCGCGCCCACACCTGCGACCTTGTGACGGTCCCCGCCCGCCAGGGCCTGGAGGCGGTCGACATCCTGCGCCGTACCGGCGCGCCGGCGGTCGGCCCCGTGCTCCACGACGACTCCAGCGACACGCTGGGCTTCCTCGTGCCGCCGGGCACGGCGGCGGCGTGGGACGTTCCCGGCAGTGCGTGCCGGGGCCTTCGACGGCCGACGGCGGGGGCGGACTGGCTGCTGCCGCCGGCTGACGCGTCGCCGGTCACCGACCCGGCGACACTCCGCGAGGCACTCGGCCTCGCGGCGCGCCTCATCCGGGCCGCCGACGCCTGCCGCTGAGCCGCGGGCGGGTTCTCTCCCCTGCCCGCCCTCCCCTTCCTTCCCGAACCGGGGGCGCCCGCGCTCTTCCGCGCCCCCGAACTCCCCCGGGGCTCTTCGCGCCGGCGATCCCACGCGCCGGTCTCAGCCCGTCCGGCGCTTGAGGACGAGCGGCGAAGGAGAGACCGGGGCGGAGCCCGTGGTGCCGGGAACAGGCGGCGGCCGGTCGGCCCCCGCCCGGGGCCACGCGGTCTTGCGGGAGGCGGGACAATGGTCGGTGGCCGTGGGGATACGGTCGACGGCCCGGGCACACGGACATGGGGAGTCACCAATGGCGGAAACCGAGCGGAGCGACCAGCGGCGGAGGCTCAAGCCAGGCCCCCTGCTCTTCGAGCCCGCGGCCGCCGCCTCGGACCCGGAGCACTTCTTCGACCTGGAGTCGATGGAGGACCCCCGCGAGCTGCTCTCCCGGTCCACCGAACTCGCACTCGCGTTCCGCGCGGCGGCGGACCGGGCCATGGAGTACCAGGCGATCGCGGCGGCCCAGCTGGCCGACCCGCGCCGGTTCGACCGGCTCACCCTCTCCGACATAGCGGAGCGCGCCGAGTGGACTGAGGACTATGCGAAGCGCATGGTCGACTTCGGGCGCGACCTGCTCACGGGTGGCCGGAGCGAGGAGCAGTAGATCCCTGCGGGCGCGCGGGCGGCATATGCCGAGGGCGAATCCTAGTGCTCCGCACCCGACTTTGTCCGTGTTTCCGGAAACTCAGCGGGTGCGCCCTGTCACAGCCGGTAGACCTGGAGGTATGAGCACCTGGCTGAGCCCCGAGACACCGCCGGTCCCGCTGCCTCCCGCCCAGGGCGCGATCGAGGCCGAGCAGCGCGTCGCCCCCGCCTGCGTCGCCCCCGCCCGTGCCGTGCACGCGGCACAGATCACCGCGGACGGCGCGAGCTGGCTCGTATCGGCCGCCGCGTACCCGGTGTCGACGCTCGCCCTGTGGGAGGCGCGGCCCACCGCGCCCGCCGCGCTGCCCTGTGGCAGCGTCTTCGACGTGGTGAGCGTCCCGGCGGTGTTCGGGCGTCGGCTGCTGGACCGGCTCTGGAGCGAGGGCCCCGGCTCAGGCCCGGTCGCCGCGCACCGGGGGCGGATGCTGCTGTTCACCGCGCCGGGGACGGCCCACCGGCTGCCCTCGCTGCTCGGCTGGGAGGAGTGGGGCGGCGCCGTTCCGCCCATGCTGTGCCACGGCGCGGGCGACGCGGTGACCGTGCCGCCGCTGGTCACCGGCACTGGCGCGGCCGACGGGCCCCGGTGGCTGGTCGCCCCCGACACCGCCTCCCCCTGGCTCCCGGGGCCCGAGGTACTGCTCTGGGCCTGCGTCCGTGTGGCGCGGGCCGCATCCGCCCGGGACGTGCGGGTATCGATTTCGCCAGACCAGGATCCGGATGCTAATGTCTACGACGTCAGCGAGCGCCGCTAGCTCAGTTGGTTAGAGCAGCTGACTCTTAATCAGCGGGTCCGGGGTTCGAGTCCCTGGCGGCGCACAGACGGAAGAAGCCCCTCGCGGAAGCGGGGGGCTTCTTCGTGTGCGCGGTGCACACGCGCACAGGGCGGTCACGGGGTGATCCGCACCGTCCACGCACCCGTACCGGTCCGGTCCGCGACCTCCACCCGGGTGCCGTCGCCCGGCACGGTGTAGGCCTCCCCCACTCCGAGCGGGGCGTCCGCGAGCGGCGGGTACACCGAGCGGTCCCGGCAGGCATCGGTCAGGGGGTGGGTGTCCAGTACCTCCACCGGCCCCGCGCCGGACGGCGCCTCGCCTCGCACCCGGTAGATCAGCACACCTTCCCGGCAGGCCTCCCGGTCGTTGCCGGTGGCGTCGCGGGCCTCGACGGCCAGCACGCTGTGCTCGCCGGTCCGTACGACGGCCAGCCGCGTTCCCGGCGCGGCGCCGGGCAGCCGCGGGGCGGCCAGCGGCTCCAGGGTGAGCAGTTCGGGCTCCCGTACGCAGCGGACCTGGCGCTCGTCCAGCCAGCCCAGCTTCCACTTGTGCCAGCCGAAGAACTCCGGCGCCAGTGCGAACTGGCTGCCCATGACGTCCCAGTCCCCCACGTGGGTGTCCCAGTCACCCTTGCCGTCGACCGGGCGGTGGTACAGGTCCGGCAGGTCGAAGACATGGCCGGTCTCGTGGGCGAGGACGTTGCGGTCGGGCGGGTGCCGTTCGAAGAGGGTGACCACCCGGTCGATGTCGGTACCGTCCGCGTGGAGCGGAGTGTGGAGGTTGACCACCTTCGTCGCGTCGGAGTCGACACCGGGCGCGTCCGGGTCCGCGACGAAGTAGACGATGTCGTAACGGGAGAAGTCCACGACCGGGTCGGCGGTGGCCAGCGCGTCCCTCAGGTAGGCGGCGCGGCGGTCCGCCGCCCAGTCGCGCTCTATCGCGTACGCGGTGGACGGCTGCGGCATGCGCAACCAGCCGTGCCGGGGGTGGGGACGGAGGCTGAACCTGCCGTACGAGGCGCGCGTGAAGAAACGGCTGGTCTCCGGGAAGTAATCGGCCTCGATCTCCTCTGTGGCGGTGAGCGGCCGGGAGTCCGGGAAGCTCAGGAACACCATGACCGCGTCCAGCCTGCGCTCGGGCTTCGGATACCGGGAGTTCCAGGTGTCGAGTCCGAGGGAGTGGTGCGCCTCGGTGCGGGGCAGGGCACAGGTCCCCGGCGCGGTCGCGGCGATGGCCGGCCCCGCAGCCAGCCCGGTCGCGGCGATGGCCACGAGACAGAACAGGCCGGCCGCGGTGGCGCGGAGCCCGGGACGACGCGCCCCGGCGGCGGCCGGGGCGGACCCGCCACGACCCGGGCCGTCACACCCGGGGCCACCCCCGCCGGGCCCGCCAGGGTCACGGCCACCACCATCCGGGCCACCTCGTTCGAGGCCGCCCTGACCAGGACCACCCCCATCGGAACCACCAAGACCGGGGCCGCTTCGGCCGGGGCCACCTCGTTCGAGGCCACCCTGACCGGGGCCACCCCCGCCGGGCCCGCCGCGGTCACGGCCGCCACGACCGGGGGCACCCCCGCCGGGACGGCCCTGGCCGGCATGACCGGGAGCGCCGCGAGAGGGCCCGTCACGGCCGGGGCCGTGACCGCCTGCTCCGGGACCGGCCAGGCCAGGACCCCCCTGGCCGAGGCGATTTGCCACAGGACCGCCACGGCCGGGCCCGCCCGTGTCCGGGCCCGCATGGGCCGGGGTGGGCTCCGGGTGGTGCGCTCGCCCGAGTGGGTACGGGGGCGACTGCTGACCCTCCACGTCGACCTCCGGTGCGGGATGGGGCTCTCACACCACCTTGGGAGGGTTCGCCGCGTTGAGCCTGTTCCAGTGCACCACTCGGGTGAGCAGCGACACACCCGGACCTCATGCGCCACTTCACCGACAGTCACAATCGATCAGAGGCGAGCGGGTCCCTGCCAGACCCGCGCAGAAACGATCGGGCGTAAAGGGCGCAGCGGACGCGATGTCCACATGGCGCCAGGGTCGCTGGAACGGCCCCATGAGCGCCCTCTATGATCGGCTCACTTTCCCTGCCTGACCTGGCCAGACCACATTTGTACGTCACAACTGCCCTGCGGGAGCGAGCGGTGAACGGAACTCCAGAAGGACCGGGACACACGGCAGTCGCACAGCTCGGCACCGCCCGGCTGCCACGACCGTCGATCACAGAGCGTGACATCTCAGGCCCCAACCCCTCGGGCCGCCGCCCGAACCTGGTCGTCCTCACGGCCCACCCCGGGCCGCGCCACGGCACCCCGGGCCCCCGCTTCGCCCCCGGCGGGGAACCCGCCCCCGCCGCAGCGCTCGCCGCGGCCACCCCGAGCCCGCCCGCCCGCCCGGCGACGGGCCCGGCCACCGCCCTCACCCCTTTCACCCACCCCGCCGACCCGCCCGTCCCCTCCCCGGCCGCGGGCCGCACCTCCGGTACCGTCCGGGGCGCCCTCGCCTCGCACCCCGGCCCCGTGGGCCCCGCCGCGGTCGCGCCCTCCTCCGGTCACCCCGCGGCCGACCGCGGCGCCGACGCGCCGGACGGCTCCCGCAGCCCCCTCACCGCACCCGCCGGTCCGGCGGCCCCGGCCCCCGGGCACACGGCCGCTCCGCGCTCGTTCGGCGCCCGGGTTCCGGACCCTGCCGCCGAACGCCCCGCGCCGCACCCCGCGCCTTCCGGTCCGGCCCCCGGCGCAGACCCCGCCGAGCCGCCCGGCACGGCCGCGGCCCGCGGGCCCCGTGTCGGGGCGCCTGCCGCCGAGCTGCGGGACGTGCACGCCGCGTTCCTCGCCGCGCAGATCGGGATGGCCGTGGTCGGCCCGGACGGGCTGGTCCTGCGGGCCAATGACGCGCTCGTCGCACTCTGCGGGACCGGGCAGGAGCAGCTGCACCGGCGGGACGCCGCCACCCTGGTGGACCTCGACACCGACCGGCGGACCTGGCAGGCCTACCGGGAGGTGCTCGGCGGCCGACGCTCCCGGCTGCGCTGCACCCGGCGGCTCAAGCACGCGGACGGGCGCACCCTGTGGGCCGAGGTGACCGTCGCTCCCGTGCACCGGAGCCGTAACGTCCTGCTCTCCGTCACGGACATCAGCGACCGGCGCGAACTCCAGGCGCGGCTGCGGCACCTGCAGATGCACGACCCGGTGACCCGCCTCCCCAACCGCGCCCTGTTCTTCGAGCGGCTCACCTCCACGCTGGAGCACCACGCCTCGTACGACGACGAGACCACCGGCCGGGTCGGCATCTGCTACCTGGACCTGGACGGCTTCAACGCCGTCAACGACACCCTCGGCCACCGCGTGGGCGACCAGTTGCTCGCCGCCGTCGCGACCCGGCTCACGGAGTGCGCCGACAACGACGCCCACGCACGCGGTGGCGGCCACCTCGTGGCGCGGCTCGGCGGCGACGAGTTCGCCGTCCTCGTCGAGGACTCGACCGGGACCCGCCAGCTCACCGACCTGGCGGGCGCGCTGCTCGACACCGTCCAGCGGCCGTTCGACCTCGCCGGGCAGCGGCTGTCCGTCTCCGCCTCCATCGGCGTCGTCGAACGGACCGCCGACGGCACCACGGTCAACGGCCTGATGCAGGCCGCCGACACGACGCTCTACTGGGCCAAGGCCGACGGCAAGGCCCGCTGGACGCTGTTCGACCCGGAGCGCAACGCCCACCGCATGACCCGGCAGGCCCTCTCCTCCCATCTGCGGCCCGCCCTGGAGCGCGGCGAGTTCGCGCTGGACTACCAGCCGCTGGTCGGGATGGCCGACGGCACCGTCCACGGAGTCGAGGCGCTGGTCCGCTGGCACCACCCCCGGTTCGGCACCCTGGCGCCGAATCGGTTCATCGGAATCGCCGAGGAGGACGGGTCGATCGTGCAGCTGGGGCAGTGGGTGCTGCGTACGGCCTGCCGCCAGGCCCGGCGCTGGCAGCTGGACCATCCCGGCGAACCGCCGATCTTCGTCAGCGTGAATGTCGCCGTACGGCAGGTGTGGGACTCCGACCTGGTCGCGGACGTGGCGGAGATCCTGGACGAGACCGGGCTGGCGCCCGGCCTGCTCCAGCTGGAACTGACCGAGTCGGCCGTGATGGGCTCGGCCGGCCGCCCCCTCCAGGCGCTCCAGGCGCTCAGCGAGATGGGCGTGCGCATCGCCATCGACGACTTCGGCACCGGCTACTCGAACCTCGCCTATCTGAGCCGTCTTCCCGTCTCGGTGCTCAAGCTCGACGGCTCGTTCGTACGGGGCTTCCAGGAGGAGGCGCATCCGAACCCGGCGGACGAGGTGATCGTCCAGACCATGGTGGACCTGGCGCACCGGCTCGGGCTGACCGTCACCGCCGAGTGCGTGGAGACCGCCGGGCAGGCGGCGCGGCTGCGGCGGATCGGCTGCGACACCGGGCAGGGCTGGCTGTACTCGCGGGCGGTGGCGCCGGAGCGGATCGCGGAACTGATCCGGGTGGGCGCGAAGGTGGCGTGAGCCCGCGCGCGGCCCGTGCGGCGCATGAGTACCGCCCCTGACCGGGAGGGTGTGCTCTCCGGTCAGGGGCGGTGGCGTGGGGGGTGGTGCGGGGGGCTTCACCGCGGAGGGGGTGCCTCCGGACGGGCCGGGCTTCAGCAGGCGCCCAGGTCCTCCCATACGCCCCACTCGCCCGTCGTTCCGGGCTCGTCTCCCTTGGTCCACCACTTGGCCTTCCAGCTGCGGCCGTCGTGGGCGACCTCGTCGCCGCCGGTGTACGTGGCGCCGGCGTCCCACGCCGGGGCGGTGCAGCCCTCAGGGGCGGTCTCCGTCGGGGTCGGGGTCGGGGCGGGGGTCGACCCGGTCGGCGTCGGGCTCGGGCTCTGGGGCGTGCCGCCCACCGCGTCGACGATGTGGTTCAGCAGGGTCGTGTTCTCGTCCAGGCCCAGCAGCGAGTACATCATCGCTCCCGCCAGACCCCGGCTCTTGGCGTAGGCGGCGCGCTCCTGGACCGCCCGCTGGTCGAGACCGGTGAAGAACTCGCCGTCCTTGTAGAAGTACGAGGCCTTCGCGTCGTCGTCCCAGTAGGTGGTCGCCGGGTTGTCGACGATGCCGCCCAGCTCCTTGTAGTGGGCGATACCCGCCTGCTGGCTCAGCGGGCGGGCGCCCGAGGCGCCGGTCGCGGGCTGGGCGAGACCGTCCGCGTCGCCGGCCGGGACACCCTTCCAGCCGCGGTAGTAGAACTCGTACCCGAGCGTCAGCTTGCCGGCCGGGAAGCCACCGGTGATGCCGTACGCGGGGTTGCCGTCGATCCAGGAGTCGATGGCGTTGTCGATCGAGTACTTCTGGGTGCCCGGAGCGATCGGGTCGGTCGGGTCGTTCGCCCCGGAGTACAGCGGGGACTGGTGATACGTCGGCCCGTCGCCGTCCCAGGCGCCGTGCATGTCGTACGTCATGATGTTCGCGTAGTCGAGGTACGCGCCGATCTTGTCGGTCTCGATGTGCTTGATCTTGTCCTGACCGGCCGGCAGCGCCGCGGTGAGCAGGTACTTCTTGCCGCCGTGGGCGGCACCGTACTCGTCGAGCTGCTTGCGGAACTCGGCGAGCAGGAGGGTGAAGTTCTGCTTGTCCTCGGGGCCGTAGTGGTTGCCGAGGTGGCCGCCGTCCGAGCCGGGGTACTCCCAGTCGATGTCGATGCCGTCGAAGATCCCGGCCGCGGTGCCGTCGCCCCCGAAGCCGTCCCGGACCGGCAGGTCGCCGTCGAGGTACTGCTTGATGCAGGACGAGACCAGCTTCTTGCGGCTCGCGTCCGTCTTCGCGGCGTCGTGGAAGTACTTGGAGTACGTCCACCCGCCCAGCGAGATGTTGATCTTCAGGTGCGGGTGCTTGGCCTTCAGCTGCTTGAACTGGTTGAAGACGCCCGCGATCGGCTGGTCCCACTTGTCCGCGACACCGGACACGCTGTCCGCGGCGGAGAAGGTGCGGCCGTAGTCCGCGAAGGAGTCGCCCGCGCCGTCGCCGGCGTTGGGGTTGTTGTCGTCGCCCGCCGCCTTGTTGGCCATGAAGCAGGTCAGGTCGGTGGGGTGGATGTTCCCGAAGGAGTAGTTGATGACATCCAGCTTCTCCGCGATGCCCCGGGTGTCCAGGTGCTTCGGGAAGAACTTGTTGCCGTAGATGCTCCACTGGTCGTAATAGGCGATCTTCACGCCGCCCGCCTCCCCGGCGGCGGGCGTGGCGTCCACGGCCTGGGCGGTGGTCGCTCCGACGGCGACGGCGGTGGCCATCGCTCCGGCGGCGAGCGCGGCGAACAGGGGTTTACGGAAGTGCACGAGCGGCCTCCGGGAGGGGGGTGGCGGGGGGCCACGAGGATGCGCGGCGCGGAAGTTGAAGAATTGATAGCCAGCCGCACCCCCGCACGTCAATGGTCTGAACCAAATGAGGACTAGACCAATTCTGGAAGGAAAGGCCTCGTCAGGGGCCTGCACCTCCACGAGCAACCGCCCGCCACCACAGGTGACGAGCGGCTTAAGGCTCGCTTAGGAATCTTGTGCGCGGCTTCCCGAGAAAGAACCAGCGCCGCCTACTCCTCCGGCTCCCACACGTCCCTCGGCCCCCGCCTCCCGAACAGCACGCCCAGGTCCTCCGCCCACGCCCCGCGCCGCTCCGCCAGCCGCAGCCCCTCCCATACGGTGACCTGGGAGCCCGTCAGAACCGGCTTTCCGACCGCCGCTTCCGCCTCCGGCAGGTACGCCACCGTCGCCAGGGACGTGTCGGGCACCAGGACCGCCTGGGCCCGGGGGTCGTCCGCCGCGCGGACCAGGTCCGGCACCGGCCCCGCGGCGTGGGCCCGGCGCGGGCCGACCACCTCGATGCCGGCCGCCTCCAGGAAACGGGCGAACTCCTCCGTCACGTCCGCCGGGTACGTCGCGGCCACCGCGACCCGCGCGGCACCCACCTCCCGTGCCGCATGGGCGAAGCCGATGGACGTGCTGGACGCCGGCAGCCCCGCCGCCAGCGCCAGGGCGCGGGCCTGCTCGTGCGCGGCCTCCCAGCCGTACACGAACGACGCCCCGGTCGAGGCCCACACCACCGCCTCCGCCCCGGCCAGCCTCAGCCGCTCCGCCCCGGCCGCGAGCCGCTCCGGGTCCTCGCCCGGGCCCTCGTAGGGGGCCGAGTCGACCCGGATGTCGCTGTCCAGCAACGTCTCGATACGCCGGTAGTCGTCCTCCGGATGGTCCTCCGGACGGAGCAGTCCGACCGTGGTCATGGCAACCAGCCTCCTGTCGACGGGCCCGCCGGGCCCGGGGTGCGACGGCCGCCGGATCGCGAACCCGTACGCATAGCCCGCACGGGTTCGGGTAGCCGCGCGCCCATGGCCCTCACATCCACCAGGGAATCAGGATCCATAAGACGCCGCTCGTTGCTTGCCGGCGGCGCCGTGCTCGGCGCGTCGGGCGCGCTGCTCGGCGCCGTCGGCTGCTCCCGCGTCCCGTCCGGGGACGCACTCGCCCGGCTGCGGGCACAGGGGACCGTCCGGCTCGGCATCGCCGGTGAGGTCCCCTACGGCTATGTCGACGAGGAGGGGGCGTTCACGGGAGAGGCGCCCGAACTCGCCAAGGTGATCTTCAAGCGGCTCGGCGTGGACCGGGTCCAGCCGGTCGCGACCGACTTCGGCTCCCTCATACCCGGGCTCAACGCCCAGCAGTTCGACGTCGTGTCGGCCGGGATGTACATCAACCCGGACCGCTGCGAGCAGGTGCTGTTCTCGGACCCCGAGTACCAGATGCTCGACTCCTTCATCGTGCGCAAGGGCAACCCGATGGGGCTGCGCTCGTACGAGGACGTGGTGAGCAAGAAGGCGCGGTTCGCGACCGGCACCGGGTACGCGGAGATCGGCTATGCGGTGGCCGCCGGGTACCCGGAGAAGGACATCGTCATCCTCCAGGATCAGGTGGCCGGACTGAACGCCGTCGAGTCCGGGCGCGTCGACGTGTTCGCGGGGACCGCGCTCACCGCCCGCGAGGTGGTCAAGAAGAGCGGCAAGGCCGAGGCCACGGAGGCGTTCGCGGCGGTCGTCGACGGCAAGGAGCGGATCGACGGCGGCGGCTTCGCCTTCCGGCTGACCGACCGCTCGCTGCGGGACGCCTTCAACGTCGAGATCCACAAGATGAAGAAGAGCGGCGAACTGCTGCGCATCCTGCGCCGGTTCGGTTTCTCGGAGGCCGAGATGACCACCCTGACCGCCGAGGAGCTGTGCCGATGACCATCGGGCTGTGGCAGAACTGGGTGCTCCCGGGGATCTGGATCACGATCCAGCTGCTCGTCTGCAGCGCGGCGCTGGGGGCCTTCGTCGCGTTCACCGTCGGCATGGCCCGCACCCACCGCTCGCGGCTGGTGCGGTTCCTGGCGACCGCGTACACGGAGATCTTCCGCGGGGTGTCGGCGCTGGTGCTGATGTTCTGGCTCTTCTTCGTGGTGCCCCCGCTGATGGGGTGGCAGCTGGTGCCGATGTGGGCGGCGGTGCTCGCCCTGGGACTCTCGTACGGGGCGTACGGCGCGGAGATCGTCCGGGGCGGTCTGGGCGCGGTGGCCCCGGCGCAGCGGGAGGCGGCGGTCGCGCTGAGCTTCACGCCGTGGCAGCGGATGCGGCTGGTGCTGCTGCCTCAGGCGGTGCCGGAGATGATCCCGTCCTTCTGCAACCTGCTGGTGGAGCTGCTGAAGGGTACGGCGCTGGTGTCGCTGCTCGGGGTCGGTGACGTGTCGTTCGCCGCGTATCTGGTGCGGCTGGCGACGCAGGACAGCGCGCAGATCTACACGGTCGTGCTGGTGATCTACTTCGTCCTGGCGTTCGGCATCACCCGCTCCATGAAGGCGCTGGAGCGAAAGACCAAGGCGAACCTGGGGGTGACGGCTCGATGAACTGGGACTGGTCCGCTGTCTGGGACTTCATGCCGCGTTTCGTGGACGGGCTGCTGCTGACCCTCCAGGTGCTGGTGCTGGGCTCGCTGCTGTCGTTCACGCTGGGGCTGGTGTGGGCGGCGGCCTTCCGCGCGCCGACCCGCTGGGTGCGCTGGCCGGTGAACGCGCTGACGGAGTTCATCCGTACGACGCCGCTGCTGGTGCAGCTCTTCTTCCTGTTCTTCGTGCTGCCCGAGTGGGGCGTGCAGTTCTCCGCGCTGACGACCGGCACACTCGCGATCGGCCTGCACTACTCGACGTACACCGCACAGGTGTACCGCGCCGGGATCGACGCCGTGCCGGCCGGGCAGTGGGAGGCGGCGACCGCGCTGAGCCTGCCCGCACACCACACCTGGTTCGCGGTGATCCTGCCGCAGGCCCTGCGGCGGGTCACCCCGGCGCTCGGCAACTACGTCATCGCCATGCTGAAGGACACGCCGATCCTCGCCGCGATCGGGGTGCTGGAGATGCTCCAGCAGGGCCGGCTGGGGGGCGCCGCGACCTTCCAGTACGTCGAGCCGCTGACCGTGGTCGGTGTCGCCTTCGTCCTCATCGCCTACCCGGCTTCCCTTCTCGTACGAGCCCTGGAGCGCCGCCTTGTCCACTGACCTGATCACGTTCGACGGTGTCAGCAAGAGCTTCGGTGAGAACACCGTCCTCAAGGAGCTGTCCTTCTCCGTCTCCGCCGGCAAGCACGTCACGCTCATCGGCCCCTCCGGCTCCGGCAAGACGACGATCCTGCGGATGCTGATGACGCTGGAGCGGCCGGACACCGGGACCATCGAGGTGGGCGGCGCCCGCCTGTTCCCCGCCGACGAGAAGCAGCGGCGGGAGGTGCGCAAGGGCATCGGGATGGTCTTCCAGCAGTTCAACCTGTTCCCGAACATGTCGGTGCTGCGCAACATCACCGAGGCCCCCGTGCGGGTGCTGGGACTGGGCAAGGACGAGGCGGAGCAGCGGGCCCGGGAACTGCTGGAGATGGTGGGACTCTCGGAGAAGGCGGACGCCCGGCCCTCGCAGCTCTCCGGCGGCCAGCAGCAGCGGGTCGCGATCGCCCGCGCGCTGGCGATGCGGCCGAAGGTGCTGCTGCTGGACGAGGTGACCTCGGCGCTGGACCCGGAGCTGGTGGCGGGGGTGCTGGACCTGCTGCGGGACATCGCGCGGAGCACCGACATCACCATGCTGTGCGTGACCCACGAGATGAATTTCGCCAGGGACATCTCGGACGAGGTGTTCATGTTCGACTCGGGACGGGTGATCGAGGCGGGTCCGCCGGAGCGCATCTTCTCGGACCCGGAGCACGAGCGCACCCGGGAGTTCCTCGGCGCGGTGCTGTGACCTGCGGCTCGGCCCTCCGCCGAGCCGCAGGGCCCTCGGAGTGCCTGATGCCGAGGGCATATGCCATCGACCGGCGCCCCGGTTCGCACCGCTGGGGCGCCTCGGCGTTGTTGTCAACAGGGCGCCCGAAAACGGCCTTTGGCGGCTATCGTGGTGACGAAGTATGCGGTCACACCTGGTAAAGGGGGAAACCGTGACGCCGAAGCCTCAGGCGAGTCCGGCGTTCCATTCGGTGCAGTACGCGCTGCGCGTACTGGAGACGGTGTCCAGGCACGGCGGCGGAGTCACCGAGAGCCAGATCGCGCGGGAGACCGGACTGCCGGCCGCACACCTCGTCCCGCTGCTGCGGATGCTGCGCCGCGAGGGGTACGTGGAGGAGGTCACCGCCGGGGCGTACGCGGTCGGGGACAGCCTGGTCCTGCTGGGCTCGGGCACCACCCGGCGGGCCGCCCTGCAGACGAAGCTCCAGGAGACGCTGACCGCCCTGCGCGACTCGGTGGGCGCGGCGGTCTACATCAGCCGGTACATCGACGGCGAGGTCAAGATCACGCAGATGGCCGACGGGCCGCACACCCCGAAGGTGAACGAGTGGGTGGACTTCCGGTCGGCGGCCCACGCGAGCGCGGTCGGCAAGTGCCTGCTGACCCAGCTCGACCAGAACGGCCGCCGGGACCACCTGTCCCGCCACAAGATCGCCCGGCTGACCTCCCGGACGATCACCAGTGAGCGGGTGCTGTTCTCCAAGCTGGACAGCCAGCCGCCGACGGTGCCGGTGCTGGACCTCCAGGAGTACGCGGTGGGCACGGTCTGCGCGGCGGTGCCCCTGACGGCCGGGTCGGCGGTCGGGTGCCTGGCGCTGTCGCTGCCGGTCGAGCACGCGCACCGGCTGCGGGCGGCGGCGGACGCGCTGAACCGGAGGGCGGCACCGGTGGTGCTGTCGCTGGCCCTGTGAGGCACGACACGTTTGAGGGCGGTCGGGAGCACCCCTCGGGAGCGGGTAGTATTAACTCCGTCAGCAGGCGCCGCTAGCTCAGTTGGTTAGAGCAGCTGACTCTTAATCAGCGGGTCCGGGGTTCGAGTCCCTGGCGGCGCACAGACGGAAGAAGCCCCTCGCGGAAGCGGGGGGCTTCTTCGTACCGTGTGGCGCCGTCGTCAGAACCGGACGTCGGAACAGGCGTAGAACGCGTTGCCCGTGTCGTGGATCGTCCAGACCGCCAGGATCAGATGGCGGCCGGACTTGCCGCTCGGCATCCGGCCCTGGTGGGTGAAGGTGAACGGCGGGCGCTGCCCGTGGTAGGGGACGGTGAGGAACGGCTGCGGGTCCAGGTCCGCGCGGGTCAGCGGCCTGGCGGGATCCCAGCCGTCGCGGGTGACGTAGTAGCGGAAGTCGGTCGTGGCGTGCGCGGCGGTGAACCGCCAGCGGAAGCTGTAGCTCTGACCGCCGGCCACCCGGGTGGCGGGCCAGTTCCCGCCACGGGGGTCGTCGAGCTGCGCGAACCGGCTGTTGCCGCCCGAGCAGATGGTGCCGTCGGCCGGTCCGCGCTGCGGGAAGCCCTTGGGCCCCTCCACGGACTGCGGCTCCCAGCGGATGGAGCCGCAGCCCGTGACCGTGCCGTCGGCGCAGAGCTTCTGGCGGCTGACGGGTGCGTCGGTGTAGCCGTGACTTCCGGCGGTTCCGGTGGCGAGGGCCGAGGCCCCGGCGACTCCCAGGACGAGGGCCAGCACGGTGCCCGAGGTGCGCCTCTTCTTCTGTTTCTCCTGTGTCCTCTGGCTCTTCTGTCGCATGCATTACTCCCGGAAGGAGGTGGGGGATCGCGCGCGATGGGATGAACGGTCGGGTGCCGGCGAGCACCGGAGCTGGGTGGGCTCCGGTCTAGACCAACTCCCAATCTAGGGACGGCAGTTCGTCATGTCCATACCAATCGCACGCGGGCTCACGCTCCTTCGACCGGACCACCGTGCCCCGCGCAGAACGCCACGGTCAGGTCCTTGACCAGGGTCTTGCGGTCGTAGTCGTCCAGCTCGACCAGACCACGCGCGGTCAGCCGGTGGACCACGTCGTCGACCGTGTCGACGACCGAGGACAGAACGGCGTCCCGCTGCTCGGCCTCGATCGCCGCGATCCGCCGCCGGCGCATGGCGGCGGCGATCTCCGGGGCGTACTCGATGTGGACGGGCTGCGCGGAGAACACCTCGATCCCGACCGGGGTGCAGGCGGTGGCGAGGGTACGGGTGAGGGCCTCGCCCACCGCCTCGGCGTCGCGCAGGGTCGGGGCGTCGCCCGGGAGCACGGCGGTCTTGGGGCGGTACGGGGAGGGGGCGTCGACCGGGCGCTGCGAGAGGACCCGGGCGAGCGCCGCCTCCACCTGTTCGCGCAGGTACGTCTCGTGGTCCGCCACCCCGAAGGCCGCGCGTACCGTGTCGTTGATCCGCCACACCACCAGGACGACGACCCGCAGGGCCGTGCCGTTGGCGTCCACCGCGGCGACGGGTTCGCTGCGCCAGTGCCGGAGCCGTACGTCCAGGCGGCGGCGGAGGAGAAGCGGGCTCACCCAGAGCAGGCCGGTACGGCGGACCGTCCCCCGGTACTGGCCGAACAGGGTCAGCACCCAGGCGGCGCCCACCCGGCCCCGCGTCAGGCCGCCGAACGCGAACAGCACCAGCAGCACGCCGAGCGCGAGCAGCGCCGCCACGCCGAACGGAAGCCCGCGGTACGGGCGGTACGGCAGGCCCAGCAGGTCCTGCACCGGCTCGGGCACCGCCCCGGAACCCCAGGCCACGAGCCCGCACCCCAGCAGGGCGGCCAGCCCGGCCAGCATCCCGGCCCACCCGGGAAGCACGGCGCCGGGCCGCTCGGCCAGCTGCGGATCGAGATCCGGCCCCGACCGCGCCCGCTGCCCGGCGTGGCGGCCTCGGCGGGGTGACCGCGGTTCGGGCGCCGGTCGCGCGGTCTCCCGCCGGGTGGGGGCGCCGACGGTGCCGAGGAGCACGGTGGCGGCGGGGTCCAGGAGGGCGCCGCCGTCCCGCACGGGTCGAGGGGCGCCCGTTCCCCCGGGGGTAGTGCCCTTGCGCGGCGCGGACGCGGCGGACGCGGTGCCCTTGCGCACCGCGGACCGGGCCTCGGTGGTCTCCGGCGCGGCAGGCCGGGACCCGGCGGGCCCGGGCCGGGCGCCCTTCGGGCCCGTGTGCCCGGACCCGGCCGCTGCGACTCCCGGGGGTTCGGACCCGATGGACCCGGGTGCGATGGCCCCAGGCCCGCTGGAGCCCGGCCCGGTGGCCCCGGATCCGGTGGTTCCCGGCCCGGTCCGCTCCGGTCGCACGGCCCGGGACCCGGCCGGCTCGGGCCGGGCGGACCGGTGTGCCGCGGGCTCGGGGCCCGTGGACGTCGGTACCACCGGCCGGGGCGCGGTGGGCTTCGCCCCGGC
>NZ_JADWYO010000089.1 GCF_022414595.1 Streptomyces sp. MUM 203J | reverse complement strand
CTGCTGCGGATCGTGGAACAGCAGGCCGAGGAGCACGAATACCGGCTTTCGGAAGGCACGGCGGAGGAGCCGCCCGCACCGGACGCGCCCCGGGCCGACGTGCGGGAACCGTCGGACGGGGCCGCCGGAGCCGGCCCTTCCGAGGTGGGCGCGCCCGAGGCGGGGGCAGGTGTCCCGGAGCCGTCCCGCGCCGGGACGACCGAGGTGCCGGAGGCGGGCGTGCCCGGAACGGTGTCACCCGACCGGGCCGAGGAGGCGGCCACGCGCGCGCCGGAGGTGCCCGAGCCGTCCCGTGCCCGGGCGACCAGCGCACCGGAGGCGGGCGCGGCGTCGCCCGGTGCGTCGGACGCGGGAGCGGCCGGAGCGGGGACCGTGAGCGCGGTCGCCGCCGTGCGGCGCCTGGGGCGGATCAGGAGGGCGAGCGCGCCCAGCAGACCGGCCGCGCTGGCGCCGACGAGGGACGCCAGGGCCGCGGACGCCGTGACGGGCTCGGTGGGGGTGGTGGCGCGGGCGAACTGGACGACGTTCACATTGGTGCTGCTCTCCGCGCGGGTGCCCTCCTGTACCAGGGCCCTGGCGACGGCGTCGGCCATGGACACGGCCGTCGCCGGGCGGGCGGACCGGGCGGTGACGGCGATCATGGGCGCGTCCGGGGAGGTCGCGGCCTGCACGTTCGCCCTGAGCGCGGCGGGCGAGACCCGGGCCCAGACGGCGGCGTCCCCGGCGAGGGCGATGTCCGTGGCGACCCGCCCGTACGCCTGTGCCAGTCCCATGGCCCCGGACGGGTCGGAACGCTCGGCAGGGACGACCACGACATAGCTGGTCGCGGCGTACTGAGGGGTCTTCAGCAGCCCGTACACCCCGCCGCCCATCAGGCCGAGCAGTACGGCTCCGGGGACGACCCAGCGCCTGCGGAGCCGCAGCCCCGCCATCCGGCGCATCCCGCGCCGGATGCCCCGGCCGACGCGGAGCCGCAGAGGGACGGCGTTCCGCGGCCGACGGGGCCTGCGGGGCTTCCGCGTCTTCTGCGGCCTGCGCGGCTCGCGGGCCTTGGGCGCGGCACCGGCGGACCCCTCGGCTCGGGCCCCGGTCGCGGTGGCTGCGGACCCCTCGGCCGGGTCCGCGGCCGAGGCCCTGGCCGACGCCTTCGCCCTGGGCTCGGGCTTGGGCTCGGGCTTGGACTCGGGCTTGGGCTCGGGCTTGGGCTCGGGCTTGGGCTGCGCGGAGGGCCTCGCGGTGGGCTTCTGGGTCGTCATCGGACACTCGTTTCTCGGGAGACGGTCTGTCGGTAGAGGGTCATCAACTGCTCTGCGCTGCGGGCGATGTCGTATCGGTGGGCCGCCGCGGGCACCGGGTGCCGCCCGGGGCCCGCCGCGCGGGTCTCACGGATCGCGGCCGCCACATCCGCGACCGAGCCGCCGATCCGCCGGGCGCCCGGCGCGTCCCCGGGCGGCAGGTCGTCCAGTGCGGGACACGCCACGTACCGCACCGGCAGCCCGGCGGCCAGCGCCTCCACGACGGCGAGCCCGAACGCCTCGTCGGCGGACGGCGAGACGAACACGTCCATGGCGGCCAGCAGCCCCGGCAGCCCGCCGGTCACCGCCCCCGCCCACGCCACCCGGTCCGCGACCCCGCAGCTCACGGCCAGGTCCTCCAGCACGGCCCGCTCCTGCCCGTCCCCGACGAGCAGCAGGTGCACGTCGGGCGGGAGTTCGGCCAGCGCACGGACCAGGGTGGCGAAGCGTTTGCCGGGCGCGAGTCGGCCGACCCCGCCGACGACATACGCGCCGGGGCCCAGCCCCAGCCGCCGCCGGGTCGCCTGGCGGGCCGCCTCGTCGTGGGCGAAACCCGCCGCGTCGATGCCGTTCGGGACGACGCGCACGCGGGACGGCCGCACCCCCCAGTCGGCCAGCCGCCGGGCCACCGTGTCGGACACGGCGACCGTGGCGGTGCCGAGCCGCTCGGACGCGAGGTACAGGGCACGGGCCCCGCTGCTGAGCGAGCGGCCCTCGATCTGGGCGGCGCCCAGGGAGTGCTCGGTCGCGATGACCCGCCGCACCCCGGCGAGCCGGGCCGCGAGCCGCCCGTAGACGCAGGCGCGGTACAGGTGGGTGTGGACGACGTCGTACCGGCCCCGCCGGATGAGCCGGGTGAGCCGGGGCAGCGCGGCCAGGTCGCGGTTGCCGCGCATGCCCAGGTCGGCGACGGGCACACCGTCGGCGCGCAGGGCGTCCGCGACGGGACCCGGGTTGGTGAGGGTGACGACGCTGCTGTGCACCGGCAGATGGCGCAGCAGCAGCCTCAGCTGCTGTTCGGCTCCGCCGATGCCGAGGCCGGTGATGATGTGCAGGACCCTCATGACACGGCCGCCGCGGGGTGCGCGAGGCCGGCGGGGGCGCGGCGGCGCAGCCGGTGCAGCCGGCGCTTCGCGGTGAGCCGCCAGGCCGTGTCGCGCTGCCCGATGTGGACGCGGGGCAGGGCGAGGACGCCCGCGAGGTCCGCGCCCGGGTCGATGGCGCAGCCGTATGTGTAGCCCGCGGCGCGGACGGCGGCGACGACCCGGGCGTCGAGCGTCCCGTACGGGTAGCAGAACCCGTCCGGGGCCTCGCCGGTGAGCGCCCTCAGATGCTCGCGGCTGTCGTGGACCTCTTCCCGCAGAGTGGCGTCGTCGGCGTGGGTGAGGTCGATGTGGCGGGCGCCGTGCGAGGCGACCTCCATGCCCGCGTCGACACAGCGGCGCAGCTCGGGCGCGGTCAGCAGGGGCTTGCGGGGGCCGAGGTCGTCCCACGCGTTGTCGCCGCCGAGGCGGCCGGGCAGCGCGAACACGGTGGCCGTGCAGCCGTGGCGGTGCAGCAGGGGAACCGCCTGGTGCAGGAAGTCGGCGTAGCCGTCGTCGAAGGTGAGCCCGACCAGACCGCGGGCCGCGTGCCGGGCCGTGGCCGCCAGCAGTTCGCGGACGGTGACCCCGCGCAGCCCCCGCGCGCGCATCCAGCGCAGCTGGGCGTCGAGCCGGGCGGGGGTGACGGTCACCTGGTAGGGGTCATCCCTGTCCTCGTCGACCGAGTGGTACATCGCGATCCAGGGAGGGGTCGTCGTGCGACCGGTCATGGGCAGGCCTTCGCTGTACGGGGCGGACGGTGGGGAGCAGTCGGCGGGCCCGGCGCAGGAGGTCCGGCACCACCGGGGCGCGCAGCAGGTGCGCGGCGGCGAGGAACACGGCGGCCACGACGGCCCCCGTGAGCAGTGTGGCCACCGGCGCCGGCCCGTCCCACGAGGCGGCGAACCCGCCCGCGGCGGTCGCGGCACCGGCGGCGACGGCCAGCCTGGCCAGGCCCCCCGCGACGGCGCGGGCGGACAGCGGGATGCCGTGGCGCCCCACCCCGAGGAGCAGCAGGACGGCGGTCAGGGTGATCCCGGCGGCGTTGGCCAGCGCGATGCCGGACGCGCCCCAGGGGCCCACCCACACCGCGCCCAGCAGCGCGTTCGCGGCGACGCCGAGCGCGATGGCGACGGCGGGGAACCACAGCGGGCGGGAGCCGGAGAAGTAGACCCGTCCAAGGGCGCTGACGAGGGCGTGACCGAGCAGGCCGAGGGCGTAGACGCGCATGACGGCGGCGGTCGAAGCGGTGTCCTGGGCGCTGAACGCCCCTCGCTGGAAAAGGATCTCGACGATCTGGGGCGCGGCGGCCACGACGGTGGCGGCGCCGGTCAGCACCACGACCCCCGCGAACAGCAGGTCCCGCTCGGCCCTTCGCCGGGCCGCGGCCAGATCACCGGCGGCGATGGCCCGCGCGACGACGGGGAAGCTGACGGTGCAGAGCATCAGCGACAGCACCATGGGAAGCTGGGCGATCTTCTGGGCGTAGTTGAGGTGCGAGATGGCGCCGGCGGGCAGCGGGGCGGCGAGGAAGCGCTCGACGAGGACCTGGGACTGGCGGGTGACGGCGAAGAGGACGACCGGGGCGACGAGGGCGAGCACGAAGCCGGTCTCGGCCCGCGAGCCCTCCTCCGCACGGCTGGGGGCCGCCTCCGCCTCCCGGCCCGACCGCAGTCTCCTCACCAGCGAGGGTCCCTGGACCAGAGCCATCAGGAGACCGCCCGCCGCCACCCCCGCCGCTGCCGCGCGGACGCCCCAGCCGGGACCGAGGAGGACGATCGCCGTGATGATGCCGATGTTGTACGCGACGTAGATCGCGGCGGGTGCCAGGAACCGGCTGTGGGCGCGGAGGGCCGCACTGAAGTAGCCGGCCAGGGCGAAGGACAGCACACACGTGGCGGTCAGCCGGGTGCAGTCGACCGCGAGCTCCTGCCGGGGCAGCCCCGGCGCGAGCAGCGGTACGAGGACGGGCGCGGCGAGCGCGAGCAGCGCGGCGCCCGTCGCGGCGGCGAGAGCGGTACGCGGCAGGGTCACCCGCACCAGCGTGCGCACCGGGTCGGGGTGCGCGCCCTCGCCCCGCCGGGCCAGCGCGCGGCTGAACGCGGGGACGAGGACCAGGGCCATCGCGTCCTCGATGAGCAGCGTCGAAGCGAACTCGGGGACGGTCCACGCGACGAGGAACGCGTCGGTCTCGGAGCCCGCTCCGAAGTTCCGCGCGAGCAACTGGTCCCGCGCGAGCCCGAGCACGGCCCCTGCGGCGGTGAGCCCGGCGGTGACCAGGGCCGCCCGCGCCAGGCGCGGGCCCGGGCCTCCGCTGCGGGAGCGCGTTCCGCCCCCGGCGGAGCGGCTGCCCCCGACGGCCGGTGCCAGCGCGCACCCGCCCGCGCCCTCAGCCACGACGCGCCGCCGCGTCAGGGCCGGCCGCCCACCACGCCCCCACCCCCAGCACCACCGCCGCCAGCACCGTCGACGGGCCGCCGATGTCCGCGTACAGGAAGTCGACGAGCTGCCACCCCAGCAGCCCCACCGCGATCAGCCCCGCGCCCAGGCCACGGCGCCCGGCCGCGCCCCGCACCCCCCACAGCCTCCGCGCCCCCGCCACCAGCAGGGCCAGCCAGCCGCCCGCGAGCGCCAGCAGCCCGAGCAGGCCCTGTTCGCTGAGGATCAGCAGGTACATGTTGTGCGGCGACAGCAGCGGCTGCCGCTGGTAGGCGTGCCCCGCGCCGGCCGTGTCGCTGCCGGAGGAGAGCGCGAGCGAGGCGTGGCTGTCCCGGTACAGGGGGAAGCCCTTCGGTCCGACGCCGGTGAGCGGCTCCTCCTTCCAGATGTCCACGGCCGCCGCCCACAGCGTGTACCGGTCGGTCACCGACCGGTCGGGGGTGTCCGCCACCTGGGTGATGCTGACGAGCCGTTCCTGCACCATGGCCGAGCCGATCCCGAGGCCCCCCACCAGGACGACCCCGAGGGCCATGGCCGCGAGCGCCGCCCGCAACGCGCGCCGGAGCCCGGTAGCCACCAGCTGCGCCGCGCAGATCAGCGCGGTCGCGATCCAGGCACCCCGGCTGAAGGACAGCACCAGGGGTACGGCGAGGAAGCACGCGCAGACCAGCGCGGCACACCGGGTGCGTACCCCCTTGGCACCGAGAGCCAGGCCGACCGCCGCGACGATCCCGTACGAGACGACCGTCGCCATGCCCATCACGTCGGTCGGCCCGAACGTGCCGACGGCCCGGATGTCCTCGCCCATGTACGAGGCACCGGTGCCGGTCGCGTACTGGACGACGCCGATGCCGCCCTGGACGAGGGCGAGCCCGATGAACGCCCAGGCGACGACGGCCAGGTCGCGCCGGTCCCGCAGCGTCAGCACGACGGCGGCGGGCACCAGTACGAAGACCTGTAGGTAGCGGACGAGTCCGGGCAGGCTCGCGGCCGGGTCCCGGGAGGCGATCACGGCGACGCCCAGGGCCAGCACGGGCGATGCCAGCACCAGCGCGGCGAGCCGGGTCAGCGGCCGCACCCGGTCGCGGGCGAGCCGGATCCCGCACCACAGCACCAGCAGCCCCGAGGCGGCGTCCGCGAGGGTGGCGCCGCCGTCACCCGAGGGCGGCGGCAGGACCAGCAGGGCGATCACCGCCAGGAGCGGCAGCAGGTGCAGGGGAAGCGCGGCCGCTCGGGGCCGGACCACCGCAGTGGGGAGCAGGGAGATCGCGGCCATCAGCCACCCGCCGGACGGATCAGGGTCGCCGCGGTGCGCAGGAGGATGCACACGTCCTGCCAGAGCGACCAGTGGTCGATGTAGTGGTTGTCGAAGCGGCAGCGGTCCTCGATGGAGGTGTCGCCGCGCAGCCCGTGCACCTGGGCGAGCCCGGTCAGGCCGACGGGCATGCGGTGACGGGCCGCGTATCCGGGGTGGAGACGGCTGAACCGCTCCACGAAGAAGGGGCGTTCGGGGCGCGGGCCGACGAGGCTCATGTCGCCGCGCAGGACGTTCCACAGCTGGGGCAGCTCGTCGAGCGAGGTGCGGCGCAGGAAGGAGCCGACGGCGCCGAGCCGGTGGTCGTGGGCGACGTTCCAGCGAGTGGCGGCCTCGATCTCGCTCTCGGGGCGCAGGGTGCGGAACTTGAGGAGGGTGAAGAGACGGCCGTGCTCCCCGACTCGCTCCTGCCGGAAGAGGACACCGGGCCCGCCGGAGAGCCGCACGGCGGCGCCGCACAGGAGCAGGACGGGCGCGGCCGCGACGAGCATCACCCCGGCGAACGTGACGTCCAGGACGCGCTTGGGAAGCCGCCCGCGGCGGGTGACGGCGGCCGGGTCGGGGAGGACGCGGAACTCGTACCCCCACAGGTGGCGGCCCATCGGGACGCCGGTGCCGGTCGCGGCTCCGACGTGCCAGGTGGTGCAGCCGTACTGGCGGAGGAGGGACTGGAGTTCGGCATCGTCGGCACCGACGAACAAGGCATCGTGCACGCAGTTCTGGATGACGGCCCGCTGGATGTCCTCGGCCGAGGTGAGGAGGGGCAGCGGGTGGGCCGTCGGCTCGGCACCGGCGGGCTGCGGGATGTCCTGTCCGGAGCACGCGGTCCCGACCGCACGGACCCCGTACTCGGGGTGCTGGTGCAGCAGCGCGGCCAGCCGCTGGGCGGCCGGGGCGGGGCCGACCACGAGCGCGGAACGCGGCTGGTCGCGGGCGGCGCGGCGGCGCCTGTGGTGTACGGCGGCGCGGCAGACGGCCAGGGCGGCCAGGTGAAGGACGTACCCGGCGGCGACTTCCCCGAAGGTGCCGGGCGCCGGGGTGAAGGACAGCGCGACGACGGCACACCAGGCGACGGCCACCCGCCCGGCGAGGGCGGGCAGTTCGTCGAGGGCGGTGGCGTGCCGCCCGGCGGGCAGCGCACCGAGCGCGACGACGCGGTACAGCCCGGCGCACGCGTGCAGGACCACGACCACCAGGGTGAGCTGAACCAGCAGCTCCGGCCCGGCGATCGGCGCGACGGCCAGTCCGCCCGCACAGTCCGCCAGGACCAGTCCCCCGGAGAACGGCACCCCGCCCGTCCGCCGCGCGGCCCCGGCCCCGCCGGTCCGCGCCGCAGGACCTCCCGCACCGGACGCCGCCTCCGTACGGCGGCCGTCTCCCCGTCCCGCCCCTTCCCGGGCCGGGGGCTCCGGCCTCAGGCCCCTGGTCTCGCCTGAGCGCCGCTCGTCCGGACACTCCTGACGGGCTTCGGTCCCGGTCCCTCCGGTGTTCGGGGAGCGGGGGGCCCGGGGGGCGGCGTTTCCCGTTTCGGCAGGAGGCGGCGCAGGGGAGGGGTCCACGCCATACGGCCCGGTCGCCGTACGGGCCGCCGCCCCCGCGCGTTCCCGCCGGCCCTGCGCCGGGGCGGGCACGGACTCCTGGTGGTCCGGGCCCGCCGGGCGGGACACGGCGGCCGCGGCGTCCACCGGGACCGCGTCGCTCCGGCCCCCCGCCGCCACCGGGTCCGCCGGACCTGCGCCCTCCCGACGACCAGGACCGGACCCGTCCGGACGGGAACGGGCCGGGGTTCCCGCTCCCGTCGGGCGGGACACGGCAGCCGCGGCGTCCACGCGGGCCGCTCGCTGCACACGGGCCGCAGCGCCCGGGTCCGCGCCCTCCGGGTGGGTGGGGACTCTGGGGGCCCGCCCCAGGGCCGCCGCCGGGTCCGGGCGGGACAGGCGGGCCGATCCGGGGTGCGGGGCAGGGGTCTTCGGGCGTTCCGTGGTCACTGGGTGATCGGCTCTCTGCGCTCACAGGGGCCCGGGGCCACCTCGCGGTACAGGTCCGCGAGGGCCGCTCCCGCGCGCCGCACGTCGAATCGGGTCACTACGTGCCGGTGCGCCTGGCGCCCCAGCGACTGGCGCAGGATCGGCCGCTGGAGGAGCCGTACGAGCGCCCCGGCCAGCGCCCCGGTGTCTCCGGGCGGTACGAGGCAGTGCGCGGCGTGTCCGGGCGGAAGGCTCTCGCGGGCGCCGTCCACATCGGTGAGGAGGACCGGCCTGCCGCACGCCATGGCCTCCAGGGGCGCGAGCGCCATGCCCTCCCAGCGGGACGGCAGCACCGCCAGGTCGGCCGCCCGGTACCAGGGCGCCGCATCCGCGACCGCGCCCGCGAACACTGCGGACGGCGGTGCCGCACCCCGCAGGGCCTCGGCCGACGGCCCGTCACCCACCAGCACCAGCCGGGCCTCAGGCAGCCGCGCGGCCACCGCGGGCCAGGCCCTCAGCAGCACGTCCTGGCCCTTCTGCCGGCACAACCGCCCCACGCACACCACCACGGGCGCGTCGGCGGCGACGTCCGGGAGCAGCTCCGCCCGCGCGGCGGCCCGGTCCGCCCCGGCGGTGAACGCCCCGAACCGGCGCGTGTCCACACCGTTGTGGACGACCGTCCAGGCCGCCCGCACCCCGGCCTGTTCGCCCCGGCGGCGCTCCGCGTCGCTGACGCACACCACCCTGTCGGTCCAGCGCGCCGCGGCCCACCGCTCCCAGCTCCGGGCCAGCAGCCCGGTCACCCCGTCCACCGCCTCGAACGACCAGGCGTGCGGCTGGTAGACCGTCGGCACCCGGCCCCGCACCGCCAGCCGCGCGGCCAGCCCGGCCTTGGCGCTGTGCGCGTGGACCAGGTCGGGGCGTACGAGGTCGACGAGTTCGGCCACCCTGCGGGCCTCCGCCAGGGCTCCTGGCCCCGGGTCTCGGCCGGCCCGCCACGGGTACACCTCGGCGCCCCGCGCGCGGACGGCCGCCGCCAGCGGCGTGCCGGGCGGGCAGGCGACGGCCACCCGCATGCCGTGCGCCACATGGGCGGCGACCACATCGGTGACCACTCTGGCCACTCCGCCGTCGCCGGGCTGGACGACATGCAGTGCGGTGAAGGGAGGACGCACGCGTGCCCCTTTCTTCGAAGTGGTGGCGGTGGAATGCGGCTGGAGAGTTCGCTACAGAGGTACGGCGGCAGGGGGAACGCGCCCCGGGCGGCTGCCGTGCCTGCCCAGGGCGGGGACGGCGGGGCTACCCCGCGTCGGCCTCCAGGAACAGCGCGCCGAGCCAGACGGTGTCCCCGGCCGTCCTCACCCGCACGCCGATGTCGTCGGCCCCGCTCACCAGGGCCCTGCGCAGATCGAGGACGTCGGAGTCGTATCCGAGCGTGTTCCGGTGGGCGGGCTCACGGCGAATCCGGTCCCGCCCCGCGTCCGTGATCGTGGAGTTGAAGACGTCGTCCGCGGAATTCGCCGGATCGCTCAGCGGGACCGACCGCCGCGTCCCGTGCGGCTCGAATGTGACGGAGTCGCCCTTGATCCCCCGGTCCCCGTCGTACGCGACGATCCCGAGCCTCCCGTACCCGCCGACCGGAATGCGCATCCGGCCGAGGTTCACCCGCTGTTCCGAATCCTTCGAACCGAGGGTCTCGAATGCGTCCCAGAGGGAAAGGTGCCGCAGCGGCGCACCCTTTCTCGTGTACGCCGCCACCAGGGTCCAGCCGCCCCAGGCACCGACACCCGTCTGGCCCATGGCGATATTGATCTGGGCGACCGTGTAGATTCCGGCACCCGTGTCACGGACGAGTTCCGTGACATCGGCGGAGGCCTGGAACGCGTCGGCGCCGTCCCCCGTGCGGTGCCCGATGACCGAGTCCGCCAGCAGCTCCTTGTACGCCCCGCCGGGCTCCGCGATCAGCACCCGCCCGTTGTCCTTGTGGGCCTTCTGCTCGCTCACCCGCAGGTTGCCGCCCCAGTACAGCCGGGCGTAGGTGACCTGGGCGCCCCTGGGGAGGACGAGCTCCGCGCGGCTGGAGTTGAAGGTGTTCGGGTCGTCGTCCACGTCCGTGTAGAACATGTCGTACCGGTGGTTCGCCGCGCCTCCTCCGCCGCGCCGCTCCCCGCCCTGCGCGCTCGCGCACGCGGGGGAGCTGCGACAGGTGATCCCCGCGTTCGCCGCCCGCGCCATTCCGCCCCGCTGAACGGCGTAATAGCGCTGGATGAACGGAATTCTCGGCTTTTCTCTCATCCGCGGCGCGGGCCTGATCTCGGGATTGGGGGCGGCCCCGGCGGCGGGCAGCACCGCGCACAGAGCCGCACACGACAGAAGACAGACCAGGCCGCGCCGCACGGCAGGAACCAGGGGATTCCGCATACACGTTCTCCGCTTTGAGGAGTGAGGGGAACAGCGCGAAGAGGAGCCGTGCACCCCTGCGCCGGTACGCACGCTTTGACCAACACGAGCAAAACACGAACTATTTGGCACATGGTCGGAGCAACACGCACATTTTTGTGACCGCCACTGCACTGACGCGGTCGTCGCGCAGAACGCGGAAGACCCCATTCACCCGTTCGGTAGCGCAACCCGCGCCGGGCTCGCGCGTTCTTGAAGGAGTCGGCCGCGTCGGCCACATCGCGTCACTGCGTCACTGACCCACGAGGAGTTCCCCACCATGTCCCGTATCGCCAAGGCTGCCGTTCTGACCGCCGCCGTAGCCACGTCCATGGCCGGTGCCGCCGGCGTCGCGAACGCCGACGCCGGTGCCGAGGGCGTGGCCGCGGGCTCCCCCGGCGTCGGCTCCGGCAACGCCGTCCAGGTCCCGGTCCACATCCCGGTCAACATCTGCGGCAACACCGCGAACCTGGTCGGCGCCCTGAACCCGGCGTTCGGCAACGTCTGCTTCAACGACTGACGCAGCCTCAGCGAACGGCGCCGTCCCCCCGGGCCTCCACCCGGGGAGACGGCGCCGTTCCATGTGCGGCCACCCTCTTGGCGGCGTACCCGCGGCGGTCGGCGGTTCCGCGTGTCGCGGGGCATCCGGGCAGGTCGGAGGGGGCGCACCCACCCGTTGGGAGCAGTCACCCTGCGTGTAGCACCCGTTTGCGGCGCCCTGGCGGGCGACGGACGGTGAAGGGACCACTCCGACGCACCACCGGAAGGAAGCCACACGCATGCGTCTCCTGACATCCCGTCGTGTCGCGGCGGCCGCGATCAGCGTCGCGCTCACCTTTGGTATGGCGGGACCGGCGCTGGCCGCCGCCCCGCAGCCCCGATCCCCCGTCACCACCGCCGCGGCCCCTGCGGACGACCCCCTGTCCGGCCTCCTCGACAAGATGCAGTCCCTGGTCGACTCGGTCCTCGGCAAGCTGGAAGGACTCACGGGCATCGAGATCCCTCCGATCCAGCTGCCGGAACCGCCGGACGTGGAGATCCCGGAGATCACCCTCCCCGAGCCGCCCGAGCTGCCCGAGCTGCCCGAGATCCCGGAGGTCGAACTCCCCGAGATCCCGGAGGTCGAACTCCCGGAGATTCCGGAGGTCGAACTCCCGGAGATTCCGGAGATCACTCTCCCAGAACTCCCCGAAGTGACTGTCCCGGAGCTGCCCGAGGCGCCCTCCACCCCGGAGGTCCCGGAGGTCCCGGAGGTCCCCCTGTCCGAACTCCCCGGACTGCCGGGAGTCGGCACGTCCGGCGCCCTGGACACCACGGCGGTGCAGGACCAGGCGTGGGACGGCACATGGGACGAGTCCTGGAACGTGCCGGGCAGCTGAGCGGACCCGTTCCTCAAGCGTCGGAGAGGCTGAGATCAGCCTCTCCGACGCTTGAGGAATGACACATTGTCATACCGACCCACACCTCATTCGGGCGAGTTTCCGCCACGTGGGGGACCTCGTTACAGAGGACGTACGAGCACACGCACGGAACGTCTTCCGAGGAAGGACTCTCCCCCGATGAAGCCCACGAAGGTTGCCGCGGTCGTCGCCGGTTCTGTGATCGCCCTGGGCGCGGCCACCCCCGCGTTCGCCGCCGACAACGTGGCCCCCGCCAGCCTCAACGGAGCGGTCGACGCGCTGGGCAAGCGCGCCCTGCCCGAGGCGGTCCCCAGCGACGCCGTGCAGCAGGTGACCGACCACGACCTGGTCAGCAAGGTCTCGGACACGGCCGGCGGCCTGAACGCCACGGAGAAGGCGGCGCCGCTGCTCGGCGGGCTGCCGGTCGGCCAGTAGCCGCACACGCCAGGACACGCACCGCGACACGGGGCGGGAACGACGCCGTTCCCGCCCCGTGTCGGCTCCGGCTCCCTCCCGCATTACTGCAAGCAGGCGAATCGTGAGCCGCATCCCGGCGCGTGGTCGTTCATTCATGCAGCACCGCACTCACCACCCCACACATCCACACGTCGGGAAGGCGTACGCAGAAATGAACGTGAAGTCCCAGGCCGGTACGGGCCTTGTCGCCGCATGCCTCGTCTCCGCGGCGGCAGCGGCGATGGCGGCCCCCGCGGCGGCGGCGGAGGCCCCGGTGGAGGTTCCGCTGCAGCCGCTGGGCGCCGTGCTCCCGATGGCGCCGCCGACCCTGAGCACGGGCGTGCCGCTCCCCATGCCGGGCGCGCCCGAGGGCCTGGGCCGGACCTCCGAGGGCGGGCTCCCGGAGCTGCTGCTCCTGCCCCGCACACCGGTCAGCGGCGAACTGCCGCGGACCGTGCTGGAGGCCCCGCTGCCGGACCTGCTGGGCGGGCGCCCGCTGGGCACCGCGATGCTCGCCTCGGACCGGTCCGACGTGGAGACGGCCACTCCGGGCGCCACGCTGGGCGAGCCCCTGAGCCTGCAGCGCGCCGAGGGGTTCGGGCTGCCCGGCGTACAGCTGCCGCAGGCGGGTGTGCTGGCGCCCGTGCTGTCCGGGGCGCTCGACTCCGACCTCGGGCTCGGCGCGTCGGAGTCCTGACCGGCTTGCCCGCAGAGGGGTGAAGAAACAATTCATCCCGCCACCCGCAAGGCCACCGCTCGTTGGACCCGACGGCTTGTCGCATGGTCACGGCCCGTGGCACCGCACTGGCGACGACGCAGCCGGCGTCGTCACCGCCGTGGTGCCACGGGCCATCAACGTGCCCGCAGGCCACAACACCACTGAAGGCAGAGCCCGTTGGGCTCTTGGTGTGAAGGGCGGCACCAGGCCCGTTACCCGCTGTGAGGAACGGCGTTGTAGGGCGTGACGACCGCGGGTCCGCGGTCCTGTTTCCACGTACAAGGAGATCCTGATGTCTCGCATCGCGAAGGCTGCCGCCGTCCTCGCCGGCACGGGTGCTGTCGCCCTGAGCGGCGCCGGCATGGCCGTCGCCGACGCGGGGGCCAGCGCCGCCGCCACCAACTCCCCCGGTGTCCTGTCGGGCAACGCCGTCCAGGTGCCGATCCACGTGCCGGTCAACCTGTGCGGCAACACGGTGGACGTCATCGGCCTCCTCAACCCGGCCTTCGGCAACGCCTGCGTCAACGCGAGCGGCGGCGGCAACGGCGACGGCGCCCACCACGGCCCGAACGTCCCGGGCCACCCGGGTCACCCCGGCCACCCGCACCACCCGGGCCACCCGGGCGGTGACAACGGCGACGCCGGCGACGAGGCCGGTGACAACGGCGGCGACAACGGTGAGGTCGGCTACGGCGGCTGACGCCGCGGCACCCGGCTCCCCCTCCCACAGCAGTGGCCCCCCGGTTCACCGGCCGGGGGGCCACTGCTGTGTGCGGTGCTCTGCGCGGGCGCGGGGCTCAGGCGTAGCGGTAGAGCCTGCTGTGGTCCGCGATCTGCGCCGGGGTCAGGTCCCACGGCGGCAGCCGCTCGTAGCGTGCGACCACCCGCCCGTGCTGCTCCGAGCCGGACGGAGGCGGGCTCGACGGCAGGTACGGCGCGCCCGGGTTGCGCAGCTGCCAGCGTGACCAGAGCAGGTCCACGAACGCGTGGTGCAGCCAGAACACCGGGTCGTTGACCGCGCCGCCGCCCAGCATGTGCCCGCCCACCCAGCGGTGCACCCGGTTGTGGTTGCGCCAGCGGGCGTTGCCGCGCCGCCCCGGCACCCAGCCCTCCAGCCGGTTGCGGAAGCCGCCCCGGCTCATGGAGTTCCAGGGCTCCGTGTCGTACACGGTCTCGTCCATGGCCCACGCCAGCTCGTCCCGGGTGGGCAGCCCGATGGGGTCGGCCGGACGCCCGAAGTCCCGGGTGAGGGCCGGGCTGTCGGTGACGCCGACCGTGACGGCCCAGTTCCCGCTCTCGTACGCGAAGGGGCCGGTCGTCACCCGGTGGTCGCCGGGCCGGCCGTTCCCGCCCATGAAGTCCTCGCCCCACATCGGGCCGACGGGGGACTGGTCCCGGGTCCAGTCCCAGTACGGGAGGGTGACGGCCGGGTCGGCCTCGCGCAGCTCCCGCTCGAAGTCCAGCAGGTACTGGCGGTGCCACGGCAGGAAGGACGGCGACATGTGTGCGGCCCGCAGCCCGCCGCCCCCGTCGGCCTTGTAGTAGTCGATATGGGTCCGTACGAAGCGGTCGTACCGTCCGGCCCGCTTCAGCTCCAGCACGGCGGAGACGAACCGGCGCCGTTCGGCGGCCGTCAGGTCACGCTGGTCCTTACGCGTGTGCACCGCGCTCCTCTCGCAGCCCCGCCCCGTGGGCGGCGGCCGTGGCCGGTGACAGACGGGCGGCGCCGAGTTCGTCAACCGCCGCGCGCGTGGCCTCCAGCGGGGTCGGATACGACTGGTAGTGGTCGACCAGGCTCAGATAGCCGCCGTTGGCGCAGCGCATCAGATGCAGCGGGCGGCCGTCGACCAGGACCTCGCACTCGGAGTCGTACGCGGAGACCGTACGGCCCTGGATGCGGCGGCCCCGGTACATCTCGTCGAACCCCCGGTGCAGCGGCCCGGGCGCGTGGCGGGGCAGCGGTCTCCGCCCGCCGGGGGCCCGGCCTCCGGGCGTTCCCTCCGACGGGTCCGGGGCCTGGTCGTCCGAGGTCCGGGCGATGCGGGCGAGGGCGCCGCCGGTGAAGGCCGCCATGCCGAGCGTGAACAGCGTGCGCAGGGCGCCCCGGCGGAGCGCACCGCCACCGGAGCGGCGGCGGACGGTGAGAGGCTGTGGACTCTTGCCGATCATGAGGTGATCTCCCGTACGGGTCGTGCGGGCGGTGGTCTCCCTCCCGCCGGGCACAACGACGGCGTACGAAATCCGTTCGTACCCGTCCCGGTGAAAAGGGCCCTTCGGCCCTCGGCCGTACGGGTGAAACCTGCCCGGAACAGGCATGGCGGCGCCACTAGTATCCGGCGCCATGACCTCAACCACCGCCGTATCCCCGGAACAGCGGCGTTCCCCCGTGGGCACGCTCACCGTCATCCCGTGGGTCAGCGAGCCCACGCCAGAAGACCCCGGCACGCCCATGCTGATGGTGTATTCGCTCGGGGACGGCCCCGAGGGCCCCGAAGCAGCGGTGGCGTCGCTGCGGGCCACGCTGGAACAGCTGGGCCTGTCCGCCGGGGAGCGGCTGACCGACCTGGGCAAGGACAGCCGCATCCCGGTCACCCTGCTGGTGGAGGCGCAGCAGGCGGTTCTCACCCTGCCGTTCATGAAGGTGCAGTGCCCGGTGCCGCCGGAATGGCAGGCGGCGGCGCACACGAAGGAGCAGGTGTACCTGATCTTCGCGCTGCGGCCGTGGCCGGAGGCCGTACCGGGGCAGGAGGTTCCGGCGGAGCGGCTGCGGGCGTTCGTGTCGGACGAGGGGCTGCTGGAGGGCGCCGCACACTGTCTGGCGCCGGTGATGAGGGTGCGTACCTGACATGGCCGTCATCCGCGACGCGCACCGGGCGGCTCCCGCCCCCGCTCCCCCGGCCGTGGTCCGGGGGACCGGCGCCGGGCGGGCGCTCGCCTGGATTCTGGTGGTGACCGGGGCCGCGGGGATCCTGGCGGCGTGGGTGATCACGCTCGACAAGTTCCTTCTGCTGGAGGATCCGGACTTCACCCCGGGCTGCAGCCTGAACCCGGTCGTGTCGTGCGGCAGCGTGATGCAGAGCGAGCAGGCGTCGGTGTTCGGCTTCCCGAACCCGATGCTGGGACTCGTCGCGTACGGGATGGTCGTCGCGATCGGCGTGGGGCTGCTGGCCGGGGCCCGCTACGGGCGCGGCTACTGGCTCGGGCTGCACGCCGGGACACTCCTCGGCGTCGCCTTCTGCACCTGGCTGATGCAGCAGGCGCTGTACGTGATCGGCGCGCTGTGCCTGTGGTGCGCGCTGGCATGGGTCGCGACGCTCGTCATGTTCTGGTCCGTCACGGCGCACACCGTGCGACAGGGCCTGCTGCCCGCCCCCTCGGGGGTACGCCGGCTGTTCGGCGAGTTCGCGTGGGTCCCGCCGGTGCTGCACACCGGGGTGATCGGCATGCTGGTGCTGACGCGGTGGTGGGACTTCTGGACGGGATGACGCCTTCGCATCCCGTCTCGTACGGTCGGCCTCCCGCACGGCCGCTCCGGCGTCGGCTCAGCCGACCGGGGCGGCCGTCCTCGTGTCGGCGGCCAGGGTGACCGCGAGCCCGCCGAGCACCGCGCCCATCACGTACCGCTGGGTGCGCAGCCACGCGGGACGGCGGGCGAGGAACACCGCGATGGTTCCGGCGGCCAGCACGATCGCCAGGTTCACCGTGACGCTGACGATCACCTGGACGGCGCCCAGCACGAACCCCTGCGCCATGGTGCGGCCCGCATCGATGTCGATGAACTGCGGGATCACCGACAGGTACATGATGGCGATCTTGGGGTTGAGGAGGCTGGTCGTCAGGCCCATGGCGAACAGCCGCCGGGGCGGGTCGGGCGCGACCTCCTGCGGCGCGAACACCGAGATCCCTCCCGGCCGCAGCGCGTTCCAGGCGAGCCACGCGAGATACCCGGCGCCCGCCAGCCGCACGACCGCGTACAGCTCGGGCACGGCGACGAAGAGCACCGAGAGGCCGAGGTTGGTGGCCACGAGGTAGATCAGGAAGCCCAGCGCGACACCGGTGAGGGAGACGATCCCGGCGCGGCGGCCCTGGGTGACGGTCCGTGAGACGAGATAGATCATGTTCGGCCCCGGGGTGAGCACCATGCCGAGGCCCACCGCGGCCATCCCCAGTAGGGCACCGGTCTCCACCACTGCGTTTCCCCCTCCGTGCGCTTCCGCGAGGGTGAGCATATTGACAGCGTCACCTCAGAGCAATAGAAACATTGCACTCGGTGCAATCGTGGGACGCGAAGGAGGCGCAGCACAGTTGAAGGACTATCGGCAGGTCGCGGAGGAGGTCGCCGCGCAGATCGCGGAGGGGTTGCTCCGGCCCGGGGACCGGCTGCCGCCGCAGCGGCGGTTCGCGCGGCAGCACGGGGTCGCGGTGTCCACCGCCGCGCGGGTGTACCAGGAGCTGGCCCGGCGGGGCCTGACCGTGGGGGAGGTCGGCCGGGGCACTGGCCTGCGGGCAGGGAGCGCGTGACACGATGGCTGGCAGCCTGGCGCCCTGCGTG
>NZ_JADWYO010000088.1 GCF_022414595.1 Streptomyces sp. MUM 203J | reverse complement strand
AGATGAACTCGTCGCCCGCCTCGTCGAGGATGGGGACGCCCATCTTCTGCCAGTCGCCGGGCAGCCGCCGACGAGTCCCGCGCCGAACTCGCCGCCGCCCGGGCCGCCGACGCCGCGCAGGCCGCCCGGCAGGCCCACCTGGCCGAGCGCCGCGCCGCCGAGGCCATCGCCGCCGAAGAGCGCCTCGCGGAACTCCTCAGTCTGCCGTCCGCGGTGAAGGCCCCTCAGGTGCCCCGGCAGAACACCGGTGAGAGCGCCCCCGCCGCCGTCCGCGCGGGCCGGCCCCAGGGCCCTCTCACCGCCGAGGAACTCGACCGGTACGCCGACGAGCTGCGCGGCCTCCTCGACCAGACCGTCACCACCGCGGAACGCAAGCTCTTCGACCTCCGCACCGCCGCCGCCGACGACGCCCGCATCCTCGGCGCCCTGGGAGACGGAGGCCTCCTCCCGCCCGGCCCCGACGTCCTCGCCACCGTCGAGTTCCTCGGAGAGCACGGCGTTCCCGCCCTCCCCGGCTGGCGCTACCTCGCCCAGTCCGTCGACCCGGCCGACCACGCCGCCGTCCTCGCGACCCGACCCGAGCTGGTCGACGGGGTCGTCGTCACCGACCCCCTCTCGTACGCGCGCGCCCGCGAGGCACTGTCCGGCGCCGCCCTCCTGCCGCGCTCCGCCGTCGCCGTCGGCACCGCCGCCGCCCTCCTCGCCCCCGTGCCGCGGCCGACGGACGAACAGGGGCCCGACGGCGACGTGTTCCTCGTCCCGCCGAATCCGGCCATGCACGACGAACACGCCGCCGACGAGGAACGCCAGGCGCTGCGCGCCCGCGCCGCGGCCCGCGACGAGGAGATCCGTGCCCTCGCCGCCCGCCTCACCGGCGACCGTGCCCTCGCCGCACGCCTCGGCTCCTGGCGCGCCGACTGCCCGCCCGGCATGCTCACCGAGCTCGCCCAGGGTGCCGCCGCCGCGGATGAGGCCGCCGAGACCGCCGAGGCCGCCCTCGCACAGGCCCGCGCGGTCCGTTCCGAAGCCGACGAGGCCGCCGCGGAGACCGCCCGGGTACGCGAGGAACGGCAGGAGGCCGCTCAGCGGGCCCGCCGTGCCGCGGACGCCCTCGCCGGGCTCGCCTCCCGGCTCCGCGAGCGTGCCACCTGGCAGGTCCGCCTCAGGGAGCTGGCCGACGAGGCGGCGGAGGCCGAGGCCCGGGCGCAGGCCTGTCTGGAACGTGCCCGCTCCGCGGACGAGGACCGCCGTGCCGCCCAGCGGGCCGCCGACGACGCCCACCGCACCGCCCGCGCCCTGCGTGCCGAGCGCTCCGAGATCGCCGGCGCCCACGAGGACCTTCCCGAGGAGAAGCCCGACGGCACCGCCCTCCTCGACGGCGGCGTCGCCCGCCCCTCGCTGCCCGCCCTCCGCGAGGCCTACCGGGCCGCCTCCCAGCTGTACGAGAAGGTCGGCGTCGGCGCCGACCTGCGCGCCGAGCAGGCCCGCGCCGAGAGCGACGAGAGCGCCGCCCACGCCGAACTCGACCGGCTCACCAACAAGGTCCGCACCCGCGCCGCCCAGCTCCTGGAGAGCCCCGACGGCGCCGACGGGCCCTCCCGGCAGGCCGCCGCCGCCCGCGCCGAATCCCACGTACAGCTCCTGGAGTCCCGGTCCTCCGAGGCCAGCGAGAAGGTCGGCCGCCTCAGCGGCGAGGCCGAGCGGCTCGCCCCCGCAGACGGCGCCGCGCACACGGACCTCCCTGAGGACCTGATCCCCGCCGACGCCGACCACGCGCAGATCCTGCTGCGCACCGCCACCGGCGAACTCGCCGCGCACACCGACGCGCTGGAAGCCGCCCGGGACGCACACACCCGGCTGCTGCGCGCCCACCGCACGGCCGAGGAGTCGGCTAGCGGCTTCGACGAACTGGCCGCGCTCCTGCGCGACCTGCTCCGCGAGCACACCGGCGAGGACCCGCAGGACCCCGCTCCCTACCCGGACTCCCCGGAGGAGGCCCGCAGGGCCGTCGCAGAGGCCCGCCGCTCCCTGCGCGGCTGCGCCGCCGACCTGTCGGCCGCCGAGGCCGCCGTACGGGAGGCCTGCGACGTCCTCGTACGGCACGCCAACTCCACCCGCTACGAACAGGTCCGCACCCCCGCCCGCCAGCAGATCCGCGAACTGCCCGCCTCGGCACTGCCCGAGCACGCCGCCAGGTGGGCCGAGGCCTTCGCGCCCCGGCTGCGCGTCCTCACCGACGAACTGGCCCAGCTGGAACGCAACCGGGACTCGATCGTCGACCGGCTGCGCGGCCTGGTCGAGTCCGCTCTCACCACTCTGCGCTCCGCGCAGCGCCTCTCCCGCCTCCCCGAGGGACTGGGGGAGTGGTCCGGCCAGGAGTTCCTGCGCGTCCGCTTCGAGGAACCCGACCAGGCCACCCTCGTCGAGCGCCTGGGCGAGGTCATCGACGAGGCCACCAGCGCCGCCGTCAGGAAGAACTCCGACCTGCGCCGCGACGGCATGTCCCTGCTGCTGCGCGGTGTCCAGGCCGCCCTCCGGCCCAAGGGCGTCGCGGTGGAGATCCTCAAACCGGACGCCGTGCTGCGCGCCGAGCGCGTCCCCGTCGGCCAGATGGGCGACGTGTTCTCCGGGGGCCAGCTCCTCACCGCCGCCATCGCCCTCTACTGCACGATGGCCGCACTGCGCAGCAACGACCGCGGGCGCGACAAACACCGGCACGCCGGCACGCTGTTCCTGGACAACCCCATCGGCCGGGCCAACGCCACCTACCTGCTGGAACTCCAGCGGGCCGTGTCGGACGCGCTGGGCGTACAGCTGCTGTACACCACGGGCCTGTTCGACACCACGGCGCTCGCGGAGTTCCCGCTGGTCATCCGTCTCCGCAACGATGCGGACCTGCGGGCCGGGCTGAAGTACATCAGCGTCGAGGAACACCTCCGCCCGGGTCTGCCCCAGCCCCGCACCGAGGGCGAACAGATCCACGGCGAGATCACCGCGACCCGCATGTTCAAGCGTGCGGAAGGCTGACGGACGCCGCACCGGCGCGTGACGCGCGCCGGTGCGGCCCCGCGCCTACACCCGCGACAGCTCCCCTGGCCGTATCCGCGCCGCCTCCCGCGCGGCCCGCCGCGCCCGCCTCCGCTCCCGCCGCAGCCGCCGCGCCGTACTGCTGGGCTCCGACACCACCCCGTACCGCTGGTTCCACACCTGCCGGGTCACCCACACATCCAGCACCGCCCAGGTCGTCCCGACGGTGCTCCCCACCGCACCCAGCAGTACCGGAAACGCCAGCCACGAACCCGCCAGCGTCAGCAGGTACGCCGTCACGGCCTGAATCAGCGTCAGAGACAGCACCAGCACGGCCCGCACGGCTGCCGAACGGACCGGATCAGGAAGCCTGCGCCGACCGACCGGCTCCTCCACCCACAGCTCACGCCGCCCCGCGCCCATCACACGTCACTCCCCATCCGACTCTCCTCAGGGGTAGGTGGCTGCCCTTGTTGAGCGGATTTACGCCGACAGATCACGCCGCCCCCGTACAAGAAGACGCATGAGCGGACAGGAAGATTCCCGGAAGTCCTCAACTCCAGCCCCCTGATGTCACCTTGTACCGGATGCGTCACGCCGGGTGGCCTCCGCCACAGTTCCCCTCCCCAACTCCCCGGATACCGGGACAACCCCAGAACAACGCCTCGGGATCCGTTCGAAAAACGTACGGCAGAACCTTCGAGTTGCCCGAGCGTCAGTAGTAGGCTCGCGCAAGTTTGTTGATGTGTTGATGTGTACACCCGGGCGGGCCGCCGACGGCGGAGAACGGCGGAGCCGGGTGCGAGCTGGGGGAGGCCATGGGCTTTCGCGGGAAATCGATCCGCAGGAAGATCGTGGCCTTGCTGCTCGTCCCCCTCCTCTCCCTCACGGGCCTCTGGGGTTTCGCGACCTTCCTCACCGTCCGCGAGGCGGGCATCCTCCTCGACGTCGGGCCGATCGTGAAGAAGATCGGCTACCCCCTGGAGGACACCGTCCGGGTCATCCAGCAGGAACGCCGCCAGAGCCTCATCTACCTGGCCGACCCCCGTACCGCCAACGCCCACACGGCCCTGCTCCGGGACCGCGAGGCCACCGACCGCACCGTCGCCGCGCTGCGCGCCCACGCCGACGACCCCGGCATCACCGGCACGCTCGACGAGGCCGCCAACGAGCGCCTCACCTCCCTCATCGAGGCCATCGACGGCCTGGAGACGCTGCGCCGCTCCGTCGACACCCGGGCCATCGGCCGTATCCAGGCGCTGGAGTTCTACAACCGGCTCATCGACCCCTGCTACGCCTTCCTCATCAACCTCCATCCCCTCGACAACGTCGAGATGGACAAAGAGGCCCGCGCGCTCATCGGCCTCGCCCGCGCCCGCGAGATGCTCGCCCGCGAGGACGCCCTCGTCGTCTCCTCTCTCATCAGCAACCGGATCACCGCCGAGGAGATCCGGCTGGTCTCCGACCTGGTCTCCCGCCGCCACCAGCTCACCGAGGTCAACCTGGAGGTCCTGCCCGCGGCCGAACGCGAGACCTTCCAGCTCTACTGGCGCGGCAGCACCGTCCAGCCGCTGCTCCAGGCCGAGGAGGCCATCATCACGGCGAGCCCCACCGGCGACCCCCGCCGGGTCATGGGCACCGCCCGCTGGGAGGAGTCCGCGACCGCCGTCCTCACCAACCTCGGCGCAGAGAACACCAAGGCGGGCCACCGGTACGAGGAACGCGTCCAGCCCGCCGCACACAGCGTCCTGCTCAAGGCCGGGGTCGCGGGCATCCTGGGCTTCCTCGCACTCCTCGGCTCCGTCGTCGTCTCCGTACGCATCGGCCGCAGCCTCGTCCGCGACCTCACCCGGCTCCGCAGGGAGGCCCAGGAGGTCTCCGGCGTGCGGCTGCCCAGCGTGATGCGCCGCCTCGCGGCCGGCGAGCAGGTCGACGTCGAGACGGAGGTGCCCCACCTGGACTACGAGAAGGACGAGGTCGGCCAGGTCGGCCGGGCCCTCAACACGCTCCAGCGTGCCGCCGTCGAAGCCGCCGTCAAACAGGCCGACATGCGCCGCGGCGTCTCCGAGGTCTTCGTCAACCTCGCCCGCCGCAACCAGGTCCTGCTCCACCGCCAGCTCACCCTTCTGGACACCATGGAGCGGCGCACCGAGGACACCGAGGAGCTGGCAGACCTCTTCCGCCTCGACCACCTCACCACCCGTATGCGCCGCCACGCCGAGGGCCTGGTGATCCTCTCCGGCGCCGCCCCCTCCCGCCAGTGGCGCAAGCCCGTCCAGCTCATGGACGTCGTCCGGGCCGCCGTGGCCGAGGTCGAGGACTACGAGCGGATCGAGGTACGCCGCCTGCCGCGCACCGGCGTCAGCGGCCCCGCCGTGGCGGACCTCACGCACCTGATCGCGGAACTCCTGGAGAACGCCACCGTCTTCTCGCCCCCGCACACCGCCGTCCAGGTCCTCGGGGAGCGCGTCGCCAACGGCTTCACCCTGGAGATCCACGACCGGGGCCTCGGCATGCCGGCCGAGGACATGCTCGACGCCAACCTGCGGCTGGCCGAGACCCCCGAGTTCGAACTCTCCGACACCGACCGGCTCGGCCTCTTCGTCGTCAGCCGCCTCGCCCGCCGCCAGAACGTCCGTGTCTCGCTGCAGCCCTCGCCGTACGGGGGGACCACAGCCGTCGTCTTCATCCCGGCCCCGCTCCTGACCGACGCCCCGGCCGCCGAGGGCGCGGGCTTCCGCCTGGACCGCGCGGCCAAGGACCGCCCGTCCGGCACCGACCGCAACGGCGGGGGCCGCAGGCACACTCTGGAAGCCGCCGTCCTGAACGGCCCGGTCGAGCTGGAGGGCCCCGTCGAAGCGGGAGCCCCTCTCGGCCTCCTGGACGAGCTGGACGACGAGCTGCGCACCGGCGCCCGGCATCCCGGGGAAGGCGCCCCCGGCGGCCCCTTCCGGCCCCGCACCGGCCTGCGCCCCGCAGACGAGGCCGCTCAGCACGCCCAGGCATCCGACACGGACCCCGCACCCGGCAGCGGTCACCCCCCGGGCCACCTGGCGACCCCGGTCGAGCTGCCGCGCCGCCGTAAACAGCCCACGCTCGTCGCCCGCCACGGCCGTCGCCTCGACCGCCCGGAACACCCCGAAGCAGACACTCCCGGCCCGCGCCCGGCCCTCACCCCGCTCCCCGAGAGCGCCGGGGCGGCCGAGCCCGGCCCCGCCGAGGAGCCGCCCTCCGCTCCCGAGCGCCCGGCGGCGCCGGAGGCCGGCAGCGCCGCCGCACGCCCCGCCCCGGACCCCGACCAGGACACCCTGACGCTGCACGGCCTGCCCCGCCGTGTCCGCCAGGCGAGCCTCGTCCCCCAGCTGCGGAAGCAGGACGGCCGCCCCGCCGCCCCGCGCCCCGCCGCCCCGCAACAGGACACCGAGCGCGACGCGGAGGAAGTACGCCTCCGCATGAGCGCGATGCAACGCGGCTGGCAGCGTGCCCGCCGCGAAGACGCACCAGGAACGACACCGGAGGGGAACGGTCGATGACCGCACCGAACGCCGCAACACCCAACACCCAGGGCGAGCTGAACTGGCTCCTCGACGAACTGGTCGAGCGCGTCGGCTCCGTCCGCAAGGCCCTGGTGCTGTCCGGCGACGGCCTGCCCACCGGTGCCTCCAAGGACCTCAGCCGCGAGGACAGCGAGCACATGGCCGCCGTCGCCTCCGGCTTCCACAGCCTCGCCAAGGGCGTGGGCCGCCACTTCGAAGCCGGCCAGGTCCGCCAGACCGTCGTCGAACTGGAAGAGGCCTTCCTGTTCGTCACCGCCGCCGGCGACGGCAGCTGCCTCGCCGTGCTCGCGGACGCCGACTCGGACGTCGGCCTCATCGCCTACGAGATGACGCTCATGGTCAAGCGCGTCGGTGTGCACCTCGCGACCGCCCCGCGCGGCGGCGGTCTGCCCGCCGGAGGGTGAGGCGGGATGCGATGACCGACGCACCCGGACCACACCCCGGGGACGCCCACCACTGGTTCGACGACGACGCCGGACCGGTGGTCCGCCCGTACGCGATGACCCGGGGCCGCACCGGCAGCGCCACCCGTCACCGGCTCGACCTGATCGCGGTGGTCGTCCCGGAACCCGCGGCGGACGACCCCGGCCGCGACCAGTCACTGTCCCCGGAGCACGTGGAGATCGTCGAGCGGTGCGCCGAGTGCCCCCGCTCCGTCGCGGAACTCGCCGCCGACATGGACCTGCCCGTCGGGGTCATCCGGGTCCTCGTCGGAGACCTCCTCGATGAGGAACTCGTCCACGTGACCCGTCCCGTACCGCCGGCCGAGCTGCCGGACGTGAGCATTCTGCGTGAGGTGATCAATGGCCTTCGGGCGCTCTAGCCGCAAGGATCCGCCGCCGGTCGACCCGGTGACGTTGAAGATCCTGGTCGCGGGTGGATTCGGGGTGGGCAAGACAACCATGGTCGGTGCGGTGAGCGAGATCCGGCCGCTGCGCACCGAGGAGAACCTCACCGAGGCTGGCCGGCCGGTCGACGACCTGAACGGCGTCGAGTCCAAGTCCACGACCACGGTGGCCATGGACTTCGGCCGGATCACCCTCCGCGACGACCTCACGCTCTACCTCTTCGGGACCCCAGGCCAGGACCGTTTCTGGTTCCTCTGGGACGAACTGGCCACCGGGGCGCTGGGCGCGGTCGTCCTGGCGGACACCCGCCGCCTCGACGACTCCTTCGCGGCGATCGACTACTTCGAACGGCGCGGACTGCCGTTCCTGGTCGGCGTCAACTGCTTCGAGGGCGCCGACCGCTACCCGCCCGAGACCGTACGGGCCGCCCTGGACCTCGACCCCGACGTGCCGCTCATGATGTGCGACGCCCGGGACCGGGAGTCGGTGAAGGACGTCCTGGTCACCCTGGTCCGGCACGCCATGACCTTCACCGTGCCGCCACCCGCCCCCGAGCCGGTCGCCTGAGCGGTTCGGGGACCGGTCACCGGACCACCGACCGCCGCGCCACCGGAAAGTCGAAGTACGTCGCCGGGAACGGCTCCGGCCGGTGCGTGAAATGCCACCACTCCTCAGGCAGGCCGACGAAACCCTGCTCGGCCAGCACCTCCCGCAGCCGGTCGCGGTTCTCCCGTGGCACACCGACGATCCGCGGATCGTCGGTGTGCGACCTGGGGTCGAAGCAGTCATAGCCCGTCCCCATGTCCACCGAGCTGTCCGGGAACCTCTTCTCCGGCGGCGCCGCGCAGTCGCCGAGCGGCTCGCCCGGCACATACGGACGGGCGGGCACCGCGGGGAGCCGCACCAGCGTCACATCGACCGTGGCCCCCCGGCTGTGCCCGGACCGCTCCGCGATGTACCCGTCCTCGAACAGTCGCGCCTTGTCGACCCGCGGATAGAACTCCTCCCTCATCCGCTGGTCCGTCAGATCCCGGGCCCACCGGACGAAGTGGTCCACCGCCCGCTGCGGCCGGTAGCAGTCGTACACCTTCAGCGAGTACCCCTGCCGCAGCAGCAGCCGCTGTGCCCGGCGCAGCGCCTCGGCGGCGGACCGGGTCAGCAGGCACAGCGGCTGCCGGTACCCGTCCACCGGCCCGCCGACAAAATTGTGCTCCGTCGTGTAGCGCATCTCCTGAAGAACCGTCGGATCAACCGAACGGAGCGTCACGAACGCGATCGGCGCCTTCGGTTCCGGATCCGCCCGCGCCCGGTCCACGCCGACGGCGGTGGAGGCGGCAGCGCACACCCCGGCGATCAGCACGGTGAGCACACCGCGTGCGACAGCGTAACGGCGTCGTGTCATGCACACCGTCTACCCCACGCACCCCGCCGATACAGTCGGCCCCGTGAAGTACACCCACTGCGCCGCCTGCGGCACCCGGCACGCCGCACCCGCCGGGACCTGGCCCCGCACCTGCCCCGCCTGCGGCACCACCGCCTACCGCAACCCGCTCCCGGTGGCCGTCGCCCTCCTTCCCGTCACCGCGGACGACGGCACCGGACTCGTCGCCATCACCCGCACCATCGAACCCCAGCGCGGCGGCGTCGCCCTGCCCGGCGGCTTCATCGACCACGCCGAGGACTGGCGGGACGCCGTCGTCCGCGAACTCAGGGAGGAGACCGGCATCGAGGCCCCCGCCCACGAGGTGCGTCTGGCCGACGCGATGAGTTCTCCCGGCGGCCACCTCCTCCTTTTCGGCCTCCTTCCCACACGCCCCGCCGACACCCTCCCGCCGTCGGCCCCGACCGCCGAGACCACCGGCCACCACCTTCTGTACGGACCCGAGCCCCTCGCGTTCCCCCTGCACACGGCAGCCGTACGCAACTGGTTCGGCGGCCGCTACGCCTGACCGCCCCGCTCACCCCGCCCCGCGCACCCGGACCCCTTCCTCCACGACCACAGCCCCCGCCTCCCCGACCCGCTCCACCCGCACCGCACCCTCCACCCAACGCGTCACATAACGCTCCACCTCCACCGGCCCCCAGCCGTCCCCCGGATCCCGTACGACCACACCACCCCCCGTCCGCCCCGGCGCCGGCGCCCACACCTCCAGCTCCACCGTCCCGCCCGCACCCCGCACCGGAACCACCGCCCCCGCCCGCGCCAGCACGGGGATCCGCGACAGCGGCGCGTCCACCCGCACCCGCCCCGGACCCTCGTACGCCCGCCCCGTCACCGTCTCGTACCACCGCCCCCGCGGCAGCCGCACCACCCGCCGCTCCGCGCCACGCTCCAGCACCGGCGCCACCAGCAACGCGTCTCCCAGCAGGAACGCGTCCGCACAGTCCCGGAGCTCCCGGTCCTCCGGCGCACTCCACCACAAAGGGCGCACATACGGCGCACCCGTCAACCGCGCCCACCACGCCAGCGTCACGAAGTACGGCCGCAGCCGCTCCCGCTCCTCCAGCGCCACGCGCGCGTGCTCCAGCACCTCCGGCCCGAACTCCCAGGGCTCCCGCCGCCCCGCGTCGATCGCCGCGTGCGTACGGAACAACGGCAGCCACGCCCCCAGCTGGAACCACCGCAGATACAGCTCCGGGGACGGACGCCCGTCGAACCCGCCCACATCCGGCCCCGAATAAGGGACGCCGCACAAGCCCAGCCCCAGCACCAGCGCCAGAGACGCCCGCAGCCCCGCCCACCCCGTCGCCACATCCCCCGACCACGTCCCGCCGTACCGCTGCATCCCCGCCCACCCGGACCG
Source organism: Streptomyces sp. MUM 203J (assembly GCF_022414595.1). Taxonomy (GTDB): domain Bacteria; phylum Actinomycetota; class Actinomycetes; order Streptomycetales; family Streptomycetaceae; genus Streptomyces. Next base: position 7,828 of record NZ_JADWYO010000088.1, on the reverse strand, counting down.
CGAGAAGAGGAACGGCCGCTCCTCCGGCCGCAGCCGCGTCAGCCCCTCGTATCCGGCCCGCGCCATCGCCAGCCCGTACACGTTGTGCGCCTCCCGGTGGTCCCCGCCCCGCCCTTCCAACGAGTGCCGCGCCGACCGGGGCAGCGTCATGTCCCCGAACGGGGTGAACGACACCGGCTCGTTCATGTCGTGCCACACCCCCGCGAACCCCTGCGCCAGCCGCTCCCCGTACAGCCCGCCCCACCACTCCCGTACCGCGGGATCCGTGAAGTCCGGATACACGCACTCACCCGGCCACACCACCCCCCGCACCAGCCCCCCGCGCGTGTCCCGCACGAACGCCCCCCGCGCCCCCGCCCGCAGCCCCGCCTCGAACACCGGGCCGCCCCGCTCCGCCCGCACCGCCGGATCCACGATCGACACCAGCCGCACCCCCTGCCCGCGCAGCTCCTCCGCCAGCCCCGGGAGATCCGGGAACCGCGCCCGGTCCACCGTGAACACCCGGTGCCCGTCGTAGTGGTCGATGTCCAGATGCAGCACCGACAGCGGCAGCTCCCGCTCCCGGTAGCCCGCCACCACCCGCCGCACCTCCTCCGCGCTTCCGAACCCCCACCGCGCGTGCTGCGGCCCCAGCGCCCACGAGGGCGGCACCGCCGCGGCCCCCGTCAGCTGCGTCCAGCCCTGGAGGACCCGCGCCGGCGGCCCCACCACCGCCCAGCAGCGCAGCGGCCCCCCGCTCATCCGCACCTCGCTCGTCCCCGGCCGGTCATGCCCCGACCCCGCCCCCTCCGCGCCCTCCCGCAGCGCCACCAGCCCGTCCCACGTGCTGTCGTAGAACGCCAGATGCGTCCCCGCGTCCGCCACCACCCACTGCACCGGCATCGTGATGTACAGCGGATCGGTCTCCGGGGTGAAGCTCCCCCGCGGATCGGTGTTCCACAGCCGGTACGTCCCGTTCCGCAGCCGTGGCCCCGACGCCCGCCCTCCGAGCCCGAAGAACCGCGCGTCCGCCGGTACCTCCGACCGCTGCACCCACCGCGCGGGACCCCCGCCCACCGGCTCCCACCATCGCGGCGGCAGCTCCCGCCGCAGCACCACCCCGCCAGGGGTCCGCACCTCCACCGCCCCGTGCCGCGACACCCCCACCGTCAGCCGCTCGGCCACCACCCGCCAGCCGCCGTCCGTGTCCGGCTCCAGCACCGCCCGCCCGTCCGGCTCCGGCCCCGCACCGACCACCGCGTACGACGGGGCGGGCGCCGCCCCGTCCCACCCCCAGAACACCATCCCGCCACCCGACACCCACACCCGCAGCTCCGCCCGGGCGAACCGCACCAGCCCCCCGCCCGGCAGCGGCTCCGCCCCCAGCAGCCGCCCCGGCACGCGCGCCCGCTCCGCCCCCCGCCGCGGCAGCCCCACCGCGTCCGCCCGCCGCTGCCGCCACACCGACCGCAGGGCCCGCAGCCCCCGGACCCTGCCGAACACCCATACCGAACGCACCAGCTCACGACCGTCCATGGCGGTCACCCTGCCACTCCCACCATCCCCGGCGGGAGCCGTTCAACAGCCGTTCACCCAGACCCGCCGCGCCGCCCGTCCCACCGCCCACCAGCAGGGAGCTCTGGTGCGAACAACGATCACATGGCATCGTCCTGTCAGCCGTGTCACGCGCACACCCCAGCCGTGCGCGGACACACGCCATCCGCGTACAGCCAGGGAGCACCCGCCATGACACCGACGTCTGCGACCGCGCACTCCGAGCCGTCCGAGCCGCTCTGGCAGCCGGGCCCGGACCGCATCGCCTCCGCCACGGTCACCCGCTTCCAGGCCTGGGCCGCCGAGCGCCACGGCGCCCCCGCCGACGGCGGCTACCCCGCCCTGCACCGCTGGTCCGTCGATCACCTCGACGCCTTCTGGCAGGCCGTCACCGAGTGGTTCGACGTCCGCTTCAGCACCCCCCACGCACGCGTGCTCGGCGACAGCGCCATGCCCGGCGCCGAGTGGTTCCCCGGCGCCACACTCAACTACGCCGAACACGCCCTGCGCGCCGCCGACCAGCGCCCCGACGCCCCCGCTCTGCTGCACGTCGACGAGACCCACGAACCCGTCACCGTCACCTGGGCCGAGCTCCGCCGCCAGGTCGGCGCCCTCGCCGCCGAACTGCGCGCCCTCGGCGTACGCCCCGGCGACCGCGTCAGCGGCTACCTCCCCAACATCCCGCAGGCCGTCACCGCCCTCCTCGCCACCGCCGCCGTCGGCGCCGTCTGGACCTCCTGCGCCCCCGACTTCGGCGCCCGCAGCGTCCTCGACCGCTTCCAGCAGGTCGAGCCCGTCGTCCTGTTCACCGTCGACGGCTACCGCTACGGCGGCAGGGAACACGACCGCCGCGACACCGTGGCCGAGCTCCGCCGCGAGCTGCCCACCCTCCGCGCCGTCGTCCACATCCCCCTCCTCGGCACGGACGCCCCCGAAGGCGCCCTGGAGTGGTCCGTCCTCACCGCCGGCGACGCCGCTCCCGTCTACGAGCAGGTTCCCTTCGACCATCCCCTGTGGATCCTGTACTCCTCCGGTACCACCGGCCTTCCCAAGGCCATCGTCCAGTCCCAGGGCGGCATCCTCCTCGAACATCTCAAGCAGCTCGGCCTCCACTGCGACCTCGGCCCCGACGACCGGTTCTTCTGGTACACCTCCACCGGCTGGATGATGTGGAACTTCCTCGTCTCCGGCCTCCTCACCGGTACCACCGTCGTCCTGTACGACGGCAGCCCCGGCCACCCCGACACCGGCGCCCAGTGGCGTATCGCGGAACGCACCGGAGCCACCCTCTTCGGCACCTCCGCCGCCTACGTCATGGCCTGCCGCAAGGCCGGCGTCCACCCCGCCCGCGACCACGACCTCTCCAGGGTCGGCTGCGTCGCCACCACCGGCTCCCCCCTCCCGCCCGACGGCTTCCGCTGGCTCCACGACGAGTTCGCCGCCGAGGGCCACGACCTGTGGATCGCCTCCGTCAGCGGCGGCACGGACGTGTGCAGCTGCTTCGCCGGAGCCGTCCCCACCCTCCCCGTCCACATCGGGGAACTCCAGGCCCCCTGCCTCGGCACCGACCTCCAGGCCTGGGACCCCCAGGGCAAGCCCCTCGTCGGGGAGGTCGGGGAGCTGGTCGTCACCAACCCCATGCCGTCCATGCCGATCCGCTTCTGGAACGATCCCGACGGCAGCCGCTACCACGACAGCTACTTCGAGATGTACCCGGGCGTCTGGCGCCACGGCGACTGGATCACCCTCACCGACCACGGCTCCGTGATCATCCACGGCCGCTCCGACTCCACCCTCAACCGCCAGGGCGTCCGCATGGGCAGCGCCGACATCTACGAGGCCGTCGAACGTCTCCCCGAGATCAGGGAATCCCTCGTCATCGGCCTGGAGGAACCGGGCGGCGGCTACTGGATGCCCCTCTTCGTCCACCTGGCCGAGGGCGCCACCCTCGACGATGACCTGGTCACCCGCGTCAAGCAGACCATCCGTGCCGAACTGTCCCCCCGCCACGTCCCCGACGAGATCATCGAAGTCCCGGCCATCCCGCACACCCTGACCGGCAAGCGCATCGAGGTCCCCGTCAAGCGCCTTCTGCAGGGCACCCCCCTGGAGAAGGCCGTCAACCCCGGCTCCGTCGACAACCTGGGCCTCCTTCACTTCTACGAGGACCTGGCACGGCAGCGCCGCCGGCAGCCGGCCGACTGACCGCCCGGCCGCCGCTGTCAGTCCCCCCGATTACGCTGAGTGAGAATCGATCACACAGCGGACCACCGGGGGGACCCATGGCACACACGACCAGGACGCGAAGCAACGCTCTGCGGCGAGCGCTGCGCCGCGAAGTACCGAGCACCGTCGGCCTCCTGGCCGACGAGCAGGACTTCGCGGCCATGCGCCGCTACCGCACCTTCGCCTTCGACGACCACGCCGCCTACCTCCGTGAGACCGAGCGGCTCCTGGGGGACCTCGCCTCCCACGGCGGCCACACCACCGTCACCCTCTTCGACCCCGACGAGTACGCCGCCTACTGCGCCGAGACCGGCCTCGACCCCGACAGCCCGGCAAGCCGCAGCCGCTACACCGCCGACCTCGCCGCCACGGGCGCCCGCGTCCCCTACACCGGACAGCGCATCGACGAGCTGCTCCCCCTCCTCGTCCACACCGCCGTACGCCACGCCACCAGGGAGTACGCCACGGCGCTCCTCGCGGACGCCGGCCGGTGCGCCGACTGCGGCGAGGACATCGGCCGGGCCGCCTTCGAACAGGCGACCCGCGCAGCCCACCGCCTCCTCACCCTCGCCGGACCCGGCACCCACCACCTCGTGTGCAGCGTCCGCGCAGGCGACGACAACCTCCTGGCCGCCCTCCACACCGCCTGCGGCCCCACCGGCCCCTCCGGTCTCGACACCCATGAAGCCGCCGAGTTCCTCGCCGTCCTCGCCGCCGGAATCGCCCATGAGACCCCCGGCGGCCTCGTCCTGCGCACCCTCACCCCGGAACGCCCCGACCGCCTGCGCGGCTGGCGCCTCGACCACGGCCGGCTCACCCCCCTTGCCGAGGCCGAGGTCTTCGACGCCTACTGCACCGACGCCGAGACAGGCGAACCCCTCCCACCCGAACCCGGGGTGTCGTATCACGCCGGTTACGACCTCAGCCCCGACGACGGCCGCCCCACTGACCACTAGGCCGTTTCTGATGGCTCTTGGTGGGCTGGGTGGATCTCGTAGTTGTCCGGGCAGGACGCGCGTATGGTGCGGCGACAAGCGCCGGGGACAGGCCGGTGGCCGGCCCCCGGCCTTCGGCAAGGCCCAGTACCGCCGTCGCAACGCAGTCGAGCGGTGCGTGAACAAGTGGAAGCGATTCCGCGCGGTGCCCACCCGCTACGACGAACGCGACTACATCTTCAACGGCACCCTGACCGTCACCGCCATGGTCATCTGGCTCCGCGACACCGTCCAAGAGCCATCAGAAGGGCCCTAGGCCCGCAACACGCACGAGGGGCCTTCCCGCCCCACAGCGGGAAGGCCCCTCAGCCCGGCCGCTTCGCGGCCGTGGCCTCAGCTCCTCACTCGCCCGACAGCACCGCCTGCGCCGCGAGCCGCGCCTCCTCGGCCGACTCGGCCGCCCGGGCCGCGGCAGCCGCGCGCTCACACTGAGCCAGCGTGTACTTCGCCAGCGTCGCCCGCACATACGGAATCGAGGCCGCGCCCATCGACAGGGAGGTCACCCCCAGACCCGTCAGCACACACGCCAGCAGAGGGTCGGACGCGGCCTCACCGCACACACCACAGCTCTTGCCCTCGGCCCGCGACGCCTCGGCCGACAGCGCCACCAGGTCCAGCAGTGCCGGCTGCCAGGGATCCTGCAGCCGCGACACCGCACCCACCTGCCGGTCCGCCGCGAACGTGTACTGGGCCAGGTCGTTCGTGCCCAGCGACAGGAACTCGACCTCCTGCAGGATCGACCGTGCGCGCAGCGCCGCCGACGGGATCTCCACCATGGCGCCGAACTTCGCCCGCAGCCCGGCGTCCCGGCAGGCGTCAGCGAACGCCTTGGCATCCGCCCGGTCGGCCACCATCGGCGCCATGACCTCCAGGTACACCGGAAGCCCCTCGGCCGCCTTGGACAGCGCGGTGAGCTGGGAGCGCAGCACCTCCGGGTGGTCCAGCAGCGTCCGCAGACCCCGTACCCCCAGCGCCGGGTTCGGCTCGTCCGCCGGAGTCAGGAAGTCCAGCGGCTTGTCCGCGCCCGCGTCCAGGACCCGCACGACGACCCGGCCCTCCGGAAAGGCCTCAAGCACCTTCCGGTACGCCTCGACCTGCTTCTCCTCGGACGGCGCCTTCTCGCTGTCGTCGAGGAACAGGAACTCGGTACGGAACAGGCCGACGCCCTCGGCACCCGCCTCCACCGCCGCCGGAACGTCCCCCGGACCGCCGACGTTCGCCAGCAGCGGCACCTTGTGCCCGTCGGAGGTCGCGCCCGGACCGGTCGACGCCGCCAGCGCCGCCTTCCGCTCCTCGGCCGCCTGTTCCATCGCCGCCCGCTTCTCCATGCTCGGCTCGACGAACACGTCACCCGTGCTGCCGTCCACCGCGATCACGGTGCCCTCGGCCAGCTCGCAGGCACCGGGCAGCGCCACGACTGCCGGAACCCCCAGCGCCCGCGCCAGAATCGCGCTGTGGCTGGTCGGCCCACCCTCCTCGGTCACGAACCCCAGCACCAGCGCCGGGTCGAGCAGTGCCGTGTCGGCCGGCGCCAGGTCCCGAGCGATCAGCACATACGGCTCGTCGCTGTCCGGCACACCCGGCATCGGTACACCCAGCAGCCGCGCCACGATCCGGTTGCGCACGTCGTCCAGATCCGCGACGCGCCCCGCCAGGTACTCACCGGCACCCGCCAGCAGCGCCCGGTAAGCCGCGAACGCGTCGTACACGGCGCGCTCGGCCGTGGACCCGACCGCGACCCGCCGGTCCACATCGGACATCAGCTCCGGGTCCTGCGCCATCATGGCCTGCGCCTCGAGCACGTGCTGCGCCTCGCCCCCGGCGAGGTTGCCCCGCGCTATCAGATCGGCCGCGACCGCCTCCACGGCCTGGCGGGCGCGCCCCTGCTCCCGCTCCGCCTCCTCGGCGGGGATCTGCTTGGCCGGCGGCTCCAGCACCGCCGTACCCATGTGCCGTACCTCGCCGATCGCCACACCGTGGCTCACTCCGACGCCGCGCAGCGTTGTCTCCATCGTCACCCTTCACCGTCTCCCATCGGGTTCCATCGCTTCCCCCGGACAGCGGCTCGTTCCCGCCCGCCGTCCGAGCGCCACCGGACAGGCGCCGCCACCTGGACGGCGCCCCGGTCCTCACTGCCAGACGAAGAGGGTGTCGCCCGCCTTGATGTCGCCGTCCTCGCGCAGTTCGGCCAGAGCGTCCGCGGTGGCCTCCAGGGCCACCACCGGGCAGACCGGGGACTTGCCGGCCTCCTCCACCGCGGACGGGTCCCAGCGCACGATCTCCTGGCCGCGACTCACGGTGTCGCCCTTGTTGACGAGCAGGTCGAAGCCCTCGCCGTTGAGCTGAACGGTGTCGATGCCGAGGTGCGTCAGCACGCCGTGCCCGTCGCCGTCCACCACGACGAAGGCGTGCGGGTGCAGGGAGACCACCACACCGTCCACGGGTGACACCGCCGCATGCGGCTCACGCACGGGGTCGATGGCGGTACCCGGGCCGACCATGGCACCGGAGAAGACCGGGTCGGGAACGGCGGCGAGTCCGATGGCGCGTCCGGCGAGGGGCGACGTCACGGTGGTCATGGGGGGCCTCCCAGGGGGCGGAGATGGGGTGTCGCCGTCGCTGCCTGTCCCGGACGGCGTACTGTTCAGAGCGTATGTCATAGGTAGTCCGGGTTCCGCCTGATAGCTGATGCTTTGCTCCCCTAGGGAGTACGCGAAACGATTTGCCTCAACTACCACTGCGGAGTAGTGTCGTTGCCCTGCCTGACGCCCGACGCGACTCTGAGCCGAGGGTTGGCAGCGACCGCCTGTCTGGGCGAGATCCTAACTGGTCTACACCACTACTGGTCTACACCTCTGTGTGTAGTACTTGCCGGAGGGGTGGTCAGCGAGGGTCGAAAACCCTGGTAAGGTTCTCGGGTCGGAAAGGGAAAGCGCGAAAGCGAAGAACTTCCGAGAAACGAACCCGCTCCAGCGGGTGGCAGAAACGGAAAACGGATCTGCTAAGCTGGAAACACCGAAGGGAAGCGCCCGGAGGAAAGCCTGAGAGAGTCTCTCGGGTGAGTACGAAGGAAG
>NZ_JADWYO010000087.1 GCF_022414595.1 Streptomyces sp. MUM 203J | reverse complement strand
CCGCCGGCTTCCCCTGCGCCGGCTGTCCCGGCGCCGCCCGCCTTCGCGGCGGCAGCCCCCAGGTCCGCCACCTCCCCGGGCGCACCCGTCCCGGCCGTCGCCGACGCGGCCGGAGCCGCCCCGGACGGGCCTGTGCCGGACGACGAAGCGCAGCTGCTGCTGCTCAGCGCCCGGGACCGGGCCGGGCTGGCCCGGTACGCCCGGGAGGTGGCGCGGGTCCTCTCCGACGACCGGCCGCCGCTGTCCCGGACCGCGGACACCCTGGCCCGGCGGACTTCCTTCCCCGAGCGCCTCGCTGTCGTGGCGGAGGACACCGCCGACGCCGCGGCCAGGCTGGCCACGGCCGCCGAAGCCCTGGACGCGGGGCGCACCGGTGTGCTCGGGCCCGGGCTGGCGGCCGGTTCGGCCGAGGCGGGCGAACAGCCGGAGGCCGAGCTTCCGGCGCCTGGCTCGCTGTCCGCCGGGGCGCGCACCGCCGAGCTGGCGCGGCTCGCGGAACTCGTGGTCGCGGGTGCCTGTCTCCGTCCGGTGAAGGAACGTATCCCCCCGTGCACGCTGCCGCCGAGCCCGTTGGCCCCGCGCCACCACTGGGCGGTGGACGAGTCGAAGCGCGAGACGGTGCCGGAGGCGGTGGCCGACGCGGTCCCTGCGGCCGATGAGCCCCTGATGCCCGCCGCTCCACCCGCCGGGCCCGTCGCGTCCGTCGCGTCCGTCGTGCTGGAGGAGGTGTCGCGGGTCGGCGTCTTCCCCGTCGCCGACCTGAAGGAGCGGATGGTCCTGGTGGACGACCTCGGCTTCGACTCCCTGATGCTGGAGGACCTGGAGGTCGGCCTCCGCAGACGCGTACCGGGCCTCCGCACCGAGGAGGTGTTCGAGCCCGGCCTCACGATCGGACGACTGACCGAGCTGGCGGACACCCGTGCCGACGGCCCGCTCGTCCCGGTGCCGCCCCCACCCCGGGAGGTGCGGTCGGACTGGGGCGCCGACACCGCGCGGGTCGACGACTTCCCGGAGGTGCGGCAGTTCGAGGAGCGCCTCGACGCCGTCACCGGCAGCGGCGCGGACTTCCCGTACTTCCGGATCCACGAGGGCACCATCCGCGACCGGACGGTCATAGGCGACCGCGCCTACCTGTCCTTCGGCAGCTACAACTACCTGGGGCTGTCCGGCCATCCGGCGGTCAGCGAGGCCGCGCGCGAGGCGGTGGACCGGTACGGCACCTCGGTCTCCGCGAGCCGCGTCCTCTCCGGCGAACGGGACCTGACCGTACGGCTGGAACGCGCGCTCGCCTCCTTCCTCGGGGTCGAGGACTGCCTGGCGCTGGTGAGCGGCCACGCCACCAACGTCACCGCGATAGGGCACCTCGTGGGCAAGGGCGACCTCGTCGTCCACGACGCGCTCGCCCACGACAGCATCCTGCAGGGCTGCGCCCTGTCCGGCGCGGCCCGCCGCCCGTTCGCCCACAACGACACGGGGCAGCTGGAGCACCTGCTGCGGCTCAACCGGGGCCGCTTCCGGCGCGTACTGATCGCCGTCGAGGGCGCGTACAGCATGGACGGCGATCTGGTGGACCTGCCCGCCGTGATCGGGCTGAAGAAACGGTACGGCGCTCTGCTGATGGTCGACGAGGCGCACAGCATCGGCACGGTGGGCGAGACCGGCCGAGGCGTGGGCGAGTTCTTCGCCGCCGACCGGACCGGCGTGGACCTGTGGATGGGCACGCTCTCCAAGGCCTTCGCGAGCTGCGGGGGCTATCTGGGCGGCTCGGCACGGATGGTGCGATGGCTGCGGCACACGCTGCCCGGCTTCGTCTACAGCGTCGGTCTCACCCCGGCCAATGCCGCCGCCGCGCTGGCCGCGACCGAGCTGATCACGGCGCAACCGCACCGGGTACGGGCTCTGCGGCGCAACGCGCGGCTCTTCCTGGACCTCGCCACGGCGGCCGGCCTGGCGACGGGCTCCAGCGCCCACACCCCGATCGTGCCGTGCCTTCTCGGCTCCTCGGCGCGGACGCTGCGGGTGGCGGACCGGCTGTACGAGCAGGGGGTCATCGCCGACCCGATCTTCCACCCGGCCGTGGAGGAGGGGCTCGCCCGGCTGCGGTTCTTCGTCACCAGTGAGCACCGGGAGGACGACATCCGCCGTGCGGTGTCGGTGCTGGCACAGGAGGCCGCCGACGCGGCCGGGTGAGCGGAGCGGGCGGGCCGCGCGGGGGAGCGGCGCGCGCCGCCGGGGCGGTAGGCGGGTCATGTCAGATCAGGGTGCGCTCGATCCTGTTCAGCATGGCGTTCGTCCCCGCGTCCCCGGCTTCCTCCGCCTCTCCGGAGGCGGAGGGCGTGCCCTGCCGCTGCTCGCAGGTGCCGACCCGCTGGGAGAGCAGGTAGGCGATGATCTCCGCCTCCTGCTCCTGGACGTCGTCGTAGGTCGCGCGCAGGAGCATGTCGCGTACGAGGTCGGGGTCGAGGTTCGGGAAGAGGAGGCGGGCGGTCGCCTCGTCCAGCAGGCCCGCCCCGCGATGGCAGCAGATGATGTGGCCCAGCTCGTGCAAGATGATGTGCTCCTGATGCGCGCTGGTCGTGTTGGCGTCGTAGAAGATCAGGTCCTCGTCGCGCGCGGCGACCCACATGCCGCACGGGTGCGAGGCAGGCATCTGCATCGGGACGAGGGTGATGGGCCGGTCGCGGATCTCCCCGAGGTGGCGGCACAGTTCGTCCACATCGGCCACCTTGGGCAGGTCGAGTTCGGCTATCCGCCGCGCACCGGCCTTCCGGAGCCGCTTCAGCTGACTGCGGCGGTCCCGGCCGGCGAGCCGCCCCTTCCCGGGGAACCTCACGTTCGGTCCGGGGAGTCCCCGGCCTCCGCCTGGTCCGCGACGGGCGGGAGACCCTGCAACTGCCGGTACTGGTCCATGATGGCCGTGATGGCCTGGAGGTTCTCCTTCTTCATTCCGGCGGCCCGCATCGCCACCGCCCGGACTCCGGACTGCCGTAGCGCCTCGATGGCGGCGACTTCGCTCAGGACCGACTTCGCGACCTCGTCGTCGAAGAAGTACGCGACCGACACACCGAAGAAGCGGGCCAGTGCGGCCAGGAGATCCGGGGACGGATTGGAGCGTTTGCCGGTCCGGAGCTGCGACAGGTACACACCCCCGACGCGGAGTTCGGGGTTGGCCTTCTTCAGTTCCTCCGCCACCTCGGCGTTGGTCCAGTGCCGTCCCTTGGGACGAACCGTCCTGAAGAGGTCGTCCAGACGCACCGCCAACAGGGGGCGGTCGTCGGTCTCGGACATGGCGAATCTCCCTCCCGTCACCTCCTCGGCATAGCCCTCGGCTAATCGAAGTGTGGCAGATTAGCTGACAGTTGACAATTGGCCGAGACTCCGTCAACGTGGTGGCTCACCGATAGCTGTCAGCTAACTTGGCCTACGGGGGTAGCCGAGTTGCCTGCCGGTCTGCCGGTGACGATGTCGGACTGCCCGGCCCTCGGGGGACGGCCGGGCCGGTCCGGAGCGGGAGCCACCCGCCACCGGGGGTCCGACAGCGTGGCACGGGGGAGACGTACCGAAGTACGGGGGAACGTACGGACGTACGCAGCACAGGGAACCAAGGGACCCGAAGGTCCGAAGGGACGCCAGGGGGAAGCCCGGAGGGCACCGGGGGAACTTGGGGAGAGGTGGTGGGATCCGACGGGGGAACGACGGATCCCACCTGGGGAATCCCGCCCGGTCCGACGGGGGATACGGGCCGGGCGGGAGGTCTCAACTCGCGCTGCCGAGCTTACTGTAGGCGGAAGCGACTTGGGTGAGCCATGCGACTTCCGCGGCGAAGTTGTCCGTATCACGGTCTTCGAAACCGCCCGCGTCCCTGCTGTCGTCGGGGGCGGTGCCGGTGCGCTTGGCGTGCAGCGCCTGCCTGATCCGCGCGGCCTCCGTGAAGGCCTGCCGGGACTCCTCGCCGGCCGCGGGCCCCGCACCCTCGGGCGCGCCACCCGTACGGTCGATGTAGGGGCGGAGATCCCGCCACCCGTCCCGTATCTCGATGACCCGCCGGTGCAGCCGGTAGTCGAGGTCGGAGACATCGGACACCGAGGCCCCGGGCGGCTCCAGGACGATGTCCGGGGAGGACTCGTACAGGTCCCGCCAGAGCGGGTACAGCGCCCGGTAGGCCCGGTAACTGTCGCTCCACTCAAGGAGCTTGACGACCGGGCTGCCCCAGGAGGGCCGGGTCAGGCTGAGTGAGAGCAGGGCGATGCCCGCCGCACTGAAGATGTTGGAGGCCAGCTTCCAGCCGCCGATGTCGATCCCGGCCGCGGAGGTCAGGATGTTGACCGTCCTGGCCGTGCAGTAGAGGAAGAGGATCACCGCCGCCACGGACAACAGCCGCAGCGCCTGACGCAGTTCCGCCTTGTCGGTCATCCGGGCGTACGGGCCGCACTGCCGGAAGATCGTGACGCACGGAACCGCCTGGGAGACGATGAAGACCAGCAGGTACGTGAGGACCAGCGGCTGTCCACTGCCCGTGTCGAAGTCCGAGGCCGCCCTGCCGGGTCCGTCCGCGAGCAGGAAGAGCGCCGCCAGCAGCACATCGAGGGCGATGCCGGTGATCACCCAGTAGCGGGTCCTGCGCCGTGCCTCCTCCTCGGCGGCCGCCCAGCGCAGCAGGATGATCTGCGCGCTGACGCAGAAGGCGACCGCCGCCAGGTGCATCACCAGGATGGCGAGATTGCCGATGCCCAGGAGGCTGCCGCCGCCCATGGCGACGGCGCCCATCGTGAAGGTGAGGCACTGGAGCACCAGCGTGATCACGAGGGTGCGGTAGGCGCTGTCCCGCCAGTTGCGCCGGGCCTGGAACAGCCGGTAGACGAGCGCGGCGTACGAGGAGAGCGCGGCGATGACGAAACAGAGCGTTCTGATGGTGTTCACGGATGCGGAGAGAGATCAGTCGTCGTTCTCGGACAGGGGAACGGTGAGCCCGATGCTCTCGGCCGCCACGGCGACGGCGTAGTCGAAGAACGCGGATTCGTCCCGGACGCTGTCGTGGGTACGGCTGAAGACCTGGAACACCAGGAGGCCGATCAGGCTGCTCCACAGCACGATGCCGCGCTCGATGATGTCCGAGAACGGCGCCTCGGGCACGCCGCCGAACATCTCCACGGCCTCCGGCAGCAGCAGCGGAGGCCCGGGCACCGCCCGCCGCGGCGCCGCGAGTTCTCCGGCCGCCAGCGCCGAACGCACGATGGCCGCGAGCACCGCGGGCGTCCGCGAGGCGGCCGGGACCGTGTCCTGCGGGGCGTGGTAGTCCGGCACCGGTGAGCCGTAGATCAGCGTGAACTCGGCCGGGTTGTCGAACGACCACTGCCGCAGCGCCCGTGTGACGGCGAGCAGCCGCGCACCGGCCGAGGCCCCGGCGTCGACGGCGGCCTGATCCGCCCGCTCCATGGCGGATCCGGACGCGTTGTAGGCGTCGGTGATCAGAGCGGTCAACAGCTCGTCACGTGTACCGAAGACCGTTCCGACCTCCCCGGCCCCCGGTCCGCCGCTTCGCGCGACAGCCTCCAGGCTCAGCCCTCCGGCCCCCGCCCTCAGCATCAGTTGACGCGCGGCGGCCTTGACGGCCTCGGACAGCTCGGACTTGTCATCGCCCACATGTGCTTCGGAAGAAACCATGTCCGAACCGTACCCGCCACCCCCGGCCCCCTCAGCCCACCGGCCGGACCTCCCCGCCCCCTCCACGCCGATCCGGCCACACGGGCCCCAGACCGTGCCCGCTGTCCCGGCCACCCGCGCCGTGCCCTGTCCGCGTGATCACGGGCCGCGCTCCGCCGCGCCGGGACCAACGCGCCCAGAACCGCGTCCGCCAGGACCGCCGGGGCCGGACCCGCCGGGGCCGGGGGTGCCGGACGCCCGCCGGAAAGCCGGGCCATGGAGCCGCTGCGGCCTGAGCAGCCGTGAGGGCGGGCCGACGGCGTACGGCTGCCCGGGTCTCCGTGGGGGCGGCCGGGCCCGCTCGATCCGCAGCCGGGCCCGCCCGCACCAGCCGCGATGCGCGGGGCCGTCCGGCCTGCGCTGCCTGCCGGTACGGGGAGAACCCGTCCGCGCGGCCGATGCCCGGCTGCCGAGTGCGCCCGCCCCTCCTGGAGAAGGGGGCCGGCCATCTGCCCGCTGCCGCGGGTGTTCCTGACACTCGGCAGGGTGAAATGCTCCCTCGACAGCCGCGTACCCGGCGCCGGTCTCGCTCGTCCGGGGTCCCCTCGACCACCGGATCCGCCGTCGACCGGACGAGCCCGAACCCGGTTCACCTCCCTTGAGGCGTACGTCCGCTACTCCGGCTGAGTGGGCGCGACGCCGACAGCGCTGGTCCAGCGCCAGGCGGGCGGACACAGAGGAGAGGCTGCTCTCGGACGAGGAACGCCGGTGGTGTGGGGCCGTCGGCGCTCGTCCGTCCCACGACGGCGAGGTGACTGCATGAGCACACTCGAACTCACGGTTCAGGCGACGATCATGATGCTCGTGCTCGTCGATCCGTTCATCCGTGGCATGTTCTTCCGCATCCTCACCGAGAACGAGCCCGAGCGGCGCCGCGAATACGTCCGCCGCATCATGCTGACGGTCGCCGTCACCCTGGGCGGGGCCGCCCTGGTCGGCCGGGAGCTGCTCGACCTGATCGGCATCAGCCTGGGGGCCTTCAGCCTGGCGGGCGGCCTGGTGCTCGCCCTGATGGGCTTCGAGATGCTCTACGGGGGCGAACCGTCCCAGGCGCAGGGCGGTGCTCCCGCCCACGAACCACCACCGCCGAGGTCGGCCGAGGGTTCCATCGTGGTGCCCTACGCCATTCCCTTCATGGCCGGTCCGGGGGCCATCACCTCGGTGATCACGATTGCTTCGACGGGCGACGGCTGGTCCGGCCCGATTGCCGCCCTCATCGCCGTCGGCATCACCGTGGCCCTGATTCCGGTAGGACATCTGATGCTGTTCGACCGGGTGAACCTGTCGCCCCAGACCATGGCCGTCATGTCCCGGTTCGGCGGCCTGTTCGTCGCCACCATCGGCATCCAGCTCATGCTCGGCGGGTTCAAGGACTACTTCGGCATCAGCTGAGCCGTCACCCTGCGCGGACCCGGCTCGTCCGGGAGCGGATCCTCCTTCGCCCCGGCACCGGGGAGCCCCTCGGCCTGATCCACGGAACAGCTCAGGACGCTCCGTCCGCGGCCGGTCGATGACCTGCCCCACGCCGTCCACCCGCTCCAACGCCGGGCCCCGGTAACGCAGTCGGCCGCGGGGCCGTGGAAAAGATGTTTCGCACGCCCGAGGTCCGTCGGTATCGTCTCGCCCGACCGGGCCGGACCCGACCGGGCCCCGGACGCGCCTGCCCGAGGCCCGGTGGCCGACCCCCCGAACGGAGAGCCCATGCCCGAAACCGACGGAACGGACGTCGACGCCGCAGGACTCCTGACACTCGCGCTCCGGCACCTTGACGACTACGACACCCGCCGCCCGTTCACCGAGATCCCGACCCTCGACGACTCGACCCCCCTGCCCTTCCGCCCCTTCCCCGCCCTGGCCGTCGCCATGGCCGGGCACGTCCTCTCGGCATGGGAGGTGCGGACGTTCAGGGTCGAGCGCGCCAGACGCGGCGAGCGCATACGGTTTTTCACCGCGACGGGCGGCGGACCCAGGAGGGTGTTCCGTGCGTGCACCCTCTTCGACCCCGTGCTGGGCACCCAGCAGGTCGTCGAGCTGTGCGGGCGCTCCTTCTGCAACAACAAGGCACCCGCCGGACCCGGCAGCCGCTGTGCCGACCACCTCGGCGACCCGGTACCGGACGGCTGCAGCCCGGAGTTCTGGCTGCACATGGCAGGCGAGGCCGCCTGTTCGATCGAGTACGGCCGGGGCGGTCTCTCCGAGACGGAGGCACTGGCCGTCCACGCTGTCCGCGCCGGAATGCCCATGGAGGAGGTGTACCACGCGACCACGGTGGGGCAATGGAGGTTGCACGTCCTCACGAGGCGATCCGTCGAAGTGCCGCAGGACATCGACGACTCCGACAACCCCGCAAACTGGCCGCTCGTCCTCACTCCGGTACGCGACATCACCGCGGCGGACGTCCACCATGTACGCAGCTCCAGGGCGGACCGCCCCGCCGAGCCCGCACCGGACACCGTGCTCGCCCTCAAGGACGACTGGTACACGTACCTGCCGCTGCGCGAGAACGGGCCGTACCTGGTCTATGGGGAGGACCGGCACAAGTTCACGCTGGAGTGGTGGCAGATGCGGGAGCACCTGCCGCAGCACCTCCTCGCCCGCCCCGGTGATGAGTCCACCAGACAGGAGATGTACGAGCCGCCCTGCGGGTGCGGCGACTGCGACTGACCGGACTCCAGCCGACGAGCCGCGGAGCCGCGGCGCCGCACTCTGCCTGCGAAGCCTGGCGCTGACCTGTCCGCCCACGCGTCGCGCATGCGTGGGTACTCCGCTGCAGATGTGTGACCGCAGGTGGACGAGGCGTCTCTTCGGGCAGGCCGGGAAGCCGGGGCAGCCGGAGACGCCGAAGCCCACGGGCGTCCCGGCTGTCGGCTCCCTCCGCATCCGATGCGGAGCAGCGACCGTGCCGGGCAGGGCGCCGAAGGCGTGGTCGGCGGCCGTGGGGGGCACCGACTGGATGGCCGGGTGCACGACTTCGTCGACAACTGGTCGGGGACCGAGGAGCGGCCGGGCACGCCTGCTACCACGTGGATGCCCGGACCACGTGCCTGTGCCCGGACAGCGCTGAGAAGGCCGCGTCACTGCGGCTGACCGGATGATGTGGGGCGGCATCCTCGCGGCGGGGGCCGCCATCGGTGAACGCCCCGCGAACTGCCGCGCAGGAGACACGCTGTCAGAGCGGACGCGGGTGTGGCGCCGGGGCTGCGCCCGCGTCTGGACGTTCGCGGTGGCGTGATCCCGTTCGCCGCCTGGTACCTCGTGCAAATGCTGACCCGACCGCCGTACGACGACCCCTCCTGATCTCCTCACGGGGGGGAGAGAGGGCAGGGGGCGCCTTCGTCGTCCCCGGGGTCAGCGCAGATCAAGCGCACTCCGCGCGCGGTTGAGTACGTTGTGAGCTTCGGCCCCGTACACGGCCGACTCCCGCAGCGTCTCCCATACCCGTCGGTATGACGCAACGGTCTCTGAGTCGTCCAGCCACAGCTCTGCATGCCAGTCCTCAGCGATGACCAGCCGGTCGTCCAGCACCCAGAATCCGTTGGCTGTGGGGATCTTCAGTGTCGCCCCGAGAGGGATGATTCCGAGTTCCACGGTGTCCATCCCGATCACGCCCGCCAGCCGATCGAGCTGCGCAGCGAGGACCAGCGGAGGACACACCAACGCGTGCAACGCCGCCTCCCACACCAGCGCGTGGAACTTCCGACCGCCGCCCTGGTACAGCCACTCCTGGCGCTTCGCCCGCGCCCGGACCGCCTCATCGGTATCGCGTACCGATCCCTGGAGATCGGCGTACCGCAAGAAGATGTGCCGTGCGTAGTCCGCGGTCTGGAGCATTCCGGGGACAACGGCCTCTTCCCACGCGCAGATGGTCCTGGACCGGTCAACTTCGAGGTTCCAACTGTCCTGGACCGGTCGGTGACCAGCCGCCAGCTGGCGCCGCCATGAGCGGATGTGGGACTCGAAGTTCTTGAGACGGGACTCCAGTTCATCGAACACCTCGGGTCGGGTGACGGCATCGGCCCACGCACGCAGGTCTGCGGACGTCGCGGTCTGACGTCCGCCCTCCAGCTTGTACACCTTCGAGTGCGGCCAGCCGAGCCGCTGTGCCAGCTGGGTACCGGTGAGCCGACCCCCAGGGGCTGAGAGACGTAGTTCTCTCAGGCGCACGCCGAGTGCTTCCCGAGCCTGCTGGTAGTCCGTGCTCACTGTTGCCGCTCGCTAGCCCTTCGCGCCGAGCTGCGCCGCGAACTGGTCGTACGGAAGAGAGGCATGGACCGCGGCGTCACGTACCTGGCAGTACCTCAGCACCTGGGCCGGCTCTGTGATGACCTCCACGTCGTGGAGTGCATCCTCGTTGTCGAAGCGGAGCACTGCGACAAGGCGACTGTCGAAGATCCAGAAGTCCTGGGCAGGAAGGTATGCCCGTTCGGCGTCCTTTCGCCATAGGCTCCGCACGTCCTCACCGGTGGCTGCGTTGCACCGGGCGTAGCTGAGCAGGAACAGCTGCCCCTCAGTCGGCGGGTTGTCGACGACACGGACGCGGCCCACGTACTTGCCGCTGGATGTCTGTCGGCTGATGTTCACGCACCACTTGCTGTCGAGGTCCGTGGGAGCCGTGCCAGTGCGGAGGAACTCGTCGTATGTGGGGTCCTCCCGGTCCGAGGAGTAGGCACGCCGGGTCTCCAGATGCCAGGCCGAGTGCTCGAAGGTTTCGAAGAGACGGCCGAACTCCTCCAGGTCGATCAGCTTGGGCACGCGCTCCATCTCCTTGGGGCCGTGGTTGACGAGCAGCTCGCGGGGCACGGCCACCGCGGCGTCACCGGGCCCGAAGTGCTGAAGCTGGGCGATGTCCTCAGGATCGGTGATGGGCCGTCCCTGAACGATGATGTCACCGGTGTCGAGGTCCTCGTGCACTGCGGGACATCCGCCGTTCTTGCTGTCGGTGCCGTTGAAGTGAAGTCGCTGTGCCATGTTCGCCTCCTCTGCTGCCGGGCTGTTGTCGCATCCAGCATCACCCCGTCAGGCGTACCGCACCACAGACCGCACGTCCCTGCATGAGACCACACGAGAACATCCGGCCAGCTAGTGAGAACATTCGAGAACATCGCATGGCGTCTGTCAACGCCGCTTCCATAGCGTCCTGTTCATGGCTACAGCACCCGAGTCACAGGACACCGACCCCTTCACGGCTGTGGAGTCGTTGCGAGCGGCGCTCGACCACGTCGGGGTCGTGCTGCCATCGCTCGCCGCGGTCCCGGAGTCGCCTTCCCTGCGCCTCGTCGACCTGGGCTGCGTCCGCGTGCAGGCGGCCCTGCGCCTGGCGCACGCACTGCGAGGGGAGACCGCAGCATGATGACGATCAAGGTGTACGCGAGGCACCGCGACGGCACCGTCACCACGGTCCGTGAGCGGCGGGAGGTGGCCCCGGTTGACTCCCCGCCGACCACGACGGGCTTCCCGCCCTGCTCCTGCCCGCCCTGCCGCCGTAGGCAGGAGGCGAGCAGGTGAGCGAGCAACGTCGCCCGGGCACGGTGTACCTGACCTGGCTCGGCGCCCCGGCCGCGATCCCGCAGCCGGAGCCCAACCGCCTGCGGCAGGAAGCGGGCCATCAGTGCGCGGACTGCGGGCGCGAACTCCACGGGATCCCCTCGATCCCGCTGCCCGGCCTGGAGCCCCGCCGCGCCTGCACCGGATGCGTCCCAGGCAGGGCAGAGTGAGCGCCCCGGCGGTCGAGCAGCCGACGGACTACGCCATCCCGACCACGGTCCGGGGCCTGCCGTGGGACGTGTACGCGGGCGGCGACTGCCTCTGGTGCCGCCAGCCTCTCCCGGCCGAGGGAAGCAGGCTGGTGACGCGCACGGACGAGTGGCTCGGCGTCCACTACGTCGGCGCCGACCTGTTCGCCTGCCCCACCTGCTACGCCAAGGCCCAGGCCGTGAAGGGGGCGTCGTGACGGCGGCGGGGGTGCGGTACTGCGGGTTCTGCGACCGGCCCATCGAGGGCGAGGCCCGCGCCTTCGTCCCCGAGTCCGCGTCCGGCGCCAAGCCGACCGTGTACTACCACCCGCTGTGCGGGCCCCGGCAGGCCCCGTACGTCCGGCGCCACCAGGACGGCCCGTACAGCCGCCGCTGACTCCCGCCTCCTGCGGCCGGCGACGGCGCGGCGCCGCAGGAGGCGGGCTGCACCACCAGCAGACGCACCATCCGACCGCCACCAGGAGGAACCCCGTGGCCGACGACGGCAAGCACGCCGGACCTCCGTCCGACAAGCCGTGGAACCCGCCCCCGCAGCCGCCGAACCCCGACGGTTCCGGCCCCGGCAAGTGAGGAGCCCGAGTTGACCACCGCCCCCAGGGGCGGGCACGCCGCGCTCGTGGACCACCTCTACGAGCGCGGCCTGCTCGACGACACCTGGCACCGCATCTGGCTGCGCGTCCCCCGCGAGCACTTCGTCCCCGAGCGCATCTGGCGCCAGGTACCCACCGGCTGCGTGCCGGTCACCGGTCGCGACCGCCTCGCCCTCATCCACTCCGACGAACCGGTCGTCACCCAGATCGACGACGGCCGCCCGGACGGCCCAGGCATCGCCACCTGCTCCAACTCCAAACCGTCCATGGTCG
This sequence comes from Streptomyces sp. MUM 203J, assembly GCF_022414595.1. GTDB lineage: Bacteria > Actinomycetota > Actinomycetes > Streptomycetales > Streptomycetaceae > Streptomyces. The sequence goes on along the minus strand of NZ_JADWYO010000087.1, from coordinate 6,121 downwards.
CCCGCATGCTCCAGCTCCTCGACGTCCAGGACGGACACCGTGTGCTGGAGGTCGGCACCGGCACCGGCCACCTCGCCGCACTCCTGTGCGCCCGCGTGGGGGAGAGGAACATTCATACGGTGGAGGTGGATTCCTACCTGGCCCACCAGGCGGCCGACCGGCTGTCCGCCGCCGGGTACCAGCCGCGTGTCGTCCACGTCGACGGCGAGTGGGGCCTGCCCTCCGCGGCACCGTACGACCGGATCGTGGTCACGTGTGCTGTGCGCCACATCCCGCCCGCGCTGCTGGCACAGCTACGCCCCGGCGGGATCCTCGTTGCCCCGCTGCACCGTGACTTCTGGTCCGGGGCACTCGTTCGGATGACCGCGGGCAACGGCGCCACAGGCCAGGGACACTTCGAGGGCGGCGCCTCGTACATGCTGATGCGCTCCCACCGGCCCACCAGGAGCCCGGCCGCGGTCGACGACTCGACCGTCCGCCAAGGCGCCACTGACCTGGCGGTGCAAGAGCTGCTGACGCTCGGCTTCGCTCTCTACGCGGGCGCGCGCCTTCCAGGGGTGCGCATGTGGCACACCGGCCGCGGCACGGGCACGCATGTGTGGGCTCAGGACGAAACCGGCTCAGCCGTGCACGTCAGCGGCCGCACCGTGTGGCAGTACGGTCCGCGGACCCTGTGGCGGGAGATCGAGCAGGTCCACGGCGAGTACGTCACGCTCGGCTGCCCCGAGCACGGCAGGTTCCGGCTCTCCGTCTCCTCGGCAGGCGACCGCCTGATGCTCGACCACCCGCCACAGGCCATCGAGCCCGCCCCCTGGACACTGCCCGCCCAGCCATGAGACCGCCCCGGCCCGCACCTTCCCCGAGGCACCGGCCGGGGCTTCACCGCGCGAGGTCCTCGGGTTCGCTCTGGGGGAGCCGGGCCAGCAAGTGGGCATCGAGGAAGCCCCGCTCGGAGGCCGGGTCGTGGAGCAGACGGGCGAATGTGTCGAACCCGGCCCCGGCCAGCGACTCGGCGAAGCGGTCCGCCGGCCAGCTGTAGGCGGGCGCCACCTTGTGGTCGAAGCGGACCGGCTGCGGTCCGTCGGTCGCGAAGAACGAGACCAGGAGCAGGCCCCCTGGTGCCAGGACACGCGCCTGCTCGGCGAGCAGCGCGGGCAACTCTCCAGGCGGGGTGTGGATCACCGAGTAGTGGGCCAGGACGCCGCCCAGCGCGTCGTCCTCGACGGGCACGGCCTCCATCCGCGCCTCGTCGAACCGCAGCGCCGGATGGGCCCGTCGGGCGTGGTCGACCATGGCCGGGGAGAGGTCGAGCCCGAAGGCGTCCAACCCAAGGTCGTGCAGCATGGCCGTCAGATGTCCGGGCCCGCACCCGACGTCGGCTGCCCGCAGGTTCCCGGTCGCGCGTACCAGCTCGGCGAAGGTGCCGATCATGTTCCGTGCGAACGGCCGTGTCTCCAGCCGGTCGGCGAACATCGACGCGTACAGCTCGGCGATCCCGTCGTAAGCCGCCCTGGTCCCGTCCCGGTGATCCGCCATGAGGGGAAGCTAACACCCGTGGCGTGCACGGCTGTTCTCCGGCCTGGCACCGAGCCCGCCCCGGGAACCTCGCCTCCCGCCATGTGATCACGGGACCTTCTTCGCTACGTGGTCCGTGCATCGCTCGCGCGAGCGGTCCCCGCTCCGGGTGAGGGACGAACACCGCCCGGGCGGACACCGTCCGCGCTCGCCCGGACACACGTGTGGCTCCTGCGGCTCAGGCTTCGGTCCGTCGTTCCAGGCGGCTGCCGCGTGGCAAGGTGATGGACATGATGTCGCTCGGGGCGTCCAGGGCGATGCGGTGCCATCGCCCGCGCGGCACGACGGCGGCAGTGCCGGCCGCCAGCCTGACCTGCTCCTCTTCTCCTCCCGGCTGCTCCGGGCGGAAGCAGAGGCGTATCCCGCCGGTGAGGCACGAGACGACTTCGTCCGCGGCGGTGTGGACCTCCCAGTGGTCGCCGTGGACGTCGGCATCGGTCTCCACACGGAAGGTCATCACCTGCCAGCCGTCCCGTTCAGAAACGAACACCGGCTTTTCGGCGCGCACTTGACCGTCCTGGCGGAGGTGGATGAAGGAGGCGAAGAGATCGATCGGGGTCACGGTCATGCCGGGACATCCTTTCTGTGGTGGTTGTTCAGGCGATGGGGCTGTGGCACGGTGCCGGACCGGTCGTGGGACCTGAGGAGCCGGCCGGTCGCGGATCCTGACGGGTCAGGGGAGGGAACCGGTCGCATGAGAGTCAGGGCCCAGCCGGTCGGTGTCCGGGCTGTTGCCGACGTCTTCGCTGAAGCTTCCCCTTGATCGTGGACACCTGGAGACTGGGACCTGAGGTTCCAGAGGAAGTAGCAGCAGGTGGGAAGCAAGTACACGAAGCGGTACACCGAGGAGTTCAAGCGGGACGCGGTCGCGCTTGAACTCCTCGGGGAAGACGGTCACCGCCGTCGCCCGGGAACTCGGCATCAGCTCCGAGTCCCTGCGCGGCTGGTACCGCCGGGCCAAGGCCGACCAGGGCGAGGGCGCCCCGGGCGAGCTGACCAGCGTGGAGCGTGAGGAACTGCGCCGACTGCGCAGAGAGAACCGCGAACAGCAGCAGATGATCGAGATCCTGAAAAAAGCGACGGCCTTCTTCGTGAAGGAGAGCGACCGGTAACCATGCTGTACCGGTTGATCCATGCGGAGAAGGCGAACTACCCGATCGTGCTGCTGTGCCGGGTGCTGCACGTGGCCCGTTCCTCCTACTACGCCTGGCGCGAGGGCGAGGCCGCCCGCCAAGAGCGCCGGGCGGCCGACGACGCGCTCGCCCACGAGATAACCGTGCTCCACATTGCCTCCCGTCGCACCTACGGTGTCCCGCGCATCCACGCCGAGCTGCGGCGCGTGGGGCACCGGGTGAACCGCAAGCGCATCGCCCGCGTCATGCGCGAGCGCGACATCCGCGGCGTCACCCGCCGCAAGCACCGCTCGCTGACCCGGCCGGACAAGAAGGCGAAGCCGGCCCCGGACCTCATCGGCCGCGACTTCCACGCCGCGCGTCCCGGGATCAAGCTGGCCGGCGACATCACCTGTCTCCCGACGGCCGGGGGCTGGCTCTACCTAGCCTGCTGGCTGGACCTGGCCACCCGCGAGGTCGTCGGCTATGCCATGGCCGATCACCATCGCGCCGACCTCGTCGTCGACGCCCTCGACATGGCCTACGGCCGAGGCGCTCTGGAGCCCGGATGCGTGATCCACAGCGATCACGGCAGCGAGTACACATCTGCGCAATTCAGGGCTCGAATACAGGAGTTGGGGCTGCGGCAGAGTTGCGGACGCACCGGATCGTGTTTCGACAACGCCGCAGCGGAGAGTTTCTGGGCCCTGCTCAAGGAAGAGATCGGAACCCGGGCCTGGCCCGACCGGTCCACCGCCCGCGCCGAGGTATTCACCTTCATCGAGACCTTCTACAACCGCCGCCGCCTGCGCAAGCACAAGATCTTCGGCTACCTCACACCGTCCGAGACCAGGCAGCGGCATCAACACGCCCTCGCGGCATAACGAACGAGTGTCCGAGATCACGGGGAAACTTCAGATGAGGACATGGGGCGGCTCCACGAAGTGGGCCTTGCTCAGGAATTCGACATGCGAGGCGGCAGCTCCACCTACACGTACAACCTCAACGGGCACACGGTCCCGACTGTCACACCGGGCGACCCTGGGCGCGAGGGCACGCGCGGGGACGTGTCCCGCGGCGACAAGGAGAACCGATGAAGCTCTCGCATGGCTCATTGAAGCGGCTGGTCGCGTTGTCAGGGGCCGCTGTTGCCAGCGGACTGATGCTCACCGCCTGTGCGGTGACGCAACCGGAGCGTGTCACTCGTAAGGAGTTCCCTTACTGGGAGGAGGGAGCCGGCGCGGCTGAGGCTGCCGAGTTCATGAAGGTCCAGATCCCCGGCGGCGCGACAGAGGTGAAGGGCGCCGTACGGGTTCAGCCACAGGAGAACGTCTACATGCTGTCGTTCGTCACCGACCCGAAGACAGCCGAATCGATGGTCGATGACCTTCAGCCTGATCATCCCCTGGAGGCCGTGAAGTTTGCCTCCTCGCTGACTGGGGATGGATTCAAACACCTGGGTCTCAAGCCGCCTCAGGACATCAAGGGCGTGCGCGCGGCGAGCGCCTGTCCGCCCTGTGTCGGAGATTCACGACGGAGTCACATTCAGGCTATCGAGATTCATGTAGGCGATGCAGCAGGCAACCGTGTACGGGTCTACCTGGCAGCTTTCTGAACCCGGCCCCAGGACCGTCTGAGGCCGAGCAGGAAGCCGTCATCAGCCGAACTCGTCGTGCGGGTCGGCACCTCATGAAGCTCTTGGAGTACGACGCTGAGACGGTGGGGAACTTCTCCCGGCGGCAGAAGGCGACCGGCACGAGGACGTTATCAAGGCACTCGCGGCCGTGGACGCGGCAGTGCGAGAGGCCGCATCCGGCTACAAGCTGTACGAGGTGAACTTGTCCGGGCAGCACACATCGAACCCCTTGTCGCTCGGGGCGATAAACGAGTTCATCGGTGGCTTCACGAGCTGGATGATGGCTCAGAAGAACGCGTAGTGCTGGGTGGTGTCGAGAATGACCCCGCCGGGTCCCGTTGGTCCGGGCTCCGACAAGGGCAGGATCACCTGCGGGCCTCCACGGCAACGGAGCTCCGGAGTGGATGCTGTGACACGAGATGACCTGATGAGTGCCCTGTCCGCGCTGCGCCGGGCGCAGATGGGCGGGCGGCGGGCGCCGCACAAGCCGCTGCTCGTGCTGTGGCTGCTGGGGAGGTTCGCCGAGTCCGGCAGTACGGCCGTCTCGTACGACGAGGCGGAGGAGCCGGTCAGCCGGTTGATCAACGACTTCGGCCCGGCCTTGACGAACCCCGCGCGAGCGCGGGAGCGGGCGGCGATGCCGTTCGTGCACCTGGAGCGCGAACTGTGGGACCTGCGGGACGGGGACGGGGACGCGGTCGGCCCTGACACCCCGGAACGGGGCAGCGTGCTGCGCGCCCGGGGAGCACACGGCCGCCTGCACCCCGGCGTGGAGACGTTGCTGGCCGCACCGGGCACGCTGACCGCGGCCATACGCCTCCTCCTTGAGCAGCACTTCACCCCTGCGCTGGAGGCACCCATCTGCGACGCCGTCGGGCTCGACCTCGCCGCCGGTCCCGACGACACCGCGCCCACGTCTGTGCAGCGCAAGCGGCGCCGACGCCGTGCCGGATTCGCCGAGGAGGTGCTGCACGCCTACGCCTACGCCTGCGCATTCTGCGGATTCGACGGCGCCCTCGGCCGCAACCCCGTCGGCCTGGAGGCCGCACACATACGTTGGCACAGCCAGGACGGCCCCGACGAGGTGAACAACGGCCTGGCCCTGTGCTCCCTGCACCACACCCTCTTCGACCTCGGCGTTCTCGGGCTCCTGCCCGACCTGCGCATGCAGGTCTCCGAGCTGTACGTCGCCCGCGGCCCGGCCGGCCGTGCCGTCGACGACCTCCACGGCCGACCGATCGCCGCCCCCCGCCCCGGTCGCCCCACCATCGATCAGCAGTTCGTCCTCTGGCACGGCCGCCAAGTCTTCAAACGTCCCGGCGCGCAGGCCGGGCAGTGCTCAGCGGACGCGTCGGCAAGGCAGCAGCACCGGGGCGGACGCTGAGGCGCCAGCGCCCGACTGTTTGACCCGGTTGACGTCAGTTGGTGCAGTCAAACGGCCCGGACCATGATCGGTCCGGGCCGTTTTCCCTGGTGCCCCCGGCAGGATTCGAACCTGCGACACCCGCTTTAGGAGAGCGGTGCTCTATCCCCTGAGCTACGAAGGCGTGTGGGACCACCGCTGAGGGCGGTGGTCCCACACAGGTTAGCGGATCAGGGCGGGGTGGTGGTGGCGAGGGCGGCGGATCGCCGTTATCTGCCGGTGCCGGGCGGCCGTCGGCGGGGGGTTCGGGCGGTCGGGGCCGTGGGTGGCCGGGGCCGCAGGCCGTTCGGGCCGGTCCGGCACCCGCAGGGGCCGCCGACTCCGGGCGGTCGGCTGTCCGCTCGTGCCGCCCGCCGCGGTCGCGCGCTCCTGAGC
>NZ_JADWYO010000086.1 GCF_022414595.1 Streptomyces sp. MUM 203J | reverse complement strand
TCCGGGGGCTTCCCGACGCGGACGCCCGGCCCGCCGGGGGCCCGGGGGCGGAGGCCCCGGGCGCCACGGCACGGGACCGGGCACTCGGCTGCTCCGCCCGAGGAGCGAGGGGTCGGGGCTTCAGCGTGGCCCCGGCGACGGGCCGCCGAACAGGTCGTCCTGTGCGGCGTCGCGTGCGGTGAGCAGCGCGCCCCGCAGCACCGCGCGCCCGCCGAGCGTACCGGCCCGGACCTCGGTCCGCAGCGGTGACAAGGCGGACAGCCGGTCCTCGACCCGGGCCGCCAGCCGGGGTCCGCCCGCGTGCCCGATCTCGCCGCCCAGGACGACGCAGCCCGGGTCGAGGACCGCGCCGACCGCCGCCGCGCCGAGGGCGATGCGCCCGGCCAGAGCGTCCAGGAACGCACCGGCCGGTTCACGCAGCGCCGCGAGCACCGCCTCCAGGTCGTCCGCCCCGCCCACCGGGCCGTACTCCGCGGCCAGGTCTCGTAGGGCCGCCGCGCCCACCAGGGCGTGGAAACCGCCGGCGCAGTCCGTCGCGGACGGCAGGGCGCCTGTTCCGGGCACCGGCAGAAAGCCCAGCTCACCCGCGCCGCCGGAGGCCCCGCGCCGCAGGGAGCCGTCCAGCACCACGGCCGCACCCACCCCGTGGCTCAGCCACAGCAGCACGAACGTGTCACGGTCCCGGGCGGTGCCCTCGCGCGCCTCGGCCACGGCGGCCAGATTGGTCTCGTTCTCGACGAGCACGGCACCGGGCAGCCGCTCCCGCAGGACGGTGACCAGGCGGCGGTGCCATGCGGGCAGCTTCGCGGAGTCGCGGAGTGTCCCGGTGGCCGGGTCCACGAGCCCGGGCGCCCCGATGCCGACGGTGTGGAGCCGGGAGGCGCCCGCCTCCTCGATCGTGCGTTCCAGGAGCGCGGCGGCCTGTTCGACGGCCGGGCCCGTGGCGGTGCCGCCGTCGACGGGCACGGACGCCTCGGCCAGCGGCACCCCGAGCAGATCGGTCACGGTCACGGAGACACCGCGAAGCCGTACGTCCAGGGCGGCCAGGTGGGCACGGCCGGAGACGATCCCGTACACCCGCGCGTTGGGCCCGCGCCGCTCGGCGCCCGTCTCCCCCACGACCTCGACCAGACCGGCCAGCTGGAGGCGTTCGACGAGGTCCGCGACGGTCGGGCGGGACAGCCCGGTGAGCTGCTTGAGCCGGCCGGCCGTCAGGGGACCCTCCTCCTGGAGCAGTCGCAGGGCGAGCCGGTCGTTGATGGCCCGGGCGGTGCTGGGGGAGGCGGGGGCGGTGGGCATGCCGTGATCCTTCCAGACCTTACTTTCAGGAAACCTTCCTGATAACTTACCTCGGCAGCACACAGCCGGGCTGCGCAGGACGGATCGGGGAGGATCTGTGCCGTACGACGGGGTGAGGACGAGCCGTGGCGGGGACCGGGCAGGACGTGGCACCGGTCAGGTGAGGCGGGCGCGGTACGCCGTGGCCGCCGTCTTCTGTGTGCACGGCTCGGTGACCGGCAGCTTCGCGACGCGGATCCCGTGGATCCAGGAGCACGCGGGCGTCGGCGCGGGGCAGCTTGGTCTGGCGCTCGCGTTCCCGGCGATCGGAGCATCGCTGGCGATGCCTCTGGCGGGGGCCGTGAGCCACCGGTACGGCGCCCGCGCGGCGCTGCGCGGGCTGCTGGCGCTGTGGACGCTGTCGCTGGCTCTGCCGTCGCTGGCACCGAACGTCTACGGCCTGTGCGCGGCGCTGCTCGTCTTCGGCGCCACGTCCGGGATGTCGGACGTGGCGATGAACGCGCTGGGCGTGGAGGTGGAGAACAGGCTGGGCCGTTCCATCATGTCGAGCCTGCACGGCATGTGGAGCGCGGGTGCGCTGCTCGGCTCGGCGGGCGGCACTCTCGCCGCGCATCTGGGCACCGACGCACGCCTCCACCACCTGTCGGCGGCGCTCCTGCTCACCGCCCTGGGCCTGCTCTTCTGCCAGGGCGTCCCGGACGTGCGGAGCGGGCGGGACGAGGAGGCGCCGCCGCGCTTCGCACTGCCGCCGAGGTCGGCGCTGGTGATCGGGGCGGTCGGCTTCTGCGGGGTGTTCGCGGAGGGCGCCAGCCTGGACTGGTCGGCGGTCTATCTCAGGGACCGCCTGGGGACCTCGGCCGCGCTTGCCGCCGCCTCCACGACCGCGTTCGCGCTGACGATGGCGGTGGCGCGTCTGCTGGGCGACCGGGTCGTGGACCGGTTCGGCGCGGTGCGGACGGTACGGGCCGGGGGCGCGGCGGCCACTGCGGGCGGCGCGCTGGTGGTGGCCGCGCCGCACCCGGCGGCCGCGATGGCGGGCTTCGGCCTCATCGGACTGGGCGTGGCGGTCGTGGTCCCGCTGGCGTTCGCGGCGGCGGCCCGCAGCGGGCCGGACCCGAGCCAGGCCATCGCGGGCGTCGCCACCATCACGTACACCTCGGGCCTGATCGCCCCCTCGGCCATCGGCGGCCTGGCCGACCTGACGTCCCTGACGGCCTCCTTCACCCTGGTCACCCTGCTGTGCCTGGGGCTGGTCGCGGGCGCGGGCATCCTGGGCGCCCGCAGCCGTGCCACCGCCCGGAAGCCCACGCCCGAGGCGCCCACGGGAGCCTCCCGTCCCTGAGGGCCGGGCCGGAGAACCCCGGCGGCGGCGAAGCCCGTACCAGCGTCCCTCCGCCATGGCCGGCCGACGCCTTCCGGCCTCGGCGCACCCGTCCCGCGACCGGAGACAGCGGGGGAGGGCGGACTCCCCCGCGCGCGGCAGGGGGCCGGAGACGGAGTCCTGCTCCGGGGCGGGGCGGGCTAGCGGAAGGAACCGCCGGAGGCCAGCTCGTACGCGTAGTCCGGCGAGAACGCCCCCGGCAGACCCCGGCAGCCGTCGGACTCGCCCGGGGGCTTGACCCACAGGTAGGCGTCGATGCGATCGGCCCCCGTACCGGTGGTCGGCGGCTGCCCGACGCCGCGCCCCGGCGGGTCGCACCAGGCGTCCGGCCCCGGCACCGGCGGCCCGTTGCCGTTGCGCCCCGTGTCGATGACCGCGCCGTGGCGGGCCGGAGCTCCCAGCGCGGCGAGCACCGCGCGAGCGTAGGCCGCCTCGTCCTCGGTGCGGTGGTACTGCGACACGTTGGTGAAGACCCCGTCCCCGTGCTCCACCGCCCCGGCCGCCCGCAGCACCCGGGCCATCTCGGCGGCCGGGTGCCAGGCCGAACTTCCCGCGTCGAAGTAGACCCGTGCCCGGGCGTTGCCCGCCTTCAGCGCGCGGGCCGCGCGGGCCAGTGACGCGTACCGGTCCGCGCGCCGGCCGGCGGGCAGGCAGTCGGCCATGGCCAGGGAGTCCGGCTCCAGCACCACGATCACCGGCCCGCCCCCCAGCCCCGCCGCGAACTCCCGCATCCATCCGTCGTACGCCGCGTGACTCGGCGCGCCCCCGCCCGACGCGCCCCCGCAGTCGCGGTGCGGGATGACGTACGGGACGAGCACGGGGAGCCGCGCCTGGGCCTCCGCCGCTGCGGTGACCGCGCGGACCCGGCTCCGGATCGCTCCCGGATCGTGGGACGTGAACCACAGGGCCACCGGGACCTGCGCGATCCGGGAGTCGATGAGGTCCCGGCGCCGGTCGCCGGGGTTGCTCCGGAGCCACTCCAGGGCCTGGGTCCTCGGGTGGCGGTAGAGGTCGAGTCCGTCCAGCGGACCGGCCGCCGCCTCCGCCGGATGTGGACCGGGCCGGTGTTCGGGGGAATCGGACGCCTCGGGCGTCCCGTCCGGAGTCGTCGGGGCGGAAGTCCGCACCTCCGCGTCGGGAACCGGCCTCGGCCCAGCCCGGGTCGGCGAGGGTTCAGGTGCCGGCACAGGCGGACCGGACGGCTGCGAGGTCCCGTCCGAGGCCACGGTCGGCCCAGCACCGCGCGAGGGCGACGCCCGGTCCCGTACCGGCGCGGGGCCGCCGTCCGCCCCCGACGGCAGCACGGTCAGCGCACCGGCCAGCGCCACCGCGGTCGCCACCGCCGCCATGGTGTGACGGCGCCGGGCACGCCGCCGGGCGAGCCGTTCCCTCCGCCGCTGGACCCGTGCGCCCGTGGACATCCCCTGCCCCCTCGCCCGTTCCGGGGAAGCCCCGTCCGGGGACTCCCCGGGCGAGGCTAACGACTGGGACCCTTCCCCCATGACGCAGATCGAGGAGTTCCTGTCGGTGGACTCGGTGGCCGAGCGGATGCGGGCGCTGCGCGCACGGTGGCCCGAGCAGGACGGGGTGGCGGTCTTCAACCGGGTCTATCTGAGCGTCACGGAGGAGATCGGACGCCGCGTCCGCGCAGGTGAGTTCCGCGAGCGGGTGGAGGCGGTCACCCTGGTCGTACGGTTCGCGCAGCGCTATCTCGCGGCGGTCGACGCGGCTGACGCAGGCCGCCGGCCACCGGCCTGCTGGCGCCCGCTGTTCGAGTACCGGCGCCATCCCGGCGTACGTCCGCTGCAGTTCGCGCTGGCGGGTATCAACGCGCACATCGGGCACGACCTGGCCCTGGCCGTGGTGGACACCTGCCGTACGCTCGGCTGCGCACCCGCCGCGCTGGAGGATGAGTTCGATCAGGTGGGCGAGATCCTCGTGCTGCTGGAGGAGCGGATCCGCGAGGAACTGATGCCGGGTCCGGACCTGCTGGAGGTCGCGGACCCGCTGACGCATCTGCTGGGCAGCTGGAGCCTGGAGCGGGCCCGCGACGGGGCGTGGCTCGCGGCCCGCTCACTGTGGCAGCTGGACCGGCTGCCGGCCGGCGGCCTCGCGGCGGAGCTGGCCGAGGAGTTCACCGAACGCCTCGACCGCTCCGTCGGCCTGGTGGGGCGGATGCTGCTCACGCCCCTGGGCTGAGACCTGGGCCTGAGCCCCTCGGACCGGGGTCAGTCCTCCGGCAGTTCCACCGGCGCGATCTCGTCGAACAGGTCGCCCGGGCCGGGGTTGGTCGGGTCCGTCTCGCCGCCGAGCTGGTGCATGACGCCCCACACCGCGTTCAGCGCGGTCTGGATGGCGCCCTCGGCCCACCCGGCCGTCCAGGAGATGTCGTCGCCCGCGAGGAAGATGCCGCGCTTGTCCTCGGGCAGCCGTTCCTGCATGAAGTGCGTGTAGAGGCGGCGCTGGTAGCGGTAGTGGCCCGGCAGGTTGGCCTTGAACGCGCCCATGAAGTAGGGCTCGTTCTCCCAGGACACGGTCACCGGGTTGCCGATGATGTGCTTCCGGATGTCGACCGTCGGGTAGATCTCGCCGAGCGACTTCAGCATGACCTCCATCCGCTCGTTCGCGGACAGCGGCAGCCACTTGAGGCTGTCGTCGCACCAGGTGTACGAGAGGCAGATGACGGCCGGCTTGTCCGGGCCGTTGTCCAGCAGGTACGTGCCCCGGGTCATGCGGTCGGTCAGCGTCATCGACATGACGTCCCGGCCGGTCGGGCTTCCGCTGTCATCGACGGCCTTGTCCAGCCAGAACGGCCTGTCGACCGGGACGAAGAGCTTGCTCGACTCCATGTAGTGGGTGCGCTCGATGGCCGTCCAGTGGTCGATCGGGAAGAGCGAGTCGTCGCACTCGATCTTGGACAGCAGCATCCAGGACTGGGCGGTGAAGATCGCCGCCTGGTACGTCCGGATGTCGCCGTTGGCGTCGGTGACCGTGATCCGGTTTCCGGCCGTGCGGTGCAGCCGGGTCACCGCGGGCTTCGGGTCGCCGCCGTGCAGCGACTGCAGCGAGGTGCCCGGCGCCCAGTGGACGATCTTCTCGGGCTCGCGCTCCCACAGCCGCAGCGGGAGCTGCTGGCTGCCGCCGACGATGCCGCGGTGGTGGTCGTCGGCCTCGGTGTAGACGACCCGGAGGATCTCCAGGATGGAGTTGGGGAAGTCGGTGTCCCAGCCGCCGGTACCGAAGCCGACCTGGCCGAAGATCTCGCGGTGCCGGAAGGACTTGAACGCCTCCGACTCGCAGAGGAAGCCGTAGAAGGTCTGGTTGTCGAGCTTCTCGACGAGCTTGGCCCAGATCTCGCGGATCTTCGGGACGTCACGCTCGCGCAGGGCGCGGTTCATGTCGGAGAAGTCGGCGCCCTCCTCCAGGCAGGCGTTCCACGCCTCCGCGACGTCGCGGTAGACCTGCGGCAGGTCGTCGATGGTCTCCGCGTAGTGGCTCTCGCCCTTCAGGTCGACGACGGTCGACGGGGTGGCCTCGGCCAGCGGGTTCGGGAACGGCCTGGTCTCCAGGCCGACCAGGTCGATGTAGTGCTGGAGGGCGGTGGAGGAAGGCGGGAAGCGCATCGCGCCCAGCTCGCAGTTGACCTCGTCGTCGACCCCCTCGAAGCCGACCGTGCGAAGGCGGCCACCGAGCTGGTCGGCCTCGTACACGACCGGCTTGAGGCCCATCTTCATCAGCTCGTACGCGGCGACGACGCCGGACAGGCCACCGCCGATGACCGCGACCTCGGTGCCGTGCTCGGTCGCCGGGATCTGGCCGAGCCCCGCCGGGTGGGCGAGGAAGTCGTCGTACGCGTAGGGGAAGTCCGGGCCGAACATGGTGATCGGCGGCTGCTGCGCGTCGGTGTGCTGGACGGCGTTGGGCACCGTGGACGTCATGGGGTGCGGACTCCTTGCGCGGGTGACGGAACGAGGGGGGATGCGGGGTGCGGGCTCAGACGAGCGAGGCGTACAGGGCCGGGCGCCGGTCCTGGAGGTACGGGTTCTCCGCGCGGGACCGGCGGAGCAGCTCGGGGTCGGCGTCGCCGGTGACCAGCTCCTCGCCGTGCCCGGCGCGGGCGCGGGCGGTGCCGTCGGGGCCGGCGAGCGCGGACAGCCCGACGAACTCGAAGGCGCCTTCGGGGCCGGTGCGGTTGGCGTACGCGATGTAGAGCTGGTTCTCGAAGGCGCGCACCGGCACGACCGCCCGGGCCACCACCTGAGCGGGGTGCATGAGCGCGGTGGGCACCAGCAGCAGGTCGGTCCCGGCCAGGGCGTGCGCGCGGACGTTCTCGGGGAACTCCACGTCGTAGCAGATCATCAGGCCGACCCTCAGTCCGCCGAGCTCCGCCTGGACGACCGGCCGGTCGCCGGGAGTGAACCACTTCTGCTCGAAGTCGCCGTACAGGTGGGTCTTGCGGTAGTTCGCGAGGCGGGTGGCGTCGGGGCCGATGAGCTGTGCGGAGTTGTAGACCGCCTCGCCGTCCCGCTCGGGGTAGCCGTAGGCGAGGGCGATGCCGTGCCGGGCGGCGATCTCCGCGACCGCGTCGGCGGCGTCACCGTCGGCGGGCTCGGCCAGCCGCTGGACGTCCCCGTCGATGGCGTACCCGGTCAGGAACATCTCCGGCGCGACCAGCAGCCCGGCACCCGTGGCCGCCGCGCGGGCCGCGGCTCCGTCGAGGACCTTGAGGTTGGCAGCCACGTCACCGAGCTGTCCGGAGCTCTGGAGCAGGGCGGTACGCAGCGGCGGCATGGGCGGGAACCTCGTCGGGTGCGGCGGGGGCGGGGTCAGGAGGGGATGCCAAAACGGTACGGTCCGGGAGTTTCCCCGGACAAGGCGCGACCGTTGCGGACCGACCGTCGAACCGTTGCGCGATCCGGCGACTGGGCGGTGATTCGTTGCACGCCGGTGGGACCAGGGCCGTACGGCCCTCTCCGCCGGGCGGCGGAGACGGGACCCGATGTGGCGCGATGTGCCTGGGGCGGGCGCGACGGGACAGCCGGGGACGTCCGAACAGGGGAGAAGGGACCGCCATGAACCGCCGTACGAAGATCGCCGCGTCAGTTGCCGCGCTGCTGTTCACGGCCGGGGCCACGGGCTCCGCCGCGGCGGCCTGGGAGGAGGGGCGCCGTCCCGGCGAGGTGCGGGAGGCAGCCGCGCTCACCGGCACGGCGAAGCTGTACCGCCCGGCGGGTGAGGACATCACGTTCAGCTTCGACGCGCACCTGGCGGCGGAGGACGCCACGGAACCGCTGAAGGCGAACGGCACGTTCTCCTTCGGCCACTTCAAGGACGGCCGGGTCACGGCCCCTCGGGGCTACGCGGGCGAGCCGGAGGAGAACCGTCGCAGCAGCGGCGACAGCACCAGCACGGACTTGGTCCGCTCCACGAACGGCTCCCCGGCGATGCGTTCCAGCACCCGCTCGAAGTGCCGCATGTCCGACGCGAAGACCTGGACGATCGCGTCCGCCTCCCCCGTCACGGTGGAGGCGGACGCGACTTCCGGATACCGCTCGAGACCGCGCTGGATGGTCTCGGGCGAGGTGTTGCTGCGTGCGTAGATCTCGATGAACCCCTCGGTCTCCCAGCCGAGCGCCGCCGGGTCCACCCGTACGGTGAAGCCGGTGATGGCACCTTCGGCCCGGAGCCGGTCCACGCGGCGCTTCACGGCGGGTGCGGACAGTCCGACGAGCGAGCCGATGTCGGCGTAGCTGCGGCGGGCGTCTTCCGCGAGGGCGTGGACGATGCGTTCGTCGAGGTCGTTCAGTCGCACGAGCGGGGGATCACTTCTCTGCAGTGGCCAATCGGGAACGGCGCATGCCGTACAGGAAGTAGAACACGAGGCCCGCGGCCATCCAGCCGCCGAACCACATCCAGGTGACGGCGGGCAGGCCGAGCATGTTGTAGGCGCAGAAGAGGAAGCCCAGGATCGGGGTGACCGGGAACAGCATCACCTTGAAGGTGCGGTTCATGTCGGGCCGCGTGTAGCGCAGGACGACGACGGCGACGTTGACCAGCGCGAAGGCGAAGAGCGTGCCGATGCTGGTGGCGTTGGCCAGTTCACTCAGCGGGATGAACGCGGCGAGGGTGCCGCAGAACAGCGAGACGATCACGACGTTGGCGCGCGGGGTGCCGGTCTTCGGGTCGACCTTGGCGAAGACCTTGGGCACCAGGCCGTCGCGGGACATCGCGAAGAGGATGCGGGTCTGGCCGTACAGGACGGCGAAGACGACGCTGGCGATGGCGACGACCGCGCCCGCGGCGAGCACGACACCCCAGAAGCTCTGGCCGGTGACGTCCTTCAGGATCTGCGCGAGGGCCGCCTCGGTGCCCTCGAAGTCCTGCCACGGCATGGCGCCGACGGCGACGAGCGCGACCAGGCAGTACAGCACGGTGACGATCAGCAGCGAGAGCATGATCGCGCGCGGCAGGTCCCGCTTGGGGTCCTTGGCCTCCTCGCCGGCGGTCGAGGCGGCGTCGAAGCCGATGTACGAGAAGAACAGGGTGGCCGCGGCGGCGTTGATGCCGGCGACGCCGAGCGGGGCGAGCGGGGTGTAGTTGCCCGCCTTGATGCCGAGGAAGCCGATGCCGATGAAGAGCAGCAGCGTCACGATCTTCACCACGACCATGATCGTGTTGATGCGGGCGCTCTCCTTGGCGCCGCCCATCAGGAAGACCATCGCCAGCAGGACCACGACGAGGGCGGGGAGGTTGATGAAGCCGCCCTCGCCGATCGGCGCGGAGACCGCCTCGGGGATGGTCACGCCGAGGATTCCGTCGAGCAGCTCGTTCAGGTACTCGCCCCAGCCGACCGCCACAGCCGAGACCGAGACGCCGTACTCCAGGACCAGGCACCAGCCGCAGACCCAGGCGATGAGTTCACCCATCGTTGCGTACGCATATGAGTACGAGGAGCCGGAGACCGGTATCGAGCCGGCCAGCTCGGCGTAGGAGAGCGCCGAGAAGAGGGCCGTGAGGCCCGCGATGACGAAGGAGATCGCGACCGCGGGACCGGCGAGCGGCGTGGCCTCGCCGAGCACGACGAAGATGCCGGTACCGAGCGTGGCACCGATGCTGATCATCGTGAGCTGCCACATGGTCAGCGAGCGGCGGAGCGAGCCGCCCTCGCCCTGGCCACCCTCCTTGACCAGCGTCTCCACCGGCTTGCGTCGCGCGAGGGCGGCGAGCGGGGAGGCTGTGGGGGGCTTCGGGGCGGACGGCTCGGTGGCCGGTGGCGCTGCGCCGTGGTCGAGCACTGCGAGGCTCCTTCATCACTGCGGGGGTCGGGGCGGGGGTGACCGACGGCGGCAGGGCAGCGGGAAAACAGCCCGCGAAGGAGCCCAGGGGGCAGGGGACCGCCGAGCAGACGGTCACCGCCACTCCAGGTACGAGCCCAGAGCCTAAGTCCCCGGGCGTCGCAGTCGTAATGCATCGTTGTTGCGCATCGGCAGATGATCATTGCACGCTTCGGGCGCAGACGGGAAAACATTGTGCGCTGCTGCACGAATCCGCATATGGGTGCCTTCGGAAGCCCCGTCGGCCATCGAAACGAAGGAGCCGCCCCTGCGGATGCAGGGGCGGCTCCTCGTGGATCCGGAGCGTCAGCTCCAGCTGGCGTGCAGCGGCTTGCCCTCGGCGTATCCGGCGGCGCTCTGGACGCCGACGATGGCCTTCTCGGCGAACTCCTCGACGGAGGCGGCACCGGCGTAGGTGCAGGACGAGCGGACGCCCGCGATGATCGAGTCGATCAGGTCCTCGACACCCGGTCGGGCCGGGTCGAGGTACATGCGCGAGGTGGAGATGCCCTCTTCGAACAGCGCCTTGCGGGCCCGGTCGTAGGCGGACTCCTCGCTGGTGCGGTTGCGGACGGCACGCGCGGAGGCCATGCCGAAGGACTCCTTGTAGAGGCGCCCGTCGGCGTCCTGCTGGAGGTCTCCCGGGGACTCGTACGTGCCCGCGAACCACGAGCCGACCATGACGTTGGACGCACCGGCGGCGAGCGCCATGGCGACATCGCGCGGGTGCCGCACGCCGCCGTCGGCCCACACGTGCTTGCCGTACTTCCTCGCCTCCGCGGCGCACTCCATCACGGCGGAGAACTGGGGGCGGCCCACGCCGGTCATCATGCGCGTGGTGCACATGGCGCCGGGGCCCACGCCGACCTTGATGATGTCGGCACCCGCGTCGACGAGGTCCTTGACGCCCTCGGCGGAGACGATGTTCCCCGCGACGACCGGGACGTGGGGGTCGAGACCGCGCACCACCCTGATCGCGCTGATCATCGACTCCTGGTGGCCGTGCGCCGTGTCGATGACAAGGGCGTCGACGCCCGCGTCCAGCAGTTGCTTGGCCTTGCCCGCCACATCGCCGTTGATGCCGACGGCGGCGGCGATGCGCAGCCGTCCGCGCTCGTCGACGGCGGGGGTGTACAGGGTGGCGCGCAGGGCGCCCTTGCGGGTCAGGATGCCCGCGAGGCGACCGTCCCCGTCGACCGCCGGGGCGTAGCGGCGGTTGTGGTGGTCGAGGGTGTTGAACGCCTCGCGGGGGTCGATTCCGGCGTCGAGCAGGAGCAGGTCCCGGGACATGACCTCGGACAGCTGGGTGAAGCGGTCCACACCGTTCAGATCCCGGTCCGTGACGACGCCGACCGGCTTGTGGTCGCCGTCCACGACCACCCCGGCGTTGTGCGCCCGCTTGGGCAGCAGGGACAGGGCGTCGGCGACGGTCTGGTGCGGTTCCAGCACGATCGGCGTGTCGAGGACCAGGTGGCGGCTCTTGACCCAGGAGACGACATCGGTGACGACGTCGATCGGGATGTCCTGGGGGATCACGACGAGGCCGCCGCGGCGGGCGACGGTCTCGGCCATCCGGCGGCCCGCGATGGCGGTCATGTTGGCGACGACCAGAGGGACGGTGGTGCCGGTGCCGTCGGGGGTGGAGAGGTCCACGCCCTGGCGGGAGCCGACGGCCGAGCGGCTAGGCACCATGAACACATCGTCGTACGTGAGGTCGTACGGCGGCTTCAGGTCATTGAGGAAACGCACGTGCTGAACATCCAGTCGTTCGGAGGCGGCCCCCGGGCATCTCAGCCAGAGGGAAAAGCACGTACTTCATTCTCCCATGCCTACGGGCGTTCGAACCCCAGGCGAAACCTCCAGGTCACAGCGGGTGACCTGGGAGATTCCTCCAAACGTGGGAGAGCTGCCGCCCGATACGGCTCCTCAGGCGTTGTCCGGGTCGAAGCGCTCCAGCGCGGGGCGCGGCCCGGGCTCGGACTCGGTGAGCAGGTGGTCGGCGGCGACGGTGTCGGTGACCAGGCTGGTGACCAGACCGGAGCGCAGTACGGCTCCGATGGCGGCGGCCTTGCGTCGCCCGCCCGCGATGGCGACGACCTCGGGGATCCGGCGCAGCCGGTCGGCCTCGACGGTGATGCACCGCTCCCCCAGGTCGCGCCCGACACGGCGGCCGGAGGCGTCGAAGAGGTGAGCGGACATCTCGGCCGCGACACCGAGCGAGGCGTAGTGGGCACGCTCCTCGTCGGACAGCATGTCGTGGACGGTGGACACACCCGGCTCCCAGGAGCCGATGGACACCGCGGCCACCGTGACCTTGTCGAAGTACTCGAAGGCCCGGGCGATGCCGGTCTGCTCGCGCAGCGCGGCGGCGGTGGCCGGGTCGGGCAGCAGCATGGGCGCGTAGATCGGGTGGGCCTCGCCGCCGGAGACCTGGGCGGCTCGGCGGACGGCCTCGACGGAGCCGCGCTCGGCGGTGCCCGCGTCGTACACGCCGGTCAGCTGGACGACGGTACACGGGGGGAGCCGGTCGAGGGCGGCGGCCATGTGGATGGTGGACCGGCCCCAGGCCAGGCCGAGGACGTCGCCCTCGGCCACCAGCTCGCCGAGCAGGTCGGCGGCGACCTCGCCCAGGTTCTCCGGGTCGGGCGATTCGTCCTCGCCCTCGGCGGGGGACTCCACGACGACGGCGTGGCGCAGACCGTAGCGGGCACGCAGGGCGTCGGACCGCTCCGCGTCCAGTTCGGCCGGGACCCGGATCTCGATCCGCACGAGATCCCGCTCCAGGGCGGTCTCCAGGACCCGGGCCACCTTGAAGCGGCTCACGCCGAACTCCTCAGCGATCTGGATCTTGGATTTGCCCTCCAGGTAGAAGCGGCGGGCCATGGCCGCCGCCTGCACCAGCTCCGCGGGTCCCATCCGCAGGGCTGGACGTCCCGCCGACATTGCAGACACCGCGTTCTCCTCACTGCTGTTCGCACTCCGGGTCGCCCATCCTTGCAGATCCGGAGAGGGTTGATCAGTCCTGTTGGTTTGCGTTCATCTGCCGGTGACCGACTGGTGGCCGGCCGTGGTCAGTGGCCGCACGCCCAGGCCGCCCCCGAGGTCGCCCGAGTGGCCTGGTCACGCAGCTCACGCACGGCGGCACCGGGGTCGTCCGCGCCGTACACGGCGGACCCTGCGACGAAGACGTCGGCTCCCGCCTCCGCGCACCTTTCGATGGTGGAGACGGACACCCCGCCGTCCACCTGGAGCCACAGCTCCAGGCCGTGCTTGGAGATCAGCTCACGGGTGCGGCGGATCTTGGGCAGCATGATGTCGAGGAACGCCTGCCCGCCGAAGCCCGGTTCAACCGTCATGATCAGCAGCATGTCGAGCTCGGGGAGCAGATCCTCGAACGGCTCGACGGGCGTGGCGGGCTTGAGCGCCATCGAGGCGCGGGCGCCCTTGGCCCGGATCTCCCGCGCCAGCCGCACGGGCGCGGCGGCGGCCTCCACGTGGAAGGTCACCGACCCGGCACCGGCCTCGACGTACTGGGGAGCCCAGCGGTCCGGGTCCTGGATCATGAGATGGCAGTCCAGCGGGGTGTCCGTGGCCCGGCTGAGGGACTCGACGATCGGGACGCCCAGGGTGAGGTTGGGCACGAAGTGGTTGTCCATGACGTCGACGTGCAGCCAGTCGGCCCCCTCGACGGCACGGGCCTCGTCGGCGAGCCGGGCGAAGTCGGCGGACAGGATGCTGGGGTTGATCTGGGCCATGAGCCAAGCCTGCCATGCCCCGCGGGCGGCGTTGACCCGTATCCCCTGCCGGGCCGCCGACAGCGGGATGACACATGCACACAACCCCGGCAAACCACCCTGAGGCAGCTCTCGCGGCGCCCTTCCCGGTCGGGATGCTGCTCCCGGAGCCCGTCCCTCAGCCGCCGGAGGAGCCCAATCCGGCGGGGCCCTCCGTCCGGCCGGGACCTCCGGGGCCGGTCACCCCACGCGTCGCAGCAGTGCCAGGTACATCGCGTCCGTGCCGTGCAGATGCGGCCACAGCTGGATGTCGGGCCCGTCCCCGAGCGCGGGGACCCCCGGCAGCAGCGGCCGCGCGTCGATCAGCTCGGCCCGTACGTCCCCGGCCGCCCCCCGGCCCTTCAGGACGTCGTCCACGACCGCGCGGGTCTCGGCGAGATGCGGCGAGCACGTCGCGTACCCGACGACCCCGCCGGTCCTCGCGGCTCGCAGGGCCTCGGTCAGCAGCCCCCGCTGCAGCGGCGCGAAGCCTTCGAGGTCCTCGGGCCGGCGGCGCCAGCGGGCCTCCGGGCGCCGCCGCAGAGCGCCGAGCCCCGAGCAGGGCACGTCGACCAGCACCCGGTCGAACGACCCGGGCCGCCACGGCGGACGCGTGCCGTCGGCCGTGACGACCTGGTACGGGCCCGGGTTGCCGGCCAGCGCACGTGCGACGAGCCGGGCACGGTGCGGCTGCTTCTCCGACGCGAGCAGCGCGGCCCCCCGCTCGGCGGCGAGGGCCCCCAGCAGGGCCGCCTTGCCGCCGGGCCCGGCGCATCCGTCGAGCCACCGCTCGTCGGGACCGTCGAGCGGCGCGGCGGCCAGGGCGAGGGCGACCAGCTGACTGCCCTCGTCCTGCACGCCGACCCGCCCGTCCCGGACCGCGTCGAGTGCGCCCGGCTCTCCGCCCTCCGCGAGCCGCACGGCGTAGGGCGACCACCGGCCGGGGCGCCCCGCCTGCTCGCCGAGCGCGTCCAGCAGCTCCCCGGTGGTGGCCCGCCCGGGCCGGGCCACCAGAGTCACCTCCGGACGCTCGTTGTCGGCGGCGAGGAGATCCTCGATACCGGCCCGGCCCCCGCCCAGCGCGTCCCACAGAGCGGACACGACCCAGCGCGGGTGCGAGTACACGACGGCGAGGTGGTCCTCGGCGTCCTCCTCGTACGGCGGGGCAACCCGCTCCAGCCACCCGTCCAGGTCGTCCTGGGCGATCCGCCGCAGCACGGCGTTCACGAACTTGGCGCGTCCGTCGCCCAGCACCACGCGGGCCAGTTCGACTGTCGCGGACACGGCGGCGTGCGAGGGGATACGCGTGCCGAGCAGCTGGTGGGCACCCAGCGCCAGCACGTCCAGCACGGGCGGATCGACCTCCCGCAGCGGCCGGTCGGTGCAGGCGGCGATGATCGCGTCGTACGTGCCCTGCCGACGCAGCGTCCCGTACACCAGCTCGGTGGCCAGCGCCGCGTCCCGCGCCTCGAAGTCGCCCTTCTCCCGGGCCTTCCGCAGCAGCGGGGGCAGCACGAGGTTGGCGTACGCGTCCCGCTCGTCGACGGCACGCAACGCCTCGAACGCGAGAATCCGCACGGGATCCTTCTTGGGGCGCCGGTACGGCTTGGAGGGACGGCGACGTGCGGCCTGCTGCTCGCTCAAAAGGTGCTCCGCGATTCGGTTCGGTCGAACCGTTCCAGCGTAGTCCCGGCCCGCCGCCGGGCGGGCGCCGGGCTTGTGCGCCGGCCGCGGGCGCCGCACGTCACAGGGCGATCGGCCGGTACGAGGGCCCGGTCCACCACCTCGTCGGCGGTGCTCCCCTGCTCCGGCGGCCGGAAGACCGGGCCGGGACACGGCCGGAGGGACGGCCGGGGGACCTGTCGAGGCCGTCCGCTCCTCCTCACGGACACGGTCCGCGTCCATGATCCGCCGCCCACCGGCGCGACCGCCTCGGTGCGGCGCGTCTCAGGCGCCCAGCCTCTCCCCCGCCGTGAGCCTGGCGCCCCGCGCCCAGTCCGCGCCGCCCATGGGCTTCTTGCCCTGGGCCTGCACCCACAGGAGTTCCACCGCATGGGAGCCGGTGCCCACGTAGAGGTTCTTCTTCCCCGCCGCGATCTCGCCGGGCTCCAGGTCGGTCCGCTCCGGCACGGGCTTCACCTGCACCAGTTTCAGCCGCTCGCCCCGGAACAGGGTCCACGCCCCGGGCGCGGGTGTGCAGCCGCGTACGACGCGGTCGACCCGCAGCGCGGGGGCCGACCAGTCCACCCGGGCGTCCTCCACCGTGATCTTCGGCGCGAGCGTGACGCCCTCGTCCGGCTGCGGCACGGCCTTGAGCGTGCCGTCCTCGATGCCGTCCATCGTCGCGGCGAGCAGCCCGGCGCCTGCGAACGCGAGCCGGGTCAGCAGGTCGCCGCTGGTGTCGGTGGGGCGGACCTCCTCGGTGACGACCCCGTACACGGGCCCCGAGTCCAGTCCCTCCTCGATCTGGAACGTCGAAGCGCCGGTCACCTCGTCCCCGGCCATCAGCGAGTGCTGCACCGGCGCGGCACCACGCCAGGCGGGCAGCAGCGAGAAGTGCAGGTTGACCCAGCCGTTCTGCGGGATGTCGAGCGCGACCCGGGGCAGCAGGGCCCCGTAGGCGACGACGGGGCAGCAGTCGGGCGCGATCTCCCGGAGCCGGGCCAGGAAGTCCTCGTCCCGCGGCCGGACCGGCTTCAGCACCTCGATCCCGGCCTCCGCGGCCCGCTCGGCCACCGGGCTGGCGACCAGCCGTCGCCCCCGCCCGGCGGGCGCGTCGGGCCGGGTGACCACGGCGGCCACCTCATGGCGGTCCGAGGCGATCAGGGCGTCCAGGGCGGGCACGGCGACCTCGGGGGTGCCTGCGAAGACAAGCTTCACTCGTTGTACCTCGTGTTGTCAGGAGCGGGCGGGCGGAGTGCGGCCGGGGGTCCGGGGGTTGCCCCAGGGAAAGCACCGCACTCGTTGTACCTCGTGCTGCCGGGAGCCGGGCGGACGGAGTACGGCCGGGGGCCGGAGAGGGGGTGTCTCCCGGGAAAGCACAGGACCCCTCGCACCTGGAGTCGGGAGTCCCGAGGCCGTCCCCCGGAAAACGCAGCGCACCAGTCTAAGGGCGCGGCTGCCGCAGGGGGCGTACGAATATCCGTGCGCCCTGCGCATATGCGGATACGCCCCTCGTGCGTGACCCCACGACGGGTGGCGCGTTGTCAAGAGAGATTGACCGTATCGGGCCGCCCTCGTATGCGGCCCGTCCCTTTTCAACGCCGGTTCGAGAGGCTTGTCGATGGCCGACCACGCAACCCACGACGCCCAAGCCCGGGCAAGCCTGCACCTGTTGGTGCGGGACATCGAGCGGGTCCGCCGGCAGGTGGACGCCCTGCGCACGCTCACCGCCCAGCTGGGCAATGTCTACCGCCCGCGCCGCTCCGGCCCGTCGACGGGCTTCGTCGTCTACGGCAGGGCTCCGGCCCCCACGGTGCGGCTCGCGCAGGAGCTGCGGGACAGTGTCGAGACGCTGGTGACCGCCGCGGTGGACTTCGACCGTTCGCTCGGGTTCTCGTGGGACGCGGTGGGCTCGGCGCTCGGGGTCACCAAGCAGGCGGTGCACCGCCGTTACGGCTCGCGGCGTGCGGCGGCCCAGCAGGCCGCCACGGCGGAGGCAGACGGGGAGACGGGCGGGACGCGGACGGTCCCGGCGGGCCAGCCGGTGGCGTCGGTGCCCGCGGCACGCTCCATGCCGCCGCAGCCGACGTCCATGCGGGACGAGGCCCGCCCGGCGTTTCCGTCGCCCCGCAACGGCTGAGCGGGAGTCTTCCCCCGCCCCGTCCCTGAACCGGGGGTGCCGCCCCCGGAATCGCGCCGTGAAGGCCCCCTGCCCGAAGAGTTCGGGGGAGCACGTCCTCAAGCTCTGGAGGGCCTGATCCCGATCCCTCCAGAGCTTGAGGATCCGTCCTCCTCACCCGATGTCCAGCGGGTCGATCCGTAGCCGCACCGGCCCCACCTGGTCCCCGCGCCGCGCCGCCGTCCGGGCCGCCTGGGCCCGCTTGAGCGCGGCTGCCAGAGCCTGGCCGCTGCCCGGGGGCACCCGTACCAGGGCCCGCTCCCACAGCTCGCCCGGCGGGGGAGCGCCCGTCCGGCGTGGACCGCCCGGCACGGAGGGACGCACGGGTACCGGTCCCAGTACCTCGGCGTCCGGGGGAAGCTCGGCCGCCGCGAGAAACCCCGCGACGGCCTCCGGGGGCCCGGCCACCGACGCCATCCGGGACACCGGAGGGAAGCCGAGCTCCGCCCGCTCGGCCAGTTCGCGCTGGGCGTGGCCCACCGGGTCCCAGCGCACCAGCGCCTGCACGGGCCGCAGGGTCGGCTCGGCCACCACGACGACCGTGCCGCCCTCGGCCTGCCCCCGCACCAGGGATGCCGCGTCCGTCCAGCGCCGTAGCGCCTCCTCGGCGGCCCGCAGGTCGGGGCGGCCCAGCAGGGCCCACCCGTCCAGCAGCAGCGCGGCCGCGTAGCCGCCCTCCGCGACCGGCTCGGCGCCCGGGGTGCTGACCACCAGGGCGGGCCGCGCAGGTACCGCATCGAGGACGTGGTCCCGCCCCGAGGTCCGGACCGGGACCGCCGGAAACGCCCGGCCCAGCTCCTCGGCCGTGCGCCCCGCGCCCACCACGCTGGCCCGCAGCCGCGGGGAGCCGCACTCGGCACAGTGCCAGTCGGGCTCGCCGCGCCCGCACCACGCGCACCGCAGCGCGTGCTGCTCGGGCGCCTCCAGCGGCCCCGCGCAGTGCCGGCAC
>NZ_JADWYO010000085.1 GCF_022414595.1 Streptomyces sp. MUM 203J | reverse complement strand
GGGACATCCTTTCTCCTGGACTCAAGATCCAAGTGTCTCGGGTGTCCAAGATCCGGGGTCAAGGCCCCGCCGCCAGTAGCTTGCCCGACTCCCGGAACTCGTTCGCCTCGGCTGTCGCCTCCAGAAGAGCGCCAAGGCGCTCTTCCAGGGAGCCGCTGCGCCGTGGCTCGGCCCAAGGCGCCGCCTTGGCGGCCGGCTCCGGTGCGAGCGGGCCGAAGCAATGGAGGTAGCGGTTTTGGAAGCGCAGTTGCTGGACCTCGACGTCGGGGTATGCCTTCAATACTTCCCAGAGTGCCGGGCGTTGTCTTTCAGGGAAGGCGTCTCCGAGCACCACTCCGCTGAGCGCATCGCGGATGTCGATGTGTGCCGGGAGGAGTGACTGGTTGAGCAGAACGAGCCGGTACTCCGCCTCATTCTCCCAGTCCCGGTACTTCCTGAAGAACAGAGATTCGTGGTTCGCCTTGGCGTACGCCAAGGCGGCGGCGTCGACGCCGAATTCCCTGATCTGCCCGATGTCCAGTCCGTGCGGCCCAACCCCCTGGGTGCTCACGTAGCGAACGGGGCCATGGAAGCGCAGTGCGGCTGAGCCAGTCTGTTCCTGGAACGCCGTGATCAGCCGGGCGCGGTCGAAGCGCAGGCAGACGCCCGTATGGCTGGTGCCGTAGTGGGCCCACAGCGACAGGTGTCCCCAACCCCGCGAGGCGTCACGGTTCCAGACGTGGTCCGGCAGCGTGAAGTCCCGGGTCAGGCATACGACTTTGGCGTGTAGGCGGATGTTCCGGTCGATGTCGGCCCACAAGTCCATGTGCCCTGAACCTTCGGGCCAGTTCTCGTCGTCATGGTGGGAGCTGAGGTTGGGGTGCAGGGGCCGCGACTCCCACAGGTCATTCGTTGATTCGAACGGTGACAACCGCAGAGTCCCGCTGGCCAAGATGTTGTACATGGCCACATTGGCGTTCGTGTAGTGGTAAAGATCATTGGTCTCGGATCTCTGCGCTCCAGCCACCTCCAA
The DNA here is from genome assembly GCF_022414595.1 of Streptomyces sp. MUM 203J. Taxonomy (GTDB): domain Bacteria; phylum Actinomycetota; class Actinomycetes; order Streptomycetales; family Streptomycetaceae; genus Streptomyces. The sequence goes on along the minus strand of NZ_JADWYO010000085.1, from coordinate 17,730 downwards.
CTCCAGAGCATCCAGGGCGGCACGGGAAAGGCTGAAGCCCCTGTTTGAGGCCGAAGATTCAGAAGACGTCATGGCGCATGTTCCTTCCTCTGGCAGTACCTCTCCAGGCAGAGCCCTGAGGCAGCAGCGGCAGCCTACACCCTTATAGCGTCAGAGTGACGATAATGGGCGATGCGCCGTCACCTGCAGACAGCCTGCGATGCCCGACGGTGTGAGCAGCCGCACCGCGTGTCCGCAGCGTCGGCGGCCGACCTCGCGGCGCAGTCCGGCGGTTCCGGTGACAACAAGCTGCCTTTGTGACATCTATCGCGCTTCGGCTCACACAACTGGACAGGTTCCTGCCCGGTCGGCGCCGGGTCAGTAGTCGAGGTCGAGGTAGTCGATGTCGTTGAGGGTGACGTCGGTGAGTCCCATGGCGCGGTTTCCGCCGTCCTGGAAGTAGATGTCTTTGAATCCTTCGGCGATGATCTGGCGCATCTGCTGGTCGCTGGCGCCCGCGTCGCGGGCGTCGAAGAGGCGCTGTGCGTAGGTGGGGGGGAGGTGGACGGTGAGGCGGCGCAAGCGTCCGTCGTCGGTGGTGCCGATCGGTGCGGTGTAGCCGAACCGGGCCCTTGTCTCCACTGTGATCCCGCCGGTGGTGGCGGCCTGCTTGCGTCGGCGTTTGCGTACCTGTGGCTGCCAGCGGGCCCGTACGGCTGCGTCGATCCGTTCGGCGATGGCCTGGGGCGGGTGCTTGCGCTCACCTTTGCGGTAGCGCTCCACCGACCGCTGGCTGACTCCGATCTCCTGGGCAACAGCCCGGGTCGTCTTGAGCTGCTTGATCAGGAAGTTGATGCGGGCCTGGAGGGTCTTGGGCGGCTGGCGGGTGAAGGCTTCCCGGTCGGCGCGTTCGATGGCGTCGTCGATCTCTCCCACAGTGCCTACTCGCCTTCGTCCAGGACAGCGTCGCCGCCCTTGATGTGACGGGCCGGGTTGAGGCCCTGTTCCATGAGGTCGACCGCCCACAGCATCGACTGAACACCCTCCAGCTTCGCCAGGCCCGGTGTGGGCCCGAGGCGGAAGGCGCCGGGCTGCGGCTTGCCGGACGCGGCGTAGGGCAGGAAGTCCAGAGGGCTGTCGCCCGGTGAGGGGTAGACGACGCAGTCGGAGAGTACGGCGAGCGGATACAGGCCCGTCATCGTGGCCATGTTGCGCAGTTTGCGGTGCATGTTGACCCGGGCCTTGGAGATGACGGCGGCACGGATATCCGGACGCCAGGTGGGGCGCTGGAGGGCCGGCCACCGCTCGCCCTCCTTGTACTTCTTGCCCTGGGGGCGTTCACGCAGTTTGCCGATGCCGCCCTTGACGGTGGCCTTGATGGCGGCGAGGACGGCCGCCATCGCCGGGTCGGCGTCCTTGTGCCGCTCCATCGCCGCGAGGAACTCGGTGTCGGAGAGCTCCCGGGTGACGCCGAGGTCGGCGAGGGTGTCGACGTAGGCGTTCTTGAGCCGGTCGTGCCACGGGTCCAGGTACGCGCCGGTTTCCCGCCGCAGGTACGCCTCGATCGGGTGGACGTCGTAGCCGAGCTCCTGGGCGTAGGCGACGGTGTGCGTCTGGTACCAGGCCGGGCCCGTGGGCGGGGAGCCGTCCGGCGTGAACGGCGAGGGCAGGCGCGGGTCCAGCTCGACGTGGGACAGGTCGACCAGCCAGCTCCCGGGGATCTTCGGGTTGAACTTCGGGGCGTGGAAGTGGTCCGGGGCGGACAGGCCGACGACCAGGCGGGCCGCGGCGGCGAGGAAGGCGGTGTTGAGGTCCAGGCCGACCGCGAAGGGCAGCGTGCACTCCTCATCGGTGAGCAGGTCCACCGGCCGCACCCACTGGTACGCCTCCTCATCGAGGAAGCCACCGGTCCAGCCGCTGCCCACGACGACGGGGTGCTCAGCGGTGGCCTCCGGCGGCGCCGGGTCCATCGGCTCCGTGCCCAGCGAGCCCGGGTTGTAGGCGGACACCCAGTTCCCGGTCTCCTCATCGCGCTCCGGCTTCGTCGGCGGGCGCAGCGCCGTCATCAGCTCCAGCCCGGACACGGCCGTCGATCCGCGCGGGGTGATGACCCGGGTGGCGTACACGCCCAGAACGCGGGCGATGTCGGCCGGCTCCATCTCGCTCACGCCAGGCCAGGACCGCTCATCAAGGGCGTCCCAGGACAGGACCGCCAGCTGCACACACTGCCGCTCCCGCCCCTGCACCTTGCGGTAGATCCTTGCCCACGGGCCGAACCCCCGCTGGGTGAGCCGCCACCTCGCTTTGACCACCTGCTTGACCACCGGATGGTCCTCGGGCAGGCGCAGGGAGCGGCGCTGCTCGTGGCCTTCCAGGCGCTCGGGCAGCCCCAGCTTCACGGCGGCCGCGGCGGTGAGCACGATCAGCGGGTCGCTGTCCTTGCCGTAGCGGTTGAGCTTGGGCGCGCCGAGGCCGGACTCGCGCAGCGTCCACTCCACCAGCTCCACCACCGTGGTCGCCGGGCAGTCCAGCATGATCCCGTCGACGCCGTACGCGCAGCCGTCACCGTCCAGGACCGCGAGGGGCCCGTGCGGGAAGCGCGGGTCGGCCGCAGGCAGCGCAGCTTTCTTTGTGGCCGGATGTCGCGATGCCGAGGTGGGCCTGGGGGCGGCGGGGCGCACCGGTGCCGCAGCCGGAACGGCGGGAGCCTGCGGGGCGTCTGCCGTCACCGTGGACGCGGCCGGCTCGATAGACGCCGCTGGCGCCGGAGTAGCTGTCGGGGCTGCGCCGGGGGCGGGGTACTTCGCCGCCCATCCCTTCAGCAGCCGCTGGTAGGCGTCCAGGCGCGGCGATTTCGGCTCGCTGCGGCCGTTCTCCCAGTTCTTCACCGACTGGGTCGTGGTCTTCAGCGCGGTGGCCAGGCGGGCCTGGGTGATGCCGGCAGCCTCACGCAGCCGAGCACGCTCCGCCGGAGGCGGCAGGTGCGGCTCCTCGTTCAACAGAGCGTCGACCGACGCGAACAACTCTTCCTCAGATGCCATGACCCCGCACCCTCTCCAGGCCAGATTACTTAACCACAAACTTACCCCATTCTTTAACCTTTCAGGGCCCATTCCAGCCCCAGCGCGGCGAGTGCGGCGAGTTTGTCGGTGGTGAGCTTGGCGCGGCGGCTCTTGGTGTTGCTGAGGAACACTCCGAGTTGGACCTCTGTGCCGTCCTCCAGCCGTTCTACGTGGGCCCTGGGGACCTTCACAGAGCCCTCGCGGGCCTTGTACTGCGCCAGGGCAGCAACGCCGCGCTCGAAGGCGCTCAGAGGCGCTGTGGACGGTTTCGCGGGCTCCTCCGGCTTCGGGGCGTGCGGTGTGATGCCGAGCTGCTCCAGGCGTTCGCGCTGTCCGTCGGTCAGGGCCTGCCAGACCTCGGGCTTGCGCTGCCGGGCCAGCCATTTGCCGATGTCCATTCCGTGGACCGTGACCCCGGGCAGCACCTCCGCCTGGCCCTCCTCGTCGGCCAGGAGCTCGCGCAGCGCGGCGTAGTGCCGCTGCCAGTCGGCCGGCCACTCCGGGTTCCAGTCCTCGTCCACGGCCTCCAGCGCGGCCTTCCACTCGGGGTGGCCCTCCAGCGCACCCGGGCGGCGCAAATTGCTGAGCCATTGCCCCACCGGCCGGTCCAGGGCCACGGCGGACCTTGGAGCACAGAGGGTCCAGTGCTGGTCGTAGTAGGCCTTGGCGGCTTCCAGGTTCTCCTGGAAGCGTTCATCGGCCACGGACCACACCATGCCGAGCCACTCCAGCCTCTGCGCGCGCTGCCCGCTCATTTCCCCGGCCGCGTAGGCCCGTCGCTGCTCCGCGACCCACTGCCCAAGAGGTGTCGCACCCTCCCGGTGCCCGTACGGCACCCGTGCGTTCCCGACCCGCTCGACGTACGCCTTCAGTTTCGCCCAGCCGCGAGCCCAGTCCTGGCGTTCGGTGTCGATCAGGTTGAAGGAAACCCAGTCCGCGACCATCGCCGGATCCCTCGGGGCGGCAAAACGGAGCAGCAAGCGGGATTCCTCCTCGCCCTCTTCTGGCGCGACACCGATGTTCATGGACGGCTGCGCGACGTCTTTCTGAGGCTCCTGCGGGATCGCGAGCAGCTCGATGGCCTCTTCGTCGTGAGCCCGCAGACCTTCCAATACCTTCACCAACGGGCGATACGATCCGGAGGTGAACATGTCCTCGGGCTTTTCCCCGGGCTGGAGGAATACCGGCACGATCAAAGAGGCGAGTTTCCCTTGTCCAGGCTTCTGACGGAGCGCCCGGCCGATGGCCTGGACGATGTCGTGCGGAGCGCCCTTGGGGTCCAGCAGGGCGACGCTGTCCACGGCTCGGATGTCCATTATCTTGAGGTGGGGGAGTGTGAGGGACGTTAGTTATGTCTGTTACCTGCAGAGATGGCAAAGGGGTTGACGGACAGCCTGCCGGCGTCACCCCGATCTTGGGTCGCTGGTGGCGTCTGGGCGCGAGTCTTCAGGAGAGCGTGCTCGTACTGTGCAGGTCCGGACAGTATCTGGGGCTACTCGACTGCGAAGGGCGTGCCGTCGAGTGTGGTGAGGGTCGGTGTTGTTTCCAGCGCAGTGAGGAGCACGATCTGCGGGGTGTTCTTGCCTGCGCGGAGGTCTCCGTGTACTTGTTCCTTGACGGCTGTGAGCATGGCCTCTTTCCAAGCGGGGGCGGCGGTTGCGAGCACCAGGTGCGTGGCTCCTACCTGTCGGCTGCCTTCAAGGAGTTTGTTCAGTTCCCTTTTGGTGGATTTGGGGTTTGCGGCCAGGGCGTTGCGCTTTTTAGCCTCGCCGACGTACAGGGCGTCCATGGTGACCACAGCGAAGTCGAACTCGACATAAGCCTGACCCCGGTCCATCAGTTCGAATTCCTCGGCGACGAGGGCTGAGCGTGTCGGGGCCTGAGAGCGCAGGTGACGTGTGGCGAGCAGAGGGTAGTTGCCGTCGTTCGTCAGTAGCTCTGCTACAGCGGGATGAAGCTCGTAATACCACTGGGGCTCTTCGAGTGGAAGTTTCCAGCGTTGTTGCTCAAGAACGTTGCTGCTGCCGCAGCGCCTGCAGGCGTAGTGCTGACGAATCTCGTCCAGAGGATAGAACTCGTAGATAGGGCACGACGCGCAGCCGAGCACGAGGCCGCGGCGCAGTACGCCTTGGGCTGTCCATGTATCGATCTGGGCACGTCGATCATCCAGCGGCCATGCGGCAGCCAGGCAGGATGCGATGCCTGTCCAGGAAAGGACTGTGCCGGTCTTTAGATCCCACGATCCGTGTTCCGGCAGGGATTCCCGCTCGGGACCTGGGAGCCAATGGCGAAGTAGCTTCCAGCGGTTGGTTGCCGCCATATCCTCGAGTTTCGTGCGAGAGCCCAGCAGCCTCTGGGTAACTCGCGCGCGTTTACCGGCAGGGCTTGGCTGGACCAGGTGTGGTTCTGCGGCTGCCGACAGGATCGCGGTGAGGGAGGGCCAGGACAGTCGCGGGCCTGCGAGACTGCTGGCGAGCGAGGCGTCGGCGGGTACAAAGTCCCATCGGTGCGACCAGTAGGTGATACCGCCGTCGGCTGCGCGGACGAACGTCTCATATTCGTTCTGCTTCGGTGCCAGCAGGGCCTTGGCGAAGAGGCGGCGGTGGGGCGGTAGTGGGTGCGGCGCCGTGAGGCAGACTTGCCAGCGGTGCCGTGTCGCGTCCAGCCCTGCGGGCACTTCGGGCTGCATCCTCAGGGATGCGGTCAGTGAGCCGTCCTGAGACTCCTCCACTGGAATGGGCTTGGGCTGGTCCCACGCACTACTGAGTACGACGAGTGACCGTCCTGGCGTCGACAAGTCTGCCGGGGCAGTGATTTCGTAGGGGGGCTGATCTTCCGTCGAATCATTCACGACCCAGCCACGGTTATCCCAGCAGGCATCCATCCGCGCGCGCAGAGCATCAGGGGCCAATGAGGCACTGGTCACCCTGACAGTCTCCCGTAGGTGGCCACCAAGGCGTCCCTGCACTGCAGATACCTGATGCCAGCGTAGATCGGCCCAGGGCAGCCAGACGGTGCTCCCGTGTACCTGGTGGCTGAGCTGCGCGAGAGCGAAATCTTCCGGCTGGTCACCCAGAACGATGACGGGCGTCTCCTCGTATCGACCTCTGCTAATCCGGATACACGCTCCGGTAGCCGGGTTCAGCAAGGATGTGACGGTGTCGGGAAGGTCAGGGCGCAGGAGAGTCTTCTCGCCAGCCACAGTGGCCTTGCGCCAATCGGATTGGACAGGAGCAGTGCTGCCCTCGCCGACCTCTCGCTCCACTTTCTCTACGCCGACCTGCATGGCAAAGGAAAGGGCATCAGAGGAGCTGATGTGGGAGAGTGGAACGCCCCAGCCGGGTTGGTCCGTTACGGCAGAGAGCGGTGTCAGTAGTGACTGTGCCGCGTCGTCCGAGATTGAAGCGCACTGAGCGTGGTTCTCGCGGTCGATCCTGTTGATTCCGTACCGGCCGCGTAGTTGAGCAACGGCTTCTTCGATCTGTGCGTCATCGGCGGTTGGCCAGAAGCGGGCGCGGAGTGATTCAACGCCGTGAGCATGGGAGCTGGTGTCAATGCCTTGCTTGGCCAGGACTCGTTCGATAGTTCCTGGGAAGAGGTCGTCAACAGTGGCACCTGTGGGTTGATAGGCGACGATGTGATCAGGCTGGAGCTTGTCGAGGACAGCCCTGAGTGCAGGATGCCCAACGGTGCTGACGGGCAGTGTCGCGCTGGCGCAGCCACCCCAGATATGGCTGAGCGCACCGAGTGCAGCAGCTGACCAGCGGATCCAGTCGGTGCCCTCAGGCGCGATAACGAGCAGCCTTGGCGGACGGACGAACGAGTGAAGATCGAGAAAATTACTAGTCAAGGTTGCTCCGTGGCCTACATAGAAGGTCCATGACTCTCCCGACTCCGACTATTCTCTCCCGCGCCTATGCCGGACTGTCGATTACTAGCGGCGAGGAAGTGTGAAGACGTTTGCTGGGCCTGTCCCGGCAGGCGGTAGAGGCTGCGCATTGCTGATGCTGCGTACCGGGCATGGTATCTAGGTCGATCACTGGTCGATGTCGTCGAAGAGGCTGCGATGCGGCCCAGGCGGCTGGTGTCCGCCCCGCTGACCACTGTGATCGTTCGCAGCGGCAGGTTCCCAACTGTCATTGCTGGGTGGCCGAGACCGTCGCTCGTCGTTATAGAAGTCGCGTGCGTGATCGAATTCTGCGGCTGCGTCGTCATCGCCCCGCTGCCCGAATGCCCAGCTGTACTGGAACAGGGCGTTGTCGACAGGATCGTCGTCGCCTCCGTCAGCGTCCGAGAGCCAGTCGCTCAGCATGTCGTCAAGCTGCGGAACGAGTTCTTGCCGCACGTAAGCGAAGAGCACTTCACGATCTTCCTTGGTGAGGAGAACACGCCAGGCCTTGCCGTCTATCCAGGATGGGTCAAGGCTGGATACGGCCAGTTCCTTCATGTGCTCAACGGCGCGTCGCCGGGTTTCCTCGGGGAGGAGGCCGGCCTGGTAGAGCCGTGCGAGTACGGTCGTCCGCACGTCATAGGACGCCAGAGGGCGGAACTGAACGAGTTCTTCGTAGACCTGTGGATCTGTTTCCACGTAGGCGCGCAGGAAGCTGTCGCAACTGCTGTGTGCCAGGTACGCCTGTACAGCCTGCTGCCGGTCGTGACTCTGTTGCCAGGACTCAAGACGTCCATGGGGCTGCTGGCGGAGGACGGCCACGCGGCGGGCTACGTCGAGGTAGAGCGAGGGCGGGATGCGTAGCAGGGTGCCTTGACGCTGCTCGCTGCCGGGGGCGAGGCAGTCGGTGCGTGACAGCAGAGCCTGATCGCTCATGCCCATGAGGACCATGGGCAGTAGATGGGGCTGGGTGGTCAGCCAGGCGGCGAAGCCTTCCCGGAGGGTGGGGTGGTGGAACGTCCAGTATTCCTGTCCGTCGGATGACGTGCTGAGGCGGAGGAAGGAGCCGGTGAGTGCGGCCAGGGCTTTGCTGACGCCGGCCCGCGTGGATCCGGCCCGTTCGACGATGTCGCGGTCGCCGGCATCGAAGACGACCGGGTTCGGCAGGCCGGGTAGTGCTTTGTCTCGGGCCGTGGCGTAGGTGAGGGCGAGCGCTGCGTGGGCATGGGTGTCCAGCTGGTTGTAGACATCGCTGAGCAACTGCTGGGACTGGGCCATGAACGTCGTGATGCCCTGCCGGGTCAGGGGCGATTTGGATGTGAACGCTTGCAGCCCCAGACGGCGCGCGGCCTCGGGGCGGAAGGGGGTGGCGTCGGCTGCTGCTTCCAGATGCGGCTTCATCTGGGCGCGCACGTCTTGGGGCTGGTCGCCGGCAGCGAGGTGGTTGTACAGGATCTGCTGCCGCTCTTGGCGGGTGAGGTCGGCGACGTCCACGGTGACGTGCTGCTCGTGCAGCCGGGGATAGGCGTACGACTTCAGCAGCGGCCGGGCTTCGTTGTAGATGTAGCTGCGGGAGGTCAGCACCACCCGGGCGCCGTTCTTGACCGCGCTCATTACGTGAGGCAGGTCGCGCGCCCAGGCGTGGGTGAGGTGTTCCTCGTGGCGGACCGCGCCGAAGGCGTCGTCGAGCCAGAAGAACTGATCCTTCTCATGCGGATTCCAGCGCTGCACGAGTTCTTCGGAGGTCCGGGCTTTGATGGCCGCGCAGCCCCAGTTATCGGCCGCACTGATGGCCAGCATCAGTGCGATGACGGACTTTCCGACGGCCGGGTCGCCCAGAAGCAGCACAAAGCCGTGGTCACGCAGCGCGCGGGCGGCTTTGCGGTAGACGCCGGTGACGACGAATGTGGCCACTTGTTCAGGCGCAGACGCCATGAGCACCGAGGCCTGGGCATAGGCGCGCTCGTCGAGGATCTGCGATAGGTCGCCGAGCCCGTAGACGCGGGGGACGAACATCCGCAGCCCTCGATGTGCGGCGATCATGTCGCTCAGCCACTGCCCGTCCAGGACCAGCGGATGTGCCACCCCGGCCGCGCGCAGCCGACGGCGGATCTCCTCCTCGGAGGTGCCGGTGACCCGCGCGTTCGTCAGTAGAACATACGTTCCGCACACCCCGCGCTTCACCAGGGCGCTGGCCTTGGCGAATTCATCTTCCAACTCGGACGGGGCGAGTGTGGCATCGGCTTTTTTGGTGTGTTTGCACTGCACCACGAACGGCCCCGGCGGTATGTCCTGCGTGTCACCGAGCTCGTTCGGCGGCTGCCAGGTGCCGTAGAAAGCGCCGTCCCGGCCGCCGTCATTGGAGTCGGCGAATGCCTGCACCGACTGCCCCCATACCTCCCGCAGGACAGCTGCGCACAGGTCCTGGAAGGCCCGCCAGCCCAAGGTGTGCAGGGTAAACCGGGGAGAGCCGACAGCCACGACTTCGCCTGCACTGCTCACGCTTCGTCCTCACTGTCATCGTGCTCATCGGCGTCATAGCCAGCGAGTGCGGTCATGGCTTCCCACATGGCCTCATCGTCGTAGTCCGGCACTACCAGGTCAGGTGTCAGGCTGTCGCTGTCGGGATCCAGGTCCTCGGACTGGGTCAGCACCTCAACCAAGAACTGCTGCGCAGCCTTCAGCAGGCCGAGGTCCTCCAGCCACAGGCCGAACTCCAGACTGCGGCGGGAGCTCCCTGTGCCGTTGGCGCTGCCCAGCCACAGCCGATGTGGCGTGAAGCCGGTGACATCCGCCACGCCCCCCAGGCCATCCTCGTCGTGCCACCACAGCTCACCCAGCAGCAGCATTTTGGTGTGGAGAATTGGGACGAGATGGTTTCCGGCCTTGCGGTAGCCCAGGGTGCGCAGTGCCGGCAGTCGGATGCGTTCCTGCGGCGAGCCGGGACCCAGCACTGGCGCCTCGCCGTCCTGGTGGAAGCGCAGCTCCTCCAGTTCGGAGAAAGCCCAGGCTGGGAAGCCGGCCGCATCTTTCACAGCCTCGGCGACCTTCCGCAACCGCTCTGCGTGGTACTTGCCCTGCGGCTGCTTGCTCACCACCACGCAGGCGGAGGGGAACTCGGCGATGCGCTGCAGCAGCTCAGTATCGTCCACCCATAAAAAGGCCCCGAGCATCGCAGGCCCCAGACTTCGCGACCGCCGCTGCTGCTCGCGATCACGCCGGAACTCGTCAATCCCCTCGACGAGACCGGCCAGCACGTTCGTCCCGAACTGGATGGGACGCTTCCCGCCCTCCAGGACTGCCTGTACGTCGAACTGCTTGGAAAACGACGGATCCATATGCCCCCCTGTGCCGCCAGCATTATGACGCGACACCGCAGACCGCCGGGCACCGAGCGGTGGTGTGATGGCCATTGCTCCTTGCCGCACGTGGCAGGCTGGTCCGGTTGCTACGTGCCGACCCGAGGTGCGCGCACCTGACCAGCGCTGACGACGTCGACTCCAGGGACTCTGTTTATCTAGAGGTGCGCGGGCGTGTGGGGCACGTAGGGTACGCGCCCCGACCGAGGGTGGAGGGGTGTTCCAGGAAGCCCGATACCGGCAGCGTGGGCGGGAGTTACGTTCGGCACGTGTCTCCTCAGTTCCTCGCGTTCCAGTCGATCTCTGCCGATGGTGGGGTGCGGTGGGTGGTGGTCGATGACGGCACCTACGCCCTGCACCCGCAAGCCACGGCCTACCTGGCCTCGCTGCGGTCGCGGGGGTGTTCGCCGAACACCGAGCGTGCTTACGCGGGCCGTGTGGCTCTTTACCTGAACTACTGCCAGGACCGGGGCATCGACTGGGCTGCTCCGCGTCTTCTGGAGCTCGCGGGCCTGCAGCGGTGGCTGATCTCCGAGCCTCTCGCCCCGCGTTCTCGCCGACGGCCGCCGCTCGAGCCGCAGTTCCGCTCGCCCGGGACGGCGAACGCGGTGATGACCGTGGTCAGCGGCTTCCTCCGGTTCGGCGCCGTGCATGGCTGGGTCACGCCGCAGACGGTGGCGATGCTGTCAGAGCCGAAGCAACTGTTCCATCTGCCCCCGGGCTACGACCCGGGCGAGGCGGGCCAGCTGCGGACCGTGGCGGCGGCCGCGTTCCGCTTCGCGCTGACCGATCCGGGCTATCAGGACCTCAGCCTGGAGCAGATCGCCGCGATGATCGCTCTGGCGGGACGGGCCCGGGACCGGTTCCTGATCGCGCTGCTGGCGTGTACCGGGCTGCGGATCGGCGAGGCGCTGGGGCTGCGCCGCGGCGACATGCACCTGCTGGCCTCGTCCCGCCTGCTGGGCTGCGGCACCGACGGCCCGCATCTTCACGTTCACCGCCGCACGGACAATCCCAACGGCGCGCTGGCCAAGTCCCGCCGCTCCCGCACCGTCCCGGTCACCGCCGACCTGGTCGCCCTCTACGCCGACTACCAGTACGAACGCGACACCGTCGGCCCGGCGGCCGACAGCGAGATGGTGTTCGTCAATCTTTTCCGCGCGCCCCTTGGACGCGCAATGTCCTATCCCAACGCCAAGGACCTCTTTGACCGCCTGGCCCGCGCCGCCACCCACCCCTTCCGCCCTCACATGCTGCGCCACTCCGTCGCCACAGCCTGGCTGCGAGGCGGTGTGGACCGCGATGTGGTCCAGCGCCTGCTGGGGCATGCCTCACCGCTGTCGATGGAGCGCTACCGGCATGTCGACGACAGCGAGACCCGCCAGGCCGTCGAACGCGTCCAGGCCCTGCGGGAGCACTCATGAGCCTGGAGCTTCGTGTGCCGGCGCCCGCAGGCGCGCCGGACCACATCGCCTGGGACACCGGGGCTTGGAGTGCCTGGCTTCAGGACCGCATCGACCCGGGCTGGCGGGCGGGGGAGTGGGACATACGGCACTGGCTGTTCACCGGCGACCTCGACGACCCGCGTACCTCCTCCTCTACCTGCCGGACCCGGCACTGCGATCTCATCGTCAACAGCCGCAACATCTTCTGCTCGCTGTGCGCCGAGCATCTGAAGGACTCCGACCTGGAGACGGACGAGTTCGCCGTGACCCACCAGCCGGTGCGCGAGCGAAGCGCCCGCGGCATGGTGACGGCCCGGTGCTCAATCACCCGTGGCGGCGTGCAGTGCGTGCGTCCCCGCCACTGCAAGGGCATGTGCTGCACCCACTACAACGCCTGGAAGTACCACGCCGTCAACGGCACCGAAGAGACGTGGCTGCGCGACCGTGCCCGGCCCTACACCGACGTGATCCCCTGCCTGGTGCCTGCCTGTCCCAGCCCCTCCTACAACTCCCGTGGCCTGTGCAACTACCACGCCCGCCAGTGGAGCCAGGACAACCGCACCCAACCCGTCGACGCCCGCCAGTGGGCACCGGGCCAGAGCCCCTACCTAGCCACCCACCAGTTCAGCCTGCTGCCCCTGGGCGACCTGCTGCGCCACGAAATGCTCTACGCCCTGCAGCAGGCCGACCGGTGGACCCGGATGCTGGAGCCCCACCGCATTCGCCACCTCGTACGCGACCTGTCTGGAGCCACCACCCTTCTGGCCGACGACGTCGGCCCCGACCGGCTCGGCAGCCGTGACGCCGGCGCGGCCCGGATCCTGCAGCGGTTGACCGCCGCCGCCCGGACCGGCTTCGAGGAGTTCACCGGCCGCCCCCTGGACGACCCCGACGTCCTGGACCTGCGCACCATCGGCCTGCGCACTACGACAGGATCCGCACCCCGCCACATGTCCGGAACCGCGGACCTGCGCACCCTTCACCAGCCGTGGCTACGCCACCTGGTACGGCACTGGGCGACCACCAGTTCTCCCCGCACCGACGTCTTCTCCAACACGATGCGCGCAGTCACCATCGCCTCCCGCGCCCTAGCCCAGCGGCCGGGACAAGGACTGGACCCCACCGCCCTGACCTTCGCCGACGCCTCCGCAGTCGTCGATGCCGTCCGCACCGCCGTCCGCAAGGACGGCACCCTCTACCGATCCTCCCAACGGCGCACCCTCGCCGGTTGCTTCTTCCAGTTGATCGACTACGGCCGCCGTTCAGGACATCTCGACACCCTCGCCGGAGCCTTCACTCGCGACCCCGTCGAGCACCGCATCCGCTTGGAAGAAGTCGACGAGGACGGCATCGGCAAAGCCGTCCCCGAATCCGTGATCCGGCAGCTCGACACTCACCTGCACACCCTCGGCCGCGGTGACGTTCAAGGCCGCCGCGACATTCCCGCCGCCGACCTCCAACTGCTGTACCAGACCGTCTACATCCTCCTGAGGGACACAGGCCGCCGGCCCCTGGAGATTGCCTCCCTGCCCCGCGACTGCCTGGAGACCGACCACGGCCAAATCTCCTTGATCTGGGACAACCGCAAACGGCGCCGACACCGCCGCCGCCTGCCGATCACTACCTCCACCGCCGAAGACATCCGCCGATGGCAGACCCGCCGTGACCACCTCCAGCTCCCCACCAGCGGTGACGCCTACCTCTTTCCCGCCCTCAGCGACCAGAGCGCCGAGCGGCACCTCAGCGCCAACTACATCAGCGAAACCCTGCGCACCTGGGTCGACTCCCTGCCCGAACTCCACGCCGAAGGCACCGACGCAAGTGGCCTCCGCCTCCCCTTCAACCGCGCCCTGATCTACCCCTACGCCTTCCGCCATTCCTACGCCCAGCGCCACGCGGACGCCGGAACCCCCGTAGACGTGCTCCGCGAACTGATGGACCACCACTCCATCGCCATGACGCAGCGCTACTACCAGGTCTCCCTCAAACGCAAACGTGTGGCGGTCGCCGCTCTCACCGCCCACGTCGTCGACCGCCACGGACACCCCACACCCAACTCACCCAGCAGCTACGACCTGCGCTCGGTCGCCGTCCCCTACGGCGGATGCACCGAACCGTCGAACGTCAAAGCCGGAGGCGACGCATGCCCGATCCGCTTCCAGTGCGCCGGCTGCGGCTACTACCGCCCCGACCCCTCCTACCTCCCCGCCATCGAGCAGCACATCAACGAACTGCGCGCCGACCGCGAAACCGCCCACGCGATGGACGCCGCCGACTTCGTCATCACCGCCCTCACCGCGCAGATCACCGCATTCGAGCAGATCGTCGACCGCATGCGCCGACGCCTGTCCGCCCTGCCCGCAGCCGAGCAGGAAGAACTCGAACAGGCCAGCGCCATCCTGCGCAAAACACGAGCCGGCACCACCCGCCCCCACCTGCCGCTCACCGTCCTCAACCCACCCCGGAACAACTCACGATGAACCCACACGGCAATCCGACTCCGCTGGCACAGGCCCGCCGCCGCGACAGCATCGACAAACGCCTCCGCGTCCTGACCGCCCTCGAACACCTCGAACGCGACGGCAACCCCATCACCCACACCGCCGTGGCCCGCACCGCCGGTGTTTCCACCTGGCTCACCTACGCCGAAGGCGTCCGCGAACACATCCACGCCGCGCAAGCCCGCCAGAACGCACAACCCACCGGACATCGACCCAGTCCTTTGGGCCCAGCCACTCTGCGCACAGACCTGGAACTAGCCCGCCAGGAGATCACCACGCTCCGAGAAGAACGCGACGCTGCCAGCAGCCAGAACCTGGCCACCCGCGTCGACGAACTCACCCAGCACAACCACCGCCTGGCCGACCAGCTCCAGCAGGCCACCAGCGAGAACACCGCACTCTACGCCCGCATTACCGAGCTGGAAGACGACCTCGCCGCCGCCCGCATCAGCCTGCGTCGCATGATCCGCGACGAGAACCTCAACCAGTAACCCCGCTCCGCAACGCCACTGCCAACGGAACGAGGTCGCTGCCCCCGTCAGGATCAGGCCCAGCGGACTCCAAGGTCGGCCAGTGCCTGGAGTTTCTCGCCGGTGAGCTTTGCGCGCCTTGTCTTGGTGTTGGTCAGCCACACTCCGAGCTTGATCTCGGTGCCGTCCTCCAGCCGCTCCACATGCCCCCGAGGGGCAGTCAGGGAGCCGGTGCGGGCCTTGTACTGGGCGAGGGCCGCCACGCCCCGCTCGAAGGCCCCCACGGGCGTCGTGGACGGCTTCGCGGACGCTTCTGGCTCTGGGGCGTGCGGGACGACGCCGAAAGCTTCCAGGCGTTCGCGCTGCCCGTCGGTCAGGGCCGCCCAGATCTCGGGCTTGCGCTGCTTGGCCAGCCACTTTCCGATGTCCATGCCGTGGACGGTGACGCCGGGTTCGACGTAGGCGAGGATGGTCTCCTCGACGAGCATCTCCCTCACCACCGCATAGTGCCGTTGCCACTCGGCCGGCCACGACGGGTTCCAGTCCTCGTCGATCGCCTTCAACGCGGCTTCCCACTCCGGCTTGTCGGCGAGCGCGCCCGGGCGGCGGAGGTTCGCGAGCCACTGCCCGATGGGCCGGTCCAGCATCGTCGCGGTCCGAGGCGCGCACAGCGTCCAGTGCTCCTCGTAGTACGCCCTCGCGGCCTGAAGGTTCTCCTGGAACCGCTCATCCGCGACCGACCAGACCATGCCCAGCTTCTCCAGCCGCTGCGCGCGCTGCCCGCTCATCTCCCCAGCCGCGTAGGCCCGACGCTGCTCCGCGACCCACTGCCCAAGGGGTGTCGCACCCTCCCGGTGTCCGTACGGCACTCGCGCGTTCCCGACCCGCTCGACGTACGCCTTCAGCTTTGCCCAGCCGCGCGCCCAGTCCTGCCGCTCGGTGTCGATCACGTTGAAGCTGACCCAGTCGGCGACCATTACCGGGTCTCGCGGTGCGGCAAACCGAAGCAGGAGACGGCTTTCTTCCTCGCCTTCCTCGGGCGGAGTGCCGATGTACTCGGACGGCTGCGCGATGTCCTTCTGCGGCTCCTGAGGGATCGCGAGCAGCTCGATAGCCTCTTCGTCGTGAGCGCGCAGACCTTCCAATACCTTCACCAAGGGCCGGTACGATCCCGAGGTAAACATATCCTCCGGCTGCTCACCGGGCTGAAGGAACACCGGAACGATCAAAGAGGCAAGCTTGCCCTCCCCCGGCTTTTGACGGAGAGCCCGGCCAATGGCCTGGACGATGTCGTGCGGAGCACCCTTGGGATCCAAAAGGGCAACACTATCCACTGCCCTGATATCGACACCTTCCCCCAAAACGCGACAATTCGAAAGCACCGCCCGCCGCGCCGTCGTACCGAAACCGCCCAGGACCTCCCGTCGGCGCTCGGGGACATGCTCGCCGCACAGCCAGTCCGCCCAGATCTTCGCCGGGTACTTCTCGGGCTGGTCCGCGTGCAGCTTCGCCGCGACGCGCTCCAGGCCCTCCGCGTACGCCTGCGCCTCTATCGTCCGGTGGTGGAAGGTGATGCACGTGCTGAGGTCGTGCTGCGCCATCGTGTGCAGCAGTGCCGCCTGGAGCGCCCCGAGCCGCTGACCGCGCACTTCCTCGCTGCGCCGGTCCTCGCCCATCAGCCGCTCCGGCGTGACGACCGGGTCCTGGAGCTCCAGGACGATGATCTGGTAGCGCGCCAGCAGACCGCGCGACACAGCCGACGCGAGCGACAGCTTGTAGAGGACCGGCCCGAAGACCTTCTCGTCGTCCATGGAGGCCGCCATCTCCCGCGGCAGCGGGTCACGCACCCCCTCCGCGACCTCGCGGTTGAGCCGCTCTTCCCAGAGCCGCGGTGTGGCTGTCAGGTACAGCCGGCGGTACGCCGGGATGACGGTCTGGTCGTGGATGTCCGCCCACGCCTTCCCCATTGACCCCGACGTCCTGTGGGCCTCATCGACCACCGCCAGGTCCATCGGCGCCAGCTGCTGGCC
The DNA here is from genome assembly GCF_022414595.1 of Streptomyces sp. MUM 203J. GTDB lineage: Bacteria > Actinomycetota > Actinomycetes > Streptomycetales > Streptomycetaceae > Streptomyces. Next base: position 995 of record NZ_JADWYO010000085.1, on the reverse strand, counting down.
GTACGCGCCCTCGAACGCCTCGGCCAAGACACCCAGGCTGGCGTACGTCGCGTAGATCGTCACCGGCCCCGCCCCGTGCCACAGCGACAACTGCACGGGGTTCGTCGTGGAGCGCACCTTGAGACTCCACAGCTCGGGGTCGTCCTGGAGCGAACACACGGCAACCGCCGGCCCCCTGTGCCCGACCCGGTGCCACTCCCTGACCGTTTGCGTCAGAAGATCCAAGGTCGGCACCAGCACGAGAATGCGCCCCTTCGGAAGCATCTCGCGAGCAGCGAACGCGGCAGTGATGGTCTTTCCGGTGCCGCACGCGGAAATCACCTGACCACGCAAACCGTTGACCGGAATACCCCCGGGAGGGACGTCGAGACCGCGCCGAATGGCGTCAACAGTCTCAATCTGATGCGCGCGCAGATCGCTTTTCTTCATGACCACGGGAAAGATCTCCTTCTTTCGGAATGTAGCGCGCAATCAGAAAGGGAAGTCCGCCGCCGCGGGACGGGATGGTGGCGTCTGAGACCAGACTCTACACAGTTGGTACTCATGATGCATCACCCATGATGCAGGTTCGCCCGGCAGGCTGATACCTGACTGAATCTCGCCCCACACGCAAGGTTCGTGCGGTATGATGGCGGGGCATCGGTGAGCATGTCAGGGTGGGTTCGGCGGTAGGTGATGGGTTCGGGTGGAGCGCAGCGGAGCCCGTCACTTCGATGAGGCCGGCACCCTGTCAGACTGACGGTCCGTCACTCTCTCTGCGGGGTAGCGACTGGGATTCCCAGTCGCTACACGGGCCCGCACGTGATGCACCTCCCCTTGTAGCCAGCTCCAGCGATCGCGCTTGCGCGGTCGCCTGTAATTCGCGCTTGCGCGAATTACATTCCGTCCAGAATTCCGTTTACGGAATTCTATTCCAGCGCTTGCGCTGGAATTCGAATTGCGCTTGCGCAATTCGCGCATCTATGCCCCCGGCTTGCCGGGGGCATATCCCGCTC
>NZ_JADWYO010000084.1 GCF_022414595.1 Streptomyces sp. MUM 203J | reverse complement strand
GCGGCACCCGTCCTCGCCTGTGCGGACACCGACCCGCTCCCGGCCGGGCCCTGGGAACGCGGCTCCGGCGGGCCCCGGCTGTGGACCGTGCGCGTCAGCGCGTCCGCCCGGCGCGCCGGAGCCCTGGAGGGGCTCCTCGACGACGGCGAGCGGGCCCGCGCGCGGGCCTTCGTACGGGCCGTGGACCGCGACCGCTACCGGGTCGCCCATGTGGCGCTGCGGCGGCTGCTCGGCGCGTACCTGGGCCTCGGCCCGGCGGACGTCCGGCTGGTCCGGGAGCCGTGCCCGGGGTGCGGCGGGCCGCACGGCCGCCCCGCGGCGGACCACGGCGCCGCCCCGCACTTCTCGCTCTCCCACGCCGGGGACGCGGTGCTGCTGGCGTTCGCGGACGCCCCGGTCGGGGTCGACGTGGAGGAGGTTCCCTCTCCGGAGGCCGCCACCGAGGTCGCGGGGCTTCTCCACCCCGCCGAGCGCGCCGAGCTGGGCGCTCTGCCGGAGGCGGCGCGCCCCGCGGCGGTCGCCCGGTGCTGGGCCCGCAAGGAGGCGTATCTCAAGGGCGTCGGCATCGGCCTGGGGGAGGACCCGTCCGTCACCTACGTGGGTACAGGCTGTGCGCCGGGCGCCGTCGCGGGGTGGTCGCTGGCCGACGTCCCGGCCTTCCCCGGCTACGCGGCGGCCCTGGCGACGAGGTCCGCCCCGCTTGGGGGAAGCGGGGAGTCCCGGGAGGGTGAGGGAGCCCGGCGCGGATGAATCCGGTCTGTGAACGGTCCCGACCCGGCCATGTGCGGACCCGACTTGGCCGATCACTTAGGTGAGGCTAACCTAATCTCAATTGTTTCACCGGGGTGACGCGCGGCGATCCGGCCGCTCTCCGCACCCTCCCCTGCGCGCCCCCTGCCGCGCGCACGGTGGAACCCGAGGAAGGAACGCCTTGATCTCGGCCATGCCGCGCCCTGCCGTACTGCTGCCAAGCACCCCCCCGGCGCCGCCGTTCACCGTGCGGCCGGCCGGCCCCGAGGACGCCGACGCGCTCGCCGCGCTCTCCCGGCCGTTCGTCCGCTCGGGCGCGCTGCGCGAGCGCCCGCCGTCCCTGTACGCCGCCCAGGCGGCCGACTTCCTGGTCGCGGAGGCCCCCGACGGCACCCTGGACGGGTGCCTCGGGCTGGGGGTCCACCGAGCCGGGCAGCCGGGCGGCCGGACCGCGGGCGTCGTCTACAACTTCTGCGTGGGACTCCACCGGCAGGGGAGCGGCACGGGCGCCCGACTGCTGGACGCGGCGCTCGGCCGGGCACGCACGTGTTCCCTGGACACCCTGTTCACCGCGACCACCGGGAGCGGTCGGCTCTTCCTCCGGTACGGCTTCACTCCGGCCGCGGCCGGGGACGCGCCTGCGGCGTGGGCCCGTTCCCTGGACCCGCGCCGCAACGCGCGCGTACTGGCGCTCAGCCTGTGACGGCGCCGAGGATCTCCGGCAACGCCGCGACCAGTGCGGACACCTGACGATCCGTCACCGTCAGTGCGGGGGCGAGCCGCACCGTGCCGGGACCGGCGGCGTTGACCAGGAAGCCCGCCTCCTGGGCGGCGCCCTGCACCAGGGCCGCGACCGGCTCGGCCAGCACGACCCCCAGCAGGAGACCGGCGCCCCGCACCTCCCGTACCAGGGGATGCTCCAGCGCCTCGATCCCGGACCGCAGCCGCTCACCCACCCGTACGACACGGGCGAGCAGCCCCTCGCGCCCGATCGTGCCCAGCACGGCGAGTCCCGCCGCGCACGCCACCGGATTGCCGCCGAACGTCGAGCCGTGCTGCCCCGGCCCCAGCAGCCCGGCGGCCGCGCCGAACGCCACCGCCGCCCCGATCGGCAGCCCGCCGCCCAGCCCCTTGGCCAGTGTCACCACATCCGGGTCCACCCCCGGCACCGCCTGGTGAGCGAACCAGTGCCCCGTCCGGCCGATCCCGGTCTGCACCTCGTCCAGCACCAGCAGGCTCCCGGCCGCGCGGGTGATCTCCCGGGCCGCCCGCAGATACCCGTCGGGCGCCGGTACCACTCCCGCCTCGCCCTGCACCGGCTCCAGCACGACCGCCGCCGTGTCCGGCCCGACCGCCGCGCGCAGCGCCGCCACATCCCCGTACGGCACATGCGTCACCCCGCCCGGCAGCGGAAGGAACGGCTCCCGCTTCGCGGGCTGCCCGGTCAGCGCCAGCGCCCCCATGGTGCGTCCGTGGAACCCGCCCTCCGCCGCCACCACACGCGGGCGGCCGGTCCGGCGGGCGAGCTTGAACGCGGCCTCGACCGCCTCCGTACCCGAGTTGGCGAAGAAGACCCTGCCTCCCGGCCGGTCACCGAACAGCCCCAGGAGCCGCTCCGCCAGTTCGACCGGGGGCCCGGACACGAACAGGTTCGAGACATGGCCCAGCCGGGCGATCTGCCCGGTGACGGCCGACACCACAGCCGGGTGCGCGTGGCCGAGCGTGTTGACGGCGATTCCGCCGGTGAAATCCGTGTACGCCCTCCCGGACTCGTCCCAGACCGTGGAGCCCTCGCCCCGGACCAGCGCCAGCGGGGGAGTGCCGTACGTGTCCATGAGCGTCGCCCGCCACCGGTCGGTGAGCGGTGCCGTTCCCCCGCCGGTCATACCCCGGCCCCTTCCCGCGCCGGGAGATCGTCCGGGACGACCGTCGTGCCCGGGCTCCGCTCGTCGCGGACCCCGCCCAGCAGCGCGTGCGGCACCCGGCCGTCGATCACCTGAGCCCTGCGCACGCCCGCACGGACCGCCCGCAGGCAGCCCTCCATCTTCGGCAGCATCCCGCTCGCCAGACCCGGCAGCATCATGTCCAGTTCCGCGGCCGTCAGCCGCTCGATCACCTCCGTGCCGCGCGGCCAGTCCGCGTACAGCCCCGCCACATCGGTCAGCATCACCAGCCGCTCCGCGCCCAGCGCCGCGGCCAGCGCGGCGGCGGCCAGGTCGGCGTTGACGTTGTAGACCTGCCCGTCCGCACCGCGCGCGACGGGGGAGACCACCGGGATCCGGCCCTGGTCCAGCAGAGCACGGACGGTGTCGCCGGACACGGCCACGACGTCCCCGACGAGGCCGATGTCCACCGGCTCGCCGTCCGCCCAGCCCGGGCGCCGCACGGCGGTCATGGTGTGCGCGTCCTCGCCCGACAGACCGACGGCGAACGGGCCGTGGGTGTTGATGGCGCCCACCAGCTCCCGCTGCACCCGCCCGGTCAGCACCATCCGGACGACCTCCATCACCTCCGGCGTCGTCACCCGCATACCCGCCTCGAACCGGGTCTCCAGGCCGAGCCGGTCGAGCATCGCGCTGATCTGCGGCCCGCCGCCGTGCACCACCACCGGGCGCAGCCCGGCCCGCCGCAGTTCGACGACGTCCTGCGCGAACGTCCGTTGCAGGTCCGGGTCCACCATCGCGTTGCCGCCGAACTTGACGACGACCGTCCGGCCGCCCGCTGTCTCCACCGGTGAGTTCCTTCCGCTCATGAGCTGTACGCGCTGTTCTCGTGGACGTAGTCGGCGGTCAGGTCGTTGGTCCAGATCACCGCCGAGGAGCCACCGGCCCGCAGGTCGACCGTGATGCCGATGTGCCGCCCCGACAGGTCGACCTTCTCCCGGTCCTCGCCCGCCGCGCCGTCCCGGCACACCCACACGCCGTTGACCGCCACGTCCAGCCGGTCCGGGTCGAAGACCGCCGACGTCGTGCCGACGGCCGACAGGACACGGCCCCAGTTCGGGTCCTCGCCGTGCAGGGCGCACTTCAGCAGGTTGTTGCGGGCCACGGTCCGGCCCACCTCCACGGCGTCCTCCTCGGAGGCGGCGCCGACGACCTCCACCGCGATCTCCTTCGACGCGCCCTCCGCGTCCGCCGTCAACTGCCGGGCCAGGTCCAGGCACACGGCGTGCACGGCCCTGGTGAACTCCCCGGCCTCCGGGGTCGCTCCGGACGCGCCCGAGGCGAGCAGCAGCACGGTGTCGTTGGTGGACATGCAGCCGTCCGAGTCCACCCGGTCGAAGGTGGTCCGCACGGCCTCGCGCAGCGCTCCGTCGAGGGTTCCCGCGGTCACGTCCGCGTCCGTGGTGAGGACCACCAGCATGGTCGCCAGTCCGGGCGCCAGCATGCCCGCGCCTTTCGCCATCCCGCCGACCGTCCAGCCGGAGCGGGACGCCACGGCGGTCTTGTGCACCGAGTCCGTCGTCTTGACGGCGACGGCCGCGTCCTCCCCGCCGCCCGGCGACAGCGCCCGCGCGGCGGAGGCGATGCCGTCAGTGACCCGGTCCATGGGCAGCGGCACCCCGATGAGGCCGGTGGAGCAGACGGCGACCTCGTGCGGGTGGGCCCCGACCGCCCGTGCGGTGTGCTCGGCCATGAGGCGGGCGTCGGCGGCCCCGCCCTGTCCCGTGCAGGCGTTGGCGCCGCCCGAATTGAGGACGACCGCCGACAGCCGCCCGTCGGCCAGGGCCCGGCGGGACCAGCGGACCGGGGCGGCCTGCACCCGGTTCGAGGTGAACACCCCGGCCGCCGCGCGCGACGGACCCTGGTTCACCACCAGCGCCAGGTCCGGATCGCCGGACTCCTTGATCCCGGCGGCCACGCCGCTGGCGAGGAACCCCCGGGCAGCGGTCACGGTCACGGGGCCACTCCGTTCACCGGCAGGCCCAGCTGCTCCGGCAGGCCGAGGGCGATGTTCATGCACTGCACGGCGCCGCCGGCGGTGCCCTTCGTCAGGTTGTCGACCGCGCTGACACAGACCAGGCGCCCGGCGTCCGGGTCGACGGCCGCCTGCACCTGTGCGGTGTTGGAGCCGACGACGGCGGCCGTCGACGGCCACCGGCCGGGCGGCAGGAACCGTACGAACGGCTCATCCGCGTAAGCGGCTTCGAACACCGCACGGGCCCGGCCGGGGGTTACGTCCGGGCGAAGGCGGGCGGAACAGGTCGCGAGGATGCCCCGGGGCATCGGCGCCAGCGTCGGGGTGAACGACACGGTGACGTGCTCGCCCGCCACCCGGGACAGGTTCTGCGTCAGCTCGGGCGTGTGCCGGTGGCCGCCCCCGACCCCGTACGGGCTCATCGAGCCCATCACCTCGGAGCCGAGCAGGTGCGGCTTGGGCGCGCGGCCCGCGCCGGACGTCCCGGACGCGGCGACGACCACCGCCTCCGGCTCCACCAGACCTGCCGCGAAGGCCGGGAACAGCGCCAGGGTGACGGCAGTCGGATAGCAGCCGGGCACGGCTATCCGGGTGGCTCCCTTCAACTCCGTCCGGGCACCCGGCAGTTCCGGAAGCCCGTACGGCCAGGTCCCGGCATGCGCGGATCCGTAGAACCGCTCCCAGGCGGCGGCGTCCCGCAGCCGGAAGTCGGCACCGCAGTCCACGACCAGCGTGTGCGGCTCCAACTCCGCCGCCAGGGCGCCCGACTGGCCGTGCGGCAGCGCGAGAAACACCACGTCGTGGCCGCGCAGCGCCTCCGCCGAGGTCTCCGCCAGCTCCCGGCCGGCCAGGCCCGCCAGATGCGGCTGCACCTCTCCGAGCGTGCGTCCGGCGCTGCTGTGCGCGGTCGTCGCGCCGATCTCCACGCCGGGGTGCGACATCAGCAGGCGGAGTATCTCCCCGCCGGCGTAGCCGCTCGCTCCGGCCACCGCGGCCCGTACGGTCATGTTGTTCCGTCTCTCCTGGTACGTGGGGGAAGGTGACGTGAGGGGTTGGGGGACTGCGCGAGCCGGGGGTTCAGGCGTCGCGCCAGTACCCGAGCGCGTACAGCCGCTCCTTCGGTACGGAGAGCTGCTTGCGCGCGAAGGAGGCCAGGGTCCGCGTGGTCGCCGTGTCGCAGGCGATCCACACGAACGCGTCGGGTGTCAGCCGGTCCGGCAGCTCCGACCGCACGGTCTGCGCGAGGTGAGCCCCGCCGTCGCGGCGCGGGACGGGGACGAGTTCGCGGCCCGCGGTGCGGTGCCGGAGCACATGCTCGGTGTCCTCGGGGTGCGAGGTCTCGAACCAGATGGTGGCGGCGGTCAGCGGCATCGCGTCGAGCAGGGAGTCGATGGCCGGGCGGGACGCCGCGTCACCGACCATCAGCAGCCGTGAAGGCAGCGGGTCCGGCACACCGAAGGCGCTGCCCTGCACGGTCGCCTCGATCGTGTCGCCGGGCCGCGCGGCGCGGGCCCAGTCGCTGGCGCACCCGGCGTGCAGCACGAAGTCGATGCCGAACGTCCCGGCGGCGGGGTCCGGTTCCACGAGCGTGTAGCCCCGCTGGTGGGGCCTGCCGTGGTTGTCGAACCACAGCCGCACCCACATCGTCGGGTGGATGCCGGTCTCCCGGAGCATGCCGCCGTCCGTGAAGGACAGCCGGTGGAGCCGGCCGGAGATCCGCTCGTTGGCCCGCACGGTGAAGGTGAAGTCCCTGCCCCGCATGAGTTTCAGGACGGCACCCTGCCAGCCGTGTCCCATGACGCTGCCCCTCCCTGGTCATCCCCTGATCATTCTGGCTTAGGTAAGCCTAATCTAAGCCGCCGGGTGCTGGTGCGGGCAGTCCAGGGGCGCGGTGAGCAGCCGCCGGATATGTGCGCCCGCCTCGGCGGCGTCCCGGGCGGCGGAGGGGAAGAGGAGGCGCAGGTCGTGGTGGGCGGCGTCCTGCTCGCAGCGCAGTGTGAGTCCGTACCGGTCCAGCGCGAGCGGCAGTGCCCGTACGGCTCCGCGGGGCAGGCGGGGGCCGGCGAGTCGCAGCAGACCGGCCACCAGGTCCCCGTGGGCGTCCGCGAGATGGGTGAGCATCGCGGCCTCGTCCGCGGCGAGGGGGTCGGGCTCCGCGAGCGCGAGCTCGTCGAGGCCGACGTCCGTCAGCCCGGCCGTCGTGCGGAGCGTCACGCGCGCGGTGTCGAGCCGCAGCCCGTCGCCGTGCCGGTCGGTGCCGGCCGGAGGCGCCAGCCATCCGGAGACGGTGACCCTGGCCCGTACGCGGTCGCGGACGGCGGTCGGGGCGATGTCGGTGAACTCCAGCAGGGCGGCGAGACTGCCGCGCGGTGCGGCTGCGAGCTGGGCGGTCAGCGGGTCGTCGGGACGGGGGTGGAGGCGGATCCGGCCCTTGTGGCCGATGGTGTGCATGCCGATCAGGTCGTAGCTCCGGCTGTCGGTGGTGAGGGTCAGGGAGACCGCCCGTGCCAGGACGGAGCGGACCCGCTCGGCGGCGGTGAGTACGGGTGCGTCGGCGGTGGCTGCGGTGCTCAACGGGACTCCCTGAGGCACGGGTTGACGACCATGGACCCCACCCCCTTGAGGTGAGGTAAGCCTAACCTTACTTCAAGGGGGCGGGTGGTGGGTCTCAGGGGGAGGCGTCAGAGCGACGTGCGGAACGGGCCGCTGATCTCGTACGTGATGCCGCCCCTGCTGGATCCGGAGGTGCCGCGCTGTGAGGAGAAGTACAGCCGGTTCCCGCCCGGGTTGAACGCGGGCCCGGTGATCTCGGACGAGGACTGGCCGGTCACCCGCAGGAAGGGGGCCACGACGTCGCCGGGCGTGATGACGCAGATCTCCATGTTGCCGCCGTCCTCCGCGACGTACAGGTCGCCGACATCCGCCGCCGTGATGTTGTCGACCCCGGTCAGCGGCGCCCCGGCGACGTTGTCGTCGTACACGACGGCCAGGGTGTTGGCGGAGGCGTCGTACGCCCAGACCCGGTTGTCGCCCTTCGTGGTGAAGTAGCAGATGTCGTTGCGGTAGTGGCAGCCCTCGCCGCCGTTGAACCTCCTGGCTCCGGAGACCTGGTGGCGCGTCGCGGTCGGGCTGCCGTCCGGGTCGGGGACGTTCGCCCAGGAGAGCGTGCCCGACACCTCCCTGAGCACCTGCAGCGTGCCGGAGGCGAGGTCGCCCCAGGTGTCCGGGACGAACCGGTAGAAGCAGCCGTCGCTCTTGTCCTCGGTGAGGTAGACGACCTCACGGACCGGATCGGCTGCGGCGGCCTCGTGGTTGAAGCGGCCCATGGCGTCCCGCCGGACCGCCGCGTTCACGCCCCACGGGTCGGTCTCGTACACGTATCCGGTGTCCACCTCCTCACAGGACAGCCAGGTGTTCCACGGGGTGGCCCCGCCTGCGCAGTTGCGGTGGGTGCCGGAAAGGATCGGGTACGCGTCGGTGACGTTGCCGCCGCTGTCGAACCTCACCGCGCCCGTGCCTCCGCCGCCGTTGCTCATCTCGGCGTTGGAGACGTAGATCCAGCCCGGTCCGTCCGCGAAACAGGCGCCGCCGTCGGGCGCCCGGTGCCAGGTGTGGTTCGTGCCGGACACCTTCTTGGCGGAGCGGGCGATCACCCGGCTGGTGAAGCCAGAGGGCAGCATGATGCCGTTGGCGTCGGCCGGCTGGAGGGCGCCGTACGGGCCGGGACCCGGCAGCGCGGGGTACGCGACGGCCGCCTGCCGCCACAGGGATCCGGAGAAGGCTGCTGCTCCGGCGCCGAGAACCGCGGCGCGGAGAAGACTGCGGCGTTCCATGTCCACTCACTCCTTGAAGTCCGAGGTGGTGCGTCCGTGCAGACCGCGTGGGCCGCCGCCGACTGGTCACCCTGGACAGTAGGAGGGGCGCCCTGCGCCGATAAGGGCCCGGCAGGTGAACTGTTACGGCCGGTCCGTTCGGCACCCGTTCACACACCGGTGGGGGATGCGGATCCCGCCTCGCGGGGCTCTGCGGCCGGCCCGGGCAGACGGTCGCGTACCAGGCGGTGCTGGGCGGCGCAGGCCGAGGCCATGAGGGCGCCGAAGGCCGCCCAGCCGAGCGGGCCCGCCGCGATCGCGGCCGTGACGGCCAGCGGGCCCGCACTGCGCTGGACGGATCCCGCCAGCCCGTGGACGCCGACATAGGCGCCCTGCGCCTGCGCGGGGGCCAGGGCGACGGACAGCTCCCAGGACACGATCGCGTGCAGGATCTCCCCGAGGGAGAACACGGCGGCGGCCAGCAGCAGTGCGGCGGCGGCGAGCCAGGGCCCGTCCACCGCGGACGCGGCCAGGGCCAGCCCGCCGCCCGCGAAGATCCCCGCGACGGGCGGCAGGAGTCTCCGGCAGGCCGCGGCGCCGGAGCCGAGCCGGGACAACGGGACCTGAAGGGCGACCACCATGCCGCTGTTGAGGACCGTCAGCAGCGGAATGATGCCCTCCGGCGCCTTCGTGGCGTGGACCGTCCACAGGGCGAGACCGACCTGGAACACCGAGTCGTGCAGGTGGACGACCGTGTCGGTCGCCACGTACGCGAGGTATCCCCGGTCGCGCCAGGGCGAGACCGGTCCGGCGGAGACGCGGCTGCCGGGTGCGTCACCGGAGCGTGCCACCGTACGGCTGGGGGAAGGGGGTTCCGTGCAGCGCAGGGTGAGGGCTGCGGCGCCCGCGAAGGACAGCGCGTCACCGATGAGAAGGGCCTGATAGGCGTGCGTCGTGCCGAGCGTGAGCACCCCGGCCGCGATCAGCCCGCCGACCGCCCAGCCCGCGTTCGACGCGGTACGGATCACCGCCTGGTAGCGGACGCGGTGCGGGCCGGCGAGCCGGGCCGCGTACAGCTTGGTGAGCACGTTCGCGGACCGGTCGCCGAAGCTGCCGAGCGCCGCGCAGAAGAGGAGTGCCCCGTAAGCGTCGGAGAGGAGCAGTCCGACGGCGGCGACCGCCCGCACGGTCTGGAACGCGACGAGCAGCCGGACCACCGGGAACCGGTCGGCCAGCCGCCCGGCGAGCGGTGCCCCGGCGACGCCGATGCCCGCGGCGACCGACACGAGTGTGCCGACCGCGACGAGGGAAAGCCCGGCGACATGGATGAAGTACAGGGCGCTGGTGGTGTTCCACAGGCCGTTTCCGGTCTTGTCCACCCAGGTCACCAGGAGCATGCGCCGCCCGTCCCGGCCTCCCGGGACGCGGTCCCGCCACCGTGGCCCCGGGCCGGACGTCTCCTTCTGATCGGTCGTCACTGACCGCTCCCCCCTTGCCAGAAGTTATGTACTGATACATACTTGATTCTGTGGCATCACAATATGAGATCACGGGGGCGACCGCCAAGGGGATCGCGTCGTCCGTCGAACGCGGCGTCGCCGAAGGAGCGTTCGGGCCGGGAGACGCCCTGCCGCCGGTGCGGCGGCTGGCCGAGTACCTCGGGGTCAGCCCCGGTACCGTGGCGACGGCCTACAAGGAACTGCGGCGGCGCGGCGTCGTCGTCACCCGCGGCCGGGGCGGCACGGTCATCGCGGCGGTGCCCTCGGTGGCCTCCGTCGGCTCCGTCGCCTCCCGGCGCCCGCCGAGGGTGCCCGACGGACTGCGGGATCTCGCCGCCGGCCACCCCGATCCGGCGTTCCTGCCCGATCTCCCGCCGCCCGCCCGGCAGTCGCCCGGCGCCCGTTCGCACCGCACCACGCCCCGGCTCCCGCAGCTGGAGGGCACGGTCCGGGAGTGGCTGGCGGCCGACGGCGTACCGGCCGCGCACCTCACCTTCGCGCACGGCGCGCTCGACCTCGTCGCCCGGCTCCTCACCACCGAACTGCGGCCCGGCGACGCCGTCGCCATGGAGGACCCCGGCTACCACCACCTCCTCGACCTGGTGCAGGCACTGGGCCTGCGCACGCTCCCGGTGGCCGTCGACGACGAAGGCGTCCGGCCCGACGCCCTCCAGGGCGCTCTGCGCGCGGGCGCCCGGGCCGTCGTGTGCAGCCCGCGCGCACAGAACCCGTACGGCGGCTGCTTCTCGGCGGGGCGGCGCGACGAGCTGACCGCCGTCCTCGCGGACCGGCCGGACGTCCTGGTGGTGGAGAACGACAACGCCGCCGCCATCGCGGGAGCCCCCCTGCACTCCCTGACCTCCCCGGACGGCCGGCGGCCCGCCCGCTGGGCCCACGTCCGTACCGTCACCAAGTACCTGGGCACCGACCTGCGGTGGGCCGCCGCCGCGTGCGACGCGATGACCCTCGCCCGCCACGACGGACTGCTGCTGCTCACCTCCGGCTGGGTCAGCCACCTGCTCCAGGACACCGTCCACGGCCTCCTCACGGACCCCGCCGCGCGCGACCGGGTCCGGCGGGCACGCGACGTCTACGGCGAGCGCCGCAACGCCCTCCGGGACGCGCTCGCGGCCCGGGGCGTCCCGTCGCACGGGGAGAGCGGCATGAACGTGTGGGTGCCGGTCCGCGACGAGTCGGCCGTCGTCAACGGGCTGCGCACCCGCGGCTGGTGGGTGGCGGCCGGAGCCCGGTTCCGGATCGCCGCGGGACCGGGCGTCAGGATCACCACGGCCGCCCTGCCCGCAGCCGACGCGCAGCGGCTGGCGGCGGACTTCGCCGCGGTGCTTCACGAGTCCCAGGCCACGTACGGCGGCTGACAGCGGGGTCCGCGTTCGGGCCGCCCCGGCCGTTGTCAGTGCCGTCACCTACTCTTCCTGTCACTTGATCACAGCGGTGCAGGGAGGCACTCATGGGGTGGGTGACGGCGGGCGACTACGAAGTCGCCCTCGACGACGGCAAAGTGGTGTGCCGCAACAAGGCCGGACGGCGGCTCAAGGCCGTACCGGCCAAACTGAGGAACGACCCGGCCGTCGTGGGACTCCGGCAGCTCGTCGAGTGGCTGGACCGGCACGAGCGCCGCTGCCTCGACGACGTGGAGCGCTGGATGGTGCGCTCACTGGCCGTCCCGCGCGCCCTCGTCGAGCAGGTGTGGCCGGACCCCGCCTGGCAGGCCGTGCTGCGCGACCTCGTCGTCACCGGCGCCGACGGAGAGGTGGCCGGATTCCTCCGGGACGCCGAACCCGGGCGCGGCCTCGGCCTGGTCGACCTCGACGGGGACACCGTCCGCATCAGCCCCGAAATGGTCCGCATCCCCCACCCCGTCCTCCTCGACGAACTGGACGACCTGCGGGAGTTCGCCGTCGAACTGGGTGTCGAACAGCGGGCCCAGCAGCTGTTCCGCGAGGTCTGGCACCGCCCCGCCGCCCTCGACGCCGAGCGCACCGGCGTCAGCGACTACTCCGGCGGGACCTACAAGGAACTCCGGTTCCTGGCCGCACGGGCCACCCAGCTCGGCTACCGGGTGCGCGGCGGTCACGCCGTCTGCCCCGTCCTGGAGGACGGCCGCTCCATCGAAGCCCGCGTGTGGATCGGGGACTACGAGAGCTACTTCGAGACCGAGACCGGCTCCCTGGAGTGGTCCGGCCCCGACGGCAGGACGCTGCCCCTCGGTCAGGTCGGCCCCGTCGCCTGGTCCGAGGGCATGCGCATGGCGGCCGCGCTGTACGCGGGACGGCACATCGAGAACGAGGAGCAGGCGGCATGAGCGCCCACACCACCGCAGAGAACACCGTGTCCCTCCTGCTCGACGCGGGCGCCGTGCTGCCCGCCGGCACCACCGCGCGCGAGGACGCCGACACCCTCACCGCCCGCACCTACACCCACCCGGCGCTCGGTGACCGGCCCGTCGTACGGCTCGTGCCCGGCACCCTGGGGGACGCAGAGGACCTCGCCCTCGACTTCCTCGGGCTCGTCCGCGAACCGGACGTGCCCGAGGTCGGACAGGTACGCCGCGAAACCCTCGGCTTCCCCGCCTGGGCACTGGTCAACGACCCGGCGAACGGGCACCACGCGCTCGCCCTCGTCAAGGACCTGGAACGGCTCGCCCGGCAGGCCAAGTCCCGCGCGGGCGCCGCCAAACAGGGCTTCGAGGAGCTGGGCGTGACGCTTGGCCGGGCCGTCCCGCACTTCCTGCCCACCTTCTACGAGCAGGCCGCCCGGGTGTTCCTCCAGCACGAGAACACCACCTACGCCGCCACCTTCTTCGGCAAGGCCCGCGACGCCGAGCGCGTGCACGGACTCACCGTCGACGAGGAACGGCTGCGCGCCGTCTTCCTGGAGTTCGCCTTCGCCGGGGCACTGACCGTCAAGGCCCTCAAGGAGTACGTCAAGGACCTCGCCGTCCGGCTCGACCCCGCCGACGCGTGGGCGGAGTTCCGGAAGCTGACCGTGGAGCGCTGCGCGGCCGGGATGCCGCCGTACGCCTCACTGCCGCAGGACGCCCGCGCCCTGATCAAGGCCGCGGGCCTCGACCGGGTCACCGAGGAGGGCGCCCTCGTCTCCGACCTGATCGCCTCCCCCGCCGTCGTGCGGGCTCCGCGCTCCTTCTGGACCGCGTACCGCGACACGCTCGTGGTCCTGGCCGGTGCGCGGCCCGGTCTACGGGAGCGGCTGCTGGAGATCATGCCGACCGAGCTGGCCCGGGGCACCGAGGACCACGAATGGTGGCTGTCCCTGCTCGCCGACACCGGAGCCGACACCCTCCTCACCGGCGAGGCGCCCTGGCAGGGCGACGCGGCGGACTGGCTCACCCGCTGGGCCCGCTACCGCAAGAGCGGCTCCGCCGTCCCCGGCCGGTCCGCCGCCACCCTCGCCCTGGTCGAGCGGATGGCGCCCCGGCTGCGCGCCGACGCCCGGCCCGCCGACATCTTCGCCGCCCGCTGGCGCAGCAGCGCCGACCTCGACCTGCTCGACCTGTGCGCCGCCGAGAAGATCCCGCTCACCACACCCCCCTCCGACACCCACCTGCCGGTCGACAGCTGGCTGTCGAGCAGGGCCCCCGGTGCCCGTGACCTCGCCGCCACCGGCGGGACCCCGCGGTTCCGGCGCCTCCTGCACCGGGCGCTCAGCACTCTGGGCGAGAACCGGGACATCCACGCGGTGCTGGACCGGCTGGCCGCGCACCCCGTGCTCCGCGACGTCCTGCGCGAGTGGCTGGACGAGGCGGTCGGCGCCTTCGACGAGGCCGAGGGGCTGCCCGCCGCCCGCGCCGCCCTCAGCCGGATCCGCCCGTTCCAGAAGGCCGCCGCCGACGTCAACCCCCAGGCCGTCGCCCGCGTCGCCGCCCACGACACGGCGCCGGTCCTCGGCCGCACCCTGCGCGCCGGCATCCTCGACGAACTCGGCTGGCCCGCCCTCGACGAGGCCCTCCAGATCCTCGGCAGCGAGGAGGTCCGCCGTTCCGGGCGCCGCTCCGGCGACACGGAGACCCACCTCACCGAGGCCTGGCCCGCGCTGATCGTCGCGCGCGGCGGCAAGGTCGTCGTCGTCGGCCCCGACAAGGTGCTCCTCGACCACGATGTGCGCTTCCCGGGCAAGACCGACCGCTGGCGGCGGCCCCAGTTCCGCTACACCGACGGCGAACTGCTCGTCATGTGGTGGGAGGACGGCACGCTCCACGGCTACTGGTCCAGCCGCCCCTCCGACGTCTTCGAGGTCACCGGCGACTTCCTCGACAGCTACTGGCGCGACGGCGACACCCCCTCCATCCCCCTGCCCGGCGGCGGCCGGGCGACCGGCGGACGCACCCTGCACGCCGGTGACACCGTCGTACCGGACCGGCACGCACTCCTCGGAGACGGCACCTCCTACTGGCGGCAGGGTCGGCAGGACCAGCGGAACGTGTGGCTGGAGTACGACCCCGCCACCGGTACCTGCGGCCGCGCATCGCTGCCCGCTTTCCTGGGGGCCGCCGTCCGCGACGGCGCCCGGCTCCACCAGCACGAGTGCGAGGTGCTGCCCCTCCAGCCCGGCCTCGAGGACAGCCCGTTCGGCACCGACGGGACCGTCCTCGGCCGCTGGATCCGCACCGAGGGGGAAGGCGCCGACGCCCGGACCACCGCCGGAACACCGGACGGACGGACCGTCACCATGGCGGAGTGGAACGGCTGGGGCGGTCCCCTGCCGCTCGGCGCCCTCCGCCTGCCCGGCGGCGCGGAGCCCGTCGTCGCCCGGTCCCACCGGACCGTCACCCTGTACGCACCCGGCAACACCTCCGCCGCAGGACGTCTCGCGGAACTCCCCACCGGCGGAGGAGGCGGCGAGTACGCCGCCGGACACCGGCTCGTGCCGCCGCTCTCCTGCTGGCACGCCCTGCGCCCCCGCGACACCAGTGCCTCGGCCGTCCTGCGCGCCCTGACCGACGCCCAGGCCGCCGAGCTGCTCACCGCCACCGCACGCGCCCTGGCCGAACGGCAGGCCGCGGCCGACAAGGCGGAGAAGTACGAAGGCCCGAGCGCCGACGCCGTCGCCCGCGGCGCGGTCGCCGGGGTGCTGCCCGCCCTCACCGACGAGCGGCTGCTCACCGGCGTCACCGGCATCGTCCGCACGGCGGTCCGCCACGCCCAGGCAGCCCGGGACTTCGTGTCGCCCCCCGCCGAGCGCGCGAAGGACCGTCCCCGGCCGGCCGAGGACATGTACGCCGACTACCGTCCCCCGCACGGAGACGACGAGACCCTGCAGGACGCCCTCACGGGTATCGGGACCTACCGCCACGGGTGGTACGGCACCGCGCGGAAGTGGACGGCACTGCGCCAGATCCGCGGCGTCAACCACGTCCTGTCCGGCAAGCCCGCCGAGGGCAAGCCCCTGTCGGAACGCGGACACGTCTCCGCCCTCGACGGCGGCTGGTACAGCGAACCGCTCACCATCCCCCAGTCGAACCTGGACTGGACCCGCACCCTGGCCGTCCTGCGCCCGCTCGCCTACCGCGCCGCCGCACCGCACCTCTCGGCCGCACACCGCGAGGCGCTGCTCCTGCTGCTCGACACCCTCGCGGAGGGCCCGCTCACCGCACCCGGCGGCGGGCTGCGCGAGATCGTGCTCAGCGAGACCTCCCACACCCAGCCCCGCACCGGACAGGTCCTCCGCAAGGACGGCCGTACCGTGGTCATCCTCGGCCGCAACGACGTCAACCGGCCGGACGAGGTCATCACCTGGCTCGCCCTCGACCACGACCCGGCCGGGACGTTCGGCGCCGTCGCCCACTTCGTCCTGGAACAGGAGACCGACCTCACCCCCGGCTTCCCCGCCGAGCGGCTCACCGCCGTCACCCGGCTGGTCCGCGACAAGGGCCCCGCCCCGTGGCGGCCCGACGCCCCCGCCGCGCTCGCCGCCGCGGCCGGCGAAGGCATCGGCCCCCTCCAGTCAGCCCTGCTGCTCGCCGCCCTGCCCGGCGACCCCGACAGCGGGACGCTCGCGGCCCTGGGGCTGAAGCCGCGCCAGAGCGAGCTGGGCCGGAGCCTGCTGCGATCCCTCGCCAAGGCGGACCGGACGGCCCTGCTCGGCGCGCTCCTGCCCGAGGACCCCGCCGGCCTGTGGACCACCGGGCCCTCCGTCGAGGAGGCGGGCCGCATCTGGGGCGAGCGCCTCGGCACCCTCGTGCGCCTCCCGGAGGACCTGGCCGCCCAGTACCCCTACGTCTCCGCCACCTCCGCCGAAGCCGTCCTCAACCCCCTGCGTACTCCCTGGCTCAGCCGCACCACGGTCCAGCGGATCGACAAGGAAGGCAACCTGGTCGCGGACGACCGTGCCGCCCTCCCCGGCGAGCACGACCTGACCGGCGCCGTCCACGCGCTCGCCGTGCTCGCCTACGAACTGCCCTACGGACACCCGCTGCGCGCCGCGCTGTCCGGCGGTCTCAGCGCGCTGCGCCACCGCCTCAGCGACCCGGGTCTCCTCCTGGACCTCGGCCTCGACTGGACCGAGAAGGGCGGCGCGACCTCCCAGCAGATCCGCAAGGCGTACGGGATGCCGGAGTCCGGCGGCACTGGAACCGGCACCACCCGGGGGCTCACCGACGTCTGCGAGGCGCTCGCCCTTCGCCCCTGGTACGGCGACACCGAGCACGTCCTGCTCCGACCGGCCGCGCTCACCGGCCCCGACGACCCGGTCCTGGGCCTGCTCGAGGGACTCGTCGGCCCGGCCGGCGGCAGCGGCATCCACACCCTGAGGACCCTCCTCGGAGACGTACTCGCCCCCGCCGTCACGACGGACACCGGCCCCGGCGCCCCGAAGGGCTACGCACAGGACCCCACCGCGAGCGTGCCCGGCCTGGTCGACGACATCGCCGCCGCCCACGCGCTGAGCGCCGACGCCGCCGCGCTCTACCTGCAGATCCTGGCCCTCCCCGACCCGACGGACCGCAACTGCGCCCGCTGGACAGGCTGGAAGCCCGCCCGGCTGAAGAAGGCCCGCGCCGAACTCGCCGCGAGCCCCCTGGTCGTCGAGGCCAAACGCGCCCGCGCGGGGCGCGCGCTCTTCCTGCCCTGCGGCTGGCGCGACCTCAGGTCACCCGCACTGCCGCTGGAGACCTGGAAGGAAGCCCTCTACCCGGTGCGCGGCGACGGCCGGGTCGTGCCGCTGACGCCCGTGCCCGACCTGTTCACCCGCGCCTGGGACCGCGTACGCGAGGGCGACGCACCCGCCTTCGAACAACTCACCACCCGTGCCACCCGGAGGGGACGCCGCCGATGACCGCCCAGACCGCCACCACCACGACCCCCGCCGCCCGCCAGATCGTGCCGCCCGAGGAACGCCACGCCACCGAACTCGCCTTCCTCGCCGCCTACGACAGCGGGCCGCGCCCGCCCGCGTGGCGGCTCACCCCGCGCGCCGTCGTCACCTTCGTCATGGGCAGCGACGGCCGCGCACTGAAGCTCCCCGACGACGCCGAAGCACCAGGCGGCGTGCCCCGCCGCCTGGTGATCGAGAGCAAGTTCGTCGGAGACCGGGCACTCGTCGAGCGATGCGTCGTCACCCTCGCGGGAGAGCGCGGCCTGCTGCTCGTGGGCGAGCCCGGCACCGCCAAGTCCATGCTGTCCGAGCTGCTGTCCGCCGCGGTCTGCGGCACCAGCGGACTCGTCGTCCAGGGCACCGCGGGCACCACCGAGGACCAGCTCAAGTACGGCTGGAACTACGCCCTGCTGCTCGCCCAGGGCCCCAGCCGCCAGGCCCTCGTCCCCTCGCCCGTCCTCACCGCCATGGGGCGCGGCGCCATCGCCCGTGTCGAAGAGGTCACCCGCTGCCTGCCCGAAGTGCAGGACTCCCTGGTGTCGCTGCTGTCCGAGCGGCGTGTCGCCGTTCCCGAACTCGCGGGCGGCGACGACGCCCTGGCGCACGCCGCGCCGGGCTTCAACCTCATCGCCACCGCGAACCTCCGCGACAAGGGCGTCTCGGAGATGTCCGCCGCGCTCAAGCGGCGGTTCAACTTCGAGACCGTGGGCCCCATCGGCGACCTCGACGCCGAGACCGCGCTCGTACGGAGCCAGTCCCAGGCCGCCGTCGAGCGCGCGGGCGCGCCGTACCAGGTCGACGACACCGTTCTGGAGGCCCTCGTCACCGCCTTCCGCGATCTGCGTGAGGGCCGCTCGGCGGAGGGCTGGGAGGTCGAGCGGCCCTCCACGGTCATGAGCACCGCCGAAGCCGTCTCCGTCGCCGGGGCACTGGGTCTCGCCGCGGCCTACTTCCCCGGCGACCGCGATGTGCTCGGCCTGCTGCCCGGCCATCTGCTCGGGGTCGTCCGCAAGGACGACCCCGCCGACGCCGCCCGGCTCCTCGGCTACTGGGACGGCCCCGTGCGGCGCCGCGCCGAACAGGGCTCCCCGACCTGGCGCACCCTCTGGGACCTGCGCGCCGCGCTGGAGGGCTGACGGCCGTGCACGTACCCCTGGGCGCCTCACTGGACGAGGCCGTCGCCGCACTCACCGACCCGGCGGGTCCCTACCTCGTCGGCGTACGCCACCACGCCCCGTCCCTGGCCGCCGCGATGCCCGCGCTGCTGGACGCGGCGGCGCCGGACGTCCTGCTCGTCGAACTGCCCGACGAACTGCAGGAATGGCTGCCGTGGCTGGCCCACGCCGACACCGAGGCCCCGGTCGCCCTCGCCGCCGCGCCTCCCGACGGGGCCGGAGGCTGCGCCTTCTACCCGTTCGCGGACTTCTCCCCGGAACTCGCCGCGGTCCGCTGGGCTGCCCGGCACGGCGTCCCGGTGCTGGCCTGCGACCTGCCGCTCGCCCACCGCGCGTGGCGGGAACCGCCGGGTGCTCCGGACCCCGAGGCCGGTGCGGCGCCGGGGGAGCGGCTCACGGCCGGTCCGGCGGACGAGCACGGGGGAGACCGTCGGCGCCGCGGGCTGC
>NZ_JADWYO010000083.1 GCF_022414595.1 Streptomyces sp. MUM 203J | reverse complement strand
CCACCGGGGCGGGCGCCCTGGGCCGGGCCGCCACCGGCCGGCGCGGCCGGGGCGCCCTCTCGTCGCGGGAGGCCGTGCGCCTCCCCGCTCCGGCCTCCCCCGCTCCCGCGGTCTCGCCCCGTGTGCGGGCACGCTTCGCGGGCGTCAGCCCCTTCGTCACTCCGAACGAGGACTTCTACCGTGTCGACACCGCCCTGGTCGTCCCGAAGGTGGACGCAGGCACCTGGCGCCTGCGTATCCATGGCGAGGGCGTGCCGCGGGAGCGCTTCCACACCTTCGCGGACCTCCTCGCCCGGCCGCTGGCCGAGCGGGACATCACCCTGACGTGCGTGTCGAACGAGGTGGGCGGACCCTATGTCGGCAACGCCCGCTGGCTCGGCGTGCCGCTGGCCGAACTACTCCGCGAGGCCGGGGTGGTGCCCCCCTCCCGTGGCGGCCGGGCGGACCAGCTCGTCGCCAGGTCGGTCGACGGCATGACCCTCGGCACACCCGTCGAGGACGTCATGGACGGCAGGGACGCCCTGCTCGCCGTCGCCATGAACGGCGAACCGCTGCCGTTCGCCCACGGCTTCCCGGTGCGCATGGTCGTGCCGGGACTGTACGGGTACGTCTCGGCCTGCAAGTGGATCGAGGACATCGAGCTCACCACGTTCGACGCCTACGACCCCTACTGGGTGAAGCGGGACTGGGCGGCGAAGGCACCGGTCAAGACCCAGGCACGGATCGACACCCCCAGGCCGTTCGCCCGGCCGTCCGCGGGCACGGTGACGGTCGCCGGGGTGGCCTGGGCCCAGCGCCGCGGCGTCCGGAGGGTCGAGGTACGCGTCGACGACGGACCGTGGCGGGAGGCCCGGCTGGCCGCGCAGCACACCGTCGACACCTGGCGGCAGTGGTCCTTCGCCTGGCGGGCGGACCCCGGCGACCACACCCTCGTCGTCCGTGCCACGGACGGCACGGGCGCCGTGCAGACCGAGCGGCGGGCTCCCCCCGTACCCGACGGGGCGACCGGGCACCACAGCGTGTTCGTCACGGTGCGCTGACCGCGGGTCCCGCTCCCCGCACCTGTTCCTGTTCCCGTCCTCACCTCGCCCTGCGCTCCGTCCACTTCCCGACCGCTCCCATCCGACCCCATCCCCCACACGCACAACCCCATCCACAGGCACAACCGTCAACAGGAGTCGATAACCATGAACAGCACCCCCCGTCGGCGCCGCGCCGCCCTGGCCATCGCCGCCGCGGCCGTTCTCCCGCTCTCTCTCACCGCCTGCGCGGACTCCGGTGGCGACAAGGCCGCCGAGCCCGCGGCCGGTGTCTCCGCTGCGGCTTCGTCCCCGGCGGCCCAGGCCATGGACGAGCCCTTCGGCCCGGCCTGCGCCTCCGTCCCCGAGGACGGCGCGGGCAGCTTCAAGGGCATGGCCCAGGACCCGGTCGCCACCGCGGCGTCCAACAACCCCGCCCTGTCCACCCTCGTGTCGGCCGTTCAGAAGGCCGGTCTGGTCGACACGCTCAACAACGCGCAGGACATCACCGTCTTCGCTCCGACCAACGACGCCTTCGCGAAGATCCCGAAGGCCGACCTGGACGCGGTGCTCGCGGACAAGGCCACGCTGACGAAGATCCTGACCTACCACGTGGTGGGGCAGAAGCTGACCCCGGAGCAGCTGGAGAACGGGTCGTTCGAGACCCTCCAGAAGGGAACGGTCACCACCACCGGTTCCGGCGAGTCCTACACGGTCAACGACTCGTCGACCGTGGTCTGCGGCAACGTGAAGACGGCCAACGCGACCGTCTACATCGTCGACACGGTCCTGATGCCCAAGTAGCGGCCGCGCGTGCCCGACCGGCCACCGGCGGGCAGCGCGAGCGCGCGGACGGACGCGGCGGCTCCCGCACCGGTCAGCCGGTGGGGGAGCCGCCTCGCGCGTTGCGAACACCCGGAAACGGGCGTGCTGAGGTGGGCGCAGAGCGGCAGCGCCGCTCTGCCGGCACTGCGGGGCACTCGGCTGCCGCCCGTGCGCACGGCGCGGACCCCGGGGCCGTCGGTCCGGCCTGCGCCGAAGCCCGAGTCACGTCTGCACCTCCGTCGGCCGGGCCGCGGTCTCCCTCCGCCTCCGCTCCGGCCACCGGGTCCTCGCCGTTCCCCGGAAGGCACAGCCGACGCCCCGCCGAGGACCTCCCTGGCAGCGCCTCGGTCTCCGTGCGACCGCGCGTCAGCGCGGCGTACGGGCCCCCTCCCACGGCCGCCCCGAGGTGCCCGGCTGCCGCCGCCCGGTCGGGGGACGGCGGCAGCCGGTGTCTCAGAGGGTTCCGGTGATCATGGCCGACAGGACCGTGCGCCAGTCTTCGCCGGGGCGTTCCAGGAGTTCCTCGGCCAGGGCTTCCGTGCGGTAGTGCCAGTGCTGGCGGAACGGGGAGGAAGCGGGGTCCGCTGCGGGGACGATCCGGCTGGTGCCGCCCAGCAGGCGGGTCAGTTCGGTTGCCACCTCGGCCCAGCCGACGTGACCGCCGATCGCGTTGACCACGCCGTGGACCGGGTTCTCGGCGCAGGTGACGAGGGTGCGGGCCAGCGCGGCGGCGTGTATCCAGGGGGTGCCGTACCAGCGGCCGTGCGGGAGGGGGATGGGTTCGCCCGCCCGGGCCGCCTGGAACAGGGCGCCGGTGGCGCCCCAGCGGAGCTGGTCGCGGAGGCGGTCGTGGGGGCCCCAGACGACAGGGGCACGTACGGCGCTCGCGCCCCCGCGGCCACCGGTGCCCGCCGCCTCGGCGAGCATGCGTTCGCAGTCGAGCTTGCCCTGGCCGTACGCGCTGAGGGGCTCGTGCGGGGGCGCGTCCTCCGCCACTTCGCCGGTCGGGGGCTGCCCGTACGCGTCGGTGCTGCTGACGAAGACGAAGGCGCCCTGCCGCCAGCCGTCGAGGAGGGCCCGCATCGCTGCCCGGTCCACGTCCGGTGAGGTGAAGGTGCAGGCGGCGTGGATGATGGCGGCGGTGCCTTCGGCTGCCGCGCGCAGGCTGTCGGGGTCGGCCAGGTCGCCCTCCACCACCTCGGCTCCTTCGCTCTTGACCAGGTGCGCCGACTCGGGGCGGGCGAGTGCGCGCACCGGACGCCCCCGGGCGGCCAGTTCCTCCAGCACGAACGCGCCGACACCGCCGGTGGCCCCGGTGACCAGGACGGTGCCCGGGCGCGCGGCTGCGCGGCGTACCGGGGTGGGTGCGGTGGCGGCCCGTTGCCGGGCCCGGTCGTCCAGGAGGGCCGCGAGTGCGCGCGGGGTGCGGTGTTCCATCACCTCCAGACCGGTCAGTGGCAGGCGGTGCTGCTCGCGTATGCGCTCGGCGAGCCTGACGGCCAGCAGGGAATGGCCGCCAAGGAGGAAGAAGTCGCCGTCGGGTCCTGTCGGTTCGCCCAGGAGGTCGTCGAAGGTCCGCTGTACCGACCTCGCCCGCTCGCCGGCCGGTTGTGCGGACCGGTTCGCGGGGGCTGTGACCGCCGGTGCTGTCGGGTCGCTCTGAGGGCGGGACAGTGGGCGGGCCGGGTTGGCGGAGACGCAGACCAGGATGTCCGCGAAGGTGCGCAGCAGTCGTGCGGCGGCGGTCTCGTCGATGCGGCCCCGGTCGTACTGCACGAGGCAGCGCGGGGTGCCGGGGGTGTCCTCGATGTAGAAGCCGAGGCCGAACTTGGCGCGGCCCAGGTCGATGTCGACCGGTTCGGCGTCCGTTCCCGCCAGGCGCAGGGCCAGGGGGGCGGGGAGGACGTCGGCGGTGACGGCGACGAGTGCGTCGCCGCTCCTGCCGCGAGCCGCCTCGCCCAGTTGTCCGATGATGTGGTCGAAGGGGGTGTCGCGGTGTTGCTGGGCTTCGAGCAGGGTGTCGCGGACCCGGACGAGCAGGGTGCGGAAGTCCGCCGCACCGGTCAGGTCAGTGCGTACGGGGAGGGTGTTGACGCACAGGCCGATCAGGTCACGCAGACCCGGCCGGTCCCGGTGGCTGCTCGCGCAGCCGATCGTGAGGTCCTCCTGGCCTGTGGCGTCCAGGAGGGTGGCGAACGCGGCGGCGAGGACCACGGTGAAGAGCGTGGCGTGCTGGTCGCGGCCCACCGCTCGCAGTCCGGCGAGGACCTCGGGGGCCAGTTCCTCCGCGAGTACGTGTGCCCGGCCTCTCAGGGCGGGGTCGCCGGAGCCGGGGAGGAGTGCCGGCTTCGCGCCGGTGAGGCGCTTCTTCCAGTGGGCGAGGGAGGCGCTGTCCGTGTGTTCACGGCGGGCGAAGTCGGCGTACTGCGGTGCCGGTTCGCGCAGCTGGGGGCTGCGGTCCTCTCGTATCGCGGCGTAGAGCTCCGCGAGTTCTGCGGCAAGTACGCCGAGTGAGGCGCCGTCGACCGCGATGTGGTGGAGAGTCAGCAGGACGGTCGCCTCGTCGGGTCCGTGCCGTACGACAAGTGCGCGCAGGACGGGGCCGGTCGCCAGGTCGAAGGGGGCCGCGGCCTCCCTGTGCAGTTCGGCCGGGTCGTCGACGACGCGTACCGGGACGGGGCCTGCCGGTGCGGCCTCCTGGTACGGCTCGCCGTCCTGGTGCCGGTACCGGGTGCGGAGCACGTCGTGGCGGCGGACGAGGGCGGTGAGGGCGTCGCCGAGGGCGTCCGTGTCGAGGGGGCCGCGCAGCCGGGTGGCGAAGGGCACGTTGTAGGCCGCCGGGTCCTGGCCCAGGCGGTCCATGAGCCACATGCGGTGCTGGGCACGGGAGAGCGGTGCGGGGCCTGCCGTGGCGGCGGAGGCCGGGCCGGTCGTGGCCGGCCGGGGGGGCCTGGCGGCTGCCGCGCGGCGTTCTCGTGCGCGGCGCAGCAGCTCCCGCTGGGTGTCGTGCCGTGCCGGGGGCTCTGTGGTGGTCACTGGTGCTCCCCCAGGGTGTCGCGCAGGGACTGTTCCACGAGCCGGGCCTGGCCCGCCACGGTGGGTGTGGTGAGGAACTGTGCGAGGGTCAGTTCCACGCCGAGCTCCTCGTGCAGGTCGTCGACGATGCCCAGGGCGAGCAGCGAGTGTCCGCCGAGGCCGAGGAAGTCGGCGTCCGCCCGGTCGACCTCCTGGCCCAGCGCCCTGCCCCACAGGTCGGCCACGGCCTGTTCGATGGGGGTCAGTGCGAGGGTGCTGGCGGCGGCCGGGGACGCGTGGGGCTCGTCCGCGGGCCGCTCGGCGAGCGCGCGGCGGTCGATCTTGCCGGTGCTGGTGAGCGGCAGGGCGTCGAGGAAGGACCACGTGCCGGGCACCATGTGTGCGGGCAGCAGGCCTGCGGCGTGGTCGCGGAGCGCCTCGAGGGCGGGGCGGCGGGCGGCGGGCACGACGAAGGCGGTCAGGCGGGCGTCGTCCTCCGCGTGTGACCGGACGACGACCGCGGCGTCGATGACGGCCGGATGGGTGCGCAGGGCGTGCTCGACCTCGCCGGGTTCGATGCGGAATCCGCGCACCTTGAGCTGGTCGTCGGTGCGGCCGTGGAAGTCCAGGACGCCGTCGGGGCGTGCGGAGACCAGGTCGCCGCTGCGGTAGAGACGCCCGTGCGCCGGGTGGTCGGTGAAGTGTTCGGCGGTGCGTTCGGGCCGGCCGAGGTAGCCCAGGGCGAGCCGGGGGCCGCCGATCCACAGTTCGCCCGGCGTCCCCGGGGGCGTGGTTTCACCCTTTTCATCGAGAATGTGCACGGTGGCGCCCTGGACGGGCCGGCCGATCGGCGGCGGTGCCGCGCAGTCGGCCTCGTGCACCCGGTGGGCGGTGGTGAACACGGTTGTCTCGGTCGGGCCGTAGACGTTGACGAGTTCCAGCCAGGGATGGGCACTCAGCACGGAGCGCGCGTGCTGGGCGGAGAGCGCCTCGCCGCCGACGAGGACGCTGCGCAGTACGGCGAACAGCGGGGACTGGCGGGCGGCGAGATGGTGGAAGAGCGCCGTGGTGAAGAGCGCCACGGTCGCCCCGAGCCGTTCCACGTCGCGGGACAGGTCTTCGAGTGAGCGCCGGTCGGCGGTGGAGACCACCACGGCGGCGCCGTTGGCGAGTGGCGCCCACACTTCGAACACGGAGGCGTCGAAGGTGAGCGGGGAGTGGAACAGGACTCGGTCGCGGGCCGTGAGGTCGACGAACTCGGGTGCGGCGGCGAGTGCGGCCACGGCACGGTGCGGGATCGCCACGCCCTTGGGGCGGCCTGTCGAGCCTGAGGTGTAGAGGACGTACGCGGGGGCATCGGGCTCGCAGGCGGCCGGTAGGGGCGTTTCAGCTGTTTCGTCCCGGGGCGGCGCCGTCACGTCCTGCGGCAGGTCGAGGGCCTGCTCGGCAGGGATGCCCGCGGCTTCGAGGAGTTGCTTGTCGCCGAGGGTCAGTACGGCTCCGGTGTCGGCGAGCATCGTCCGGGTGCGGGAGCGCGGGTAGTCGGCGTCGAGCGGCACATAGTGGCCGCCTGCCCACCAGACGGCGAGCTGGGCGACGACGGTCCGCACGGAGTGCGGCAGGAGCAGGCCGACCGCCTGTCCGGGGCGGACCCCGCGTGCGCGCAGGGTCCCGGCCAGCCGTCCGGCGGCCGCGGTGAGCTGTTCGTAGGTCAGGAAGGCCGTGCCGTCGGACACGGCCAGGGACCGCGGCGCGGTGTGCGCGTGGCCGGCGACGAGGGCGAGCATGCCTTCGGTGCGGCTGATGGCGGGCATCGGGGGTTCTCCTTCGGGCATGTCAGGCCCCTGCCGTGGCGGTGGGCCGCCGGGTGTCGACGAGGGCGGCGAGGCTGCGCAGGTCGGGCTGGCGCAGGACCTCGGGTGCGCGGAGCCGCACTCCGCAGGACTGCTCCAGCGCCGCCAGCAGCCGGGCGGCGAGGAGTGACGTCCCGCCCGCCGTCTGGAAGTTGTCGAGCGGATCGGGAGCGGTGCCGAGGAGTTCGCCGCACAGCCGGACGACCAGGTCCTCGGTGCTCTCCGCGGCGTCGGCCCGGGAGGCCTGCGCGCAGGGTGCGGTGACCGGCTGCTCCGGGGCGGCGGGCAGCGCGGCGCGGTCTATCTTCCCGTTGGCGTCGAGGGGAAAGGCGTCCACACGGTGCAGTTGCGCCGGTACGGCCTGCGCGGGAAGCCAGTCGCGGACGGCGGTCAGGAGTTCCGCGGGGGGTGCGGCCTCCTCACCCCGGGCGGGCTGGACGTACGCGGTGAGCCGGAGGAGTCCGGCGGGGCCCGGGCGGGCGATGACGGCGGCCCGGCGCACGCGGGGATCGCGTTCGAGTGCGGCCTCCACCTCGGCGGGTTCGATGCGTACGCCGCTGATCTTGACCTGGTCGTCGATGCGGCCCAGGAACTCCAGGGTGCCGTCGGCGCGCATCCGCACCCGGTCCCCGGTGCGGTAGACGCGCCGGGTGGTGTCGGCTCCGGGGGGCGGGGGGACGAAGCGCTGGGCGGTGAGGTCCGCGTCCAGGTAGCCGAGGGCCAGGCAGGTGCCGCCGATGCGCAGTTCGCCGGCCCGGCCCCGGGGCAGGGTCCGGCCCTCGTCGTCCGTCACGTACAGGACCGCGCCGTCGACCGGCCGCCCGATGGGCGGGGCGGCGGTGGTGTCCTCACGTGCGGGGTCGAGGGTGTGGAAGGTGGTCGACACGGTGGCCTCGGCCGGGCCGTACACGTTGTGGACCCTCGCGGTGACCTCGGGCGCGGGCCAGCGCCGAAGCCGGTCGCCGCCCACGACGAGATGGCGCAGGTCCGGGAGGGCGGGCCAGGGCCGCTCCAGGACGAGTTCGGCGAGCGGGGTCGGCAGGATCGCGCAGGTCACCCTGGCGCGGCGCCACCAGCCGGTGAGCGCCTCCGGGTCCCACCGCACGTCCTCGGGCGGCACGACCAGGGCGGCACCGGTGGTGAGGGCCGTCCACAGCTCCATGACGTGCGGGTCGAAGGCGACGCCGATCAACAGGCTGTGGCGGTCGCCGGGGCCGGAACCGGTGTGCCGCGCGTACCAGGAGAGCAGCGCGCCGAGGGAGGCTCCGCCGACGGCGACCGCTTTGGGTGTGCCGGTCGAACCCGAGGTGAGGACGGCGTAGAACGTTCCTTCGGGCGCGGTGGCCCGCCCGTCCTGTGCGGGGGTGAACACGGCCACCGTGTCGGCCGGGGCGTTCGCGCCCGCGGAGGGCAGGGGCAGCGGCAGACGCACCCCGCCCCGGTGTGTGGTGGGCAGGGTCGCCGGGGCGCCCACGAGGCAGGTGACGTGCAGCCGTTCGGTGACGGCGGCGAGGCGCCGGTCACCGGGTCGGGGGCCCAGCGGCAGGCAGACGGCGCCGAGCCGGGCGAGGGCGACGGTGAGGGCGACGAGCGCCGCCGACCGGTCCAGGCACACGCCGACGAGGTCGCCGGGGCGCACCCGGCTGCGCAGCGCGTCGGCCGTCCGGTCGGCGAGCGCGTCCAGCTCGGCGTAGGTCCAGGTCAGTTCGCCGTCCTCGACGGCGGGGGCGTGCGGGGTGGCGGTCACCCAGTGGCGGAACCGGGCGAGCACGTCGAAGGGTTCGGCGGCCGCGCCCTGTTCGACGCTGAGCCGCTGCTCACTTGTGGTGTTCATCAGTCTTCGGTCTTCCGTTCGTGGTGGCGGCGCGGCTCAGCCCAGGCCCATGGCCCGGGCGACGATGACCTTCTGGATCTCGGAGGTTCCTTCGATGATCGTCATCATCCGGACGTACCGGTACAGGAACTCCAGGGGGTGTCCGCGCACCCAGCCGGTCGCGCCGTGCACCTGGAGGGCGCGGTCCACGACGCGGACGGCGGTCTCGGAGGAGGTGAGTTTGGCGAGGGCGGCGTTCTCGGGTGCCTCGGTGCCCTCGTCGACGAGCCGGGCACAGGCGAGGGTGAGCAGTTTGGCCGTCTCCACGTCGGCGCGGCTGCTGACCAGGTGCTCCTGGACATGCTGGTACGCGCCGATGCGCTCCCCGAAGGCGCGGCGCTCCCGCGCGTAGGCGATGCCCTGCGCCAGGGCGTGTTCCGCGATGCCGTTGCACATGGCGGCGACGACCAGTCGGCCCCGGGAGAGGCTGTCGATGCCGTTGCCCAGGGCGGCGCCGACGCCGTTCTCGCCGCCGATCACGGCGTCGGCGGGTACGCGCAGGCCGTCGAGGAGCAGTTCGAACATGGGCTCGCCGGACATGCCCTCGTAGCGCTGGCCGATGCGCAGCCCGGGGTTGTCCATGCCGACGACGAACGCGGTGGCCTCGCCGTCGACGGAGGCGACCACCAGGGCGAAGTCGGCGCGGTCGGCGTTGCTGACGAACGTCTTGCGTCCGCGGAGGGTCCACTCGCCGGTGCTCTCGTCGCGCCGGGCGGTGGTGGTGAGGTGGAACGCGTCGGAACCGGCGTGGGGTTCGGTGAGGGCGAGGCAGCGCGCCGCCTCGCCGCGCACCAGGGGCACCAGGTATCGGGTGATCTGTTCCTCGGTGCCGTGCAGCAGCAGCGGGCTCGGGCCGTCGGAGCCGGCCAGCGCGTAGGCGGCGAGGGGGCAGCCGCTGCGCCCGGCGGCGTGGTGCAGCAGGACGACGGCGGTGAACGGCATGCCGGAGCCGCCGAGTTCCTCGGGGTAGTCGCCCGCGTAGAAGCCCAGGGCGGCGGAGCGGCGGCGTACGTACGCGCGCAGTTCGGCCGGGGGGAGGTCGGCGGTCTCGGGCAGTTCGGCGGCCAGGGGCTCCAGTTCGCGGCGGATGAACGACTCGAAGGAGGCCACGAGTTCGCGGTGGTCCTGTTCCAGGACGGAGGACGGGGCCGATCCGGTGGCCGTGGGGGTGCTCATCGCGCGGCCACCTCGCGAACGGCGCGGGCCTGGTCGGCCAGGACCGGGTTCTGGAACAGCACGCGCAGGGGCGGCCTCCCGCCGATCCGGGGTTCCAGCCAGGCGGCGAGCTGAGCGGCGAGCAGGGAGTGGCCGCCGACCTGGAAGAAGTGCGACGCGGGTGTGAAGTCCGTGTGGCCCAGTACCTCCCGCCAGCCGTCCGCGAGCAGCGCGATGTCCGGATCGGCGGGCTGCACGGCCGCGCTGTGCTCCTGGTCCGGCGGCAGGTCGGTGAGCATACGGGTCAGAGCGTGCCGGTTCGCCTTGCCGCCGGGCAGGGTGGGCATGGAGTCCAGCCGTACCCAGCGGCCCGGGACCAGGGCGGCGGGCAGCCGCGCGGACAGGGCGGTGTGCAGCGACGGCTGGTCCGGCTCGGCCGCCGCCTGGAGGAAGCCGATCAGGCGGGGGCCCGCCGGGCCTTCGCGGTCGAGGACCACCGCGCAGGGCGCGCCGCCCAGTTCGGCCGAGGCCGCGGCCTCGACCTCCTCCAGCTCGATGCGGTAGCCGCGCAGTTTGATCTGGTTGTCGCGGCGTCCGAGGAAGCACACCCGGCCCTGCGTGTCGCGGTAGCCGAGGTCGCCGGTGAGGTAGGCCGGTGTGCCGCCAAGGGCGGGGACGCTCACGAACCGGGCGCGGGTCGTCTCCTCGTCGTGGAGGTAGCCCTGCGCGACACCGGTGCCGGAGACGGCGAGTTCTCCGACGGCGCCGTCGGGCAGAGGGTGCAGTCCGGTGTCGAGGACGTGGACGTGGACTCCGGGCAGCTCGGTGCCCAGCGGGACTTCGGCGCCTTCGGTGAGGTCGTCGGGGCTGACGTGGTGGACGGTGGAGGTGACGGCGGCCTCGGTGACGCCGTAGGCGTTGAGGACGGTCGCGTCGGTGGCGTGGAGGATCGCGCGCAGGGCGTCGACGGGGAGCCGTTCGCCGCCGACGACGAGCAGACGCGGGGTGAAGCGGCCGTCGGCCAGGGCCTCGCACAGTTCGGCGCGTACCGCGAGCAGATAGCTGGTGGGCAGGTTGGCCACAGTGACCCGGCGCGCGGACAGCACGGCGACCAGCTCGGAGGCGGTGGGCACCTCGCGCCGCGGCGCGATGAGGCAGGCCCCGGCCGCGAGGGAGGGCAGCACCTCTTCGAGCGCCACGTCGAACGAGGGCTGTGCGAACAGCAGGACCCGGTCCTCGGGGTTCAGCCCGTACCGGGTCAGGGTGCCCGTCACATGGTTGGCCAGGGCCGCACGGCCGACCGCCACCGGCTTCGGAAGCCCGGTCGAGCCGGACGTGTGGATGACGTACGCGGTGTCCTGGAGCGGCCTGGCCGGTCGGGCTGCCGGGAAGTCCCCGCCGTCCAGCAGCGCCACGGGCAGGCCCTCGGCGGGCAGGGACAGCGCGCTCTCCCGGGTGGCCAGCACGAGGGCGGGCTCCAGCCTGTGCAGCAGCGTCTCCAGGCGGGCGGTGGGGTCGTTGGGGGACAGCGGGCAGTAGGCGGCGCCCAGGCGCAGGCAGGCCAGCAGGGTCAGCACGCTCTCGGTGCCGCGCGGCAGGACCGCCGCGACCGGCTGGCCCTCGGTCACGCCCGCGGTGCGGAGCTTGGAGACCAGTTCGCCGACCAGGCGGTCGAGTTCGCCGTAGGTGAGGCGGCGGGCGCCGCTGACGAGCGCGGGGCGGGCCGGGTCCAGGCGGGGCAGCGGGTCGAGGACGGCGAGGTCGGCCGGGTGGGGTGCCCGGGGTGCGGGGGCGGTCTCCGGTTCCGTCGCCGGGCTCGCCGCGGCGGTCGCGGGAGCCTCGTCCCCGGGTGCGCCGAGTGCGGCCAGGTGTGTGGCCGGGGCGTCGAGGTAGGCCCGTACGAGCGTTTCGAAGCGCTGCATGAGGAGCCGTACTGTCCGCTCCTCGAACAGGTCGCGGTCGTAGTCCCACACCAGGGTCATCCCGGCCGTCCCCTGGCGCGTGCCGACCGTGCGGCGGTCGTCGGGTATGAGGACGACGTCGAGGTCGAACCGGGTGGTGCCGGTGTTGAAGCCCTCGAACAGCGACACCTCCAGGTCGGGTACCTCGATCTCCGGCAGTGGTGCGTCGTGGGCGCTGAACATGACGCTGAACAGGGGGTTGTCCGCGCCGCCGGTGTGCAGGCCGAGCGCCCGGGTCAGCTCCTGGACCGGGACCTCCTGGTGCGGCAGGGCCCGGATGAGGGTGTCGGTCACGTCGTCGACGGCTGCACCGGCCTGGTCCTGCGGGGTGAGCCTCAGGCGCAGCGGGATGGTGTTGACGAACATGCCGACGGTCTGCTCGAAGCCCTCGGGCCGGTTGCCGACAGCCGTGCCGACGACCAGGTCGGCGCGCCCGCTGTGGCGGCGCAGCAGTTCCGCGTAGAGCGTCAGGAGGGTGGAGAACGGGGTGTGGCCCTGCGTGCGGCAGCGGGCGCGCAGCCGTTCCGCGAGGTCGGCCGGGATCGTCTGGCGCAGCTGGCCGCCCGCGTGCCGCCGCTGGACGGCCGGGCGTGTCAGGCCGGGGAGCGGCAGGTCGAAGGCGGCGTCCTTCAGTTCGGCCGTCCAGTGGGCGAGGCTCGCGGTGTGCGCGCGGGTGGCTGCGGCGCGGGCGTGCTCCTCGTACGAGCGGGTCGTGGGGAGGTCGGCGCTCTCGCGGTCGGCCCGGGCACGGTAGACGGAGAACACGTCGCGCAGCAGGATCGCGAAGGAGTGCCCGTCGTGGATGAGGTGGTGCTCGACGTGGACGAGCCGGTGACGGGTGTCCCCGAGGGTCACCAGGCACCAGCGGAGCAGCGGGGCCTCGAAGGTGTCCAGGGGCGCTTCGGCCTCTGTCCTCAGCAGTGCGGCGAACGCGGCCTCGGGGTCCGCCTCGCCGGTGAGGTCGACGGTCCGCAGGCGTGGGGAGCACTGTTCGCGCACTCTCTGGCCGGGTATGCCGCCGGGTCGGCCGACGAGTTCGAGGCGGAGTCCGGGGTGGCGGCGGAGGGCGCTGGCCAGGCCGTCGCGCAGTGCGGTCTCGTCGAGTGGTCCGCGCAGGTCGATGGTGGCGGTGAAGTTGTAGGCACGGCTGCCGGGGAGCATCTGCTCGTGCAGCCAGACGATCTCCTGCGACGGAGAGAGTGCGAACATGGTCTGTCCTTCGGATGGTGGATGAGGAACGGCCGGACCACCGCGCGCCGGTCGGGAGGGCGGGGCCGGTGAGGGACGCGCACCGGCCCTATGGGGCCAGGGCGTCGAGGAGTCGGGTGAAGGCTTCCTGGGCGAGGTCGTCGGTGAGGACGGCGCGGTCCCAGGACATCCGGACGAGGAGATCGGTCCCGTACGAGACGGAGACCGCGAACGGCCCCTGGACCGGGCGGCCGTCGACATGGGTCTCGCGTCCGGTGACGCCGCCGAGGACGAGTGCGGGGCGCCGGCCGAGGTCCTCGAAGGTCAGCAGTCCGTCGAGTGCCCCGGACCAGTCGCATCCGGCGGCGCGGGCCGCCCTGGCGACCTCGTCGAACGGGGTGTCGGCGTGGTCGAGGTCGTCCCACCAGGCCGCGGGGTCGGCGCCGGGCGCGGCCGGGTGGACGACGGTGTTGAGGAAGCAGCCCGGTACATGCGGCGCGGCGGCGGGCCGCCCGCCCCACGGGTAGCCCAGCGCGGGCAGGCGGTCGGGGCCGTACAGCGCGTGCGCGGCGGCGGTGCAGGCGTCGAGCAGTACGGGAAAGGCCGTGGCCCGGTGGCCGCCGTCACCGACCGGCAGCCGGGCCAGGGCCGCCCCGGCGGTCTGTCCCCCGTCGGCCCGGCGGGCGGGGGCGGCGGGCCGGAGCGGGGCCAGGCGCCGGGCCCAGTAGGCGAGGGCCTCGGGGTTGGACGCGCGTGCTTCGGCGTCGAGCTGGAGCCGTACGGCCTCACGGTAGTCCTGGAGCGCCGCGGCGGCGGCCCTCGGTTCGATGTCCTCGGGTGCGAGGCGGTCGCGGTAGGCGGCGGACAGGTCGGCCAGGACGGTGCCGAGGGAGTGTTCGTCGCATACGGCGTGGTCCAGGGCGATGGCAAGGATCTCCTCGGGTCCGTCGTCGGCCACGTACAGCCGCAGGGGCGGACCCTCGGCGGGCCAGGCGGTCAGTGTGCGCAGCAGGGTGTCCGACGCGCCCTCGCCCGGCCGTCGCGAGGTGCGCCGCACGTCCGCGACCGGGTCGCCCATGCGCTGGACGGGGGTGCCGTGCACGGTCTCGGGGCGGGCGCGGAGTGCGGGGTGGGCGGCGGCCAGCCGGTTCGCCGCGGTGCGCAGGCGTGCCAGGTCGAGTGTGCCGGAGGGGAACGTGAAGAAGACCGGAACGACGGCCGGGCGGCCGTGGGGGTCCATGCGGCGGGCCAGCAGGAAGCGGCGCTGGGCTCCGGTGACGGGAAGGAGTGTGTCGGTGGCCAGTCGGCGGTAGCGGGACAGGTAGTGCGTGGTGATGTTGCTGGGCTGCACAGTGGCCTTTCGTGTGCTGTGCGGTGTGCCGGGGGCTTCCGGTGGTTCCGGCGCCTCGGGTGCTTCCGGTGCGTCGCGCGTCTCAGGAGTACGTGCCGGCCGCGTCGTCCGGGTGTGGTGCCGGTGGCAGGTCGCGCATCCGGCGCAGCGGGGAGAACAGCAGCGGCAGCGGTACGAGCAGCAGGCCGGCCGCGCAGACCCACAGCGCGGTACGGGGACCGGCGGCCTCGGCGACGGCGCCGCCCGCCAGCCCGCCGAGCGGCAGGGTGCCCCACACCATGAAGCGCATGGTGGCGTTCATCCGGCCGAGCAGAGCGTCGGGGCAGAGCGTCTGACGGAAGCTCACCTGGGCCACGTTGTAGACGACGCCGCCGAAGAACACGACCGCGGAG
Organism: Streptomyces sp. MUM 203J; assembly: GCF_022414595.1. Lineage (GTDB taxonomy): Bacteria > Actinomycetota > Actinomycetes > Streptomycetales > Streptomycetaceae > Streptomyces. Next base: position 6,128 of record NZ_JADWYO010000083.1, on the reverse strand, counting down.
GCGAGCGCGAACCAGACCGCCGCGAGGCCAGGGCCGGCGAGCGGCCACAGCAGGGCGAACGGCCCGGTCACGAGCGGGGAGAGCCAGATCGCCCGGGCCTGGCCCAGCCGGCGTGCGAGTGCGCCCGCGCACAGGGCTCCGGCCAGGCCGCCCACGGCCTCGGCGGAGAACATCAGCCCGAGCACGCCCGGCGGCAGGCCGAGGACCCGGATCAGGAACACCGTCTGGACGGCCAGGAGCATGGCCGTGAAGAGGTTCGCCACCGCGGTGGCCAGGGCGATCATCCGCAGGACCGGCTGGCGCAGTACGAACGCCAGACCTTCGGCGACCTGGGCGCGCAGCGAGGTGTCGGGGGCGGGGCCGGGCTGCGGCTCGGGCACCCGGATCCGGCTGAGGAACCACGCCGACGCCACATAGCTCAACGCGTCCGCCGCCACCGCGAGCGGGGCGCCGAGCAGTTGTACCAGCCCGCCGCCGAGGCCGGGGCCGGCGACCTGGGCGGAGGAACGTACCGTCTCCAGCGCTCCGTTGCCCGCCACGAGCTGTTCCCGGTCGAGGACGCGCGGCAGGAAGCTCTGGTGGGCGACGTCGAAGAAGACCGTCGCGATTCCGGTGACGAGCGCCACGGCGTACAGCTGTGCCATCGTCAGGACCCCGGCCAGGCCAGCCGCCGGGACGCTGCCGACGGCCGCGGCCCGCACGAGGTCGGCGCGGATCAGCAGCGGCAGCCGTCGCATGCGGTCCACCCATGCTCCCGCGGGCAGGCCGATCAGCAGGAAGGCGGCGGTCTCGGCGGTGGTGAGCAGCCCGACCTCGAAGGCGGAGGCCTCGAGTCGCAGGACGGCGACGAGCGGCAGGGCGATCAGCGTCACCTGTGCCCCGACCTGGCTCGCGGCGGCGCCGGAGAGCAGCAGCCGGAAATCGCGGCGTCGTAAGGGCCCCGCCGTCGCGGCCCGTTGAGGTGAGTACACGCGCCGAGATTGACGATGAAGGTGTTTATGGTCAAAGAGTTGCAGAGAGTTCCGGACATTTTCTGCTTTGTCAGCCGGTATCACGATCGGCCAGCCGGTGGACCGGTGGTGTCGGACGGCTGAACCTGCACCGTCGCGGGGCGGTCACAGACGGTGGCACGGGCACCCACGCACCATGTTGATCAAGTAGGCGTGAAATCGCTGCCCCGTTCGAACACGAGTTGATTCCGCAGGTGAGGTCGGCTTAGGGGCGGTGAGCGGAACTCCCGGCGGGCCGACGCGCGGCTCGCCGGGGCGGGGACCGGTGCGGCACACCGGACGGGCAGACCCGCCTCGGAGGTGTCTGGTGCACGACCCTGACCGCGCGGCCCGTCCCGGCTGTTGCGCCCGTCCTGCCCTCCTGTCCCGGCCGTCCTGCCCGTTCGGTGGCACGCCGGTGCGCCGGGCGTCGCCGCTCGGGCCGTGCGGCGCCCTGTGTGCTCCGTTCTTCCCGGCCCCGGCACGGAGCGGGCCGATCAGATCGATGCGTTCAGCGGCATCGCGGTGCGGGAACGGCCCGCGCCCGGACGGGGGCTGAGCGCCCCGCCGGTCGGCACCGTCACCCGCGCGGGCCTGTCGGGGGCGGGGAAGAACCGGCTGCCTGTGGGCGGCGCCGGCTGTGACGTCGCCGATCCGACGGTGCCGGTGCATCCCTCGGCCCGGCACGTCGAGGAGGCCGGGCCCCTCGGAGCTCAGGGCGGCGCGTCGAGGACCCGCTCGGCGTGACGGGCGCGCAGGGCCGCCCGGCCGTTGCCGCCCTGCGTGGACGACGCGCGTGGTGCTCGCGCGCGCGGGCCGTCGCCCTCGCTCCGGGAGGGGTCCGGCGTGCGGGCGGGCGGGAGTCCGGGCCCCCGCTGCGTACGGCGGTCTCGAAACCGGTGCGGGCGGCCAGGGCGACCTCGTGGCCCGCTCGTCACGGCCGGGTTCCGAGTGCCGTGCGGGGCAGGGCTGTTCCCGTGGAGCCCGCTGTCGCCACCGGTGTCCGCGCGGTCGGATACGCCCTGCCCGTCCGGCTCAGACGAGGCGGCGGATGTCGCCGCGCACTCGGTAGAAGCCGCCCGAGGCGGCGTGCAGGGCGTCGACCACGTAACGGGCTCCCGGCTCGCGTATGGCGCGCGGGAACTGGACGTTCCAGGACGGCTCGTAGCCTTCGGAGACGACGTGGACGCGGAGGCGGCCGTGGTGCTGGACGCATTCGACGACGATCGCTCCGGCGGATGCCTGGGTGACGGTGGTCACGGCGCCGGCGGCGGTGGCGGGGACATAGGTGGGAAGGGCGGCCGCGAGCTTGACGTCGCGGGCGACGGGGACCGTGCCCTGCTGGGCGGCGGTGACGGCGGACTCGCTCGCATCGATGCAGACGAGGGAGCCGTCCGTGGTGACGAGGTAGAGGCGGTCGTCGCGGTACTGCATGGACAGGGCCGAGCCGCCGCCCGTGCCGAGCTTCCACAGGCGTGTGCCGTCGCGGTCGAAGCAGTAGACGGAGGACGCGGCGTCGCCGGCGAAGACGAACCGGCCGCCGGGCGAGGTCGCGCACGAGTACACGGCACTGTCACAGGTGTAGGTGGCCTCGATCGTGCCGGTGCTCTTCGACAGGCGCTGGACCACGCGGTGGGCGGTTCCGGCGTAGACGGCGTCGCTCTCCTGCCAGCCGAACAGGACGCCGCCGCGGGTGGGGGTGTGCCAGAGTTCGCCGCCGCCGTCGGGCGCGTAGGCGGTGACGCCGCGGTGGTGGCCGTGGTAGACGGCGCGGTCGTCGGCGCGGACCATCCAGGCGTGTTCGCCCTGGCTGCGGCGGGCCCACTGGTGTTCGTCCTCGTGGTCGATGACGGTGAGTCGGCCGTCGCGGTCGGAGACGTTCAGAACGCCTTCGTGGATGTCGAGCCAGAAGATGTCGACGTCCGCAGCGATGTCGTACGCGGCGAAGGGCAGCTTCGAGGAGAGGTCGTAGACCTTGCCGTCGTCGCAGCCGGCGTAGATCCAGAAGTCGTCGGCGACCAGGCACTTGACGCCGTCCGGCAGGCTGAACCGGGCGCGCACGCCGCCGTCGTGGTCCAGGGTGTAGACGTCGCCGGCCTGGTTGCCGACCCAGCAGTGCTCGTCGTCGACGTGGATGCCGAAGGCGGAGGAGCCGGTGCGGAACCGCCAGAGGACGGGGGCCACGGCGCGGGCGGTGGAGGGGGCCGAGGTTACCTGACGGCGGGTCACCGCGCGCGGGGCGCGCTGCCCGGGGACGGCCGGGGCGTATCCCTTGCGGACCTTCTCCCCGACCTTCTTCGCGGCGGCGGCCCGGGCCTTCTCCGCGGTGGGGAACGTCGTCGTCTGGGTCTGTCCGGCGGCGCCGATCCGTCCGTAGCGGACCGTCACGGTCAGGCCGTCGACAATCACTTCGTAGAACTTGTGGGCGCCACCGCCGTCCTGCGACAGCTCCAGGTAGGTGGTCGACACGGTGGCAGCAGCAGACATGGAGGTCCCTCCCCAGGGCGGACCCGCGGCCGTTCCGGCGGGTCCCACTGATCACACCGTAGGGGGCACCACTGACAGTCCCGCGGAGCGGCGGAGACGGGGCAGACCCCACCCGGTCCCGGCCTGGGCGCCCGGGACCGGAGCTTCGCCAGGCAGAGGGGAACTGCGGTGTGGACGTGCGAGAGGTGCCGGGAGCAGGGCGGGAACGCGCTGGCCGCGGTCTGCGGGGAGCGGCCGGGGGCCGCTCCGGCGGCGGGGAGACGCCGGCGGCGGGCTGAGGCGGGCGTCAGCCGTGGGGCGGCAGTGAGGCCAGCAGGGCGGCCAGACCGCGCTCGAAGCCCCGGTCGTCGAGGGAGGCGAGGCCGCCCGGTGCGGCGCCGGCACCGTCCAGGGCCGCGGCGAGGGAGGGGTGGCCGGGGCGGTAGCCGTCCGGGGCGCGGGCGAAACCTGCGGTGAACGTCTCCAGGGCGGATCCCAGGACCAGGTAGTCGAGCGCGGCGGCGGCCTCGGCCGCCTGGGCCGGGGTGCAGCCTGCCCCGGTGAGGGTCTCCAGCAGCTTGTCGTAGCCGCGCAGGGCGCGGTCGGCCTCGACGCGGCGGCGGGCGACGAGCGCGATCACGTTCCAGTGGCGCAGGTACACCTGCCGGTAGCCACGTGCGTACACGGTGACGCCTTCGCGCCATTCGGGGTGGTCGAGCGGTGCGAGGTCGATCTCCTCGTTGATCAGCTCCGAGGCCGCGTCGAGCACGTCGTCCTTCGACGCGACGTGGTGGTAGAGCGACGCTCCGCGTACGCCGAGGCGGTCCGCGAGGGTGCGCATCTTCAGGGCCTCGGGCCCTTCCTCGGTCAGCAGTTGCAGTGCCGCGCGCGCGATGATCTCGCGGCTCAGCAGTGACCGGCTCGGTCGCCCCACGGTCGCACCCTCCCTCTCGCCACCGGTCAGGTTACCGGCCGGAAGGGGTTCACATTCGGCCAGTGGCGGATTACTGTCCCGAGCCATCGCGATACCTAACGTCGTTAGATTTATGGCTCCGAAGGCTCCGAAGGGCGATCATGACTGCTCCCCCGACATCCACCGACCGCGACGCCGCACGGCTCAGGGACCTGGGCTACCGGCAGGAGCTGCGGCGCAGCCTCGGAGTGCTCGGCAACATCTCCATGGGCTTCGCCGTGGTGTCACCGGTGGTCGCGCTGTACGCGGTGGCCATGGTCGGCACCGTCGTCGCCGGGCCGGCCTGGATCTGGGCACTGCCGGTGGTGCTGATCGGCCAGTGCCTGGTGGTGAACGTCTACTCCGAGCTGGCCTCCCAGTGGCCGCTCGCGGGCGGTCCCTACCAGTGGGGGCGCCGACTGCTCGGCCCGTCCTTCGGCTGGCTGAGCGGCTGGGTGTGGCAGTTCGCCGTGATGTTCGGCAACACGACCGTGGCCTATCTGGCGGCGCCCTGGGTGTTCGCCCTCACCGGGGTGACGCCCACGCCGGGCCGCCTGGTGGTCTGCGCGGTCGGCATCCTGCTGGTGTGCATGCTGATCAACGCGTTCGGGATCAGGGTGCTGCGTCTGTTCGTCTCGCTGGGCATAGCCGCCGAGGCGGTCGCGTCGGTCCTGGTGGGGTTCGCGCTGCTGCTGTTCTTCCGCGAGCACGGGTTCGCGCTGTTCACGCTGACCATGGGCGCCGAGGAGCTGTCGGGCGGGTCGGTGACGATGGCGTTCCTGGCCGCCGTGGCCGTCGCGGGGTGGGCGTTCATCGGCTTCGACGCATGTGTGTCGGCGTCGGAGGAGACCAGGGACGCGGGCCGTCAGGTGCCGCGCGGCATGTGGTGGGCACTGCTCAGCGTGGGCGCGGTGGTGATCCTCAACGCGATGGCGGTGGCGCTGTCGCACCCAGAGCCGGAGACGGTCGTCCTGGGCGAGGACCTCGATCCGGTGACGACCGCCGTGGCCCACTCGTTCGGCTCGTGGTCCGACAAACCCTTCGTCGTGGTGGTGCTGGTGGGGTTCCTGGCCTGTGCCATGGCCTCGCAGGGCGGCGCCGCGCGGGGGCTCTACTCGCTGGCGCGGGACGACGTCTTCCCGTTCTCCCGGTACGTGAAGAGGGTCAACCGGCGCAAGGCTCCCATCGGCGGACTGGCCGCCTCCACAGTGGTGAGCTGCGCCGGGCTGCTGCTGGGGCTGAACGCAACGGCGATCGGCAGCCTCATCGCCTTCGGGACGGCCGCGACCTTCCTGCCGTTCTTCCTGGTGGCGCTGGCTGCGCTGGTGGCCCGGCTGCGCGGGACGTGGGTGCCGTCGGGACAGGTCCGACCGGGCCGCAGGGGCACGTTCCTGAACGTGCTGGCGGTGGCGTGGACGGCGTTCGAGGTGGTGAACGTGTGCTGGCCGCGGGAGATCCTGGCCGAACCGGGTGCGCCCTGGTACCAGGTGTGGGCCGGGTTCCTCGGCACTGCGGCGACGCTGGCAGTCGGCGTCGGCTATCTGCTGGTGGCCCGGCCGCAGGACCGGCTGCGGGCGAGGGAGGAGGAGCGGCGGCAGGCCGGGGCCGGGGGCGAAGACGGGCCGGACGGTGGCAGGTCCGGTGAGGGCGGGGCCGGCGACGGCGTCACGGATGCGGGCGACGCGGGCGTGGTGGCCGACGGGGTACTGCGGCAGGCCGTC
>NZ_JADWYO010000082.1 GCF_022414595.1 Streptomyces sp. MUM 203J | reverse complement strand
CCGGGACTCGGTGCGCGAGCTGGGCCAGACCGTGGTCATGGTCACCCACGACCCGGTCGCCGCCGGGCCTGCCGTCGGGCCGGCCTCCGGCGGGGCCGCAGGCCCGGCAGCGGCCCCCGTGGCCGGATCTGAGGCCGCACCCGGCGGCGGGGCGGCGTTCGGTCCGGCAGCGGATCCCGGCCACGAACCGGCAGACGCACCCGGCGGCGGATGCCCCGGCCCCGGGGGCCGGGGCATCCCGGCAGACGGTGCCGTGTCATGGCGCGCGCGGTCGGGGTCCGGAGCGGAGGGTGGCGTGATCGCGCGGGACAGGCCCCGGGTCACCGCCTCGTCGATGCCCCGTGCCAGCCCGGCGGCGTCCTCCAGTCCCTGGTCCTGGAGCAGTGCCGTGAGCCCGTCCGCGTACCCCTGGCCGACCGCGCGGACCTTCCAGGCGCCCCGGCGCCGGTAGAGCTCCAGTGCGACGACGGCCGACTCGCTCTCCAGGCCGGTGAGGGTGAAGCTGGCGATCTCGGTGCCGTCGAGCCCGGTGACAGCGGTGAAGGGCGCGGGCACGGCACCGAACCTGTCGGGCCCGCCGGTCCCGGCGGGCAGAGCGAGAAGCACGCTCACCCGGTGCACGGCGGCGGGCACGGCCTCCAGGTCCACGGCCAGCCGGTGCCGCGCGGCGGCCTGCCGGGACACCTCGACACCGGGCAGCCGGGGCGAGCCCGGGTGGGCGATCCCGTCCGGACCCGTCACCCTGCCGTCCGCGTCGGCGAGCAGGGCGCCTGCGGCGACCGGCACCCCGGCGGAGAGGCGGATCTCCAGTCGCGTGTCCGGCAGCGGGTGGTTCTGCCCCCGGACCAGCTCGGCCGTCATCGCCTGTGTTCCCCTCACTGGTGGTTCGGATCGGCCGTCGAAGCCCTGCGGCCGCGCCGGTGGCCCATGTGGGCAGCTCCCGGCGGCCAGGTGCCTCCGGGAGCTGCGGTACGTACGCGGTACGGGCGGGACTACAGGTGCGGCAGGATCGCGGGCAGCAGGTCCTGGAACGTACGCCCGTTGGCCGCCTGGCCGAGCGCCGTCATCTGCCAGCCGCTGCCCGCGCGGTGCACCTTCGCCATGATCTGCGCGGTGTAGGGGCCGCCGCCGTCCAGCGTGTAGCGGGCCAGCTCCTGGCCGTTGGTCTCGTCGACGAGGCGGCAGAAGGCGTTCTGAACCTCCTGGAACGTCTGGCCGGTGAACGAGTTCACCGTGAAGACGATCTGGTCGATGTGGACCGGGACGCGCTGCAGGTCCACGAGGACCGACTCGTCGTCGCCGCCCTGGCCCGCGCCGCCCACCAGGTTGTCACCGGTGTGGCGGACCGAGCCGTCGTCGCTGACGAGGTGGCGGAAGAAGACCACGTCCACCGCCGTCTTGTCGGCGAACAGCACGGCCGACGCGTCGAGGTCGATCTCCCGGGTGCGCGAGCCGAACAGGCCGCGGCGCGGTGCCGCCTGCCAGCCGAGCCCCATCCGCACCGCGGTCAGAGTCCCCCCGTCGCTCTTCTGCAGGCTGATGGCCTGACCCTTGGTCAAGTTGACCGACACTCGCTGTCCCCTCTCCTGTGCGTTCCCCGCGCCGCCTCTGGCTGTCGAGAGCGGTTGCCAGCACCCTACGCAGGGGTGCGGCGGCGTCATCAGGGCGCTCCGTACTTTGTATCGGTGTTGCAACACTGCGGGTTCCGGGCCTGATGTCCGGCCCGCGGGCTCAGGCGATCCCCGCCTCCTTCATCTGCCTGAGCTCCTTCTTCAACTCGCCGACCTCGTCGCGCAGTCGTGCGGCCACCTCGAACTGCAGCTCGGCTGCGGCGGCCCGCATCCGCTCGGTCATCTCCTCGATGATCCCGGCGAGTTCGGCGGCGGGGCGGTCGCTGGTGAGCGCGCCCGTCCCGGTCGCCTTCGCTCCCTTGCCGCCCTTCGCCGGCTTGGCGGACGCCGGGCCTCCGCCGGTCTTGGCCGCCTTGGCCGTGCGGGAGCCGGTACCGAGCGAGGGGACGGGGGACTTGGCGCCCTTGCCGTCCTTGAGGCTGCGGTAGCCGCTGCCGAGAAGCTCCTCCGTGTCGATCTCCTCGCGCGCGATGGTGGCGACGATGTCGTTGATCTTCTTGCGGAGCGGCTGCGGGTCGATGCCGTGGGCCTCGTTGTACGCGACCTGCTTGGCGCGGCGCCGGTTGGTCTCGTCGATGGCCTGCGCCATGGCGGGCGTGACCGTGTCCGCGTACATGTGGACCTGCCCGGACACGTTGCGCGCCGCGCGGCCGATGGTCTGGATCAGGGAGGTACCCGAGCGCAGGAAGCCCTGCTTGTCGGCGTCCAGGATGGCGACGAGGGACACCTCGGGCAGATCCAGGCCCTCGCGCAGCAGGTTGATGCCGACCAGCACGTCGTACTCGCCGGAGCGCAGTTCCCGCAGCAGTTCGACGCGGCGCAGGGTGTCCACGTCGCTGTGCAGGTAACGCACCCGGATGCCGAGTTCCAGGAAGTAGTCCGTGAGGTCCTCGGCCATCTTCTTGGTGAGGGTGGTGACGAGGACCCGCTCGTCCCGCTCGGTACGCAGCCGGATCTCGTGGACCAGGTCGTCGATCTGGCCCTCGGTCGGCTTGACGACGACCTCGGGGTCGACGAGGCCGGTGGGCCGGATGATCTGCTCGACGAAGCCGTCGGAGCGGGACATCTCGTACGTGCCCGGGGTGGCCGACAGGTAGACGGTCTGCCCGATGCGCTCCTGGAACTCCTCCCACTTCAGCGGCCGGTTGTCCAGTGCGGACGGCAGCCGGAATCCGTGGTCGACAAGCGTCCGCTTGCGGGAGGCGTCGCCCTCGTACATGGCGCCGATCTGCGGGACGGTGACATGGGACTCGTCGATGACCAGCAGGAAGTCCTCGGGGAAGTAGTCGAGGAGGGTGTTGGGCGGGGAGCCGGGCTCGCGCTGGTCGAAGTGCATCGAGTAGTTCTCGATGCCGGAGCAGGAGCCGACCTGCCGCATCATCTCGATGTCGTACGTGGTGCGCATCCGCAGCCGCTGGGCCTCCAGCAGCCTGCCCTGCTTCTCCAGCTCGGCCAGCCGGCTCTCCAGCTCCCGCTCGATGCCGTCGACGGCGCGCTCCATGCGCTCGGGGCCCGCCACGTAGTGGCTGGCCGGGAAGACGTACAGCTGCCGGTCGTCGCTGATGACCTCGCCGGTGAGCGGGTGCAGGGTGGAGAGGGCCTCGATCTCGTCCCCGAACATCTCGATGCGGACAGCCAGTTCCTCGTACACCGGGAAGATCTCGATGGTGTCGCCGCGCACCCGGAACGTGCCCCGTGTGAACGCCAGGTCGTTGCGGGTGTACTGGATGTCGACGAAGCGGCGCAGCAGCTCGTCCCGGTCGGTCTCCTCTCCCACCTTGAGGGTGACCATCCGGTCGACGTACTCCTGCGGTGTGCCCAGGCCGTAGATGCAGGACACGGAGGCGACGACGACCACGTCCCGCCGGGTCAGCAGGGAGTTGGTCGCGGAGTGCCGCAGCCGCTCGACCTCCTCGTTGATGGAGGAGTCCTTCTCGATGTAGGTGTCCGACTGCGGGACGTACGCCTCGGGCTGGTAGTAGTCGTAGTACGACACGAAGTACTCGACCGCGTTGTTGGGCAGCAGCTCGCGGAACTCGTTGGCCAGCTGGGCCGCCAGCGTCTTGTTGGGCGCCATCACCAGCGTGGGGCGCTGGAGCCGCTCGATCATCCAGGCGGTGGTCGCGGACTTGCCGGTGCCGGTGGCACCGAGCAGTACGACGTCCTTCTCACCTGCGCGGATGCGCCGCTCGAGGTCGTCGATGGCCGCGGGCTGGTCACCGCTGGGCTGATACGGGCTGACGACCTCGAAAGGTGCCATCGCGCGTTCGATCTGGGTTACGGGCCGCATGAGACCACCGTACGACCCCGCACTGACAGCCGGGCCCCGATCACCGTCCGGGCCCGCTTCCGGCGGCCGCGCCTAGCGGTCGCGGTACGGGGTCTCCCGGTGGCGTGGTGCGGGGATTCCCGGCAGCCGGGCGGCCTGGGCGCTCTGGGCACGGGCGTCCCGGTCACCGTGTACCAGGAGCGGGTCGAAGAGCACGACGATACCCGCGAACAGCAGGAATGCCGACGGTCCGACGAGCATCGGGGCGAGCAGTGAGGCGGCCGTGTCGCCGTCCGCCTCGGCCGGCACCGGTTCCAGAGGCGCCGCCACGTCGACGCCGCCGGGTACGCCGCCCAGCGGATCCAGGCCGGTCACCGCCACGGCGGCGGGCCCGTCCGTCTCCCCCGGGTGCAGATGGACGCTGACCGCGGCCATGCCGGTGTAGTGCATTCCGGATGCGGCCAGGCCCATGACGAGGCTGGCGCCCAGACCGGACAGGACACCGCGCACGGAGACGGCCGCCCAGAGCGCGGTCGTGGCGGCGACCACCGCGATCACCACCGACAGCGCGACCGTGAGTGTGTCGTACTCGATCTGTCCAGGCAGCCGCATACCGGCCATGCCCAGGTAGTGCATGGAGGCGATACCGAGGCCGGTGATGGTGCCGCCGGTGATCAGGGCCATGCCGGTACGGCCGCGCAGCCCGACGACGAAGACGCCGATGCCGACCATGAGGATGGCGATGGCGAGGCTGGCGTAGGTGATCGGCCGGTCGTAGTCGACGGGCACTTCCGCGATGTGGAAGCCCATCATGGCGATGAAGTGCATCGTCCAGATCCCGACGCCGATGGAGGTGGCGCCGAGGGCCAGCCAGCCGGGGCGGAAGGTGCCGGGGTGCCACAGTGCCCGGGTCGTGCAGCGCAGGCCGAGCGCCGCGCCGAGGCAGGCCATCAGGTAGGCCGCCACCGGCGTGACGAGTCCGTGGCTGAAACCGTCGACTGTGCCCTGCATAGACGTCTCGCCCCTCACCCCTCGTGACCGTCGCAGACCGTTGCGTGGAGGGTAGTCGACACGGAAAGCTCCTGCTCCCCCGGTTGGCGGACCCGGGACCTTCGGCCCGCGCTCCCGACCGGCCGTCCGGCACCGGAGCGCGAGGGGCCGGCATCGATGTCGGCGGCCGGTCGTACGGTGGGCGGCATGGACGGCGATGCGCGGACCGTGGGGTGGGAGGTCGTCGGCAGCGGCGCCGGGCCGCTGCTGCCGGCCGCCGCCGGCACGGGGCTGGTGAACGTGGTCTTCCACACGGAGGGCGCGGGTCTGGAGCGGGCGCCGGCCGGCTCGCGGAGCGGCTCGGAGACCCGGGGCCGGGGGCGGACGCCCCCGGGTTCCCGGCCGTGCTCGAGCGGGGAGGGGCCGCCTCGGAACGGCTGGCCGAACCGGTACGCGCGCTGGACGCCTGCACCGCGGGGCGGCTGCGGGACTTCCGGCTGCCGCTGGACTGGTCGCTGACGGGCGGCTTCAACCGGAGGGTGCTGCGCGAGCTCGCGGTGGGGATGCCGTACGGGACGGGGGCCGGGTACGGGGAGCCGGCCGCCCGGGCCGGGCAGCCGGGGGCGGCGCAGGCGGTCGGCGCGGCGGCGGGCGCCGGTCCGCTGCCGGTGGTGGTGCCGTGCCACCGGGTGGTGGAGAGGGACGGCGGGCTGGGCGGCTTCGGCGGCGGCCTGGAGACCGGGCGGAGGCCGCCGGCGCTGGAGGGCGTAATCCCGCAGCCGCTGTTCTGAGGTTTGGGCGGGGGTCCGGCGCGCCAGGGATGGGTCATGTCGGAGACCTCGGTGGTGGTGGTGTCGGAAGAGGTACGGGAGGCTCTGGCCGCGCGTCGGCCGGTGGTCGCCCTGGAGTCGACGATCATCGCGCACGGGCTGCCGCGCCCGCGCAACCTGGCCGTCGCGGAGGAGCTGGAGGCGCTGGTACGGGCCGGGGGCGCCGTCCCGGCGACGGTCGCCGTGCTGGACGGTGTGCCGCGCGTGGGGCTGGACAAGGCGCAGGTGGAGCGGGTGGCCGCGGACCCGTCCGTACGGAAGCTGGGGCACCGTGATCTGGCGCCTGCGGCGGCGCTCGGGGCGAGCGGTGCGACGACGGTGTCCGCGACGGCGTTCCTGGCGGCCCGAGCGGGCATCAGGGTGTTCGCGACCGGTGGGCTGGGCGGTGTGCACCGCGAGTGGGCGCAGGCCCAGGACGAGTCGGCGGACCTGCGGCTGCTGGCGGAGACCCGGATCGCGGTGGTGTGCGCGGGCGTGAAGTCGATCCTGGACGTCCCGGCGACGCTGCAGCGGCTGGAGACCCTGGGCGTGGGGGTGGTGGGGTACGGGACGGACCGGTTCCCCGGCTTCTACCTGTCGTCGTCGGGTGAGCCGGTGGACTGGACGGTGCGCTCGCCGGAGGAGGTGGCGGCGGTGCTGCGGGCTCAGGACGCGCTGGGCGGACCGGCGGCGGCGCTGGTGGTCGCCAACCCGGTGCCGGAACGCGAGCAGCTGGACCCGGCGCTGCACGACCGGGTGCTGGCGGAGGGTCTGGCCGAGTGCGGTGAGCGGGGCATCGCGGGCCAGGGGGTCACCCCGTTCCTCCTCGACTTCCTGGCACGGCACACGGACGGGGCGTCGCTGGAGGCGAATCTTGCGGCGGTGCGCGGCAATGTGCGGCTGGCGGCGCGGATCGCCGCGGCGTGGGCGGCGGGCGCGCTTTGAGCGGGCTACTGGTGGTCGGCGACGTGGTCACCGACGTGGTGGCGCTGCACGACAGGCCGCTCGTACCCGGCACGGACACGGCCGCCCGGATCCGTACGCTGCCGGGCGGCGCGGGGGCGAACGTGGCGTGCTGGGCGGTGCGGTCGGGCTGGGCCGATGTGCGGCTGCTGGCCCGGGTCGGCACGGACCGGGCGGAGTGGCACGAGGCGGAGCTGCGGCGCGCCGGGGTGCGGCCGGCCCTGGTGCGGGACCCGGAGGCGCCGACGGGGACGGTGGTGTCGCTGGTCGACGGTTCGGCGGGAGCGGAGCGGACGTTCCTGACGGACAGCGGGGCCGTACTGCGGCTCTCGGCCGCGGACTGGTCGGCCGACCGGCTGGACGGGGTGGTCCATCTGCACCTGTCGGGCTATCTGTTCTTCGCCGCACCCAGCCGGGGTGCCGCCCTGGCCGCGCTGACCTCGGCTCTTGAGCGCGGCCTTCCGGTGAGCGTGGACCCGGCGTCGGCGGGCTTCCTCGCGGAGCTGGGTGCCGGACGGTTCCTGGACGCGGTGGCGGGCGCGGCGGTGCTGCTCCCGAACGCCGACGAGGCCGCGCTGCTGACCGGCGCGGCGACCCCGGAGGCGGCGGCGGTGGCCTTGAGCCGTACGTTTCCCCTGGTGGTGGTGACGCTCGGCGCGGAGGGGGCGCTGCTGGCCGCCGGGGGTGAGGTGCTGGCCCGGGTGCCCGCGCCCCGGGTCGACCCGGTGGACACGACGGGTGCGGGCGACGCGTTCACGGGCACGTTCCTGGCGGCATACCTGTCGGGCGCGCGGCCCGCCGAGGCCGCCGCGTTCGCCTGCCGGGCCGCCGCCGAGGCCTGCACCCGGCCGGGCGCCCGGCCGGGGTAGCGGCCGGGGAGGCGCGGAGGTGCGGGGTGATATCCGGTTCCGCCCCGCGGCTACCGCCCCGCCGCACCTGGCGACGGCAGCTCCCGCTCCCCCCGGCCGACCGCCACGCACGTCGCCGCGTCCAGGCGCATCCGCAGGTCCGGGGCCTCGACCGGACCCTCGCCGTACGACGGGGCCTCACCACCCCCCACACCCACGTGGAACACGCCCTCGTCCAGCTCCACCTCCACCACCGACCGCTCCCCGGCCGCCGCGAGCGGCTCCAGCGCGTCCAGCAGTGGAATCGCGAACCAGTGCGCCCGCACGGCGTCCGTCGGACGCGGCTCGTCCAGCTCCGCGGCGCCCCAGCGGGCCAGTTCCCGCAGGACGGGGAGCAGGTCCCGGCCCCGCCGCGTCAGTTCGTACACGTACGCGGAGGAGGGCGGCGGCAGTCGGCGCCGTGTCGCGAGCCCCTCGCGCTCCATGTCCTTCAGCCGGCTCGCCAGCATGTCGGTGCTGACGCCCGGCAGGTCGGCGTGCAGATCGGTGTAGCGGCGCGGCCCGGCGAGGAGTTCACGGACGATCAGCAGCGTCCAGCGGTCGCCCACGGCGTCGAGCGCGCGGGCGGCGGCGCAGTACTGGTCGTAGCTCCGGCGGCGGGCGGCGGTGGACCGCTGACTCTGACGTGGCATGGGACGCAGTCTAGACAAGTTGTTGGACTTTCCAAGCTCCAGCTTGGTAAAACCAAGCATCACAGTTCCCAGGGAGAGATCGGGGTCACGGCCATGGAGTTCCGGCAGTCGAGCAAGCTCAGCGAGGTCTGCTACGAGATCCGCGGTCCCGTGATAGAGCAGGCCAACGCCCTGGAGGAGGCGGGGCACAGCGTGCTGCGCCTCAACACCGGCAATCCGGCGCTGTTCGGCTTCGAGGCGCCGGAGGAGATCGTCCAGGACATGATCCGGATGCTGCCGCAGGCCCATGGCTACACCGACTCGCGCGGCATCCTCTCCGCCCGCCGGGCGGTGGCCCAGCGCTACCAGGAGATGGGTCTGCCGGACGTGGACGTCGACGACGTCTACCTCGGCAACGGCGTCTCCGAGCTGGTCACCATGGCGGTGCAGGCACTGGTCGAGGACGGCGACGAAGTGCTCATCCCGGCCCCGGACTTCCCGCTGTGGACGGCCGTCACCACCCTGGCGGGCGGGCGCCCGGTGCACTACCTGTGCGACGAGTCCGCCGACTGGTACCCGGACCTCGACGACCTCGCCTCGAAGATCACGGACCGTACGAAGGCCCTGGTCATCATCAACCCCAACAACCCCACGGGCGCGGTCTATCCGCGTGAGGTCCTGGAGGGGATGCTGGACCTGGCCCGTCGCCACCAGCTGATGGTCTTCGCGGACGAGATCTACGACCAGATCCTCTACGACGGCGCCGTCCACCACCCGGCCGCCGCCGTCGCCCCCGACCTCGTCGTCCTCACCTTCGGCGGGCTGTCCAAGACGTACCGCGTGGCCGGGTTCCGCTCCGGCTGGCTCGTCGTCTCCGGACCCCGGCAGCACGCCCGGAACTACCTGGAGGGGCTGACGATGCTCGCCTCCATGCGGCTGTGCCCCAACGCGCCCGCCCAGTACGCCATTCAGGCCGCGCTCGGTGGCCGCCAGTCCATCCGGGACCTGACCGCACCGGGCGGCAGGCTGCACGAACAGCGCGACCGCGCCTGGCAGAAGCTCAACGAGATTCCCGGGGTGTCGTGCGTGAAGCCGCGCGGCGCGCTGTACGCGTTCCCTCGCCTCGACCCGAAGGTGCACCCGGTCCTGGACGACGAGAAGTTCGTCCTCGACCTGCTGCTGCGGGAGAAGATCCAGGTCGTCCAGGGCACCGGTTTCAACTGGCCGCGCCCCGACCACTTCCGGATCCTGACCCTCCCGTACGCCGACGACCTCGATGCCGCGATCAGCCGGATCGGCCGGTTCCTGAGCGGTTACCGGCAGTAGGAACGGGGAGCCGCGGGTAACTTCCGGATGGGACACACCGCCAGTTCCCCTGCCCCCGGGAGGTGTCGTGTCACAGGAACCGGTCGTGGTCGTGGAGCCCCGGAAGGCGGCACGCTGTGCGGAGTGCCGCCGGGGGCCGGTGCGGCGGATGGTGCTGGAGTCGGCCGGGCCGCTCTGTCTGGACTGCGCGGACCTGGGCCATCTGGTCTATCTGCCGCGCGGGGACGCGGCGCTGACCCGGCGGGCCCGGGAGGCGGGCACGCTGTGGGCGGTGGTCGTACGGCACAACCGGCGCCGTACGCGGTACGAGCGGCAGGGCATCCTCGTCGAGGAGGCCGCCCTGGCCCGGGCGAAGGCGGCATGCCTGGCGGACGCCGAGGCACGTGCCCGCCGCCGGGCCAGGGACGCGAAGCGCCGTGCGGCCGGCGACGCGAGGGTCACGGCCGAGCTGGAGGCCGGGATACGGCGACTGTTCCCGGGCTGCCCGGCCGAGCGGGCCGCGGAGATCGCGGCGCACGCCTCGGTGCGCGGAAGCGGCCGGGTGGGTCGTACGGCGGCCGGGCGAGCACTCGACGAAGGCGCGGTCACCGCCGCGGTACGCGCCTCGGTGCGCCATGTGGACACCGGCTACGACGCCCTGCTGGCGGACGGCGTCCCCCGCCACCGGGCCCGGACCCGGGTGGCCCCGCTCGTCGACGAGATGCTGGCGGCCTGGCGGTCCTGAGTGCCGCGGCGCGGCAGGGACCCGGCCCCCGGCGTCCCTCCACCAGCCGGGCTTCCGGCACCGGGCATGATCCGGCACCGGCCGGTTCAGGAGCCGTCGGCGGCCGAGCGGAAGCGGCGGCGCAGGAGTCCGCCGGCGAGAATCAGCCCCGCCGCAGTCGGGAGCAGCCCGCCGGCCAGGTCTCCGCTGCCGGTCCGGGCGAGGACGGGCGGGCCGGACTGGGCCACGGGAGCGGCGGGTCCGGCGGGTCCGGCGTCCCCGGCGGGCGGCGCGGCCTCGTCCTCCTGGGGCGGCACGACGGTGCGGTCGTCCCGCGGCGGCGTCATCGGCTCCTCGGGCTTCGGGCTCTCGGCCGGCGGCTCGCTGACGTTGACGGACGTGTTGCCGAACACGGGGTTGCCGATACCGACGACGTTCGCGGAGTTGCCGGAGACGTTGACCGGCAGGTCGACGGGCAGCTGGATGCCGTTGCCGGAGATCACCCCGGGCGAACCGGCCTCGCTCGCCTCGGCCGTCGCGCCCCCGCCGTTGGAGGACCCGCCGCCGTGCGAGGACCCGCCGCCGTGCGAGCCGGAGCCGCTGCCGTGACCCTCACCGCCGCCCTGGCCGTGCCCGCTCCCGCTCCCGGAGCCGTTCTCGCTCCCGTGGGCGTGGCCGCTCCCCTTGCCGCTCCCGCCCTTGTTCACACAGGTGTTACCCATGGCGGGGTTGAGCAGCCCCACCACGTTCACGGTGTTGCCGCAGGCGTTGACGGGGACGTGCACGGGCAGCTGCACGGTGTTGCCGGATCCCACGCCGGGTGAGTCGGTCGCGGCACCGGACGCGTCGGCGTCGGCGTGCGCGGAACCCGCAGCCAGGGCGAGGACGCCGCCCGTGGCCATCAGAGTGACGAGACCATTTCGGCGCGTATGCCTCATGGCTTCCTGCCTTCCGGAGACGTTCACGGGCACTCGCCCGCACCGGGGTTAACGCGCTATCTCACGGACGGGTTATGACGCTTACCGCTTTCACCCCATCGGGGGAGAACTAATAGACCTTTCACATCACCCACCGATCGGCTCACCCGTCAGGGTGGCGACAGACGTCCCGCCTGTGACGGCCCGTCACCGGCCGAGGAGTCCGGCGAGCGCGCCCACGGGGTCGGCGTCGGGGGTGCCCCGGGGCCACCAGTCCTCGCGGCCCGCGTCGGACTCGTAGCCGTACCAGAGCCCGTCACGGCCGTAGCGGAGCTGGAGCGTGGCCGTGGACAGCCGGTTCCGCCACGGCCGGAAGTGCGGGAGGTCGGCGGCTGTGAGCGCGGGCCGGGCCCGGTCGAACGGCCCGGCGGGCGGGTCCCACGCCTCCTCCAGTGCGGCGAGCCCCGAGGGCCCGCCCTGGCGCCAGGCCGCCACCGCGCGGGCCAGCTCCCCGGGTGTGCGGTCCAGGGCGGCGGCGAGGTCCCGGTAGAGACCCCGGGTGGAAGCGGTCAGTCCGGAGCCCGGGTGGGCCGCGGCCAGCCGCACGGCGTCCTGCCACGGGGTGAGCGCGGCGACCGGGTCGTGGCCGGTGGCCAGATGGGCATGGGCGCGGGCCGCGGCCTCCGTGGCCAGCATCTCCAGGGACAGCGGGTCGGGCGCGTCCGGCCCCTCCGGGTACACGGGCGGGCGGCCCGGTTGGGCCGGCAGGGGCAGCGGCGGCGGGAGGGCGGAGGCGGGGGTGGCCGTGACGGCGGCACGGGCGGGCACGGTGGGCAGCGGCGGCGGCTCGGTACCGGTCTCCACGGCCGTGCGGGCGGTGTTGCGGCGGCCGAGGTCCGCGAGGATCTCCTGCTCGCCACGCCCCCGCATGAGAAACAGCGTGAAGGGGTCCTGGTCGAGCAGCCTGGCCGCCTGGTAGCAGAGCGCGGCGGCGTGCTTGCACGGGTAGCCGTCGTCGGGGCAGGAACAGTCGGGGACGAGGTCCCCCGCCTGCGGCAGCAGACCGGACACGGCGGCCAGGACGCGCGGCACTTCCTTGTCCAGGAGTGCGGCGATGTGATCGGGGCGGGCCGCTGCGGCGTCCAGCAGCCCCTCCCACTCCTCGTCCCCGAGCACCCGCAGCCGGATCTCCGTACGGTACGGGCGGGCGCGGCTGCCGTGGACGTAGGCGGTGACGCGGCCCGGGGTGACCGTGATCGCGTCGACCAGTCCCCGGCTCGCGTAGGCCCTGCCACGCGCGAGGCGGGCGGCGTCGAGCGCGGTGTCCTCCAGGGCGGACACCCAGGCGTTGCCCCACCAGGTGGCGGCGAGGCCGCCGTCCGCGCCACCGGCGACGGGGGTCAGCGGCGGGAACGTGCGGCGCCGGTCGTCGTGGTGGGCGGGCTGCCCGCGGAGGCGGGCCGGGACCCCGCGTGGCCGTGCGGAGCTCATGCAGGCCTCCTCAGGGACACGAGGTCGGCCAGTTCACGGTCCGTCAGTTCGGTGAGGGCGGCCTCTCCGGAGCCGAGGACCGCGTCAGCGAGAGCACGCTTGGAGGCGAGGAGCTGTGCGATGCGGTCCTCGACCGTGCCTTCGGCGATGAGCCGGTGCACCTGCACGGGCTGGGTCTGGCCGATGCGGTAGGCACGGTCGGTGGCCTGCTCCTCCACGGCCGGGTTCCACCACCGGTCGTAGTGGACGACATGGCCGGCCCGGGTCAGGTTGAGGCCCGTCCCGGCGGCCTTCAACGACAGCACGAACACCGGGACGCCGCCGGACTGGAAGCGGTCCACCATGCGCTCCCGCTCGACGACGGGCGTACCGCCGTGCAGCAGCTGGGACGGGACGGCACGGGCGGTCAGATGGGCGGTGAGCAGCCGGGCCATGGACACGTACTGGGTGAAGACCAGGACGGAGCCGTCCTCGGCCAGGACCGTGTCGAGCAGCTCGTCCAGCAGGGCGAGCTTCCCGGACCGGCCGGAGAGCCGGACCGGGTCCTCCTTCAGATACTGCGCCGGATGGTTGCAGATCTGCTTGAGAGACGTCAGGAGCTTCATGACCAGGCCGCGCCGCGCGATGCCCTCGGCGCCCTCGACGGCCGCCATCGTCTCCCGGACCACCGCCTCGTACAGGGAGGCCTGCTCGCGGGTGAGCGGCACGGGGTGGTCGGACTCGGTCTTGGGCGGCAGCTCCGGCACGATGCCCGGGTCGGACTTGCGGCGGCGCAGCAGGAACGGGCGGACGAGCCGGGCGAACCGCTCCACCGCCTCGTCGTCACCCAGCTCCTCGCTGTTCTCGACGGCGCGAGCGTGGCGGGCGCGGAACGCCTTGAGCGGGCCGAGCAGCCCGGGCGTGGTCCAGTCGAGCAGCGCCCACAGCTCGGACAGGTTGTTCTCGACCGGTGTCCCGGTGAGGGCGACCCTGGCGGGGGCGGGGAGGGTGCGCAGAGCCCTGGCCGTGGCGGAGAACGGGTTCTTGACGTGCTGGGCCTCGTCCGCGACGACCATCCCCCACTGCCGGGCGGCGAGCTGCTCCGCGCTGCCGCGCATCGTGCCGTAGGTGGTGAGGACGAAGCCGCCGTCCAGACCGTCCAGGGTCCGTCCGGGGCCGTGGAAGCGCCGCACCGGCACATCGGGGGCGAAACGCAGGATCTCCCGCTCCCAGTTGCCGAGCAGCGAGGCGGGACAGACGACAAGGGTGGGCGAGGCATGGGCGCGCCGCAGGTGCAGGGCGATGAGCGTGACCGTCTTGCCCAGGCCCATGTCGTCGGCGAGACAGCCGCCGAGACCCAGCGAGGTCATCAGGTCCAGCCAGCCGAGCCCCCGCCGCTGGTAGTCCCGCAGAGTCGCCCGCAGGCCCGGCGGCTGCGGGACGTCGGCGGGCCCGCCCAGCAGCCGGTCACGCAGGGCGGCGAGCGCGCCGACCGGCACGGCCTCCACGGTCTCGCCGTCCACCTGGGCCGTTCCGGTGAGCGCGGCGGCCAGCGCGTCCACCGGCTCCAGCAGGCCGAGCTGCCGCTTGCGGGCCTTGCGGACAAGCGCGGGGTCGACCACCACCCACTGGTCCCGCAGCCGCACCACCGGACGGTGGGCCTCCGCCAGGGCGTCCATCTCCCGCTCGGTGAGCGGGTCACCGTCCAGGGCCAGCTGCCAGTCGAATCGCAGCAGTTCGGTGCTGTCGAAGAACGGCGTCCCGTCCGTCGCGGAGCCCGGAGCCTGCCGTACCACGGCACTGGCGGTCAGGGACCGGGCCAGTTCGCGCGGCCAGTGGACGGTGACACCCGCCGCGTCGAGCCGGGCCGCCGCGGGCCCCAGCAACTCGTACAACTCGCTCTCGGTGACGGCCAGCACATCGGGCACGGCCCGCTCCAGCAGCCGGGTGAGCGGCGGCCAGACCCGGGCGGCGCGGCGCAGGGCGAGCATGGCGTCGACCCGGGCACGGGGCCCGAAACGGCGGTCGACGTCCGCGGCCCACAGCCCAGCCGCGTCGACCACCAGGGCGGGATCGGTCAGGCTGTGCACCTGCAGGACCGCCGCCGCGGCCTGCCGCACCTCGCCGCCCGCGTCCGGCAGGGACCCCTCGGGGTCGCGGGTGTCGAACAGCTCGTACGGTGAGAGGTCCAGGCGCAGCGAGACGCGGACGCCCGCGTCCATGCCCGCGGCGACCTCGGCCGCCCAGGCCCGGGCCCGCGGCAGGCGCTGCGGCTCCCGCGCCGCGAACGCCTCCCCCGCTGCGAAGGCCGCCGCCGGGGTGCGGGGCCCGGTGTCCGCGACGGCGTCCAGGAAGGCCCGCACGAGCGCCTCGGGCTCGGGCAGCCGGAGGGGACGGCGCCCGGGGACGGGCACCGCGTGAGCCTCGTACGGCATGGCCGCGGCGACCGCCCGGAGGTGGGCGATGTCGTCGGCGTCCAGGGGCCCGGCCCTCCAGGCGTCCCGGTCGTCGGCCGTCAGCCCGGGCAGCAGCCGTCCGCGCGCCACCAGATGCAGGGCGTGCAGCGCGGCGGCGCCCCAGCAGGCGGCCGCCGGGTGCGCGCCCGGGGCGTGCCGGGCCGCGGCGAGGAGCGGCAGGGCGTCGTCGACGGACAGCACGAGCGCGGGGACGGTACGGGTGCGGGCGCCCGCGCCGTGGCGCCGCACGACCGTGAGCTGTTCCGCGGCCCCGGTCTCGGGCAGGGTCCGGCCGTCGGGCGCCCAGAAGGCGACCCGCCCCGCGCGAGGCAGCGAGTCCGGCAGGAACACGGCGGCGAACCCGCACAGCTCCTCCGGTGCCACCACGCCGCGGGCCTCCGGACCCGCGCCCGGGTGCGTCTCGTACCGGATCCCGCTCACCTCCCTCCGCTGCCGGCCAGGTCTCCGACCATACGACCCGGGTCTGACAGCCCCGCGTCGGGAGGCGTCTCCCGGGTACTCGCCGGTGCGGAGACCGATGACCATGATCATGCGCAGTGGCAACGAACCACTCACCGCGCGCAGTGCCCTGCGGCTGCGGTTCTGGCTGAGTGTCTGGGGGCTGCTCTGGGCCGTCGGCGGCACCGTGGTGTTCGCGTTCGTAGGCAGCGTCGGCTGGGCGACCGCGTGCGGCGTCCTGGCGCTGGTCGTGCTCACGGACCTGCTGCTGGTCGTACGCCACATCCGCCAGGGCCCGCACTACCAGCCCGGTCCCGACATCCCCCCGTACGCCCCGGACCGCCGTCGCCCACCACCCCCTCGGCCGTGACGCTGTGCACACACAACGCCACGGAAGGGGTCTGACAGCGGGCGGGGCAGGTGGCCTCAGTCGTCGCCGTCGAAGCCTGCGGCCCGCACGTACTCGGGCCTCGGGTCCAGGGCAGCGGCCAGCCGGAAGTGACGCCGGGCGTGACGGTCGCGGCCCGCCCGCTCCAGCGTGCGCGCGAGCCCGAAGTGGGCATAGGCGTTGTCCGGCTCGCGTTCGATGACCAGCTCGAACTCCAGCTCCGCGGAACGGAGCGCGGCCGACATGAAGAAGGCGCGGGCGCGCAGCAGGCGCGCGGCGGTGTTCTCGGGGTGGGCCGCGATCACCGAGTCGAGCAGCTTGACGGCCCCGCGCGGGTCCCGGGCGGCGAGCAGGTGCTCGGCGGCCCGGAAGTCGATGACGTGGCTCTCGGGGGTGCTCTCGTACACGGTTCTCATCCTTCCCCTGGCTCCGGCCGTTCAACAGCCGCCACGGCCCCGGTATTCCGGAGCCGCGGCGGGGTGACCGGCCGCGGCGGAGGCTCGGGTGTCCGGGGACGCGGCCCGGGGCCCTCAGGCCCGGGAGGCGTCTTTGGACGAGTCGCGGGCCGCCCGCGCGACCAGCTCCTGCCAGACCCTGCGGACCTGCGGCTCCAGCTCCTCCAGCGGGCCGTCGTTGTCGATGACGTAGTCCGCGACGGCGCGCCGTCGCTCCCGTGCGGCCTGGGCGGCCATCCGCGAACGGGCTTCACCCTCCGTCATGCCCCGGAGCCTGACGAGCCGGTCGAGCTGGGTCTCGGGGGTGGCGTCGACGACCACGACTGCGTCGTACAGGGGCGCGAGACCGTTCTCGGTGAGCAGCGGCACGTCGTGGACCACGACCGCGTCCGGGTCGGCGGCCTGCTGGAGTTCGGCGGAGCGCGCGCCGACCAGCGGGTGGACGATGCCGTTGAGGGTGGCGAGGCGCTCGGGGTCCGCGAACACGATGGCACCCAGCTTCGGCCGGTCCAGGGCGCCTTCACGCGTCAGGATGTCCGGCCCGAAGGCCTCCACGACGGCCGCGAGCCCGGGCGTACCGGGCTCGACGACCTCGCGGGCGATCTTGTCGGCGTCGATCAGCACGGCCCCGTACGAGACGAGCAGCCGCGACACCTCGCTCTTGCCGGCCCCGATTCCGCCGGTCAGCCCCACGGTCAGCATGGTGGCAGCCTATGCCCCGGGACGCGCCGGGCGGCGGGCGGGTCGTCCCGGACCGGGCCGGAGGGCACCGCGCCTACGGGGTGTCGCCTTCACGTTCGGCCAGAAAGCGCTCGAACTGCCGGCCCAGCTCGTCCGCCGAGGGGAGGTCCACGGGCTCCGCGACCAGGCTGCCGCGGGTGTCGGCGCCGGCCAGCGCGTCGTACTGGTGCTCAAGGCCCTTGACCAGGGCGATCAGTTCCTCGTCACCGTCTCGGATCTGGCGCTCGATCTCGGTCTGGGTGCGCTGGGCGGCGCTCCGCAGGGTGTGGGCGATGCCGGGGAGGACCAGGCCGGTCGCGCCGGTGATGGCCTCCACCGCGGTCAGCGCCGCGTCCGGGTAGGCGGAGCGTGCGACATAGTGCGGCACATGCGCGGCGACACCCAGGACATCCTGTCCGGCCTCCATCAGCCGGTACTCGATGAGCGCCTCGGCGCTGCCCGGCACCTGCGCCTCGTCGAACGGGCTGCGGTGCCCGGGCACGAGGTCGGTGCGGTTGCCGTGCGGGGTGAGGCCCACGGGGCGGGTGTGCGGGACGCCCATCGGGATGCCATGGACGTTGACCGCGAGGCGTACCCGGAGCCGCTGCGTGATCTGCCGTACGGCGGCGGCGAACCGCTCCCACTCGACGTCCGGTTCGGGACCGCTCAGCAGCAGGAACGGCGCGCCGGTGGCGTCCTGGACGATGCGCAGTTCGATGCTCGGAGTGTCGTAGCCGACCCAGCGGTCCCTGCGGAAGTGGAGCAGCGGGCGGCGGGCCCGGTAGTCCACCAGACGGTCGTGGTCGAAGCGGGCCACGACCTGGTGCGGCAGCGAGTCGAGCAGCTGGCCGACGATCTGCTCACCGACCTCGCCCGCGTCGATGTACCCGTCGAAGTGATAGAGCATGATCAGGCCGGCGGACTCCTGGGCCAGTGCCATGTCGGCCACCGCCAGGCCCTTCGGCTCCCATGCGTACAAGTCCTGCGGATCAACCACGATTACCGCTCCTCCTCGTGTCCGTACGGAAGAACGTCGCATGAGCCACTGACATTCCCGGTTGTGCACGCACCGTGCACAGGCCGAGGTCCACGTACGACCGGCGCCGCGACGCACCGAGGCCCGCCCCTTGCGGGACGGGCCTCGGTGTCGCGTCAGTCAGCGACTACCGCTGCTGCCTGGGACAGAGCCTGTTCAGCTCTGGCCGCCGGCCAGCTTCTCGCGGAGGGCGGCGAGCGCCTCGTCCGACGCCAGGGCGCCGGAGTTGTCGTCCGACTCCGAGGAGTACGAACCGCCGGTCGGCGCGGCGGCCGGAGCGGCGGCGCCACCCTCGGCAGCGGCGGCGGCGTCGGCCTCGCGGGACTTGATGACCTGCGCCTGGTGCTGCTCGAAGCGCTGCTGGGCCTCGGCGTACTGCCGCTCCCACTCCTCGCGCTGCTTCTCGTAGCCGGGCAGCCAGTCGTTGGTCTCCGGGTCGAAGCCCTCGGGGTAGATGTAGTTGCCCTGGTCGTCGTAGGACGCGGCCATGCCGTACAGGGTCGGGTCGAACTCGACGGCCGACGGGTCGGCGCCGAAGGACTCGTTGGCCTGCTTCAGCGACAGCGAGATCCGGCGACGCTCCAGGTCGATGTCGATGACCTTGACGAAGATCTCGTCGTTGACCTGGACGACCTGCTCCGGGATCTCCACGTGGCGCTCGGCCAGCTCGGAGATGTGGACCAGGCCCTCGATGCCCTCGTCGACACGGACGAACGCACCGAACGGAACGAGCTTGGTGACCTTACCCGGGACGACCTGACCGATCTGGTGGGTCCGGGCGAACTGCTGCCACGGGTCCTCCTGGGTCGCCTTCAGCGACAGGGAGACACGCTCGCGGTCCATGTCGACGTCGAGAACCTCGACGGTGACCTCCTGGCCGACCTCGACGACCTCGGACGGGTGGTCGATGTGCTTCCAGGACAGCTCGGAGACGTGGACCAGACCGTCGACGCCACCCAGGTCCACGAAGGCACCGAAGTTGACGATCGAGGAGACGACGCCGGAGCGGACCTGCCCCTTCTGGAGGGTCGTGAGGAACGTCTGGCGGACCTCGGACTGGGTCTGCTCCAGCCAGGCGCGGCGGGACAGGACCACGTTGTTGCGGTTCTTGTCCAGCTCGATGATCTTCGCCTCGAGCTCCTTGCCGACGTACGGCTGGAGGTCGCGGACGCGGCGCATCTCGACGAGGGACGCCGGGAGGAAGCCGCGGAGGCCGATGTCGAGGATGAGACCACCCTTGACGACCTCGATGACGGTACCGGTGACGATGCCGTCCTCTTCCTTGATCTTCTCGATGGTGCCCCAGGCACGCTCGTACTGGGCGCGCTTCTTCGAGAGGATCAGGCGGCCTTCCTTGTCCTCCTTCTGGAGAACCAGGGCCTCGATCTCGTCGCCGACCTTGACGACCTCGTTCGGGTCGACGTCGTGCTTGATCGAGAGCTCGCGGCTCGGGATGACACCTTCGGTCTTGTAACCGATGTCGAGCAGGACCTCGTCCCGGTCGACCTTCACGATGACGCCGTCGACGATGTCGCCGTCGTTGAAGTACTTGATCGTCTCGTCGATCGCGGCGAGGAAGGCTTCCTCGTTACCGATGTCGTTGACCGCAACCTGCGGGGTGGTGGCGGTGGTCTCGGTGCTGCTCGTCATGTGGGAAAGGGCTCCGGTACGGACATTGAAGTCGTAGGTACTGCTACGCCGAGAGCCCGTATCGCAGCTGCAGAAGCCGGACAGCCAAGGAAGCGCCGACCCAGAGGACTGGGAGGCGCCTCGACAACCGAGGGGACATACATACAGATGCGAGCGCGGCCTGCTCCGTCCGAGGCACGCAGGCCCGCAGCGCAACCTTTAGCATACGGGGGCCGCCGGACCCGGTCAATGCGCGAAGGGGCCCACCGGGGGCGCATCGCCGCATACCCGGCGCAACTAAGCTTGCCGCAGGCCATGGTGGCCCCCGGCGTACCGGGCACGTCCACGCGGTCACGCGTGTCCCGCTTCCCGCGTCGACCGGCGACGGCCGACGCACCCCAGACGACGGCGAACCTACAACGGCGGGCGAGATGAACCAAGACTACGAGCCGGAGGCGACTCGCCGTGACGCGGGCGACGCGGAGAGCAGCCGGGCCAGCCGGGGCTGGTGGGACCGGAACGCGGACGAGTACCAGAGCGAGCACGGCACGTTCCTCGGGGACGACCGGTTCGTGTGGGGCCCGGAGGGCCTGGACGAGGAGGAGGCCCGGCTGCTCGGGCCCGCCGGGTCCCTGAAGGGCCGGGAGGTGCTGGAGATCGGCGCGGGCGCGGCACAGTGCTCGCGCTGGCTGGCCGCGCAGGGGGCGAGGCCGGTCGCGCTGGACCTGTCCCACCGCCAGCTCCAGCACGCGCTGCGGCTGGGCGCCGCCGGGGACGGGGTGTCGCTGGTGGAGGCGGACGCGGGGGCGCTGCCCTTCCGGGACGGGTCCTTCGACCTCGCGTGCTCGGCGTACGGGGCGGTGCCGTTCGTCGCGGACCCGGTGAACGTGTTCCGCGAGGTGCGGAGGGTGCTGCGGCCGGGTGGCCGGTGGGTCTTCTCGGTCACCCACCCGATCCGCTGGGCCTTCCCGGACGAGCCGGGCCCGGAGGGCTTGTCGGTCGCCGCCTCCTACTTCGACCGCACGCCGTACGTCGAGCAGGACGAACGGGGCCGGGCGGTGTACGTGGAGCACCACCGGACGCTGGGCGACCGGGTGCGGGACGTGGTGGCGGCCGGGTTCCGGCTGGTGGACCTGGTGGAGCCGGAGTGGCCGGGCTGGAACAGCCAGGAGTGGGGCGGGTGGTCGCCGCTGCGCGGGAACCTGATTCCCGGGACGGCGGTCTTCGTGTGCGAGCGGAGCGAGACGCGGACTCCCCCGGCCGAGGGCCGGGGGAGGGACTGAGGGCACTGGTGGTGATCCGTGCCGGGGAACGGGAGCGGCTTCCCGTACGCGACGCCCTGCCCGCGCTGGAGGCGGCACTGGCCGGGCCCGGGTCGGCGGTACTGTGCGCGCCGCCCGGCACGGGCAAGACGACGCTGGTGCCGTTGGTGCTGGCCGAGCGGGGGTTCAGGGTCGTGGTGGCCGAGCCGCGGCGGATCGCGGCGCGGGCGGCGGCCCGGCGGATGGCGTGGCTGCTCAGGGAGAAGACGGGCGGCCGGGTCGGGTTCACGGTGCGCGGTGAGCGGGCGGTGTCGCGGGAGACGGTCGTCGAGGTGGTGACGACCGGCGTGCTGCTGCAGCGGCTCCAGCGGGACCAGGAGCTGCCCGGGGTTGACGTGGTGATGCTCGACGAGTGCCACGAGCGGCATCTGGACGCGGACACGGTGGCGGCCTTCCTGCTGGATGTACGGGAGACACTGCGGCCCGAGCTGAAGCTGGTCGCGGCGTCGGCGACGACGGACGCCGCAGGGTGGGCGCGGCTGCTGGGCGACGCGCCGGTGGTGGAGGCGGCGGGCGTGACGCACCCGGTGGAGGTGGTGTGGGCGCCGCCGCCGCGCGCCGTGCGACCGCCGCACGGCATGAAGGTGGACCCGGCGCTGCTGACGCATGTGGCGGGGGTGGTGCGCCGGGCGCTCGGGGAGCGGGACGGCGACATCCTGTGCTTCCTTCCCGGAGTGGGGGAGATCGCGCGCGTGGCGGGCCTCCTGGGCGGGCTGCCGGACGTGGACGTGCTCCAGGTGCACGGCAGGGCGCCCGCGTCGGTGCAGGACGCGGTGCTCTCCCCCGGCCGCGGGCGCCGGGTGGTGCTGGCGACGTCGGTGGCCGAGTCGTCGCTGACGGTGCCGGGGGTGCGGGTGGTGGTCGACTCGGGTCTGGCGCGAGAGCCCCGGGTGGACCACGCCCGGGGGCTGAGCGCGCTGACGACGGCACGGGCGTCCCGGGCGTCGGCCCGGCAGCGGGCCGGCCGCGCGGGGCGTGAGGCCCCGGGCACGGTGTACCGGTGCTGGCCCGAGGCGGAGCACGGCAGGCTGGCGGCCTTCCCCGCCCCGGAGATCCAGGTGGCGGACCTCACGGCGTTCGCGCTGCAGGCCGCGGTGTGGGGCGACCCCGGGGCGACGGGCCTCGCGCTGCTGGACGCGCCCCCGGCGGGGGCCATGGCGGCGGCGGGTGAGGTACTGCGCGCGATCGGCGCGGTGGACCCCGACGGCCGCGCGACGGGGCGCGGCAGACGGCTGGCACACCTGGGTGTGCATCCCCGTCTGGGCCGCGCCCTGCTGGACGGCGCGCCGCGCGTGGGCACCCGGCGCGCCGCGGAGATCGTGGCCCTTCTCTCCGAGGAGCCGCCCCGCGAGTACGGCGACGACCTGACGGCCGCGTGGCGCGCGGCCCGCCGGGGCGGCGACCCGTACGC
>NZ_JADWYO010000081.1 GCF_022414595.1 Streptomyces sp. MUM 203J | reverse complement strand
CTCTTCGGCCCCGGGGTCCGCGAGGAGGTGCTCGCGGCAGCCGCCGCGGCGGGGCGCACCGACGTGCTCGCCGAACTGGACCCGGACACCGTGCGGCCCTCCGTCGAGCTGCTCCGGACCGTGCTGGCGCACGCGGGCGGGCTGCCCGAGGCGCGGCTCGCCGCGCTGCGCCCGCTCGTCCGCCGGCTCGTCGAGGAGCTGACGCGGCAGCTCGCCACCCGCCTCCGCCCTGCCCTGCACGGCGCACCTCTGCCCCGCCCCTCCCGGCGTCCCGGCGGCGGCCTGGATCTGGCCCGCACCCTGCGGGCCAACCTGGCGACCGCGCGCCGGGGCTCCGACGGCCGGGTCCTGGTCATTCCGGAGCGTCCCGTCTTCCGCACCCGCGCCCGGCGGTCCGCCGACTGGCGGCTCGTCCTGGTCACGGACGTGTCGGGGTCCATGGAGGCGTCCACCGTCTGGTCCGCGCTCACCGCCTCCGTCCTGGCCGGGGTACCCACCCTGTCGACGCACTTCCTGGCGTTCTCCACCCAGGTCGTCGACCTCACCGATCACGTCGACGACCCGCTGTCCCTCCTGCTGGAGGTCAGTGTGGGCGGCGGCACCCACATCGCCGCCGGGCTCCGGCACGCCCGTGAGCTGGTCACGGTGCCGTCCCGCACCCTCGTCGTGGTCGTCAGCGACTTCGAGGAGGGCTATCCGCTCGGCGGCCTGCTCGCGGAGGTGCGCGCCCTGGTCGGCGCCGGGTGCCACGTCCTCGGCTGCGCCAGCCTCGACGACGCGGGGCGCCCCCGCTACTCCACCGCCGTCGCCGGGCAGCTCGTCGCGGCGGGCATGCCCGTCGCCGCCCTCAGCCCCCTCGAACTCGCCCGCTGGGTAGGGGAGAAGATCACATGAGCCCGCAGCACCACCCCCCGCAGCTGCCCCCGGTCGCTCCCGCCGTGACCGCCGAACTCGTCGCGGCGCTCTCGCCCCGGCTGCGCAAGCGGCTGGACGCAGGCATCGCCAAGCTCGCGGACCGGCCCGCCGTACAGGACGGCGACATCGTACGGATCGCGATCGACGACGACACCGAGCTGGAACTGCGGGCCACCGGGGGCGTGGTGACTCGCGCGGACGCCGTCCGCTGCGGCTGCCTGCTCGCTCCCGACTGCCTGCACCGCGCCGCCGCCGCCTCCGCGGCACCCGTCGCGGACGAGGCACCGGCGGGGCCCGTGTCCGAGGAGCCCGCGCC
This sequence comes from Streptomyces sp. MUM 203J, assembly GCF_022414595.1. Classification (GTDB taxonomy): domain Bacteria; phylum Actinomycetota; class Actinomycetes; order Streptomycetales; family Streptomycetaceae; genus Streptomyces. The sequence goes on along the minus strand of NZ_JADWYO010000081.1, from coordinate 22,540 downwards.
CCGGGAGCGCGGGCCCGAGGCACGGCAGGAGCCTGGCGCCGCGCCCGAGAGGACGCCTCCCCCCGCGGTCGCGCCGGACGCCGCCCCCGAGCGCGCCACGCCCGACCAGCGCGACGCCGCCCACGCCGTGCTCCAGGCCGCAGCCGCCGTCCTGGAGGCCGGGACCGAGGGCGCGGGGGCGGTGCTCCAGGCGGAACTGCTGCGCGCCGCGCACACCGCACGGCTCGCCGGCCTGCCCCGGGCCGCCGCCACGGCCGTCGCCACCGTGACACAGCTGCGGGCCGCGCGCGGCGCGGACCCGGCGTACCGGCTGACCGACCTCGCGGACCGGCTCCGCGACCTGCTCGGCACCGCCTGGCGCCTCCCGCAGGCGGCCGACGCGGAACTGGCCGCCCTGCGCGGCACCGCCCGGCAGCCCTACACCCCGGACGGCTCCCTGCGCCTGTACGGGCTCTTCTCCGAGCCGGTCCTCACGGCAGGCGGCTACGCCGGAGCCGTCACCTGGACCGCCGACCCGCGGTGCCGCCTCTACAGCGTGTCCGACGTGGCCCCCGGAGGTCCCGCCCGCGCCACCGGTGCCGCAGCCCGCACGGTGCGGGTGGGCGACACGGCCCTCACCCACCGCGAGCTGTCCCGCGCGGGCCTCGCCGTCTCCGGCGCCACCGTGTCCCCGACCGGCCGCCTCGGCGCGGGAGCCGGTGTCCGCGCCGTCCGGGCCGCGGGCGCCGGGTGGCACGACGAGCCGCTCGACCGGCTGTGGTCCGTGCCCGTGGCCGACCAGGCGGCGCGGGCCCTGGACGGCGCCGACGACCTGCTGTTCCTGGACCTCACCCTCACCGGCACGGTCCGCGAGGCGGCCGGCGACTGCCTGCTGGCCGACTGCTCCGGCCTGACCGTGCGGCTCACCGCCGCCCACGACCACCCGGAGCTTCCGTACCGTGACAACCTGCGGTTCCTGGCCGCCGCCCCCGGCACCCGGCTGCGTGCCGTGGCCCGGCTCGCCCCGGCGCCGCACGCCCGCGCCGCGCTGCTGGCGGTGAGTCACCCGACCGACCCGGACGTGCGCCTCGATCTGGGGCTCGACCGCCTCCGGCGCGCCGATCTCCCGGCGGTCGCGGCGGGACCCGTGCCCCCCGCGCCCGGGCCGGTGGACGGAAGCACGCCGCTGTACCTGCTGCGCCGCCGCCTCCATCAGGCCGTGTCCGGTGGCCGCAGGGTGCTCGCCTTCCCGCGGGAGGCGGCAGCCGACGCGCGTCGGCTGCGCCGCGCCGGCCTCGCCACGGCGGCCGGTCTCCTGGAAGAACTGCACGCCGCCGCCGCGGACCGTGCCAGGGACGCCTTCGGACGCCTCCTCCCGGCAGACCGCGAGCGGTTCACCCGGGCCTGGCTCGCCGCCGCCGTGTACGCCGACGCGGTCGACCGCGCCCTGTGCGCGGCGGCCTGGGACACTACGGGACCGCCTCCGGCCCGGCCGGGAGCGCACGCGGCGCGCGGGTGACCGTCAGCCCGGCGTCCCGCGCCGCGCCCGCGAAGGCCACCGCGTCGTGGACGGCGGCGGCGTTCGGGTCGTTGTTGAAGAACGCGTACACGTCGGCCGTGTCGTCCCAGGCATCCGAGATCCGGTCCACCCAGCTGTGCAGCGCCTGCCGCCCGTAGCGGGGCCACGGCCTGGCGCGGCCGACGTGGAAGCGCAGATACCCCCACGCCGCCGTCCGCCACAGCGGTGTCACCGGGCGGGACTCCACGTCCGCCCAGCACAGTGCCGCGCCCCGGTTCTCCAGCACCCGTCGGACCTCGGGCGACCACCAGGAGTCGTGCCGGGGCTCGACGGCGACCCGGGAACCGGCGGGGAAGACGCCGAGGCAGGAGTCCAGCAGCTCCGGGTCGGCGCGCAGGGTGGGCGGGAGCTGGAGCAGCACCGGCCCGAGCCGGTCACCGAGCCCCGCCGCGTGGTCCATCAGCCGCCGCACCGGCTCCTCCGGGTCCCGCAGCCGTTTGATGTGGGTGAGGTAGCGGCTTGCCTTGACGGCGATCGTGAAGTCACCGGGCGTGCGGTCCCGCCAGGTCTCGAAGGTCTCCCGTGTGGGGAGCCGGTAGAAGGCGTTGTTGATCTCGACCGCGGCGAAGGCCGCGGCGTACTCCTCCAGCCACAGCCGCTGTGGAGTCCCGGCGGGGTACAGGACGCCGCTCCAGTCCCTGTACTGCCACCCGGACGTTCCGACGACAAGGGTCACACCTTCATCAAAGCACGCCCGGGTGAACCCGGGCGTGCTCTGGGAACCCGCTGAAGATCAGTACGGGCCGAAGACGTTGTCGATCGAGCCGTACCGCGCGGCCGCGTAGTTGCAGGCGGCAGTGATGTTGGCCACCGGGTCGTACGGGTCCAGCGAGGTGCCCGGTACGTGGTAGGCGCGGAACGTCGGGTCGATGACCTGGAGGAGGCCCTTGGACGGAGTGCCCGCCGCCGCGTTGGAGTCCCAGTTGTTGATGGCCAGCGGGTTACCGGAGGACTCGCGCATGATATTGCGGTGAATTCCCTCGTAGGAGCCCGGAATTCCACGCTTGGCCATGATGTCGAGCGATTCCCGGATCCAGCCGTCGAGGTTGTTCGGGTAGCTCTTCGCGGCAGTCGCGGCCGCCGCCGTGGTGGTCAGGGAAGTCCGCTCGGCTGTACGGGAAGCGCGCTCGGAGTCTTCGCGCTCACCCGGGATTGTGAGCTTGAGGCCCGGGTGAATCAGTGACGGGTCGTCACCGATGGCCTTCTTGTTCTTCGCGTAGATCACCTTCCAGCCGCCGCTCACCTCCTGCTTCTTCGCGATTCCGGAAAGGGTGTCGCCGGCGATCACCGTATAGGTGGCCGAGACGTTCGTCGGAGCGGTGGGAAGGGCTGGAAGCGCTGCGGCAACAGGCTTTTCGACCGCAATGGCCGACACCGAGGCGGGAGCGGCGGGGGCTGCCGAGGCATACCCGGCAGCTGTCAGGGGCAGGGTGAGGGCGGCCCCTCCGGTGCTCGCGATGGCGAACGCACGGCTGATGCGGCGAATCTTCGTACGGCGGTGCTTACCCGTTGCGGGCATGGTGCTTTCCTCTCCGGCGCCTGCGAGGTGAGCTGTCGGGTTCGGACGGGAGATGTCCGGTCGCGGTCGTGCCGCGACTTCACCCCGAGCCGGTCCGGAGAGTGTTCCGGGCCGGCGGCTTACCTGGGTCCCCCGCTCCTGCCGTGCGTGAGTGAGTTCGGAGCCGGAAGGCGGCAGGATTCGGCGGTCCTTCCGGATGGACGCCGACCGTAAACGAGTGCGGAGTGCCGGAACAAGGCCCGGAAATTAAGCGGGAATGATCGTGGAGAACGCGAACGGTCCGGAAATCCCGGTCATATGGCGGGGCCGTGCGGGACGGGCTCGGCATGGCCGTGACTCATCTCACGGAACCACTGCGGTCGGGAAGCTCGGCCGATAACGGACAAAGCTCGGGTAAATCGGCACCAGCTTTTCCCAATCACCCGAAACGGACTAAACGGGCATCAGGGTTGAGTCGGGCCTCGCGGGCGGGTGGGGTGCGGGTCGGGCCCCGGGTCCCAGGGGTGCGTCCCGGTGGTGAGTGATCGCCGGCCGGGTCCCTCCGCCCGTCCGCCCGTGCATATGCCTGAATGAAATCCGTGCGGCAAAACCAGGTTTCTGCCCGGCCTTGCCAGGGCCGGATTATATTGACAGGCTGCTCGGCGCTGCGGGTTAATGGAAACGAATGGCCGCAAAGAGTGCTTTGGTGTTCCCTCGGTCGACGGGTCGCTGGGGCGCCCGAGCGGCTGGCGTGAGCGGGGATTGGCGGACCGGGATTTCCTCTGGAGGGAGATCAATGCCCCAACTCGACTCTTTCATCATTCCGGAATTTCATCTTCCCTTTGAGAACTGCAAGGACCCCGGGGCCGAGCGGGCCAACGCGGAGGCCACCGCGTGGTCGGTGGAGCGCGGCCTCATCGACGAGGCGACCGAGGAGTTCGCGGGGATAGGGTTCGGCCACCTGGCCGCCCGCGTGAGCAACGGCGCGAGCTACGACGACCTGGTCCTGCTGGCCCAGTGGATGGCCTGGTCCTTCGTCCTCGACGACCAGCACGACCTGCTCATCAGGGACGACGACGTCGACGACTGGCGGCCCGTCGCCGCCGCCATCACCGGCTACGTCGCCGACGGCCGGGCGGACCGGATCCCGAAGGCGGCCCGCAACCCGCTGGTGGACTCCTTCGTCGAGCTGTGCGACCGCATTCTCGACAGGATGCCCCCGGGCATCCAGGGCCGCTACCGCGTCCACGTCCCCCTCATGCTCCGCTCACTGGACGAGGAGGCCGCCAACCGCAGGCCCGGCTACCTGCCCCCGGTCGGGGACTACATCCTCACCCGTCGGCACAGCTCCCAGCTGCTGCCGATGATGGACATGGTCGAAGCGGCCCTCGGCATCGACGTGCCGCCGCCGGTGCACGCGAGCCCCGCGGTCCAGGAGCTGGCCTGGAGCGCGATCGACGTCATCTCGTGGGGCAACGACGTGTTCTCCCTTCCCAAGGAGTACTCCTGCGGGGACACCAACAACCTCGCCGCGCTGCTCGCCGCCTGGCAGGGCTGGGCGCTGCCGCAGGCGGTCCGGGCCGTGGAGGAGCGGATCGAGGCCCGGGTGGAGGACTTCCTGGCCGGGGCACGCGCCCTCCCCGCGGTTCTCGACGCCCTCGGCGTGGCCGACCCGACGGCCCGCAAGGCTGCCGAACTGCGCGTCCGCGCGTACGAGGACTGGATGGTGGGCAGCGACCTCTGGCAGCGCTACGACTGCACCCGCTACCGCGACGAGCGGTTCGCGGCGGGTCTCGAAGCCGCCTACACCCGCCCGGGCCTCGTCACGGCCGTATGAGGAGGGACGCGTCCATGAACCCCGCGCCCAGGTCCGCACGCACGGACCTGGGAGCCGCCGCCCCGGTGGCTCCCGGCGCCCTGCCCGTCATCGGCCACGCCCTCCAGCTGTGGCGCCGCCCCATGGCGTTCCTGGAGTCCCTGCGCCCGGTCGGCGACGTCGTCAGGGTCCGCCTCGGCAACTGGCCGCTCCATGTGCTGACCAGTCCCGAGCTGGTGCACACCGTCCTGGTGGGCGAGGCCCAGCAGTTCGGGCGCGGGCGCATCTTCGAGAAGATGCGCCCGCTGTTCGGCAACGCCATCGCGACCGCCGACGGGGCGTTCCACCGCAGGCAGCGCCGCATCATCCAGCCCGGCTTCCACCGCTCCCAGATCGCCGGGCACGCACAGCGGATGGGCCGGAACGCGGAGGAGATGGCGGCCTCCTGGAGTGCAGGCCGCCTGGTCGCCGTCGACGAGGAGATGCGGCGGTTCGCGCTGTCCTCGGTGGCCGACATGATCTTCTCCGGGGACGTGGGCAGGCGCGCCGTCGAGGAGGTGCACCGATCCTGCCCGGTGATCATGGAGGGCATGCTGGTCCGTACGCTGATGCCGAAGGCCCTGGACCGGCTGCCGATTCCGCTGAACCGCCGCTTCGACGCCGCCGCCGCCCGGCTCCGGGCGATCATCGACGAGGTGATCGAGGAGTACGGCGAGGGAGACCGGGAGCGGCAGGACCTGCTGTCCCTGCTGATGACCGGCCGGGACCCGGAGACCGGCGAGGGCATGAGCGCCGTGCAGCTCCGGGACGAGCTGATCACGATCCTGTTCGGCGGGACGGAGACCGCGGCGACGACCCTGTCCTGGGTGTTCCACGAGCTGGCGCGCCATCCGGAGGTGGAGAAACGGCTGCACGCGGAGGTCGACGCGGTGGTCGGTGACCGGTGCGTCCGCGTCGAGGACCTGCCCCGGCTCACGTACACCACGCATGTCCTGAACGAGACGCTCCGGCTGCACTCGGCCCTGGTGTTCACGAGGAAGGTGCTGTCTCCGGTGACCCTGGGCGGGGTGCGCGTCGCGGCCGGCTCGGAGCTGGCCTACAGCCCGTACGCGCTGCACCGGGACCCCGGATCGTTCCGCGACCCGGGGCGGTTCGACCCGGACCGGTGGTCGCACACCGACGCGGGGCGTCTCCACCGGCTCAGCGGCTTCATCCCGTTCGGGGCGGGCCAGCACAAGTGCATCGGTGACTCGTTCGCGATGGTGGAGATGCTGGTCGTGGTGGCGAGCGTGGCGGCACGCTGGCGTCTCGTGCCCGCCCCGGGAACCACCGTACGGGAATTGCCTGCCGGCATCCCGATGCCGGACGCCCTGCCGATGATCCCTCAACCACGGCGCTGATATCCGCGGCAACGGCCGACACGGGGAGGCAGCGAAAGAATCTGAAACAGAATGCCCTTTTCTGACCGTTCGGGATCGAATCCGAACGGTCGAAAGGGTCTTTGGTGAGATGGTGTCAGCGGAGGATACAGGGTTACCCTCGTACGAGTGGCGAACTTCCCGGAAGAAGGTTCTCGAGCCGTTCTCTTCCGCCCCCTTGGGCCTACACTCGGCCGCACACGCTGGAGGGGGCAAGGATGACAGAGGCCGCAGCACCCCGGGGAAACGAGGGCAACCCCATCCTCGAACGGGAGACCGAACTGCTCGCCATCGAGCGGGCCCTGAACGGACTGTGCGGAACGCCCGACGGCACACCGGCCGCTCGCCGCGGCGGCGTCCTCGCCTTCGCGGGCCCTGCCGGACTCGGCAAGACCGCACTGGTCAACCAGCTCCGCCACCGAGCGGCCCAGCGCGGCTGCACCGTACTCTTCGCACGCGGCGGCGAGTACGAGAGGCAGGTGCCGTTCCGTGTGATGCGCCTGCTCATCCAGCCCATGTTCGCCGCCATGAGCCAGGACGAGTGCCGCGACCTGCTGGGCACCTGGTACCCGATCGTGGCACCCGCCATCGGGCTGGACGCGCCCACCGGCGCCGTCGACCCCGATCCCCGGGGTGTCCTGGACGGACTGGACTGGGCCGTCACCCGCCTCTCCGTACGGCACGACCGCCCGCTGGCCATCGTGCTGGACGACGCCCACTGGGCCGACGCGGAGTCCCTGAAGTGGCTGACCGCCTTCGCCGCCAGGGCGGAGGAACTGGGCGTGCTCCTCGTGGTGGCCTGCCGCCCGGGCGAACTCCCCGCGGACGCCACCGCGTTGCAGGAGCTCACCGAGCGCCACGGGGCCCGCCCTCACGAACTGACCCCGCTGACCTCGGGCGCCGTGACGGACCTCGTGCGGCAGATGCTCGGGCAGGACGGCGAGGACCTGTTCTGCCGGGAGCTCTGGGCCATCACCGGAGGCAGCCCCTTCGAGGTCGTCGAGCTGCTCCAGAAGGGCAGGGAGCGCGGCCTCAAGGCGCATGAGGACAGCATCCCCGAACTGCGGGACCTGGCCTCCGCGGTGAAGGGCAGCGGTCTCGCCGAGCGGCTCAACCAGTTCGACACGCCCACGATCCAGGTGGCCTGGGCGGCGGCCGTGCTCGGCAGCAGCGGTATCCCCGTGGACCTCGTCGGCCCGGTGTCGTCCGTCGGCGGCGCCCGGGCGGCCGAGGCCGTCGCGGAACTCCAGGACGCCCGCATCCTCACGGTGCTGACCAACATCAAGGGCGAGCGGGTCGTGGAGTTCAACCACCCGCTGATCGCCAACGCCGTGTACGGATCGATCCAGCCGGGCATCCGTGTCGCCATGCACGGAGTGGCCGCGCGCGTGCTCGTCGACGCCGGATGCGCGCCCGGCGAGGCGGCCCGTCACATGCTGGAGCTGTACCCCGAGGGCGACCCCTGGGTGGTGGGCCAGCTGCGGCAGGCTGCCCGCGACAGCCTGTCGGCGGGCGCACCCGAGGCCGCCCGCCGGTATCTGTCCCGGGCACTGCGCGAGCCCCCGGACATGGACGAACGCGCCGAAGTCCTCTTCGACCTGGGCTCAGCCACCCTCCCGCACGACCCGGCCACCGCGGTCAACCAGCTGCGGGCCGCGCTGGAGGAACCCATGGTCGAGGACGGCCTGCGGGAGTCCATCACCTACCGGCTCGCTCCGGCTCTGGTGCACTCGGGCCGGATGCAGCAGGCCATCGAACTCCTCCAGGAGGAGGCCGAGCGGGCCGGCAACGCCCGCACCCGACTGCGGATGCAGGCCGAGCTGTTCAAGTGGAACGCGGTCAACGTCGACGAGCCGGACTCGCGGTCCCGCTCCCGGCGGCTCGCAAAGTACGCCGAGCACCTGTCCGGCCGCGGCCGGGCCGAGCGGCACATCCTGGGCATGCGCAGCTGGGACGCCGTCCTGCGAGGCGAGCCGTCGGCCGAGGCGTTGCACTACGCCGAGGAGGCGCTGAACGGCGGGATGACATGGAGCGACCAGGACTTCGGATTCGAGGTTCCCGCCGGAGTGGCCCTGGTCCTCATGTACTGCGACCAGCCCGGGCGCGCCGAGGAGCTGTTCAACACGGGCATCGCGGAGTTCGAGGCCAAGGGCTGGCGCGGATCGCACCTGTCCTTCGCCTACTCCCTCTTCGGCTACATCCGCTACCGGCGCGGACGGCTGGCCGAGGCCGAGGACTTCGCCCGCAGCGGACTGGAGATCGCCGACCGCGTCGGAGACGGCGTCCCGGCCCAGCGGTACGCGGTGGCCATCCTGATCGAGACCCTGCTCGCCCGGGGACGCGTCGACGAGGCCCAGGCCGTCGCTCGCGAATACCGCGTCCGGGACCGCCTCCCCACCGCGATCGTCTACCCCGACCCGCAGGCCGTCCACGGCAGGCTCCTGCTGGCCAGGGGCCGCACGGACGAGGCCGAACGGGAACTGACCGCGGCCGGAGCCCGGCTCGACCACCGCGGCGCCCGCAACCCCGCCTGGAGCCCCTGGCAGCTCGACCTCGCCCTGGCCCAGCACCGCCTCGGCCGGGGCGACGCGGCCCGGGCCACCGCGGACGAGGCACTCGCCCGCGCCCGAACGTTCGGCACCGCGAGCAGTATCGGTCACGCCCTGCGGGTCTCCGCGGTCGTCGCCGCCGACACGGCCCGGACGGAGATTCTGCTGGAGCAGGCCGTCGGCCACCTGGAGCAGTCCCCGGCGGCGTACGAACTCGCGTACGCGCTCATAGACCACGGGGCCGCCCTGCGCGTCCTCGGGCGGGTTGATCAGGCCGCGCTCCAGCTCTACCGGGGCCTGGAGACCGCTGTGACCTGCGGCGCGGATCCACTGGCGAGCCGCGCCCGGGAGCAGCTCGCGGCCGCCGGACTGCGCCCGCGCCGACCGCACGCCACCGGGTGGGACACCCTGACGACACCCGAGTCGACTGCGGCCCGGCACGCCGCGGAAGGGCTGGGCAACCGGGCGATCGCCGGAGAGATGAGGGTGCGGGAGCAGGAGGTGTCCGAGCTGCTGTCCGCGGTCTTCACCAAGCTCGGCACCGACCGGCAGGGGCTCCAGCGGGCCCTCTGCCGGTGAACCGCCAGGGCGGCTGAGCTACGCGGGCGGCGGCCAGTGAGCGGGGCGGCGCAGCGTCACCGGGACGCGCGTCGCCCCGTCGCCCCGGGCCCCGTCCAGCTGGGCCTGCGTCAGGAACAGCGCTCCCCGCAGATCCGCACCGCCCAGCCGCGCGTCCCGCAGGTCCGCGCCCAGCAGGTCCGTGTTCCGCAGATCGGCGTCCGCCAGATCCGCGCCGATCAGGTAGGCGCCCCGCAGACTCGCACCGCGCAGCTTCACACCCCGCAGCCGGGCACCCATCAGATCGGCGCCCCGCCGGTCCCGGCGCCGCCCCGGCACCTCCGCACGCGCCAGCTCACTGGCCCGCTCCAGCAGTTCCCCCAGCGACGCCCGCTCGGCGGCCACGTCCACCGCCGCCACCGCCTCCGCGTCGCCCCGGGTCAGCGCCTCGACACGGTCGTGCACCCGCCGCAGCCCGCCGTGCACGGGCCCGGCCGCCGCCAGGTCGAGCGCCTCCGCGGCGTACCGCAGCAACTCGTGCAACTGCCGCATCACCGGGAAGACCTCGTACATCGCGCGGGCCGTCTCCGGGGCCTCGCGCCAGCCGCGCCCGCCGAAGGTCACCTGAGACACCTTCTGACCGGCGCCGAAGCAGTCGTACACCGTGCAGCCGGTGTAGCCGCTGTCTCGCAGCCGCTCATGGATCCCGCACCGGTGGTCCTCCCTCAGGTGGCCGCACGGCTTCCCGGCCGGCTTGTCCACCGGGAAGTCCGCGGACCGGGTGAACGGCAGCGCCACACAGCACAGTCCGAAACAGCTCGCGCAGTCGGCGCGGAGGTCGGTGCGCCCGGCGTGCGGGGGCAGGGAGGACGGGGAGGGCGAAGTCAAGGCTGCGGTGCTCCTGGACGTGGATGGTGCGGCGGTACGGTCCGGTCGTACCGTCCATTGTCCACCCCACGCGCCCCGGGCCGGACGCCGCAGCCCCGCCGGCCCCGCGTCAGGACGCCGTCGCGCGGGTCTTCGCGATCACGCGGTCCAGCAGCGCCAGCAGCACGTCCCGCACGTCCGCCCGCTCCCGCGCGTCCAGCATCAGTACCGGTGTCCTCGGGTCGCGCAGCCGCAGCGCGGACCTGATCTCCTCGGCCGTGTACGCCTGTTCCCCGTGGAAGCAGTTGGCGCCGACCACGAACGGCAGCCCGCGGCTCTCGAAGAAGTCGACCGCCGGGAAGCTGCGGTCCAGCCGTCGGGTGTCCACCAGGACCACCGCCCCGAGCGCACCGCTCAGCAGGTCGTCCCACATGAACCAGAACCGCTCCTGGCCCGGCGTCCCGAAGATGTACAGCACCACCCCGGCGTCGTCCAGCGTGATGCGGCCGAAGTCCATCGCGACGGTCGTCGCCGCCTTGGACTCGATGCCGTCGAGGTCGTCGACCCCGACGCCGGCGGAGGTCAGACGCTCCTCGGTGCGCAGCGGCTCGATCTCCGAGACCGTCTCGACAAGCGTCGTCTTCCCGACTCCGAAGCCTCCGGCCACGAGGAGCTTGACGGGGGCCGGTTCCTGAGCGCCGGCCACGGGAGTCATGTCGTATCCGGGGTCATATCCGGGCAAGGTTGTCCCTGATTCTCATGAGCAGGTGGACATTGGTGGTCCCGGCGCCCTCCAGCGGGGGCCGGTGATGGATCAGCCCGCGGTCCGCGAGTTCCCCGAGCAGCAGCGTCATCGGCGTCAGCCGCATCTCCATGCGCGCCGCGAGCTCCGCGACCGCGCGCCCGTTCGGCGCGGGGCACAGCCCCAGGACGTGCTGCCACTCGGTGGGCAGACCGTCCAGGTCCTCCTCTCCGACCGCCGCCGTGATGGTGGTGTCCATGGTGAGGACCGTGCCCGGGGCAGCTGTGCGGCCGTCGGTCAGCGCGTACAGCCGGGTCCGGCGGCCGGGGCGCCGCGGCTCGTCGGCCATCAGGCGCCGGGCGGCTGGACGCGGTCGGGTGTGCCCAGCCACTCGCCGAGCGCCTGCGCGGTCCGTACCGCCTCGCCGCCCAGCTCCCCGAGCCGGGCCTTGCGGGAGGTCACCACGATGAGCGTGCTGCCCTCACCGCAGCCCACGATGCACAGGTAGCGGTCGTCCATCTCGACGAGCTGGCGGATGACCCGTCCGCCGTGGATCTCCCGGGAGACCGCCCGCATCGTGGCGGCGATGCCGGACGACGCGGCGGCGATGCGCTCCGCCTGCGGGCGGTCCAGCAGATAGGCGCTGAGCTTGATGCCGTCGTTGGACAGCAGGACGGCGCCCTCGATGCCGGCAATCCGGCTCAGGTTGTTGTCCAGGACGCTGTAGATCATGTCGTTCGCTGTAGTCATCGCTGATCCTGTCGGAGCTCTTCTTCCACTTTCCGGGTCCCGTCCTCGTAGTCGGCCCAGGCGTCGGCGACGTCCTCCGGCGTCGCGCCGTCACAGGCGCCGGAGTCCGCGGTGTCCGCGGCGTCCGTCTCGGAACGGAGCTGCTCGGCCATGTGCGTCTGGGGGACGCGCTCGGGGAGCGGCGGGCGTGTGGGCCCGTCGGTGTCCCGTGCGGCCTGACGGACCGGAGGAAGCGCGGGCCTTTCACTGCCGCCGGACCCCGGCACCACGTGCAGCACCGGCTCCGGAGACTCCGGGGGCCGCACGGGCTCCGGCACCGGCGCCTTCTCGGGCACGGGCTTCGAGGCCGGGGGCGCCAGCGGGGTGACCCGCGCGCCCGGCGGGGCCGCCGGGACGTCCCGTACGGCCTCGCCCTCCGTCTCGACCAGCAGCCGCTCCGGGACGATCACCACCGCCGACGTGCCGCCGTACACCGACCGGCGCAGCGTGACCGTCGCACCCAGCTGGTCCGCGAGGTGGCCGACCACGAACAGGCCCAGCCGGTGGGCGTTCTCGGCCAGCACCGCGTACGGCGGGGCCGAGTGCAGCCGGGCGTTCATCTCCGCGTACCGTTCCGGGCCCACCCGCGGTCCGCGGTCCTCGACCTCGACGGACAACCCGTCGGCCACCCGCTCGGCGCGGATCACCACCCGGGAGCGCGGCGGGGAGAACCGGGTGGCGTTGTCCAGCAGTTCGGCCAGCAGGTGGCTGATCTGGCTGACGACCCGGGCCTCCACGCTGACCTCGTCCAGGGCCTGGCGGTCGATCCGGCGGAAGTCCTCGACCTCGGCGGCGGCCTCCCGCAGCAGATCGGCCACCCGCATCGGTTCGGTGTGCGGGTCCTGGATCTCGCCGCCCGACAGGATGAGCAGGTTCTCGATCTGCCGGCGCATGCCGACGGTGAGCTGGTCGGCCCGCATGAGCTGGGCCAGCAGCGCCTCGTCGGTGCCGAAGGTGTCCTGGAGGTCCTCGGTGAGGCTGAGCTGGCGGCTGACCAGGTTGCCGGTGCGGGACGCGATGCCCGCCGCGAACATCCCGAAGCCGTGCCGCTCCGCCGCCAGCTGCCGGTGCCCGTCCACGGACACGGCGACCACCCGGGCGAACGCGTCGCTGATCCTCCCCACCTCGTCCTGCTCGCCCCGCACGGCGGGCAGCGCGTCCACGTCGACGGGCCTGCCCTGCCGGAGCCGGTCCACCACGTCCGGCAGGGTCTCCTCCGCGACCGTGACCGTACGGTCGTGCAGCACGCGCAGCCGCCGCAGCACCGAGCGGGTCGTCGCGGTCACCAGTCCCGCGACCAGCAGCAGCGCGCCGCCGCTCCCGGCGACCAGCCACGCCACGTCCGACTCCAGTTCGGCCGCCTTCAGGTCGGCGCTCGCCAGCAGACCGCGGGTCCGGGCCGTGTTGAGCGCGTCCACCTCGGCCGACCAGGTGGTGTGCGCGATCCGCCAGCCCTTCACGTGCGCGGGCAGCCGCACCTGGTAGCCGGAGTCGGAGTGGTCCGACAGGACGTGGTCCTCGATCCGGATCTTGGACTGCCAGGCCGGGGAGCCGGACAGGGCGGCGTACCGGTCGCGGTCCTCGTCGGGGAGGTACGGTGCGATCCACCGGTCGTACAGATGGCGGTGCGCGCCGACGGCGTTGACGAACTCGGCGAACCGGGCGGTGCTCAGCTCGCGCCTCGGGCCTGCGAGCGCGATGATCGTGTCCTCCTGCGCCAGCATCTCCGATGCCGAGAACAGGGTGACGACGACCTGGCTGTCGTGGGTGAGTTCGCCGTCCTCGGTGTGGTTGAAGGCGTCCTGGTAGAAGCGGATCATCTGACTGACGACGGCGTTGTAGAACGCGACGGTGCTGTCCGGGGTGCCGATCCGGGCGTCGGCGCGCTCCCGGTGGGCGCCCAGCTCCTCCAGGCCCTTCAGGATCTCCTGCACCCGGCGGTCCGTCGGCTCGTTGCCGGTGCCCTGGGCGCCGGCAACCCGGCGGAACTCGGCGGCGGCCTTGTCCGTCGCCGCGCGCCGCTCGGTCAGGTCCTGTGCGGACTCGGACAGCCCCGACCAGCGGGCCGCCGTCGCGACCCGCTCCGCCTGCATCCCCCGGAGCAGCTCGTACAGGGGCAGGCCGATGCGCTCACCGGCCGAGACGTCGGCACGCAGATGCTCGGAACGCTCCAGCAGCCGCTGCGCGGTGACGGTGACCTGGACGGCCATCGCCAGCGTGGGGACGACGGCGAGGAGCACGAGCAGGGTGCGCAGACGCACCGTGCGCCGCGGGCGCCGTCGGGACGGCGAAGGGCCGCCGGGCGCGCCTTCAGGTTCCATGGGAGACAACTTCGGCCCTCGGGAAGCGAGCGGGGGGCATCGGGGGTGCTGATCATAACCAGCCATATGGCCGAATGGAGGGGGCGGGAGTGATCGGAACGTGCCATTCCGTGCACGTTTCGTGCTTCTCGTTGCCAGTACGTGACCGTACCGACCCGCAACCGGTACCTCCGGCCCCGCCCTGAGGGATCCGCCCCCGGCGCCCGGGTCAGTGCAGCGTCGCCGGCTCGCCCAGCCGTACGCCCACCGAGCCCTGGGTCCGTACGTCCACCGGCGCGTCCAGCCCCCTCGACCGCCACCGCCACCTTCGCGTCGTGCCCGCAGAAGCCGACGTCCGCCACCGTGCACGGGGCGCCGCCCCGCCAGGGCGGGTCCCACCCGCTCCAGGGCACGGTTGAGCCGAGCGGTGAACCGCGCGTACGGCGCGGGCAGCCCGTCGACCCGCAGATGAAGCGCCTGACCGTCAGCCGGATCACAAAACCCCGGTCAGCCGGAGAAAGGTCCTTCAGCCTGCGTTGACAACGGTCGTGCACTCGTCCCGAACCCGGCCGCAGTCCGGGCGCGAAGCGCCTCCTGCACGGCCTCTCGCCGCCACCTCGACCGTGCCGAACACGGTTGTAGCCGCCTCGACATCCAGCTCGTCGATCCCGGCGAACACCAGGGAGTCTCAGAACAGAGCATCGGTCAGCATGCCCCGCACCGTCACCGTCTCCCAAGGCGTGGCGCAGGACTGGCTACTGTTCGGGGCATGTCTGAGACCTCCGGCCAACTTCGTCTGGGTATCGATTCCATATCCCGGCCGCACCCGTCTGCTGCGGTGCCGGGCCTGCAGTACATCGCCGACTGGCTCACCCCCGGCGCCTGCCGGAACCTGCTCTCGGACATCGACGCCGCAGAGTGGTCGGCACAGTTGAAACGGCGGGTGCAGCATTACGGCCACCGCTACGACTACGGGCGTCGAAACGTGGCAGGCGACCGGCAGGCAGCAGCGCCGCCGCTTCCGGCATGGGCTCGCCGAACAGCCGCCCGCCTCGCGCGTGAGGGCCTGATGGACCAGCAGGCGGAGCAGGTGATCGTCAACGAGTACCAGCCGGGGCAGGGCATCAGTGCCCACGTCGACTGCCTGCCCTGTTTCGGTCCGGACATCGCCGCGATCTCATTGGGCTCCAGCTGTCTCATGGACTTCACCGGTCCTGAGGACGGCGCGAAGCTGGCAGTGCCGCTGGCACCAGGCAGCCTGCTGGTCATGACCGGCCCGGCCCGCTACACCTGGCGCCATGCCATCGCCGCGCGCAAGAGTGATCCCGGAACCACCGGCCGTGTCCCACGCGGCCGACGTGTGTCGGTGACCTTCCGCACCCTGCTGCACCCCGACCAGTAGCCTCCACGGACCAACACCAGACCATCCGCCCCCTCGACGTAACGAAGCACCACCAGGAGTTGACGTCAGAGTGTCGGGCCCGCATCAGGAGTGATGCGAGCGTGACGGCCGCCTTGTGGGACCGGGCGGTCTTTTCGTAGCGGGTGGCGATGCCCAGGCACTGTTTGAGGCGGTTGAAGCACCGCTCCACGACGTTGCGGTGCTCGTAGATCTCTTTGCCGAAGGCCGGAGGGAGGCCGCCGAGGCTGCCCCTGCGGGCCCGGTTGCGGACCTGGCCGGCCCGTTCCGGGACGGTGCGCCTGATGCTGCGGCGCCGCAGCCAGGTGCGGATCGCCTTCGAGCGACGGCACGTTCGGCCGGATGCTGTGGGCCGTCCGGGCCAACAGTGTCCGACGGAGATCGCCGTTCCCCGTGGTGCTGCGATGTGGAAAGCCCCGAACCCGCCCTCGCCACCTCGGATCTGCACGTGGTGATGTGCTGTGCGATGTGCACTGTCACCTGTACGCGGTGCTGAGCTGCGCTGTCATGAGGGGAGTCGAACCCCCGCGTTGCTCTTCACGCGCCAGGCGTGGGCCGGAGAACCGCCGGCCCTCGGTGTGTGCACGCCTCCGAAGCTGCTACCTGCTCCACATCGTCCCAGCCTGCCGGACTGCTCAGTCCAGCAGATCGGCCTCCCAGTTCGTACGCTGGATCCGCACATCGACCTCGCGGATCTCCCGGGCGAGCGCATCCGCCTGACCGCGCAGTTCCGCGACCGGAAGCGCGGAGAGCATCATCAGCTCGGACCGAAGCTGCCGACCGTATCCCCGCTCGCCCTGACCCGCCGCCGCGTCCGCCGCCGCGGTGAGCACAGAGTGACGCAACCGCAGAACATCCCGGCGTGCGAGGGCATCGGTGAGCGTGCCGTCCGGACCCATCTCCACGGTGGCATTGGTCCGGTTGATCCGCCGGATCAACGTTTCCAGAGCGCCCAGCACCTCATCGGCCTCAGCCAACAGCTGAGCTGCATCCTCGGCGGGTGTCTCCCCCTCCTGGTACCGCGCACTGCTGACGACACGCGCTCGCAGCTGCTCTACACGCCGAGTCGCCTCCGCACGTTCTGCCAGTGCCTCAGCAAGCTTCACTGTCCCCGCCTCCCCCTCCGTGAGCTCGTACGAGTATACGAGCGCGAACCGCCGAGCAGGCGGACGCCTACGGCTGCCACGGCGGAGCAGGCGTACCGTCCGGGTCCAGGCCGTGTGGCCATGGTCTTTCGAGAAGGCGAGGCATGTATGGGCTGTTGTGCCCATGGCCGGCGGCCTGCCGGCCAGCTCCGGCGTCGTCGGGCAGCGTCATGACCGGGCCTGTCCCTCGCCGACGGCGTCGGCCGCCTCGGCCGGGAGCGTGTCTGCGGGGGCGGGCTGCGTCGGCAGCGGAGGGTTGAGGAACTGACGGGCCTGCAGTTCGTACATCTCCCGGAACACACCGACCCCGGTGGCCGGGTCCATGAGCGCGGTGAAGGTCCCGTGTTCGACGACCCGGCCCTCGTCCAGCACGTAGATGAGGTCGGCGTGCCGGACGCTGTGCAGCCGATGCGTGATCAGGACCGTGGTCTGGCCCGAGCCTGCCAGCCGGTGGATCTGGTCGAACACCCGCTGCTCGGCCGCCGGGTCCAGCGCGCTGGTCGGCTCGTCGACGATGAGGACGGCGCCGTCGCGATGCCGGGCCCGGGCCAGGCCGATCTTCTGCCACTGGCCGCCCGAGATTTCCTGTCCGCCCCTGTATCCGCGGGCGAGCAGGCTGTCCAGGCCACGCGGAAGCCCTTTGACGAACTCGTCGGCGCCCGCGTACGCCGCCGCAGCATGGACCGTCGCGTCGTCCATCGCGGCGCTGCTGCGGCCGATGCCGATGTTGACCCGCGCGGTGAACGGCCACCGGAAGAAGTCCTGGGCGACCATGGCGACGCGGTCGAAGATCTGCCCCCGGTCCGCCTCGGCCGTGCTGACCCCGCCCCACAGCACCCGGCCGGAGTCGGGGAGCCGGGCTCCGCTCAGGAGACGGACGAGAGTCGACTTGCCCGAGCCGTTCCTGCCGACCAGGGCGACGGTGCGGCCCCGGGGGATGACCAGGTCCACCTCGTACAGGGACGGCCGGTCGGCGCCCGGGTAGGTGAAGGTCACCTTCTCGAACCGGACGTCCGCACCCTCGGGCACGTCGAGCCCGCCGGAGGGGATCGCCCGTCGCACCGCCTCCTTGCACAGCGTCTCCAGGTCGGCGACGAACAGGGCCTCCTCCTGGACGTCGGTGACGCGCAGGACGAGGTCGGTGATGCTCGCCGCGCCGGTCCGGATCGCGAGCACCGCCGTGCCGGCGACGGCCAGGCCCATCTGCCCGTGCCACAGCAGCAGTCCGAGAACGCCGTAGGTGACGACGGTCGCGATCCCGCGGACGGAGTCCGCGAGCACGTTGGTGCGGGCGCCGGTCCACGCGAGCCGGGTCTGCTCCCGCTCGCTGGTCTCGGCCATCTGACGGAAGTGGGTGAGCAGGAACGGTGCGGCGTCGTGGACGCGGATCTCGGCCGCGGCCTGCTGGTCGACCAGCAACTGGCTGATCAGCTTGGCGGCCCGGACGTGCTGGACGAAGCGGTGCCAGCTGATGTACCGATGGCGGGCCATCGTCAGCGAACCCCACGCGCTGGGCAGCGCCATGAAAGCCAGGAGCGGCAGAAGGACCGGGTGCAGGACGGTGAGCACGCCTGCGGCGGCGATCAGCGAGATGGCGGAGGCGACCACGGCGGTGCAGTAGCCGACCATTCGCCGCGCCGAGTCCGCACCCCACTGGGCGGAGTCCATCAGCTTGTGGAAGGAGTCGTCCTCGATCGCCTCCAGTTCCACCCGCGCCACCAGACCGAGATACCGCTCGGTCGCGACCCGTTGGGCCTTCGGCTCCAGGATCCCTGTGGCGGCGGCCGAGGCCGACCGGCACGCCGAACCGAGCACCGCGAGGGCGGCCACCAGCACGAGCGACGGGAGCGCCGCGTGAAGCCGGCCGGTGATGTCGCCCGCGGCGAGCAGCTCGACGAGCAGGGCGTTGACCGCGATCAGGGAGACGGCCTGGGTGACGCCGCGGGCGATCTCGCTCACGGCGATCGTGGTGAACGCCCGCGGGTCGGCCTCGCGGGCCAGTCGGACGGCCACCGCCACCTGCCTCGGCAGTGAGGCGGCCATGGTGCGCAGTCCCAGCTTCAGCCAGGCACCGTCGTGAGCTCCCCACCCGTAGTCGTAGGTGAGCTCCCCGCCGAACAGCAGCTTCTCGGAATCCGACGTGTTCTCCGCGGAGGCCGCCAGTGGATCATTGCTGTTCGTCATGCCCCCCACCTCCGATCCGGGTGTGCTGTGGGACGGGAGTCGGCGGCCAGAAGCGGGCTGATGGCCGAGCCGGTTCCGGGCCGAACCCGATTGACCTGGGCAGGAAGAGGAGGAAGGGGGTACATCACGCTCTCCGACGGGTCGAGTGGAGGGGGCGGTTGGCTCAACGAGGCGGGACGGTGGAACGAGCACACATGATTCGGACGGCGTTCGAACCCCGGAAACGAGCGAAGGTCCGTTCGTGCGGTGTGCACCGATCCGTGCGGTACGGGGATACGGGCCGATGGCGGGGGTGGCCGAAACGCCGACACTCGCGCAACACGGGGCAGAAGTTCGGCAGGAGGCCGCAGTCGACGCCTCACCAAGCGCCGGAGGGCGGGGAAGGCAGAAGAGGCACGATGCCGCGGCCCCGGGGCGCGGCGCCGGTCACGTGTTCGGCGCGCGTCCGCGGGTGCTGGAGGAGGGCATGCCGGAGCGGGTGGTGGTGCGCTGCGCGGTCGGCAGGACGGCCGCGAGGGTCCCGGTCTCGGTGATCCTGCCGTCACCTCACATCGTCGCCGCCGGCTCCAGGGGTACCCGGCACAGTTCCATGTCGGCCTCGCTCGCGTCGCGGTGCTGCTCGCCGGTGCTCAGGCCGCGGGCTGGGTACCGGTGCTCTCGGGTACGCGCGTCGGCAGGTATCCGCCACAGCGTCCTCAGCAGGACGAACTGATCCGGCGCCGGCCCGGACACCACAGGTCCAGCTCGTCCAGGACGTTCGTGGCCGCGGGCAACGGCGCGGCGGGGACGGTGGTGAGGAGGTTGTCGGGGAGTTCTGTCTTGTGTCGAGCTTGATCATCTCGCGTCGGCGCAGGACCTGCTGCCACTGCCCCGTCCAGGCCGGGCGCAGCTCGGCGGCCGGGATGTTCGCGAGCCGGCGCCCGTCGGTGAGGAGCCGGGCGGCGGCCTTGGCGCCGATGCCGCGGAGGCCGCCGATGCAGTCGCCTGGCTCGCCCATCAGGGCACGGGCGTCCGGCCACTGCCCGGCGACTTCTCGCCCTTCTGATGCCATTCCTGAGGGTTGGTGCAGGCGCCCGCCCGGTTCCGGCAGATGATCTCCACACCGGGGTGGCGGTCCAGCCGGGTGGCCAGCGGCCCGGCTTCGGTTCAGTGCAGCGTCGCGGTCCCCGTCACCCGCAGCCCCACCGGCTCGCCCAGCCGTACGCCCACCGAGCCCTGGGTCCGTACGTCCACCGGCGCGTCCAGCCCCTCGACCGCCACCGTCACCATCGCGTCGTGCCCGTAGAAGCAGACGTCCACCACCGTGCCCGAGGCGCCGCCCGGCTCCGGCTTGCCCAGGAGCACCAGCTGTTCGGGCCGCAGCAGTACCGTGCCCTCGCGGACCGCCCCGGCCGGCGCTCCGAGACGCACCTCGCCGAGCGGTGTGGCGGCAGTGGCGCTCCGGGACACGGCCGTTCCCGGTACCAGCACCGCGTCGCCCACGAACCGCGCCACCCACGGGTCGGCCGGCTCCCGGTACACCTGCTCCGGTGTACCCGCCTGCGCGGTGCGGCCGTTCCGTACCACCGCGACCAGATCGGCCGTGGACAGCGCCTCCTGCTGGTCGTGGGTGACCAGCACGGCCGTGGCCCCGGTGGCCCGCAGCGCGGCCCGCACATCGGCCCGCACCCCCGTACGCAGTGACGCGTCCAGCGCGTTGAACGGCTCGTCCAGCAGCACGACCGCCGGCTCCGGGGCCAGCGCCCGCGCCAGCGCCACCCGCTGCTGCTGACCGCCCGACAGCTCGTGCGGCATCCGGTCCCCGTACCCGGCGAGCCCCACCAGCTCCAGCATCTCGTCCACCTGGCGCCGCCGTGCGGAACGGTCGTGGCCGGTCAGGCCGAACGCGATGTTCCGGGCCACACTCAGATGCGGGAACAGGGCGCCCTCCTGGGGGACGATGCCCACCCGGCGCCGCTCCGGCGCCAGCTGCGTACCCGGTCCGGTCAGCACCCGCCCGCCGACGGTCACCGAGCCCGCGTCGGGGCGCAGGAACCCGGCGACGATCCGCAGCAGCGTCGTCTTGCCGCAGCCCGACGGGCCGAGCACGGCCGCGAGCGAACCGGCCGGCACGGTCAGGTCGAGACCGTCCAGGACGGGGGCGCCGCCGGGCGTGTACGCCAGCGTCAGCCCCTCCACGCGAAGCTCGTTGCCCTGAGTCATGTGCGGTGCCTTCCGAGGAGGTACGACGGGATCGCGGCCAGCAGGATCAGCGCGGCGGCGTAGGGCGCGGCGGCTGCGTACGCCCCCGAACCGGTCTCGGTCCACAGCCGGGTGGCCAGCGTGTCCATGCCGGTCGGGCGCAGCAGCAGCGTCGCCGGAAGTTCCTTCATGCAGACGACGAACGTCAGCGCCGCACCCGCCGCGATCCCGGGCGCGGCCAGCGGCACGGTCACCTCGCGCAGCGCCCGCAGCGGGGTGCGGCCCAGAGACCGGGCGACGTCCTCCAGCACGGGCGGCGCCTGGAGCACCGCCGACCGGGTCGCGGCCACCGCGACCGGCAGGAACAGCACGGCGTACGCGGCGACCAGCAGCGGCACCTCCTGGTACACGGGGTGCGCGTACCGGACGGCGAAGAACACCAGCGCGAGCGCCACCGTGATGCCCGGCAGCGCGTGTCCGGCGTAGGCCGACTGCTCCAGAAGATGCGCGGTGCGCCCCTGGTAGCGGGCCGCGATCACCCCGACGGGCAGGGCCAGCAGCCCGGTCAGCGCCGCCCCGGCCGCGGCCACGCCGAGCGTGGTGAGGGCGGTGTCGGTGAGCAGGGCCGGGTCCCAGGTGCGGGAGGTGCCAACGGCCAGCCAGTAGCCGAGTGTCGCCAGCGGGAAGCCCACGGCCGCCGCCGTCACGGCCCCGCACCACGCCAGCGCGGGCGCCCGCAGCGCGCCGAGTCGCGCGGGCACGGGCGGGCGTGCGGTGCCCCGGCCGGTCCTGGCGTGCCCGGCCCGCCCCCGGGTGCGTGCCTCGCCCCACACCAGCGCGACCGTCATCAGCACCAGCACGGCACTGAGCGCCGCCGCCGGGGTGCGGTCGAAACTGGCCTGGTAGGACAGGTAGATGCCGCGCGTGAAGGTGTCGTACCGCATCAGCGACACGGCGCCGAAGTCGGAGAGCACATACAGTGCGACCAGCAGCCCGCCGCCCGCCGCGGCAGGCCGCAGCTGGGGCAGTGTGACCCGCAGGAAGGTGCGCAGCGGGCCGTGTCCCAGCGACCGGGACACCTCCTCCTGGGCCGGATCGGTGCCCCGCAGCGCGGCCGTGACCGGCAGATACACGTACGGGAAGCTCACCAGCGTCAACGCCATTGCCGAGCCCGTGAACCCGGCCAGCCCGGGCGCGGCCGACAGCCAGGCGAACGCCGCCACATAGCTCGGCACCGCCAGCGGCAGCGTCACCAGCACCGACCAGACGCGCGCGCCCGGCAGGTCCGTACGGACCGTCAGCCAGGCCAGCGACACCCCCAGCACCAGGCACGCGGCGACCACGGCGGCGGCCAGCCCCAGGCTGCGGCCCAGCAGCAGCGCCGTGCGGTCGTCGGCCACGATCCGCCACGCGTGCCCGGGGCCGCGCTCCAGCGCCCGCACCCCCAGATAGCCGAGCGGCAGCACGGCCAGCACCGCGGCGGCCAGCGCGGCCGCGACGAGGAAGAACGGGGGC
>NZ_JADWYO010000080.1 GCF_022414595.1 Streptomyces sp. MUM 203J | reverse complement strand
CGACCAGCCCGACCCCCGCCCCCACCGACTGCATCGCCAGTGACTGGACCGACAGCGCGGTGGCCCGCCCCGCACTCGCCACCCGCCGGTGCAGCAGCTCGTTCTCGTTCGGCCCCGCCGCCCCCAGCCCCAGGTACACCAGCCCGTATCCCGCCGCCGCCAGCACCAGCGGAACCACGCCCGCCGCCGAGGCGGTCGCACCGAGCAGCAGGAGCCCGCCCACACTCGTCCCAAGGCTCACCAGCACCGCCCGCTCACCCCCGCCCGCCCACCGCGCCACCACCGGCGCGAGCCGGCTCCCGGCCGCCGCACACAGGAACCCCGCGCAGGCCAGCACGGCGAACAGCACCGCCCCCGACTCCGACGCCCCCGTCAGCATGGCGGCTCGCCCCGGCGTCAGCAGTTCGACCGCCGCGAGGGCACCCCCGGTCGCCGCCGCGGTGAGCAGCACCCGCCGTACGAGCGCGTCGCGCCCACCCAGCCGCAGCCCCTCCAGCACGGTCACCGGGATGCCCCGCAGCACACCCCGCGCAGTGGCCGTCGCCCGCGCGGGCTCGGGCAGCGCCGTCAGGACGTACGCCACGAAGACCACCTCGATCACCGCCCCCACCAGCAGCGGGACCGACAGCGGCAGCACCACGCCGGAGGTCGCCGTGCTCATCCGCTCCCCCAGCCCGGGGCCGACCGACAGCAGCCAGGGCAGCCCGCCCCCGGCCAGCGTGCCGAGGGCCAGCGCGGCGGACGTCGCGAAGCTACCGCGTGCCAGCCCGGTACGCAGCTCGGCTCCGGGCCCCGCACGGGTCTGCACGGTGTCGACGTACCAGGCCTCGGCGGGCCCGCTGGACAGCGCGCGCCCCGCACCCATCAGGGCCATCCCGAGCGTCAGCACCCACGCCGCGGTGCCCAGTGCCGCGAGGGCCAGGGCGGCCACGGTCAGCAGCCCGGCGGCGGCCAGCACGGCCCGGCGCCCGAGCACGTCGGAGAGCCCGCCCGTGGGCAGTTCCAGCGCCGCCGCCGTGAGCGAGTGCGCCGCGAAGAACCCGGCGATGGCCGCCATGGCCATGCCCCGCTCGGTGAACAGCAGGACCAGCGGTGCGAGGGCCATTCCCACCGGAAGCCAGAAGAGCACACAGACCGCGACGTACCGCCGCTCCGCGGCACGTATGTCCGGCACCCCGCTCACGAGCCCGCACCGGCGTCACGGACTCCGGCTTCCCCTTCACCGGTCGCCCCTTCGCCGGCCTCCCCGTCACCCCCGGCACGAGCCGCCCCGGCGTCGCCCCCGGCGGCTGCTCCGCCGCCGCTCTCCCCGGCCGCCGCCGCATCCCGCACCCGCGCCGCCAGCGGCAGCCCGGCTGCCAGGAACACGACCTGCTCGGCCCGCGGGTCCCCCGCGTCCCGCGCCGCCAGTTCCTCCACCGTCCGTGCGACGGTCTCCATCAGCTCGCGCAGCGACTCCGGCGTCAGCCGAGGCATCAGGTCGCTGATCCCCGCCGCCTGCGCCCACTCGGGCGCGAGCCGCCCCTCTGCCGCATCCGCCTCGTACCGGACGAGCGACGCCTCCAGATGCTCGACCTGCCGCCTGCGCGAGAGGCTGACGAACGCGCGGCTGACCGGGGACGCCTCCATGGCCCCGTTGTCCCAGGACGTCACCGCGTGCACCGCCCGCCAACGGCGCTCCCGCCCGTCCCGGTGCTCGGCCTCCGCGACGAACCCGTGCTTGGCCAGCACCCGCAGGTGATAACTGGTCGAGGCGGACGACTCCCCGGTCACGACGGCAAGCTCACTGGCCGTGGCGGGCCCGTCCTGGCGCAGCAGCCCGAGCAGCCGGATCCGCAGCGGGTGGGTGAGGGCCTTCAGTGCCGCGGCGTCGCGGCCGGGATCGAGTACACGCCTGCCCTCATCACTGATCATGACGGCAGCCTAGGGGGACACCTCCAGTCTCCAAAAGTATTTTTGCAAAAATTATTTTGGAGACTGGGCCGGCCGTCGGCGCAGCACTAACGCACCAACTCCTCCGCCACAGCCACCGCCTCCGCCAGCGAATCGACGACCGGCACCCCCGCCACCGCGAGACTCGCCCGGCTGTGCGACCCCCCGGTGTACAGCACCGCCCTCGCCCCCACGTGCGCCGCCGCGACCGCGTCGTCCGCCGCGTCACCGATGACGACGACCCGCTCGGACGCCACCCCCTCCAGCTCCCGCAGGTGCCGCACCATGTGCCCGGCCTTCCCCGCGGTCGAGGTGTCCTGCCGACCGTCGACCCGGACGAACCAGTCCGCGATGCCGTGCTGCCGAACCAGCGGCACCAGCCGTTCGTGCGGGGCCAGCGACAAGAGCGACTGCGTCCGCCCCGCCCCCGCCGCCGCGGCCAGCAGCTCCGCCGCGCCGTCGGCCAGCCCGCAGGCGTCCGCCCGCTGCCAGTAGTGCCGGTGGAACGCCCCGTCCATGACGGCCCACTCCTCGTCCGAGGGAAGCCTGCCCATCAGCCGCTCGTAGAACTTCGGAACCGGCACGCAGTACAGCTCCCGGTACCGGGCGAGGGTGATCGGCTCCATGCCGATCTCCTCGAACGCGGCGTTCGTCGCCTCGATGACCGCGCCGATGTCGTCGAGCAGTGTGCCGTTCCAGTCCCAGACCAGGTGCGCGCTGTGCTTCCCCATGCAGAAACGGTACCGGCCGCCACCGACAATCCGTCCCGGCCGACCGGAGGCGCTCAGTCCACGAGCCCGGGAATCTCCTGCACCCCGTACCAGAGCAGCTCGTGGTCCTCGGCCCCGTCGACGGTGAACTGCGCGTCGTCGTCGCCCATGTCCGCCGCGCCCAGGGCGTCCGCCGCCGCGGTGACGGCGCCCTCGGCGTCGTCGGCGTCGGCGTGCACGGCCGCGGCCTTGGCCAGCGGGACCGGCCCGGCGATGCGCACCTCACCGACGGACGACGGGTCCAGGCTGCGGTCCGGGTCGGCGGCGGCGGCCGAGTCCGGCACGTCCACGGCGAGGACGACCCGGCGCCGCGCGGCCGTCGGGTCGCCCGCCAGCATGCGCAGGGACGCCGCGGCGGCCCGGCTGAGTGCGGCGTACTCCAGTTCCTCGATGTCGTCGGAGACGTACCACTCGCGCAGCCCCGGCGTGACGGCGTAGGCGGTCAGACGCCCGGGGCCCAGCTCACCCGTCCTGTGCGCCTGTGCGAGACCGGAGAGGGTCAGAGGAACGTACACACGCATGAGACAGGCCGCTTTCGTAGTCGACAGACCCCCTCAGGATACGTGCGCGCGTCCCCCTTCGGGGGCCCCTCCGCACCCTCCGCCCCGTCCACCCCGCACGGTCCGGGTGCCCCGCTCCGGTACGTCCCCGCCCCCGCGCACCACCTGGATAGGTGAAGCTCCGGCCGGTTCCGGCACAGCCCGACGGGTCGTTGCGGCCCGCGCCCGCCCCCCGTAGAAGTGGCCCACCAAGTTACCCCCGGGTACCCGAAACCCACGGAAACGGACAGCCCATGCCCCGCCCCACGCCGTCCCCGAATCCCCCCACCCCGTCCGCCGCGCCCCACGTCGCGTCGACCGCCCGCATCCCCGCACCCGCCGGGCCCCGGGACCCGGCCCTGCCGGGCCTCACCCCGCCCACCGCGACAGGCGACGCCCACGATCCCGCCGGCGCACTCGAAAGCCCGCCGCCGGCAACCGCGCCCGCAGA
The DNA here is from genome assembly GCF_022414595.1 of Streptomyces sp. MUM 203J. Classification (GTDB taxonomy): domain Bacteria; phylum Actinomycetota; class Actinomycetes; order Streptomycetales; family Streptomycetaceae; genus Streptomyces. The sequence continues at coordinate 20,451 of NZ_JADWYO010000080.1, read as the reverse complement.
CCCGGCACCCGCGGCCACGGCCACGGCCACCACCGGCCCACCGCCCCAGCCCGCCCCCGCGTGCCCCTCACCCCCACCGGGGTCCGCGACGGGCCCCACCCACACCATGCCGCCCCGGGCCTCCTTCGCCGCCGGCCCCCCCGCGGTCCAGGAGCCGGGCACAACCGCACCGGCAGCCCCCACCGGCCCCGGCCCCCGTCCCACACCCCGCACCGCACCCGCCCCGTCACCCCGCCGCGCCGCGCCCCCCACGCGCCGGGACCCGCGCCGTCCCGGTGGCCTGCGCGGCCCGGGTCCCCGCCCAGGGGAGTCACGCGCCGGCGCGGTCCGCCCGAAGCCGCCCCGCCCACCCGCCGGCACCGCCCCGGGAGCCGCCGTCCCGCGCACCGCACGCCCTGTGCAACCGCACGACATGTTCGCGTGGCGGCTGCTCGCGGTGCTGACCGGCGAACGCCCCGTGCACTGGATGCTCGGCCACACCGTCGGGGAGGCGTACGAGCAGCTCGTCCGCCTCGCCCCGGCGAACCCGCTCCGCGCCGCGGGCAACGCGCTCAGGGCCGACGGAAGGACAGCCCGCCCCTCCGTGCGCCGCTGCAGGGCCGCGCCGCTGCGACCGGGCGTCGTGGAGGCGTTCGCCTCCGTCAAGGCCGGAGACCGGGTCCGCGCGATGGCGTTCCGGCTGGAGCGGGGCCCGGACCGCAAGTGGCGCTGCGCGGCCGTGGAACTCGGCGCCGAACCCGCGCACCGCGCCCCCCACGCCTCCGCCCGCCCCCGTTGACCGAGACAGACCGGCGGGGCCGGTACGTGCCCGAACGACACGTACCGGCCCCGCCGGCAAGACTCAGGCGCCGGTCACTTCTTCCGGCGGCGCCCGCCCTTCTGCGCCTTCCGGCGCTCCGCGCGGGTCATCCCGTCGGCCTGCCCACGGCCGTCCGCGCCGCTGTCGAAGTCGCCCTCGACGACCGTGCCCTCACCGTCGACCTTGGGCGCGGTGAAGTGCAGCCGGTTCGGCCGCTGCGGACCCTCCAGGCCCTTGGCGCGGATCTCCGGCCGGGGAGCGACGGCCGCCGGGACGCCCTCCTCCTTCGTCAGGGACGGCTTCTCAGCCGTGGCCTGCACCGGGACCTCCTCGACCTGCTGCTCCACCTGGACCTCCAGGTTGAACAGGTAGCCGACGGACTCCTCCTTGATGCCCTCCATCATCGCGGTGAACATGTCGAAGCCCTCGCGCTGGTACTCGACCAGCGGGTCCTTCTGTGCCATGGCGCGCAGGCCGATGCCCTCCTGGAGGTAGTCCATCTCGTACAGGTGCTCGCGCCACTTGCGGTCCAGCACGGACAGGACGACCCGCCGCTCCAGCTCACGCATGATCTCCGAGCCGAGCTGCTTCTCGCGCGCGTCGTACTGCGCGTGGATGTCGTCCTTGACGGACTCCGCGATGAACTCGGCCGTGATCCCGGCCCGGTCCCCGGCGGCGTCCTCCAGCTCCTCGATGCCGACCCCGCACGGGTAGAGCTGCTTGAACGCGCCCCAGAGCCGCTCCAGGTCCCACTCCTCCGCGAAGCCCTCGACGGTCTCCGCCTGGATGTACGCGTCGATGGTGTCGTCCATGAAGTGGCGGATCTGCTCGTGCAGGTCCTCGCCCTCCAGCACGCGGCGACGCTCGCCGTAGATGACCTCGCGCTGCCGGTTGAGGACCTCGTCGTACTTCAGGACGTTCTTACGGGTCTCGAAGTTCTGCGTCTCGACCTGCGACTGCGCGGACGCGATGGCACGCGTGACCATCTTGTTCTCGATCGGCACGTCGTCCGGCACGTTCGCCATCGCCATGACGCGCTCGACCATCTGCGCCTTGAACAGCCGCATCAGATCGTCACCGAGCGACAGGTAGAAGCGGGACTCGCCCGGGTCGCCCTGACGGCCGGAACGACCGCGCAGCTGGTTGTCGATCCGCCGCGACTCGTGCCGCTCCGTGCCCAGCACGTACAGGCCGCCGAGCCCACGGACCTCCTCCGACTCCGCCTTGACGGCCAGCTCCGCCTTCTCCAGCGCACCGGGGAGTGCCGCCACCCACTCGTCGGGCGTCTCCACCGGGTCCAGCCCGCGCTGCCGCAGCTCCGCCTCGGCCAGGTCGTCCGGGTTGCCGCCGAGCTTGATGTCCGTACCGCGGCCGGCCATGTTCGTGGCGACCGTGACGGAGCCCTTCCGGCCGGCCTGGGCGACGATCGACGCCTCGCGCTCGTGGTTCTTCGCGTTGAGCACCTCGTGCGGAACACCGCGGTCGGACAGCTGCCGCGACAGGTACTCGGACTTCTCGACGGACGTCGTACCGACGAGGATCGGCTGGCCCTTCTGGTGCTTCTCCGCGATGTCGTCGACGACCGCCGCGAACTTCGCGACCTCGGTGCGGTAGATCAGATCCGACTGGTCCTTGCGGACCATGGGCCGGTTCGTCGGGATGGGGACGACACCCAGCTTGTAGATCTGGTGGAACTCGGCGGCCTCCGTCATGGCCGTACCGGTCATGCCGGACAGCTTGTCGTAGAGACGGAAGAAGTTCTGCAGGGTGATCGTGGCGAGGGTCTGGTTCTCGTCCTTGATCTGGACGCCCTCCTTCGCCTCGATCGCCTGGTGCATGCCCTCGTTGTAGCGGCGGCCCGCGAGGATACGACCGGTGTGCTCGTCGACGATCATGACCTCGCCGTCGATGACGACGTAGTCCTTGTCCTTCTTGAACAGCTCCTTCGCCTTGATGGCGTTGTTCAGGTAGCCGACCAGGGGAGTGTTCACGGACTCGTAGAGGTTGTCGATGCCCAGCCAGTCCTCGACCTTGGCGACACCGGCCTCATGGATGCCGACGGTCCGCTTCTTCTCGTCGACCTCGTAGTCGCCGGTCTCCTCGATGCCCTTCAGCGGGTTGCCCGGCTCGCCCTTCTTGAGGCGCTGGACCAGCTTGGCGAAGTCGCCGTACCACTTGGTCGCCTGGTCCGCCGGACCGGAGATGATGAGCGGCGTACGGGCCTCGTCGATGAGGATCGAGTCGACCTCGTCCACACACGCGAAGTTGTGACCGCGCTGGACGAGCTCGTCCTGGGACCACGCCATGTTGTCGCGGAGGTAGTCGAACCCGAACTCGTTGTTCGTGCCGTACGTGATGTCGCAGTTGTACTGCTCGCGGCGCTGCGCGGGCGACATGTTCGCGAGGATGCAGCCGACCGACAGACCCAGGAACCGGTGCACGCGGCCCATCATCTCGGAGTCGCGCTCGGCCAGGTAGTCGTTCACCGTGATCAGGTGCACGCCCTTGCCGGACAGCGCGTTCAGATACGCGGGGAGCGTACCGACGAGGGTCTTGCCCTCACCGGTCTTCATCTCCGCCACGTAGCCGAGGTGCAGCGCCGCACCACCCATGATCTGGACGTCGTAGTGGCGCTGGCCGAGGACGCGCTTCGCCGCCTCGCGGACGGTCGCGAAGGCCTCCGGGAGCAGGTCGTCGAGGCTCTCCCCGTCCTGGTACCGCTGCTTGTACTCGGCGGTGAGGTCCCGCAACTCGGCGTCGGAGAGGTCGACGAAGTCCTCTTCGATGGAGTTGACCTGGTCCGCGATGCGGTGCAGTTTGCGCAGGATCTTGCCTTCGCCTGCACGCATGAGCTTGTTGAAGACGGACACTGAGGCTGGTCTCCTTGCCGGTCGGGCCTGGCACTGGGTCTTGTCACGGACACGGGCACGGGCACGGCAGGTGGGCCCCACCGCAACGGTCATCGTAAGCGAGGACACCGCCGCGCCGGGAGGTCCGCCGCCGCCGACGGGCCGCCGACGGGCCGGCCACCGCCCAGAAGCACAACGCGCGGCCCCCACGGAAAGTGCCGCCGCCCGCGAAAGCCACCCGAAAGTCGCCACGGCCGCCCTCCGCGCGCGAGCCCCGTCCCCCGCCCTCGGCCGCACGGCCCGGCACATCGACACGAAAAGCGGTCGTGCGCCGGACCCACCCCCACGAGAATCGCGTCATGGAACCCGTCACCCTCACCTCCGACCGCCTCCACCTGGGCACCTTCACGCCCGGCGACGCCGAAGAGGTCCACACCGCCTGCCAGGACCCGGACATCCAGCGCTGGATACCGGTCCCCTCCCCGTACCGCGAGCAGGACGCCGAGGAGTTCGTCAGCCGGTACGTCCCCGGGGCCTGGCGCGCCGACACGGAGTACACCTTCTCCGTACGGCCCCGCGAGGGCGGCCCCCTGCTCGCCGCGACCAGCCTCCACCACCCCCGCGGCGGCACCTGGGAGATCGGCTACTGGACCGCCAAGGAACACCGGGGCAACGGCTACGCCACCGAGATGGTGCGCACCGTGGCCGCCTGGGCCTTCACCGGCCTGGGCTGCGGCCGACTGGAGTGGCGCGCCGAGGTCGGCAACACCGGCTCCCGCCGCGTGGCCGAACAGTCCGGGTTCACCCTCGAGGGCGTCCTCCGCGCGGGCCTCGGCCACCGGGGCACCCACCGGGACTGCTGGATCGGCTCCCTGCTCCCCTCCGACCTGGGCCTGCCGGGCACGGTCCCCTACCTGCCGCCGAAGAGCTAGCGGGGGCGGCAGCCGAGCGGGAACGGACTGTCAGTGCCCGCGGTTATCTTCGGCACCATGACGACGACCCTGCCGCGTCCCCGCACCGAACTGTCCGCCGACGAGGCCCGCCGCATCGTCCTGCGCTCCCAGGGGTTCCTCGGCGCCCCGGACCGCCGGGCCGGCGTCCGGGGCATACTCCGCCGCCTCGGCGCCGTCCAGCTGGACACCATCTCGGTCCTGGCCCGGTCGCACGAACTGGTGCCGTACGCCCGACTGGGCGCCGTGGGCCGCCGCACCGTCGACACGGCGTACTGGACGGAGGGCCACGCCTTCGAATACTGGTCGCACGCGGCGTGCATCCTGCCGATCGAGGAGTGGCCGCACTTCGCGTTCCGCCGCCGCGCCTACCGGCGGCGCCCGCAGTGGGCCCACGACCTGCCCGAGGGCGCGTACGACACGGTGATCGGGCAGCTCCGCGAGCGCGGCCCGCTGACCGCCACGGAGATGGGCGGCGCGAAGAACGGCGGCCCGTGGTGGGACTGGTCCGCGTCGAAGGTCGCAGTGGAGCGGGCCCTCATGAACGGCGAGGTGGTGTGCACGGAGCGGCGCGGCTGGAAACGCGTGTACGACCTGGCGGAGCGCGCCGTCCCGGCCGAGCTGCTGCACGACGAACTCGACGACGCGGAGTGCCTGCGCCGTCTGGTGCGGCTCGCCGGGCAGGCCCTGGGCGTCGGCACGCGCGCGGACATCGCGGACTACCACCGGCTGAAGGGCGAGCAGTTCGACGCGGTGGTCGCGGAATCCGGCCTCGTACCGGTCCGCGTGCAGGGCTGGGAGAAACCGGCCTGGGCGGACCCGGAGGCCCTGGCGAGCGCGCCGCTCGGCCGCCACCGGACGACCCTGCTGTCCCCGTTCGACTCCCTGATCTGGGAGCGGGCCCGTACCGAGCGGATCTTCGGTTTCACCCACCGGCTGGAGGCGTATGTTCCGAAGCCGAAGCGGGTGCACGGCTACTTCGCGATGCCGCTGCTGGCCGGCGGGAAGCTGCTGGGCAGGGTCGACCCTGCGCGTGAGGGCACGACACTGGTGGCCAAGCAGGTGTCCCTGGAGGGCCCCAAGGCGGTGGCCCCCATGGCCCGGGCCCTGCGGGAGGCCGCGGAGTGGGTCGGCTGCGACACGGTACGCGTCGACCGCGTGACCCACCCGGACCTGGCAGGACCGCTGCAGGGCGCCCTGTCGTAGCAGGACGGGACCCGCCCCGCCTGTCAGCGGATCTCCAGGATCTTCTCCCGCATCGCGTAGACCACCGCCTCCATCCTGGAGTGCAGCTGAAGCTTCTCCAGGATGTTCCGCACATGGTTCTTCACCGTGTTCTCGGAGATGAACAGCTCCTTGGCGATGTCCCGGTTGTTCATCCCGGTCGCCACCAGCTTCAGCACCTCCAGCTCCCGGTCGGTGAGCCGGGGCGCCGGCACGAGGCGGCGGTCGTCGGTGCGCTGGATCATGGACTTGAACTCGGTGAGGAGCTTCGACGCCATGGAGGGGCTGATCTGCGACTGCCCGTCCGCGACGGCCCGGATCGCCGTGGAGACCTCGTCCGTGGAGATCTCCTTGAGGAGATAACCCGTCGCGCCCGCCTTGATGGCGTCGTACAGGTCGGCCTCCTCATCACTGATCGTCAGCATGATGATCTTCGCGCTGGGGGCGACCTCCTTGATGGAGGTACATGCCTCGATGCCGCCGCGCTTCGGCATCCGCACATCCATCAGCACGATGTCGGGCAGCAGATCAGCGGCCTTGTCGACGGCCTCCGCGCCGTCTCCCGCCTCCCCGACGACCTGGATGTCCTCCTCCTGCGCGAGGACGATCTCCAGTCCCCGACGGAACAGGGCGTGGTCGTCAACGACGAGGACCCTGATGGGTTCCCTGCGGGGCGTGTCGTCGTCTCCCGGGCCGGCGGGCCCACCCCGCGGGCCCACCCCGCCGTCCGGGGCGCCGGCGCCGCCCGGATGGTGCACCGGGCCGAAGCTGTCCGCCATCGTTCCTCCCCCTGCAGGCCAGGGCCCTGAAGTTCATGGTCAGCGTGCCAACGCGGAGCCTTCGCCGCCCCGTTGGCACGCGCCGCCATGATTTCATGCCCAGCAGCCGAAACGGTGATCCTTCGGTGGCACGGGGGTGCCCCCGGGGGCGCATACGGCGCTTCCGGGGGCACCACATCGAGTCGGGATCATCAGAGACCGGACAGCACCGGTCACAAGCGGTCAGCCGCCGAGTGCTCCGCCCAGCCCGCGGCTCTCCGTACCCGCCAGGGGGTCGTTCTCCAGGTGGATGACGCCGTAGTCGTAGGCGTGACGCCGGTAGACGACGCTGGGCTGCTTGGTCTCCGCGTCGACGAACAGATAGAAGTCGTGCCCGACCAGCTCCATCTCATAGAGCGCCTGATCGAGTGACATGGCGGCGGCCCGGTGGGTCTTCTCGCGCACCACAAGGGGCCCTTCGCCCTGGACCTCCAGCGACCCCATCCGGGTGGTGGGAACGCCCGTGTCCTCTTCGAGGACGGCGACACCGGTCCCGTTGAGCGCGGCGACACCCGGCACCACGTCCGGCACCTCGGCCGCGGTCAGACGGCCGTTGCCGCGGCGCGTGTGGCGCTTGTCGTGCTGCTTGCGCAGCCGCGCCTCCAGCTTGGCAGTCGCGAGGTCAAGCGCTGCGTACGGGTCGCCTGCAGCCGCCTCCGCCCGGATCACCGGGCCTCGGGAGTGAAGGGTGATCTCCACACGGTCGGACCGGTCGGCCTGCCGCGGGTTGTGTTCCTTGGACACCTCGACGTCGAGGCTGATCACCTTGCCGTCGAGCTTCTGGATCTTGTCCAGCTTCAGCTTCTCGGCCACGTGCTTGCGGAACCGCTCGGGCACCTCGGTCTTGCGGCCCTTGACGACGATGTCCACGCAGAACTCCGTTCCCGGATCGCTCCGACCAGCTCACATGCTGGCGAGCATCTCCCTTGTGCACCAGACCCCGGTGAATACCGGGGCCTCGGACTTGGCGACTTCGACCTCCTCCTCCCCAGTCGACAAGGTCCCCACCCCTACAACATCGATCTGCGGACCCGCTCCGGATTCCCGCCGGACGCATGACGGCGCATTCGGTGAAGGGCGGCATTCGCCTTTCCTGTACAACCGAACATAGCTCGATCGGACGGGTCCCGACACCCGCTACCAGGACAAACCTCCAAACAGGTGCCCTTGGTCCCTCATTACCTGCAACGTTGCAAGTTCCCCGTCAGTTCCGGTTTATTGCGAACGCTTTCGGAGAAGCGCCCACCACCGCCGCCCCCACCACCCAGCCCCCCGTCGCCTCCCCCGCCCCCGCCCCCGCCCGCACCGCACGCGCCGCCTCGGCCAGGGACGCCCCCGTCGTCATGAGATCGTCCACGAGGACGATCCGCCCTCCCCGCAACAGCCGCTCCTGCCCGGGTACCACGTCCAGTGCCCCGGCCAGGTTCACCAGCCGGCGCGCCGCGTCGAGTCCCGCCTGGTCGGCCACCGCCCGCCGCTGCCGCAGCGCCGGCACCACGAGCGCCGCCACCCCCGCCTCCCGCAAGGCCCGGGCCGCCTCGCCCGCGACCCGCCGCACCGCGTCGTGCCCCCGCGCCCGCACCACCCGCCGCGCTGACGGCACAGGCACCAGCATCACCGCAGGCCCGCCCGGTGCGCCCAGGCCCCGCCCGGCCCCCGCCAGGCCCCGCACCGCACCTGCGAGGGCCTTGCCCAGCGGCCGGGCGAGCCCGAGGGCGCCGCGCTCCTTGTGGGCGAGGAGCATGGCCCGTACCGCGTCCTGGTACGGGGCGGCGGCCCACACCTCGGGCAGCCCGGCCGGTGCGGGGGCGGGCCGCACCCGGGCGGCGGGGCGACCGTGCAACGCCCAGGCGCAGGCGTCGCACAGTGCCGTACGGGGGTGGCCGCAACCCGCGCAGTCCGCCGGCAGAACCAGCCCGGTGATCTCCTGCCACCATCCCCGCATGACGTCCACTCTGGCGTCGGACGGGCTCGACCGCCACCCCTGTGGACAACTCCCGCGCAGCCCCCTGCGGCCGGGCGCCACAACAGAGCCCGACCAGATATCCGCGCAGGTCAGCCTGGGTATACCGGCGAGGCGCCGTGTTCCGTCACCGGCTGCCAGTTGGCACCGCCCTCAAGCCGCACGATGCCGTCGTCGGTCGCGGCGACCAGAGGCACCCGCTCCTCGTTGGCGGCGGCGACGGTGGTGACCTGGTTGAGACCGGGAATCACCGCGACCGTGGCGGAGCCGTCGGTCAGGAGGTAGCGGATCTGCTGGACGCCGCCGTCGAGCTTGCCGAGGACCACGAGCCGGCTCGGCCCCGCCCACGACACGGAGGCCACGGAGTCCATGCGCGGTGCGATGGACTGGAGGTCCACGACAGCGACCTTCTGCCGGTCGCCGGAGCCCTGCCGTTCCACCCGGCCCATGTGCAACGTCGTCTTGCCGTCCCGCTGGAGTCTCAGCGCGATACGGACGCCGTCCTCGGAGACCCGGAGTTCCTCGACCCGTACGCCCCCGGTCAGCCAGGGAGCGGTCACCGTCAGCGGTTTGCCGGTTCCTCCGGGGACCATGAGCAACCGTGGGGCAGCCGGGTCCCGGTCGGCCACCCACAGGTCGTTGCGACCGTCCCAGCTGGGTGCGGACAGCCGGTCCTCCGCTTTGGCTCCCCGGCTGGTGACAAGGGCCTCGGGAAGTTCCACGTCCGCGACGATCGAGGCGACCCGCAGGGCGCTCCCGCCCTGCGAGACGGCGGCGGCGCGCTGTTCGTCACGGCTGATCGCGGCCTTCTCGATCTCCAGCTGACCGTTGCCGAAGGGGCCGTACACGGGCCGGGGATCGCCGCTCTCCTTGGTGCCTGCCGGGAGCTGCGCGAGTCTGCCTTCGGCGGTGACGAAGTACGGGGTTTCCCGCAGGGCGCTTGTGTGGTCGGCGTAGAAGTCGGGTTTCTGGTCCTCACCGAGGACGCACAGCGCGCGGCGGCCGTCGGAATGCAGCAGTTCCACCTGCTGCACCTTGGTGGAGGCGAGGTCGCCCACGGTGAAGAGGATCTGGGCGGCCATTTTTCGGCACTGGTCGCGGCCGACGTTGTCGGCTTTGCCGTTAAGGGGGACCTTCAGCGTGTTCCGGTCGTCGATCGTGAGGGATGTGACCCCCTCGCCGAGGGCGGTTCCCTCGGGGAATCGGGATTCGACGACGGGCTGGAGCCAGGTGGTGGGGCCTTCGAGGAGGGCTTTGACGGTCTGCGTCAGGGAGTCCATCTTCGTCACGGGATCCTGGCGCCTGCGAATGTAGACCGGGTCGGCCACGACCCAGTTCTTGCCCGAAGCGAAGTAGTACGTGTTCACGGACTTGTAGTTGCGCTGGAAGTCCGACTCCCCGACGACAAGCCCCTGAGGGAGGCTGTCGATACGCCATTCCTTGTCCTTGCCGTCCGCGGACCGCTGCTGGACCAGCCGGATGGTCTCGCTGTACGGCGCGGGGGCCAGCGGCCGGTAGGCGTGGCGCTCGTCGACCGTCGCGATCTTCTGCCCGCTGAGCGGGTAGACCAGGCTCTGGGGATCACGGGGCAGGTCGCGGTCGACCTGCTGCCGGCTGCGCCCGGCCTGGGGTACGGGCGCGGCGCTGAGGACGGTGGTGCGCTCCTCGGGGCGCCAGGACTGGGCGGCTTGTTGGGTGAGGTACTTGCGGGCGGTGGCGAAACCGGGGTCGTCACCGGTCATCGCTTCCAGGAAGCCTTCGACGATCTCGCCGGGTTCGGCGTTGTCACGAGGCGGCACGGGGTAGACGCGCACCTGGGAGTCCCCCTGACGGGAGGCCTTGACGGGGGTGACGTCTCCGCTGTCGGGCATGGAGGCGCATCCGGCGAGCAGTACGGCGGCGCAGCCGAGGGTGACCGCCTGTCGGCCCCGCAGCCCCAGCCCGCGGCCTGTACCGCGTCCTGCGCTGCGCGCACGGCTGTGCTGACGGTGGTCAGCGCCCACGTGTGGTGCCCTCCTGGTCGTTGCCTGCGCGGTCGCCTCCGCCTCCGGAGCCGCCGTCACCGGCGCGGTCGTTCCCGGCACGGCGGTTTCCGCCGTTCGCCTTCTGCCCGCCCGGGTCGGGCTTGTCCTCGGTGTGCCGGGGAGGCGCGGCCTCGCCCTGGCTCGGTCCCTGTCCGCGCGCGACGACCCGGGTGCCGTTGCCCGGCAGGGCGGCGGGGTCGACGGTGGCTGCGGGCCGATGAGCCGATGCGGGCGTACGGGGCGGCAGAGGCAGGCTGTTCCGGTGGCGGGTGTGACCGGGCTCGGCCTGCTCTCCGCCGCTGCCGGTGTCCCTTTCGGCGCGCTGCCGTCTGCGCCGGGAGTCCTCGGGTTCGAGGGGTATGGGGGAGCCGCGCAGGGGTTCGTCGGCGGTACGGGGCAGCGTGAGCCGGAACTGTGAGCCGCCGCCGGGTTCGCCCCAGGCCTGGAGCCAGCCGCCGTGCAGCCGGGCGTCCTCGACGGCGATGGACAGTCCGAGCCCGGTGCCGCCGGTGGTGCGGGCACGGGCCGGGTCGGCACGCCAGAAGCGGTTGAAGACACGCGTGGCTTCGCCGGGCTTGAGGCCGACGCCGTAGTCCCGTACGGCGATGGCGACGGCTCCTCCGGCGGCGGCGAGTTTGACGACGACATCGCGGCCTTCGCCGTGTTCGACGGCGTTGACGACGAGGTTGCGAAGGACTCGTTCGACGCGCCGCGCATCGGCTTCCGCGATGACGGGCTGCTCGTCCCCCACGACGACGATGCGGCCGCCCTTGTGTTCCGCGAGCGGCTGGGCGCCTCCGATGACCTGTCGTACGACGTCGCGCAGGTCGATGGGTTCGGCTTCCAGGGCGGCGGCTCCGGCGTCGAAGCGGCTGATCTCCAGCAGGTCGGAGAGGAGGGATTCGAACCGGTCGAGCTGGTCTCCGAGGAGTTCCGCGGAGCGTGCGGTGACGGGGTCGAAGTCTTCACGTGCCTCGTGGATGACGTCCGCGGCCATCCGGACGGTGGTGAGCGGAGTGCGCAGTTCGTGGGACACGTCGGAGACGAAGCGGCGCTGCATCCTGGACAGGTCCTCCAGCTGCTGGATCTTGTGCTGGAGGTTCTGGGCCATTTTGTTGAAGGCTTCACCGAGGCGGGCGATGTCGTCTTCGCCGGTGACCTTCATGCGTTCCTGGAGGCGTCCCGCGGAGAGGCGTTCGGCGACACCCGCGGCCATGCGGACGGGCGTGACGACCTGGCGCACGACGAGCCAGGCGATGGCGCCGAGGAGCACGACGACGAAGAGCCCCGCGGTGGTGATGGTGGTCTTGACGAGGTTGAGCGAGGCCTCTTCCTGGGTGAGCGGGAAGAGGTAGTACAGCTCGTACGTGTTGCCGTCGACGTCGTTGAGGCGTTTGCCGATCACCAGTCCGGCTTCGGAGTGCTGCCCGTCGGCGTACTCGATGCGGGTGTACGTCTGGTACGTGTCGGCACTCTGGGCGACGGCTTCACGGAGGGCGACGGGGATGCTCTCGATGCGTACGCCGCCGGAGGCGCGGGCGCCGCGGCTGGGCGCGCTGCCGGCGGTGTCGGAGCTGAGGGCGACGACGTCGAAGGCGCCCGCGCCTCCGCTGGCGAGCTGGACGACGAGGTCGGAGCGCCAGTTGAGCAGGGACCGTGAGGAGCCCGCAGCGGTGTCGTCGCCGTCGGCGCCGGGGGCGGGTCCTGCGGCTGCCGCGGCTTCGTCCTGGGCGGCCGAGAAGCCTCCGGCGGCCTGGGACTGTGCGGCCTTCTCCTTGGTGTCGAGCAGGCCGTTGCGGACCTGCCCCATGACGACGATGCCGAGGAGCAGCACGACTCCGAGTGACATGAACAGGGTGGCGGCGACGACCCGGAGCTGGATGTTGCGCCGCCAGAGCCTTACGGCGGGCAGCAGGGGCCTGCGGAGCCAGCGCACGAGGAGCCGCAGGACGGGACCGCCGGGGGCGCCGTCCTGGAGGAGACGGCCGCCGTGGCGGAGCCGGCCAAGGCGTGTGGAGGTGTGCCGGGGTGCGGCAGCCCGCCCCGCAGGGACTCCCGGGTCGCCGGGCTTCGGAGCGGTGCTGCCGCGGGACATGTCAGTTCGGTCCGGCCTTGTATCCGACGCCTCGTACGGTCACGACGATCTCGGGGCGCTCGGGGTCCTTCTCGACCTTCGAGCGGAGCCGCTGGACGTGCACGTTGACCAGGCGGGTGTCGGCGGCGTGGCGGTAGCCCCAGACCTGTTCGAGGAGGACCTCACGGGTGAAGACCTGCCACGGCTTTCGGGCGAGGGCGACGAGGAGGTCGAACTCGAGGGGCGTGAGGGCGATGGACTGTCCGTCGCGCTTGACGGAGTGGCCGGCCACGTCGATGACGAGATCACCGATGGTGAGCTGCTCGGGGGCGGGCTCTTCGGACCTGCGGAGGCGCGCCCGGATCCGGGCGACGAGCTCCTTGGGTTTGAACGGTTTGACGATGTAGTCGTCTGCTCCGGACTCGAGGCCGACGACGACGTCGACGGTGTCGCTCTTGGCCGTGAGCATGACGATCGGCACCCCGGATTCCGCCCGGATGAGCCGGCATACCTCGATGCCGTCCCGTCCGGGCAGCATGAGGTCGAGGAGCACCAGGTCCGGTTTGGTCTCGCGGAATGCCGCGAGTGCCTTGTCGCCGTCCGCTACGAACGACGGCTCGAACCCTTCACCCCGCAGCACGATCCCGAGCATCTCGGCCAGTGCGGTGTCGTCGTCGACGACAAGGACGCGTCCCTTCATAATCGACATCATCCCATTAGCTAATCGTTACCTGGCGTGACCTGGCACACAGCTCCGCGATTCCCGTCCCGGTCACCGGCGATGCCACGCCCGCCTCGGTGACGACGGCGGTCACCAATTCGGGCGGCGTCACATCGAACGCCGGATTGTAGGCCTGTGTTCCGAGCGGCGCCCATTGTGTCCCCGCGCCCGTACCCACTGTCGCCCCCGCAACCGCCGTCGGCGGCGTGAGCTGCGTCACTTCACCGCCCGGGCGCTGTTCGATCTCTATGGACGCTCCGTCGGGGGTGCCCAGGTCCACTGTGGTGAGGGGGGCGACCACGATGAACGGCACATGGTGGTACTTGGCGAGAACGGCCAGCGGATAGCTGCCGACCTTGTTGGCGACGGAGCCGTCCGCGGCGATCCGGTCGGCGCCGATGAGGACCGCGTCGACCTTGCCCGCCGCGAAGAGGGACCCGGCGGCGTTGTCGGTGAGCAGCGTGTACGTCATCCCGTTGCGGGCGGCTTCATACGCGGTGAGCCGGGCGCCCTGCAGCAGGGGGCGGGTCTCGTCGACCCAGAGGCGTCGCAGTCGGCCGGTTCGGTGCGCGGCGAGCGCCACTGCGAACGCGGTCCCCTCCCCGCCGGACACGAGCGCACCGGTGTTGCAGTGCGTGAGGATGCGGTGACTTCCGCCCGGGAGCAGTTCGTCGAGCAGCGTGAGGCCGTGGGCGGCCATGGCGGCGCTGGCGGCGGCGTCCTCGTGGTGGAGCCGCCGTGCCTCCGCGAGCGCCGCCCGCGCGGCTGCCGGTTCGGGCCCGGTGCCCCGCCCCGACGCCTTCCGGTAGGCGTCGAGCGCTCTTCGTACGCCGTGGCCGAGGTTCACGGCGGTGGGGCGCGCGTTGGCGAGGAGGGCGGCCGCTTCCTCCACGTCGTAGCCGCGTGCGGCAGCCAGGGCCACCCCGTAGGCACCGGCGATGCCGAGCACGGGCGCGCCCCGCACGGCGAGGGTCTGGATGGCCCGTACGAGCGCGGGGACGTCGGTGCAGATCAGCTCGACTTCTTCGGCGGGGAGCCGTGTCTGGTCGAGAAGCACCACTACGGGGCCCTCCGGCGGCTCGTCCCAGCGCAGTACGGGCGGGGCGGGCGGCTTGTCGTCGAGGAGTGTTCCTGCGTACTGATCAGCCATTCGTTCAGTCTGCCCCGTACTCGGCCCACATTGAAGGCGTCCGTGCGAGCCGGGGATGAGGCCGGGGCCCTGGCCTGCGGGCAGGGAGCGCGTGACACGATGGCTGGCAGCCTGGCGCCCTGCGTGGCGGCCGGGTGCCGTGACCGAGCAGGCTCGACCAGCGGGCCCTGCGACCATGCCACGAGGTGGACGACTGTGAACGACTCTCCGGGCTGGGCCTCGCCCGGATCTCCTTCGCCCTCCGAAGGCCGGGGCGAGGGTGTGCAGGCCCCGGCCGACGCCCCTGACCTCGCGCCCAACTGGTCCGAGAAGCAGCCGCCTCCTGGTCAGTGGTCGTCGTCGGCCGCCGGTGGCCCGGACGGGCAGGTCCCGCCGCCCGCACCCGGCCCGGGTGCCCGGGGTGGCGGCCCGTACGGCGGCTGGGGTCCACCCGCGGCACCCAAGCCCGGCATCATCCCGCTGCGGCCCCTGGGTGTGGGCGAGATCCTCGACGGTTCCGTGTCCACCCTCCGCACCCACTGGCGCACCATCCTTGGCATCACGGTCACCGTGTCGGTCCTGCTGCAGCTGGCGCAGATCCTCATCGACCGCTACCTGCTGGGGAAGGCACCGGCGATAAGCCCGGACGCGAGTCCCTCGGAGCAGGTCGACCAGGCGATCGAGTCGCTCCAGTTCAGCACGGTGTCGCTGATCCCGCTGACACTGATCGGTCTGGTCGGGACGTTCTTCACCACGGCGCTGCTCACGTTCGTGGTGAGCCGTTCGGTACTGGGCAAGCCGGTCACGTTCAGCGACGTATGGCGTGACGCCCGCCCTCGGTTCCTGCCGCTGCTCGGCCTGACGCTGCTGCTGCCGGTGATAGCCCTGGCCGTCATGACGGTGGGTGTCCTCCCGGGCGTGTTGCTCGGCTCGGTCGGCGGCGCGGTACTGGTGCTGCTGGGTGGCGCCGCGGCGTTCGCGGGGATGATGTGGCTGATCATCCGGTTCAGCCTCTCCTACTCCGTGCTGATGCTGGAGCGGCAGGGTGTGCTGGCGTCTCTGCGCCGCTCCGCGCGACTGGTCAGGGGATCCTGGTGGCGGATCTTCGGGATTCACGCCCTGACCTGGCTCCTGACCATGCTGGTCGCCCTGGTCATCAGCCTGCCGTTCACGCTCCTCGCGTTCATGGTCGACGGTGACGGCCTCACCTCCGCGTTCTCCGGCGGGACCCCCGAGTTCGGATGGCCCTTCCTGATCATCAGCGGAATCGGCTCCGTGATCACGTACGCGATCATGTACCCGGTCTCCGCCGGCGTGACCGTCCTGCTGTACGTGGATCAGCGCATCCGCCGAGAGGGACTGGACCTGGAACTCGCCCGGGCCGCGGCCGTCACCGGCCACGGCCCCGCGGCGCCCGGCGGCGACGCCGTTCCCCGGAGCTGATGCGGTGCCGATGACGGGGGGAGTCACAGCGGCCTGGCATGCCGTGCACGCCCGGGGCGACGACGTTCCGCTGGACATTCCACGTGTCCCGGCGCGCGAGGCGGCCGAGCGGGAGCTGTCCAAGCCGATGTACGGCAAGGACGAACCGAACCTCCTGATGCGCGCCATGGACGCCTTCTGGGACTGGGTGGGCGAGCTCTTCACCTCGGCGTCGAACGCCACTCCGGGAGGGCTGTTCGGCGTCGTGGTGATTGTCCTGGCCGTCATGGCGCTGATCGCCGCCCTGTGGTGGCGGCTCGGTCCTCCGCGGCGGGCCGCTGCGACGGCGGACTCCCTGTTCGAGGACGGCCCGCGCACCGCTTCGGACCACCGCGCGGCGGCCGAGCAGCACGCTGCCGCCGGGCGCTGGAACCAGGCGGTCCAGGAGCGCACACGGGCCTTGGTCCGGTCCCTGGAGGAACGCACCCTGCTGGATCCGCGTCCGGGCCGTACGGCTGACGAGGCCGCCGCCGAGGCGGGTCGTTCACTGCCGTCCCACGCCGCCGAGCTGCGCGCCGCAGCCCGCGAGTTCGACGACGTCACATACGGGGGCCGCACCGCGGACCAGGGAACATACCAACGCCTGAAGAACGTGGACACAGCCGTACAGAAGGCCAGGCCGCAACTGGAGAGCACGCCCCGGGGAGGCACTCAGTGACCGCCTCCGACACCTCCCTCCCGGGGCAGGGCCGGCATGTGTGGGCACGGGCCCGGGGGGTCCTGCTGATCCTGACCCTGGTCATCGTCGCGGGAATCATCCTGGCCCTCGCGGGCTCGGGCGAGAAGCACGGCCGGCTCGACCCGCGTTCCGCGGACCGGAACGGCAGCCGGGCCGTCGCCGAGTTGCTGCAAGCCCGTGGTGTGTCCACCCAGGTCGTCACCAGCCTCGAAGAGGCGGTCGCAGCCACGAACGAGGACACCACGCTCCTCGTCGCCAGCCCGGACCTGCTGACGGCTAGCCAGCAGGTCGCGCTGCGCGCGCACATGGACACGGCACGCGCCCGCACGGTACTCGTCTCCGCGGGGTGGCCGTCCCTGGATGTGCTGGCCCCGGGTGTGACCGCCGACCTGCCGACCGACGTCGACGTCCTGGCGCCGGGCTGCGACCTCCCGGAGGCGGTCCGCGCCGGCTCGGTGGACCTCGGCGGCGAACGGTACGGCGTCACGCCCGGTACCGCCGCCGAGTCCTGCTACGTCAGTGACGGCCTCCCCACTCTCGTCACGTTGAAGGATCCGTCGGGCGCCGAGACCGTGCTTCTCGGGTCCGCCGACATCCTCTTCAACGACCGTCTCGACGAACAGGGCAACGCCTCGCTCGCCCTCCAGCTGCTCGGCTCGCACAACCGTCTTGTCTGGTACCTCCCTTCACTCACCGACTCCTCCGCCACCGCAGACGACACCGCGGGCGGAGCCGGCGGTGAGAGCTTCTTCGACCTGATCCCGTCCGGCTGGCTGTGGGGCACGCTCCAACTCGCCCTGGCCGCAGTTCTCGCCGCGATCTGGCGTGGACGCCGTTTCGGGCCGCTCGTCATGGAACGCCTGCCTGTCGCCATCCGCGCCTCGGAAACGACCGAGGGCCGCGCCCGCTTGTACCACCGGGCCAACGCCCGTGACCGTGCCGCCGCCGTGCTGCGCTCGGCAGCCCGCACGCGTCTCGCGCCGCTCGTCGGGGTTCCGACAAGAGAGGCGCACTCCCCCGGCACCCTGCTGCCCGCTCTCTCCGCCCGGCTCACCGAGGGTCAGACAGACCTGCGGGAGCTGCTGTTCGGACCGACTCCCGTCAATGACGCCGCGCTCGTCCGCCTGGCAGACCACCTCGACGCCCTCGAAAGAGAGGTACGCACCTCATGAGTGCCCCGACCCCCGAGACCGCTGAGACCTCGGACAGCGCCCGCGCCTCGCTGGAAGTCCTGCGCACCGAGATCGCGAAGGCCGTGGTCGGGCAGGACCCCGCCGTGACCGGCCTCGTCGTCGCCTTGCTCTGCCGAGGCCACGTCCTCCTGGAAGGCGTGCCGGGAGTCGCCAAGACACTGCTCGTCCGTGCCCTCGCCGCCTCCCTCGAACTCGACACCAAGCGTGTCCAGTTCACCCCTGACCTGATGCCGAGCGACGTGACGGGCTCTCTCGTCTACGACGCCAGGACCGCCGAGTTCTCCTTCCAGCCCGGCCCTGTCTTCACCAACCTCCTTCTCGCGGACGAGATCAACCGCACCCCGCCCAAGACCCAGTCCTCCCTCCTTGAAGCCATGGAGGAACGCCAGGTCACAGTTGACGGCGTACCCCGTCCACTGCCCGAACCGTTCCTCGTCGCCGCCACGCAGAACCCGGTCGAATACGAGGGCACCTATCCTCTGCCGGAGGCTCAACTCGACCGTTTCCTGCTGAAGCTGACGGTTCCTCTTCCTGCACGGGACGATGAGATCGACGTCCTCATGCGTCACGCGGCAGGCTTCAACCCGCGCGATCTCAAGGCCGCCGGCATTCGGCCAGTAGCCGACTCCACCGATCTGGAGGCCGCCCGCCGAGCGGTCGCCGCTGTCTCGGTCGCTCCCGAAATCGTCGGCTACGTGGTCGATATCTGTCGCGCCACCCGTGACTCCCCCTCACTCACTCTCGGCGTCTCGCCACGAGGCGCCACGGCCCTGCTCGCCACAGCCCGCGCCTGGGCCTGGCTGACCGGCCGGGACTATGTCATCCCCGACGACGTCAAGGCCCTGTCTCTCCCCACGCTCCGGCACCGCATCCAACTGCGCCCCGAAGCGGAGATGGAGGGAGTGACCGCGGACTCCGTCATCAACTCGATCCTCGCCCACGTCGCCACGCCCTCACTGAGGCAGTGACCCCATGGCCCTCACCGGACGAACCGCGCTGCTGGCCGCGGTCGGCTCATTGCCCGTCGGCATCCTCACCCCCAGCTGGACGGGAATGCTGGCGGTCAACGCCCCTCTCTCACTCGCAATTCTGTGCGACTACCTGCTCGCCGCGCCAGTGCGAACCCTCCGGTTCACTCGAAGTGGTGACACGAATGTTCGATTGGGTGACAGTGCCGACGTTCAGCTCACCGTCACCAATCCCTCTCGGCGCCTCCTGCGCGCCCAGATTCGCGACGCCTGGCCACCCAGCAGCTGGACCTCGGGTCCCGACCAGACCGCGTCACGTCACAAGCTCACCGTGCCCACAGGGGAACGCCGCAGGGTCACCACGACCCTGCGGCCCAGCCGCCGTGGCGACCGACAAGCCGACCGCGTGACCGTCCGCTCCTACGGCCCCCTCGGCCTGGCCGCACGCCAGGGCAGCCATCATGTGCCCTGGACCGTGCGCGTCCTGCCGCCTTTCACCAGCCGCAAGCACCTGCCGTCCCGTCTCAGCCGACTCCGTGAACTCGACGGCCGTACCAGCGTGCTCATCCGCGGTGAGGGAACCGAGTTCGACAGCCTTCGCGAGTACGTGCCCGGGGATGACACTCGCTCCATCGACTGGCGCGCCACCGCCCGGCAGTCCATGGTGGCCGTGCGCACCTGGCGTCCGGAGCGTGACCGCCACATCCTCCTGGTCCTCGACACCGGGCGCACCTCCGCCGGCCGTGTCGGGGACGTCCCACGCCTGGATGCCGCGATGGACGCAGCGCTGCTCCTCACCGCGCTCGCTTCCCGTGCCGGTGACCGGGTGGACCTGATCGCCTACGACCGCCGCATCCGCACCCGCGTGCAGGGGCGCTCCACGAGCGACGTTCTCCACTCCATGGTGGACGCCATGGCCCCCTTGGAACCCGAACTCGTCGAGACGGATGCCCGCGGGCTCAGCTCTACGGCACTGAGCAACGCTCCGCGCCGCTCTTTGATCGTCCTGCTCACCGGTCTGGACGCCGCGCCGATCGAGGAAGGTCTGCTCCCCGTACTTCCACAGCTGACCCGGCGGCACACCGTGCTCGTGGCCTCCGTCTCCGATCCGCGCGCTGCGGAAATGGCGAAGGGCCGGGGCAGTGCTCAGGCCGTGTACGAGGCCGCTGCGGGAACCCAGTCACAGGCTCAGCGCCGCCATACGGCGGAGCAGCTCCAGCGCCACGGGGTCACCGTCGTCGACGCGACGCCTGAGGATCTCGCCCCTGCACTTGCTGACGCCTACCTGGCGCTGAAGTCGTCCGGCCGCCTCTGATCCTCCTGTCCGTATCCGTTCCGCCGGGGCCTGCCGGGGATAGGACCGCGGCCTTCACCTCGTTGAGGGGACGGGCGCGGCGAAAACGGTCGGAGAATGCAGAAAGCCCCGCACTGATGACAGTGCGGGGCCTTCCCACAATTAGTTCGGCGGCGTCCTACTCTCCCACAGGGTCCCCCCTGCAGTACCATCGGCGCTGAAAGGCTTAGCTTCCGGGTTCGGAATGTAACCGGGCGTTTCCCTAACGCTATGACCACCGAAAC
>NZ_JADWYO010000079.1 GCF_022414595.1 Streptomyces sp. MUM 203J | reverse complement strand
CGAGCGTCTACGTGATCTACTCACCACCTGAAACCAAGTGGTGTTGCGACGACCCCTGGAACCCAAGCGGTGGTGTGCGGGGCCCGTCGTGGTGCGCCGGTGGCCCGGGGTTACTCGGCGGCGGCGGTGAACGCCGGGGTCACGGAGCCGTTGTAGGTGTCCTCGATGTACTTCTTCACCTCGGGGGAGGTGAGCAGCTCGGCCAGCTTCCGGACCCGCGGGTCGTCCTGGTCGCCGTCCTTGACGGCGAGGAAGTTGGCGTACGGGTTGCCTTCGGCCTTCTCGACGGCGAGGGCGTCCTCGGCGGGGCTGAGCTCGGCCTCGATGGCGTAGTTGCCGTTGATGACGGCGGCGTCGACGTCGTTCAGGGCGCGGGGCACGGTGGCCGCCTCCAGCTCCTTGAACTCCAGGCCCTTCTTGTCGGTGATGTCGTTGAGGGTGGCGTCGGCGCCGACGCCGTCCTTGAGGGTGATCAGACCGTTGTCCGCGAGGAGCTTGAGGGCACGGCCCTCGTTGGTGGTGTCGTTGGGGACGGCGACGGTCTGACCGGCCTTCAGGTCCTTGAGGCCGGTGAGCTTCCTGGAGTAGAGGCCGAGCGGTTCGAGGTGGACGTCGACGACCGGGACGATGGTCGTCTTGTTCTTCTTGTTGAAGTCGTCCAGGTACGGCTTGTGCTGGAAGTAGTTGGCGTCGACCTGGCCCTGCTGGGTGGCGGTGTTCGGCAGGACGTAGTCGGTGAACTCCTTGACCTCCAGGGTGAGGCCGGCCTTCTTCGCGAGGTTGTCCTTGACGAAGTTCAGGATGTCGGCGTGCGGAGTGGGGGACGCGGCGACGACGAGCGGCTTGTCCGCGGCGTCCTTGCCGGAGGCGTCCTTGGCGGAGGACGGGTCCGAGGCGGTGCCGCAGGCCGTGAGGCCGAGGGCGAGGGCGGTGACGCCGGCGAAGGCGGCGAAGGCGGTACGGGTGGTGTTGCTGCGCACGAAAAGTGCCTCTTTCTTATGGGTTGTTTCCGCCCGGACAAGGAGTGCGGGCTTCTTCGCGAGCGAAGTGGCGAAGTTCAGGAGGTGGTACGGCCGCGGCGCGCGAGGAGCCGCACGACGCCGTCACCGAGGAGCTGGACGACAGTGACGATCCCGATCAGGATCACGACCGTGACCAGCATGAAGGTGGTGTCGAAGCGCTGGTATCCGTAGGTGACGGCCTTGGAGCCGAGGCCTTCGCCGCCGACCGCGCCGGCCATCGCGGAGTAGCCGATGAGCACGATGACGGTGGTGGTGACGGCGGAGACCAGGGACGGCAGGGCCTGCGGGAGGAGCACCTTGCGGACGATCGTGGGGATGGATCCGCCCATGGACTGGACGGCTTCGACCAGGCCGTGGTCGACCTCGCGGACGGCGGTCTCGACGAGGCGCGCGAAGAACGGGATGGCCCCGATGGCGAGGGGGACGATCATCGCGGTGGGGCCGATGAAGGTGCCGACGACAAGGGTCGTGAACGGGATCAGCGCGATCAGCAGGATGATGAACGGCAGCGAGCGGCCGATGTTCACGATCGCGCCGACGGTCTTGTTGACGAGGGTGTTCCGGAGCAGTCCGCCCTTGTCGGTGAGGACTAGGAGGATGCCGAGGGGAAGCCCGCCGAGGATGGAGACGACGGTGGCCCAGAGGACCATGTAGAGGGTGTCGATGGTGCCCTGGACGAGCAGGGGCTGCATCTCGGACCAGGTCACCGGGCACCTTCCTCGGCCAGGGGGGACTGCGGGGCGGCGGCGTCCGGGGCGGTCTCGACCTGGAGTCCCTGTTCGCGCAGGAAGCCGACGGGGACGACGTTGTCCTCGTACCGTCCGGGGAGTTCGATCCGCATCCGGCCGATCTGCCGGCCGCCGACGGTGTCCATGGCGGCGCCGAGGATCGAGATGTCGATGTTGTAGGTGCGGGCGAGCTGGGAGATGACCGGCTGGGTGGCGGTCTCTCCGTGGAAGGTGACGTCGACGACCGTGCGGTCGGTCCCGGTGGCGTGGCCGCTGACGGGGAACAGCTCGTGGGCGAGTTCGGAGCCGGGGGTGGCGAGGAGCTGGGCGACGGTTCCGGACTCGACGATCCTGCCCTTCTTCATGAGGGCGGCGGAGTCGCAGACGGTCTTGACGACGTCCATCTCGTGGGTGATGAGGAGCACGGTCAGGCCGAGCTGCCGGTTGAGGTCGCGCAGCAGCTGGAGGATGGAGCGAGTGGTCTCCGGGTCGAGGGCACTGGTGGCCTCGTCGGAGAGCAGCACCCTGGGCTCGCCGGCGAGGGCACGGGCGATGCCGACGCGCTGCTTCTGGCCGCCGGAGAGCTGGCCGGGGTAGGCCTTCGCCTTGTCGGCGAGGCCGACGAGGTCCAGGAGTTCGAGGGCGCGGCGGGCGCGGTCGGCACCGGGGACGCCGAGGATCTCCAGGGGCAGTTCGATGTTGTCCTGGACGGTACGGGAGGACAGCAGGTTGAAGTGCTGGAAGACCATGCCGATGCGGCTGCGGGCCTGGCGCAGCTCCCTTCCGGCGCGTCGGCCGCGTCCGGCGAGGGCGGTGAGATCGGTGCCGTCGACCGTCACGGTGCCGGAGGTGGGGTGTTCCAGGAGGTTGACGCAGCGGATGAGGGAGGACTTGCCGGCGCCGCTCTGGCCGAGGACGCCGAACACCTCGCCTTCACGGACGTGCAGGTCGACGCCGTCCAGGGCGGTGACCTGACGGCCACGCGACTCGTAGACCTTGGTGAGGCCCTTGGTGGTGATCACAGGGGGTTTCCGTCACTGTCGTGTGCACGGCGTGGGTGTCCGCCGGGCACGGGGCATTCGCATTCGTCGTCCCGACGCGTGGCGCGGCTGCCGGAGGAGGCGGGTGCGCGGGGCAGACGCGGTCCGGTGTGGTGCCGTACGGAGGTCCGTACGCGCGGACTGCGGCGAACTGCTCGCTGTCGGGTCTCGCTTCGGGGCGCGAGGCTCGGTCAGGGGCCCTCAGAAGGCGCACATTCGACACATGCGGCGAGCACCGGGCGTCTTCGTCGCCTCGGTCGCAGGGGTGCGGGTGCTCGTCGTGGTCATGGGTGTCAGTAAAACAGAAGGGGCTGTTGATCGATCACGGGTGTCCGCATACCGGACGGACGAGGTGCACGATACGGACACGCACGACCGTGGAGCACGGCCTCACATCCCCGCGACGACCTGCGGGAACGCCGGCTGCGGCAGTCGGCGCCGAGAAGGGCGGGCCGGGCTCCCGCGGGTCCTCGCTGTGGTCAAGACCACGTGGGGTGCGGGGGCGGGGGCGGGGTGCGTTTCGACCCGTAATACCCTCGGCTCCATGCTCACTGCCCTCACGGTCACGGTGTCCGTGGCCGCGCTCCTCCTCACCGCGTGGTGCGGCTTCGCCGCGTACCGGGACCAGCCGACGAAGGACTGGCACTTCGTCGGCATGGCCGTGGTGACGGTGCTGGCGCTGGCCCAGCTGGTGGTCGGTGTGGTGCGGCTCGCGAGCGGCGGCGAGGCCGAGGAGGGCACGACGATCTTCGTGGCGTACCTGCTGGGCGCGTTCTTCGCGGTGCCCGCGGCGGGGTTCATGTCACTGGTGGAGCGCAGCCGGTGGGGCTCGGCGACGGTCGCGGCCGGAGCGGTCGTGCTCGCGGTGCTGGAGGTACGCCTCCACGACATCTGGTGGGTGGGCTGACATGGCCGACGGCCGGCTGGTGAAGGGCCCCGGGATGCTGCTGGTGTGGCTCTACGGGGTGATGTCGGTGGGTGCGGTGTCGCGCTCGGCGTACCAGATCGCCACGGAGTTCGGGCGTGCCCCGCTGGCGTACACGCTGTCGGCGGTGGCGGCGGCGGTGTACGTCTTCATCACCTACACGCTGGTGCGCGGCGGGGAGACGGCCCGCCGGGCGGCGCTGCTCTGCTGCGGCGCGGAGCTGGTGGGGGTGCTGTCGGTGGGGACGTGGACGCTGCTGGATCCGGAGGCGTTCCCCGACACGACGGTGTGGTCGCAGTTCGGGTACGGGTACGTCTTCATCCCGGTGCTGCTGCCGGTGACGGGCATCATGTGGCTGCGGCACTCCCGGCGCGGGGCGCCGGAGAGCGCACCGGTCTAGGCGGCTGTCCGGCGGACCGCGCCCGGCCGCCGGACACCTCCGGACCGACCGTCAGGCCGCCTTCTCCAGGGTGATCAGGGTGAGGCTCGGGGTCGTCCGTTCGCGCGCCACCGCCTCGTATCCCTTCTTGCGGTAGAGGTTCAGGCTGGTCTCGCTGCGGTGGCCGGCGAGGAGGCGGAAGCACTTGGCCGTGGCGAACTGCAGCTCGATGGCGTCGAGGAGGCGCCCGCCGAGTCCGTGGCGGCGCATGCGGGGGTGGACGATGAGTCTGGCGATCCGCGCCGTGCCGTCCGCGTCGGCCTCGCCCCGTACGGAGGCGACGACCTCGCCGCCGAGGCGGGCCACGAGCGCGTGACCGCGCCCCAGTTCGGCCTTCAGGTCGTCCAGGGTCTGGGTGAGCGGCTCGATGCTGTAGTCGCCGTACAGCTCGGCCTCGCTCTGGTAGCAGAGGTACTGCAACTTGAGGATCTGCTCGGCGTCCTGCGCGCTCGCCGCCGAGATGGTCACGCTCATGCCCATGGGTGCCTGCCTCCGGCTCACCTGATCCGCCCTGTCGGTCGACCACACCTTTCCCGGGGGGTCGGCGCGGCAACCTCTGCCGCCAGCATTCTGCGCAGGCATCCCAGGCAACGGGAACGCATCGGCCCTAAACTCCCCTGTGAGATACCCAACTTTCCTGCGATTTCGCGGTAGGTGGGGTCGTTCGGGGACAACATCGCAGCCAGCAGTCGACGGCATCCGACGGGTGAGCGACGGACCGCGGAGCGGAGAGCACGGTGCTCTTCGGCGGTGAGCGCGGCGGGTTCGGGGGCGGGGGGCTGCCGGCCACCGGCGTCCTGCGCCGGGTCGTAGGTGTACGGCCGCTCCCGTACGGCGGTACGGCGGGCCCTTCGGGCCTCGGCCCGGACCGCGCGGCGCAGCCAGTCGGCGGGGCGGTCGGGGACACCTGGGCCCGCGAGACGCTCCAGCAGACGGAGCCAGACAGCCTGCTGGAGGTCGCGGGACTCGACGCCGGCGGCGGGGGCCTCGGCGTCGGACTCGGCGGTCAGGAGCGGGGCGAGGGTGCCGACGAGGTGATGGGCGGCGGCCATGTTCTGCGGGGTCACACCAGGTCGACACACGGGGCCCGCCGGCCGGTTTCCGGGCGGGCCCCGAATCCCCCGATGGGGGTGCGGGCGGCCGGGGGCTGACGCCGGGTCCCTGCCCCGGTGCCGCTGCGTCCTCCGGCCCCGTGCTCCTCGGCCGAGCGCGGGACCCCGGACCTGCCGGGCCGGCCGCCGGTTCCCGGTCGTGCGCGGCGGATCAGGCCTGAGCGCGTGCCCGGCAGGTCGTCCCCGGGCTCTCGAACGCGCCCGAGCGGGGGAAGCCCCCGCGAGCGCCGGAGGCTCCCCCGGCGTCAGGCGTCGTGGTCCTCGGCCGCCAGCAGGGCCGTGTCGGGCTGGTCGGTGAAGATGCCGTCGATGCCGGTCGCGAAGTACGCCCGGTAAGCGGCGAAGACGTCCCCGTACGCGTGGGGATCGGTCCCCTTCCGGAAGTCGGCGGGCAGGAAGGTGTTCTCGTTGCGCAGGGTGTACGGGTGGAGGACCAGGCCCTTCGCGTGCGCGTCGCGGACGAGGGTGGTCGGCTCACCCAGCCTGCCCTCCTCGTCCTTCGGGATGACCAGGTCCAGGAGCGGGCCGATGCCCTGCGCGTACGACGCGATCCCGGCGAGGCCCTCGGGCGTGATGAGATCGGCCGTGGTGCGCGGGTCGCCGGACTGCTCGAAGTCCCAGGGGCGGTAGTCGGGCGTCCACAGCAGGACGACGCGCGGGGTGCCGACCAGGCGGGCCATGCGCTCCATGCTGGTCGGCTCGAAGGACTGGAGGAACGTGGGCGAGTCGGCCCGGTGGCGGCCGTACCGCCGCAGCAGCTTCGCCAGCCGCTCCTCCAGGCCCAGGCCGAGCTGCCGGAAGTAGCTGGGGTGCTTGGTCTCGACATGCAGCCAGACCGGATGGCCCCGGCGGCGGCCCTCCTTGTCGGCCCAGCGCAGGACCTCCTCGAAGGTCGGCACCGCCCAGCGGCCGTCGTAGAGGGTGTTGTCGGGCCGGGTGCCCGGAATGCGCTCCTTCGCGCGGAGCGTCTTCAGCTCCGCGAGCGTGAAGTCCTCGGTGAACCAGCCGGTGAGGGATGATCCGTCCACGCTCTTGGTGGTGCGGCGGGACGCGAACTCGGGGTGGTCCGCGACGTCCGTCGTACCGGATATCTCGTTCTCGTGGCGGCACACCAGGTGCCCGTCCTTCGTGGGCACCACGTCCTGTTCGATGACATGGGCGCCCATGTCCAGGGCCAGCTGGTAGGAGCCCAGGGTGTGTTCGGGACGGTAGCCGCTGGCGCCGCGGTGGCCGATGACCGTGGGGACGGGAAGCCGGCGGTAGGCCGGGCCCCGGCCGTGCCCGTGTCCGCGCCCGGCCGGTGCCTGGCCGGGCGACGCCGCCGACGCCGTACCGGCCAGGGCACCGCCCGCCGACAGCGCGGCCGTGCCTCCCAGCACCGCCGCGCCGAGAACGGTCCGGCGACCCGGACTGGTGTGCGCACCCTGTGACGCCTGCGTCATGAAGACTCCTCACGTGGACGTGTCGTCGCGTCATCGAACGTATCGAATACGTGGACGAGATCCGGTCGATCGTAGGGGGTGTGGGGCGCGCCCTGCCGAATCCGTGGAAAACACAGGTCAACACTGTGTATCGACTCGGTGAACCCGACGTGCGTGTCGGCCTGACCCGCGAGTATCGTCCTCACCTGCACCAGGCAGGCTCAGATGCACATCACACCGGAACACCGGAGGACTCGTTGTCCCGCTTCGCGCTCATCAAGGCAGTGGTCGGCCCGGTCATGCGGCTGATGTTCCGGCCACAGGTGGAGGGCGCCGAGCACATCCCCGGCTCCGGGCCGGTGATCCTCGCGGGCAACCACCTGACCTTCATCGACTCGATGATCCTGCCGCTCGTCGTGGACCGTCAGGTGTTCTTCATCGGGAAGGACGAGTACGTCACGGGCAAGGGTCTCAAGGGGCGGCTCATGGCTTGGTTCTTCACCGGCGTCGGCATGATCCCGGTCGACCGGGACGGCGCGGGCGCGGCGGTGGCGGCGCTCAACACGGGTCGCCGGGTGCTGGAGGACGGCCGGATCTTCGGCATCTACCCGGAGGGCACCCGCTCCCCCGACGGCCGCCTGTACCGGGGCCGCACCGGCATCGCGCGGCTGACGCTGATGACGGGCGCGCCCGTGGTGCCGTTCGCGCTGATCGGTACGGACAAGCTGCAGCCGGGCGGCGCGGGGCTGCCGCGACCGGGACGGGTGACCGTGCGGTTCGGTGAGCCGATGGAGTTCTCGCGGTACGAGGGCATGGGCCGCGACCGGTATGTGCTGCGCGCGGTGACGGACTCGGTGATGGCCGAGGTGATGCGGCTGTCCGGGCAGGAGTACGTGGACATGTACGCCACGAAGGCGAAGGCGGCGTAGCCGCCGGGTCTGCCAGGGGCCCGTCCGGTCTCCGGCCGCCGGCGCCGGGCCTCCGGCCCGGACCCCCGCTCTCTCGCCTGATGGCGCTCGTCCCCGGACGCCGGACGGGCCGCCGTCACCCCTCGCGCAGAAACGCCCCCGCCAGATCGCTGAACCTCTCCGGTTCGGTCCGGTGGATCAGGTGGCCGGCCGGGACCGTGACGAGACGTCCCCGCGGCACGCGGCGTGCGAGATCGGCCAGGCCCTCCTGCGGCACATGGCTGAGGGGGCCTCCCGCCACCACCAGGGTCGGCGCGGTGATGTCGGCCAGCCGCGCCGACCAGGCCGGGTCCGGGGTGTCGAGCTGCGACTTGACCGCCAGGACCATGTCCCAGTCGAAGCCCGGCTCCCCGGCAGGGCGTTCCGGCGTGGACGGGCGGCGCGGGCGCGGGGCGGGCGGGTCCTCCAGGACGAGGCGCCGGACACGTCCGGGGCGTTCCTGAGCCAGCAGGTAGGCGACGGCCCCGCCGAGGGAGTGCCCGATCAGGTCCACGCGGTCCAGGCCGAGTGCGTCGAGGAAGCCGAGCACGTCGTCGCGCATCAGCTCCAGCGAGTAGTCGCCGGGCCAGTCGCTCCTGCCGTGGCCACGCAGGTCCAGGGCGTAGACCCGCCGGTCCAGGGCGAGCGCCGGCGTGACGGGGGCCCAGTCCCCGGCTTCCTCACCCAGCGCGTGCAGCAGGACCAGCGGCGGGGCGTCCGGCGGCCCCGAGACCTGGTAGGCCAGCCGTACGCCCCCGACTGCCACGAAGGCGCTCCGGGCTTCCGTCACGTGACGCTCGGTCATGCCCGTACGATAGCCCGGCCCAACCGCCGTGGATCACGCGTGCCCGGTGGTCGGGCCGTCCTCCAGCCGCTGGCCGCGCAGCAGGAGCCAGGCGGCCGCGGCCGTGGTCAGGAGGACCGCCGAGCCGACCGCCGCGGCGATGTGGAGGCCGGAGACGAACGCGTCCTGCGCCGCGGTGACCAGCGCCGTGGCCGAACGCTCCGGCAGGGTCGTCGCAGCCTCCACCGCGCCGCCCAGCGACTCGTGCGCCGCGGACGCGGCGGGCGCGGGGACGCCCGCAGGTGTGGCGAAGTCGCGGTAGACGCCCGTCACGATGGAGCCCAGCACCGCGATGCCGAGCGCCGCGCCCAGCTCGTAGGCGGTCTCCGACACGGCGGACGCCGCGCCCGCCTGCTCCTTCGGCACGCTGGAGAGGATGACGTCCGCGGTGACCGTGAAGGCCAGCCCCGCTCCGACGCCGACCACGAGCAGGGCCGCGCCCAGCAGCGGATATCCCGTGGCCCGGTCGATCGCCGTCAGGGCGGCCAGGGCCAGGCCGACCGCCGCCAGCCCGCCGGCCACCGCGGACCGCACGGAGAACCGCCGGGCCACCGTGCCCGCGACGAGCCCCGCGCCGACCGCGCCCAGCGCGGCGGGAAGTTCGGCCAGGCCCGCCTCCAGCGGGCTGCGGCCCTGGACCAGTTGCAGGAACTGGGACAGGAAGAAAATGAGCCCGGACAGCCCCAGGATGGTCAGCAGGTCCGCGAGGACCGCACCCGAGAAGCCGCGGTGCCGGAACAGCCGCATGTCGAGCAGCGGCGCGTCGAGGGTGAGCTGGCGTCGCACGAACCAGGCCAGCGAGGCGGCTCCGATCGCTGCGGCGATGCCCGCTTCCGGGGAGAGGCCGTGCGCGGCCGCCTCCTTCACCGCGTACACGACACCGATCATGCCAATGAGCGAGGCGACGACGCTCGGCAGGTCCCACGGGCCGGGGGCCGGGTTCTTCGACTCGGGGATCAGGCGGATGCCGACGACGACCAGGACGGCCATCACGGGCAGGTTGATGAGGAACACCGACCCCCACCAGAAGTGCTCCAGCAGCAGTCCGCCGACGACCGGGCCCACCGCCGCGCCCGCCGACGCCATGGCACCCCAGATGCCGATGGCCAGGCTGCGCTCGCGCGCGTCGGGAAAGAGGTTGCGGATCAGCGCGAGCGTCGACGGCATGAGTGTCGCGCCCGCGACACCCAGCAGCGCCCGCGCCACGATCATCGTCTCGGGGGTGGTCGCGTACGCGTTGAGGACGGACACCGCGCCGAACGCGGTCGCGCCCGTGAGCAGCAGCTTCTTCCGGCCGATGCGGTCGCCCAGGCTGCCCATGGAGACGAGCAGCCCGGCGATGACGAAGCTGTAGACGTCGCCGATCCAGAGAAGCTGGGTGCCGGACGGCTTCAGGTCCTCGCTGAGGAACGGGGTCGCCAGACCGAGGACCGTCGCGTCGACGGCGACGAGCAGGACGGCGAGCACGAGCACGGCCAGCGCGAGCCACCGCCCCGGCCGGTGGACGGCCTCCGCGCCCCTGGCCTGCCGTACGGTACCGATGCCGGTCATTGGTCCACGCTCCCGCGTCGTGCTCCGCCGAGCAGCAGCTCGACGATCATGTACTGGAAGTCCTTGGCGGCGACCCGCCCGTCCTGCACCGCCCAGGCGCAGGTGCCGACCAGGCCGTAGAGGGCCTCGGTCAGCCAGACGGGGCTGAGGTCGATCCGGAACTCGCCGCGCTCCTGGCCGCGCCGGAAGAACGCGGCGACCTGGGCGTCGAGCCGGGCCCAGCCGGCGTTGACCTGGTCGCCCTCGAAGAGCTGGTTCTCGGTGACCAGGAACGACAGCAGCGGAGCGGACGGCTCGACCTCCGCGATCAGACGCCGCAGCGCGGCCTCCGCACCGCCCTCGTCGAGCCGGGCGGCCGCTATGGCCGCCTCGAACTCCTGGATGCCGAGTTCTTCCAGCGCCCTGACCAGCGCGTCCCGCCCCGCGAAGTGGCGGTGCAGTGTGGCCCGCCCGATCCCGGCGGCCCTCGCGACCTCGTCCATGGTGGCGGTCGACTTGCGGGACAGCAGGGCGGCGGCGGCACGGAGAACCTGGGCACGGTCAACACTCATGAGACAACCATACCCCGAGTGAGACATCAATGTCTCATTTGAAAGCTGATCGACTCGGCGCGAAGACGAAGGGAGCATGGGCGCATGCCGGAGAGGCCACTGCTGCTGATCGATGCCGTCGGTCCGCTGAACCCGTACCGGCGCAGCGGGAGCACAGGCCGGAGGGCTGTGAGACGCACCGCATGCGGCCCGAGGGCCTGCACGGCGACCGGCCCTTGCGGGTGTGGCTCACCCGGGGCACGGCGAGGAGCTGCTCGCGCCGGCGGAGTCGTACGAGCTCGTGTGGGCGACCGCCTGGAAGGGCGAGGCGAACACCTGGACAGGTCCCCGGCTCGGGCTGCCGGAGCTGCCGTACGTCGACTGGCCGGCGATGCACGGGTGGCGCCCGCCGGGACCTTCTGGAAGACGCAGTGACTGCTGGAATACGCGGCCGGGCGGCCGTTCGCCTGGGCGGACGACGCATCACCGCGTACGAACGGGAGTTCGTGGAGCGCGAACACCTCGCCGCCGCCCTGCTCCTGGACGTCGACCCGCGGATCGGGCCGATCCGGGCGGGCTTCGACGCGCTCGCGGAGTGGGCGGCGGCGATGCGGTGAGGGGTGTCCGTGCCTGCTACTTCTTCGCGTCCGACCAGGCTCGCTGGATGACCAGGTCCGCCTTCACCTCGGCCAGCTGGACCGCGACCGCCGACGGGGCCGTGCCGCCGCGGCCGTTGCGGGCGGCCAGGGCGCCGGGCACATTGAGGACCGTCCGCACCTCGGGGGTGAGGTGCTCGGAGATCTTGGCGAACTGCTCGTCCGTGAGATCGCCCAGCTCCTTGCCGTCCGCCTCCGCGACCTTCACGCACTCGCCCGCGACCTCGTGCGCCACACGGAACGGCACACCCTGCTTGACCAGCCACTCCGCGATGTCCGTCGCGAGGGAGAAGCCCGCGGGGGCCAGCTCCTCCATGCGCTCCCGGTTGACCGTGAGCGTGGCCATCATGCCGGTGAAGGCGGGCAGCAGGATCTCCAGTTGGTCGCAGGAGTCGAAGACCGGCTCCTTGTCCTCCTGGAGGTCCCGGTTGTACGCGAGGGGCAGCGCCTTCAGGGTGGCGAGCAGGCCCGTCAGGTTGCCGATCAGGCGGCCGGACTTCCCGCGCGCCAGCTCCGCGATGTCCGGGTTCTTCTTCTGCGGCATGATCGACGAACCGGTCGAGAAGGCGTCGTGCAGGGTCACGAAGGAGAACTCCTTCGTGTTCCAGATGATGACCTCCTCCGCGATCCGCGAGAGGTTCACCCCGGTCATCGCCGTGATGAACGCGAACTCCGCGACGAAGTCCCGGGACGCCGTGCCGTCGATGGAGTTCCCCGCGCTGCCCCCCTCGAAGCCCAGGTCCCGCGCGACCGCCTGCGGGTCGAGGCCGAGGGACGAGCCCGCCAGGGCCCCGGAGCCGTACGGGGAGACCGCCGTCCGCTTGTCCCACTGGCGCAGCCGCTCGGCGTCCCGCGACAGGGACTGGACGTGGGCGAGCACATGGTGGGCGAACAGCACCGGCTGGGCGTGCTGGAGGTGGGTGCGGCCCGGCATGGCGACGTCAGGATGCGCCTCGGCCAGGCCCACCAGGGCGTCCTGGAGGTCGGCCAGCAGACCGCCGATGATCCGGGCGTGGTCCCTCAGGTACATCCGGAACAGGGTCGCGACCTGGTCGTTCCGGGAACGTCCCGCGCGCAGCTTGCCGCCGAGGTCGGGGCCGAGGCGCTCCAGCAGGCCGCGCTCCAGGGCGGTGTGCACGTCCTCGTCCGCGATGGTGCCCGTGAAGGCGCCGGAGGCGACGTCGGCCTCCAGCCGGTCGAGGCCGTCCAGCATGCGGGTGAGTTCGTCCTCGGTGAGCAGCCCCGCCTGGTTCAGCACACGGGCGTGGGCGCGGGAGCCGGCGATGTCGTAGGGGGCGAGCCGCCAGTCGAAGTGGACCGACGCGGACAGTTTCGCCAGCGCGTCGGCCGGGCCGTCGGCGAACCGGCCGCCCCAGAGCCGGACGTCACCGTTGTTGCTGCTCACTGCTGAAGCTCCTCGGGGTCGGGAGGGGTGGTGAGATGAGTGGTGCGGATGTACGACCGCCTCCCTGCCGCGCGGCAGCAAGGAGGCGGTGGGCGGACGACGACGGCTCAGGTCAGGTCACGCTTCGCGGCGATCTTGGCCGACAGCGCGAAGATGTCGATGAAGCCCTGGGCCTTCGACTGGTCGAAGGTGTCACCCGTGTCGTACGTCGCGAGGTTGAAGTCGTACAGGGACTCCTCCGAGCGCCGCCCGGTGACGACGGCCCGGCCGCCGTGCAGGGTCATCCGGATGTCGCCGGTGACGTGCCGGTTGGCCTCGTCGACGAAGCCGTCCAGGGCACGCTTCAGCGGAGAGAACCACAGGCCGTCGTAGACCAGCTCGCTCCACCGCTGCTCGACCTGCCGCTTGTAACGGGCCAGCTCGCGCTCGACGGTGACGCTCTCCAGCTCCTGGTGGGCGGTGATGAGGGCGATCGCGCCGGGGGCCTCGTACACCTCGCGGGACTTGATGCCGACGAGCCGGTCCTCGACCATGTCGATCCGGCCGATGCCCTGGGCGCCGGCCCGCTCGTTGAGCTGCTGGATGGCCTGGAGGACCGTGACGGGCTTGCCGTCGACGGCGACCGGGACGCCCTCCTTGAAGGAGATGACCACCTCGTCGGCCTCGCGGGGCTCGGCCGGGTTGGAGGTGTAGTCGTAGATGTCCTCGATCGGCGAGTTCCAGATGTCCTCCAGGAAGCCGGTCTCGATGGCCCGGCCGAAGACGTTCTGGTCGATGGAGTACGGGGACTTCTTGGTGGTGGCGATCGGCAGCTCGGCCTTCTCCGCGAAGGCGATGGCCTTGTCCCGGGTCATCGCGTAGTCCCGGACGGGGGCGATGCACTTCAGGTCGGGGCCGAGGGCCTGGATGCCGGCCTCGAAGCGGACCTGGTCGTTGCCCTTGCCGGTGCAGCCGTGGGCGACGACCGAGGCGTTGTGCTTGTGGGCGGCGGCGACGAGGTGCTTGACGATCGCGGGCCGGGAGAGCGCCGAGACCAGCGGGTAGCGGTCCATGTAGAGAGCGTTGGCCTTGATCGCGGGGAGGCAGTACTCGTCCGCGAACTCGTCCTTGGCGTCCGCGACCTCGGCCTCGACGGCACCGCAGGCGAGCGCGCGCTTGCGGATGACGTCCAGGTCCTCGCCGCCCTGGCCGACGTCCACGGCGACGGCGATGACCTCAGCACCCGTCTCCTCGGCGATCCAGCCGATGGCGACGGAGGTGTCCAGACCGCCTGAGTAGGCGAGTACGACGCGCTCGGTCACGGGTTTCTCCTTAGCGGTGCATTCAACGATGGGTATAACTATGCAGTCCTCCGTATGGTTTGTCAACGCGGCTCCGGCGGTGTGACATACGACCGGATCCCGGAAGCACGTGCGATATGCGCATGACAGGAGGCAAGATCAGTTGCATGGGACAGCGATACGACACCATCGAAGGCCGCATACGGACGTTCATCGAGGAGCAGCCCGTCTTCTTCACCGCCACCGCGCCGCTGGCGGGCGACGGGCATGTCAACATCTCCCCGAAGGGACGCAAGGGCACCCTCGTCGTCATCGACGAGAGGACGGTGGCATATCTGGACTTCGGAGGCAGCGGCGCCGAGACCATCGCCCACCTGCGGGAGGAGGGCAACGGACGGATCACCCTGATGTGGACCGCGTTCAGCGGTCCGCCGAAGATCCTGCGGGTGCACGGCACCGGCGAGCCCGTGTTCCGGGACGACCCGCGGTGGGGTGAGCTGATGCCGCGGTTCGGGGACGCGGACGGGCCGAGTGCCCGGGCGATCATCCTCGTACGGGCCCTGCGGATCAGCGACACCTGCGGCTTCGCCGTGCCGTTCATGGACTATCAGGAGGAACGCACGCAGCACGCGCAGTACTTCGGGCGGAAGTCGGACGAGGAGTTCCGGGAGTACTGCGCGCAGAAGGAGCACGTGGGCACCAGCCTGGACGGTCTGCCGGGCCTCCCGCTGCCGGTGCCGCCCCGGACGGACGTGCCCGGCGGGCGGTAGCCGCCCCGCGTCCTTACGGTCGGGCCTATGCGCCATGACCGCCCCGCTCTCGCCCTCGCCGCAGCCCTGCTGCTCCTGACGCCGCTGTCCGGTTCGGCCACCGCCTCCCCCGCCGCCCGGCACGGCACGCAGCTCATCACCGCCGACGCCCCGCACGCCGGGGCGACCGGCGGGACGGTGAGCTGGTGGGAGCGGCGAGGGCGCGCGGGGCGGTGGATGCGGGTGGGATCCGCCCCGGCGCGGTTCGGGTCGGGCGGGCTCGTGGCGGGCGAGCGCCGCGAGCAGGGCACGTCCACGACACCGGCGGGGGTGTACGGCCTGCCGTACGCGTTCGGCGTCAAGGCCGCCCCGCCGGGCACCGCGTACCCCTACCGCCGGGTGACGCCGGACGCCTGGTGGTGCCAGGACAACGCGTCGGAGTCCTACAACCGCTGGGTCGACCCGCTGCCGGAGGACTGCCGGGCGGACGAGGCCGAGCACCTCGTCACGTACGCCGAGCAGTACGCGTACGGGCTGGTCATCGGCTTCAACTACGACCGGCCGGTGCGCGGACGGGGAGCCGGGATCTTCCTGCACGTCGACGGGAAGGGCGCGACGGCGGGATGCGTGTCGGTGCCGGAGGAGGCGATGGTGCGGATCCTGCGGTGGGTGCGAGAGGACGCACACCCGCGCATCGCGATCCGGTGGGCGGGCACGTCCACGGTCCGGGGGGCGCCGCCGCCGGAGCACCGCGTCCCCGGGGCCCCCTCGGCGGGGGCACCCGCCGAGCGGACCCGACGGTGATCGGCGAAGGGGGCTGAGGGACGAGCGCCGCTCCGGGAGAGGACGGGGCGGGGCGGCCCGAGGGACACGCCGGCCGCGGGCTGGGCCGTGCCCGGCCCGCGGGACAAGGCACCCCTCCCCCGGGCTCCCGGCCGCGCTCGGGCAGAGCATGCGCGCCATGGGCGTCCTCGTCGCCCGTGGGCGGTGCTCCGCTCCGACGCCCCCGCCGCATCCACCGGACCACGCCCGGCAGCGGCGTGCCCGCACCCGGCCCGGACGCCGGCCCCGTCCGGACCAGGCCGGGGTCCGGGCCGCACGCCGGGCTGGTCCGCCGGACTCTCCCTAACGGTCCTTCTCCGCCAGCCTCAGCAGGTGGTCCGCCAGGGCCTGGCCGCCCTTCGGGTCACGGGAGATGAGCAGCAGCGTGTCGTCACCCGCGATGGTGCCGAGGATGGCGTGCAGCTCTGCCTGGTCGATGGCGGAGGCCAGGAACTGGGCGGCACCGGGCGGGGTGCGCAGGACGACCAGGTTCGCGGACGCCTCCGCCGAGATGAGCAGCTCACCGGCGAGCCGCCGCATGCGCTCTTCCTTGGCGGACTCGCCCAGCGGGGCCTGCGGGGTGCGGAAGCCGCCCTCGCTGGGCACGGCGTAGATCAGCTCGCCGCCGGTGTTGCGGATCTTCACCGCGCCCAGCTCGTCGAGGTCGCGGGAGAGCGTCGCCTGGGTGACGCTCAGCCCGTCGTCCGCGAGGAGCCTGGCCAGCTGGCTCTGGGAACGCACCGGCTGCCGGTTGAGGATGTCCACGATCCGGCGGTGCCGTGCCGTACGGGTGTGGGGTACGGACGGTCCGCCATTGCCACCGTTGCTGCCGTTGTCCTGCTGCGGCTCGGTCATCGCTGTGTCATTCTCCGGCTCGTGTCTCCCCGTCGGCCTTGTCCAGGGCGCCGGGCAGGGCCTGGAGGAAGGAGTCCACGTCGTCGTCACCGATGATCAGCGGGGGCATGATCCGTACGACGTCGGGGGCTGGTGCGTTCACCAGGAGGCCGGCGTCCTGAGCCGCCTGCTGCACTCGGGCGGCGAGCGGCTCGGTCAGCACGATACCCAGCAGGAGGCCGGCACCGCGGACGTGGGAGACCAGCGGGTGGTCCAGGGACTCGATTCCGTCGCGGAGCCGCTCCCCCAGCCGCTTGACCTCGTCGAGGGCGCCTTCGGCTGCGAGGGTGTCGAGGACGGCCAGTCCCGCGGCGCAGGCGACGGGGTTGCCGCCGAAGGTGGAGCCGTGGTGGCCGGGCTTCAGCAGGTCGGCCGCCGCGCCGAAGGCGATCGTCGCCCCGATGGGCAGGCCGCCGCCGAGGCCCTTGGCGAGGGTCACGATGTCGGGCTCGACGCCGTGCGCCTGGTGCAGGAACCAGTGGCCGCAGCGGCCGATGCCGGTCTGGACCTCGTCGAGCACGAGCAGGGTTCCGGTGTCCCGGGTGATCTCCCTTGCGGCCTCCAGATAGCCCGCGGGCGGCACGACCACGCCGTGCTCCCCCTGGATCGGTTCGATGACGAGGAGCGCGGTGTCGGTGGTGACGGCCGTGCGCAGCGCCTCGGCGTCCCCGTACGGGACGTGCGTGACATCGCCGGGGAGCGGCAGGAAGGGCCGCTGCTTGGCGGGCTGACCCGTCAGCGCCAGAGCGCCCATCGTCCGGCCGTGGAAACCGCCGGTCGTGGCGACCATGTGCGGACGGCCCGTCAGGCGGCCGATCTTGAAGGCGGCCTCGTTGGCCTCGGCGCCCGAGTTGGCGAAATAGACCCGGCCGGGGCGGCCGGAGAGCTGGAGGAGCCGCTCGGCCAGGGCGACGGGGGGCTGGGCGATGAAGAGGTTGGAGACGTGGGACAGCGCGTTCAGCTGGTCCGTGACCGCCTTGGTGACGGCCGGGTGGGCGTGGCCGAGGGCGTTGACCGCGATACCGCCGACGAAGTCCAGGTACGCGCTGCCGTCGGCGTCCCAGACCCGGGCCCCCTCGCCGCGTACCAGCGGGAGGCGGGGGGTGCCGTAGTTGTCCGCCAGGGCGGACTGCCAGCGGCGGGTCAGTTCCTGGTTGGCGCTCACGGGATGACCTCTTCCTGGTCGGGGACGCCGTCGGGTACGACCATCGTGCCGATGCCCTCGTCGGTGAAGATCTCCAGCAGGATGGAGTGCTGGACGCGCCCGTCGATGACACGGGCGGTGTGGACGCCGTTGCGTACGGCGTGGAGGCAGCCCTCCATCTTGGGAACCATGCCGCTGGACAGCTCGGGCAGGAGCTTCTCCAGCTCGGCGGCGGTGAGCCGGCTGATGACCTCGTCGCTGCGCGGCCAGTCCTCGTAGAGGCCCTCGACGTCGGTGAGGACCATCAGCGTCTCGGCGTCCAGCGCGGCGGCGAGCGCCGCAGCCGCCGTGTCGGCGTTGACGTTGTAGACGTGCCCGTCGTCCTGGGAGCGGGCGATCGAGGAGACGACCGGGATGCGGCCGTCCGCGAGCAGTGCCTCGATGGCGCCGGTGTCGATGGCGGTGATCTCGCCGACCCGGCCGATGTCGACGGACTCGCCCTCGATGACGGGCTGGTGCCGGGTCGCGGTGATGGTGTGGGCGTCCTCGCCGGTGAGGCCGACGGCGAGCGGCCCGTGCTGGTTGAGCAGCCCGACCAGCTCACGCTGCACCTGCCCGGCGAGGACCATCCGTACGACGTCCATCGCGTCCTCGGTGGTGACCCTCAGGCCCGCCCTGAACTCGCTGACGATGCCGTGCCGGTCGAGGGCGGCGCTGATCTGGGGACCGCCGCCGTGCACCACCACGGGCCGGAGCCCGGCGTGGTGCAGGAAGACGACGTCCTGGGCGAAGGCCGCCTTCAGTTCCTCGTCGACCATGGCGTTGCCGCCGAACTTGATGACGACGGTCTTGCCGCGGTGGCGGGTGAGCCAGGGCAGGGCCTCGATGAGGATCTGGGCCTTGGGGAGCGCGGTGTGCTTTCGCGTGGTGCTCATGACGAGTAGGCGCTGTTCTCGTGGACGTAGTCGGCGGTGAGGTCGTTGGTCCAGATGACGGCGGACCGCGTGCCCGCGGCGAGGTCGGCGGTGATCTTCACCTCGCGGTAGCGCATGTCGACCAGGTCCCGGTCCTCTCCGACCGACCCGTTCCTGCAGACCCAGACGTCGTTGATGGCGACGTTGAGCCGGTCCGGGTCGAACGCGGCGGAGGTGGTGCCGATCGCGGAGAGCACCCGGCCCCAGTTGGGGTCCTCGCCGTGGATGGCGCACTTGAGGAGGTTGTTGCGGGCGATGGACCGGCCGACCTCGACGGCGTCGGCCTCGGTCGCGGCGTTGACCACCTCGACGCGGATGTCCTTGGAGGCCCCCTCGGCGTCCCCGATGAGCTGGCGGCCCAGGTTGTCGCAGACCTCCCGTACGGCCTCCGCGAACGCGTCGTACGCGGGGGTGATCCCGGAGGCGCCGGAGGCGAGGAGCAGGACCGTGTCGTTGGTGGACAAGCAGCCGTCGGAGTCGACCCGGTCGAAGGTGACACGGGTGGCGTCCCGCAGCGCCTTGTCGAGGTCGGGGGCGGCGAGGTCGGCGTCGGTGGTGAGGACGACGAGCATGGTGGCGAGGCCGGGGGCGAGCATCCCGGCTCCCTTGGCCATGCCGCCGACGGTCCAGCCGTCCTTGGTGACGACGGCGGTCTTGTGGACGGTGTCGGTGGTCTTGATCGCGATGGCGGCCTTCTCGCCGCCGTGCTCGGACAGCTCGGCGGCGGCCTTCTCGACGCCGGGAAGGAGCTTGTCCATGGGGAGGAGGACGCCGATGAGGCCGGTGGAGGCCACGGCGACCTCGCCCGCGCCGACCCCGAGGACCTCGGCGGCCTTCTCGGCGGTGGCGTGCGTGTCCTGGAAGCCCTTCGGCCCGGTGCAGGCGTTGGCGCCGCCGGAGTTGAGGACGACCGCGGCCAGCTCACCGGTCTTCAGGACCTGCTCGGACCACAGGACGGGGGCCGCCTTGACGCGGTTGGAGGTGAAGACGCCCGCGGCGGCGCGGCGCGGGCCGGTGTTGACCACGAGGGCCAGGTCCGGGTTGCCGTTCGCCTTGATCCCGGCGGCGATGCCCGCCGCCGTGAACCCCCTGGCTGCCGTGACGCTCACTGTGCTTCTCCGTTCGACCCGCTGCTGCTGCAGCCGTTGTCCGTGCCGCCCGCACTCGGGGTACCGCCCGCCTCGGGGAGGAGGAGCGCCGGTGCGGCCATCATCGTCCGCGGCCCGGTGGCCGCGCGTGCGTCGCTCACGGTGCGACTCCGATCGTGGAAAGTCCCTGGTCCTCGGGGAGCCCGAGGGCGATGTTCATGCTCTGCACCGCGCCGCCTGCGGTGCCCTTGGTGAGGTTGTCGATGGCGCTGACCGCGATGACACGCCCGGCGGTCTCGTCGTACGCGACCTGGATGAGCGCGGCGTTGGAGCCGTACACGGAGGCGGTCGCGGGCCACCGGCCCTCGGGCAGGAGCCGTACGAACACCTCGTCGCCGTAGGCCTTCTCGTACGCGGCCCGCACGTCCTGCGCGGTGGTGCCCGGCTTCGCCCTGGCGCTGCAGGTGGCGAGGATGCCGCGTGGCATGGGGGCGAGGGTGGGCGTGAAGGACACGCTGACCGGCTCGCCCGCTGCGGCGCCGAGGTTCTGCGCCATCTCGGGGGTGTGGCGGTGGCCGCCACCGACGCCGTACGGGGACATGGAGCCCATGACCTCGGAGCCGAGCAGGTGCGGCTTGGCCGCCTTGCCCGCGCCGGAGGTCCCGGAGGCGGCGACGATCACGGCTTCGGGTTCGACGAGGCCGTGCGTGTACGCGGGGGCGAGGGCGAGGGAGACGGCGGTCGGGTAACAGCCGGGCACCGCGACACGCTTGGACCCCTCCAGCGCGGCGCGGGCACCCGGCAGCTCGGGGAGGCCGTAGGGCCAGGTCCCGGCGTGCGGGGAGCCGTAGAACCGCTCCCAGGCGGCGGCGTCCTTCAGCCGGAAGTCGGCACCCATGTCGATGACCAGCACCTCGTCCCCGAGCTGCTCGGCCACGGCGGCGGACTGCCCGTGCGGCAGGGCGAGGAACACGACGTCGTGTCCGGCCAGCACCTCGGCGGCGGTGGGTTCCAGCACCCGGTCCGCGAGCGGTACGAGGTGCGGCTGGAGCGCGCCGAGGGGCTGCCCGGCGTTGGAGTTGCCGGTGAGCGCCCCGACCTCGACGCCGGGGTGGGCCAGCAGCAGACGCAGCACTTCGCCGCCCGCGTATCCGCTCGCTCCCGCCACTGCCACGCGTACCGTCATCGGATCTGACCTCCCAATCGATGGCATGACTATACGTATCCATGCAGCTTTATGCAATGCTGCCGGTGGAGCGCAGGCGGACGAGCTGTGGAACCCGGGCGTTCCGTCCGACTGCCCGGCGCCGCACCCGGCCGCCCGGATGAGGCCCGGCGGCCTCACGGGCAGTCGCAGCCGGGGGTGTAGAACAGCAGGAAGAGGGCCGTCACGGCGGTCAGGGTGAGCCGGCCGCGGTCAGGGCGGCGAGGCCCCGACGGCGTCCCCGCCCGCGGGTGAGGAAGGTCCGCCACGCGCCGTGGGCGAGGAAGAGGCCGAGCAGCCCGGCCCCCGCGATGGTCAGGCGCGGGCTGAAGGACCGGCTCGGATGGGCGATCAGAGCCAGGCCGCCGAGCAGGGCGCAGGCGGCCAGGCGCAGGATCACCTCGGCGACGACGTCTCCCGCCGTGTCGGTCAGGAACCGGCCGACGCTCTTCGCCGCCCTGCGAACCCCCACGCCGGTCCCCGGTCCTCGCCTCCGATCCACCCCGAACGGGGTTTCGCAGGGAGGACTCCCGGTGCGCCGGAACGGTTGCCGGCTCCCGGAGGCCGAGGGCGGGCCACCGGCCGCGGTACACCCTGCCGAACCCGGGCCTCACCTGCGTCCGGCCGCCGGGGGCGCTGGTCGGGTCGGACGCGGCGACGGCCCCGTCTCGTACGCCAAGGGCGGTGACGGCGACCGGCCCGGCCCCGTCCGGAGGCGGCGGTGGGCGGCGGGCCGTCGAGGGAGAGGCGGCCGGACGACGGCTCGTCGGGCACCCGGGGCCGGTGCATCACCAGGAGGTCAGCGTCCAGCCGGAGCCCTGCCCGAGGCGAAGCGGACGGGTGGCGCGGTACGGGCGCGGGGAGCAGTTGCCGTGTCCGGCACCCGTGGACGGCCTGCGGCAGTGGTTCCTGCCGGACGACCGGCCGGAGGTGCTGCACCCGCGCAGCGTGGCGTCGGCGAGAGCCCGGACCGCGCGGGACGGCGGGCGCCGCCCGGCACGGGGCTTGATACCGGTGGGGCGGGAGCAGGGCTGAGCGGTCGGGCCTCGCAAGCTCCTTCACGCGTACGCCGGTTAGCCTGAGGCGCATGAAGGAGCTTGACGGGGTGGAAGTCGTGGCGTTCGCGGATGCCGCGGCGTTCGAGGGGTGGCTCGCGAGGCATCACACGCGTCAGGAGGGCGTGTGGGTCAAGATGGCGAAGAAGTCGTCCGGGATCGCGTCCGTCAGCAGCGACGAACTGGTCGATGCCGGGCTGTGCTACGGGTGGGTCTCCGGGCAGCGGCGGGCGCTGGACGGCACGTACTACCTCCAGAAGTACGTGCCGCGCCGCCCCCGCAGCCTGTGGTCACAGGTGAATGTGGAGAAGGTCGCCCGGCTGACCGCCGAGGGGCGGATGCGGGAGCCTGGGCTGGCCGCGGTCCGCGAGGCGCAGGAGGACGGCAGGTGGGCACGGGCCTACGCGTCGCAGAGGACGGCGACGGTCCCGCCCGACCTGGCCGCCGCGCTCGACGCGAGCCCCGGTGCGAAGGAGCGGTTCGAGGCGCTGGACCGGACCGGGCGCTATCTGGTGATGCTGCCGCTGCTCCAAGCGCCCACGCCCGAGGCGCGGCGGGAGCGGCTGGAGAAGGCCGTGCGGGAGCTGGAGGCCCGGTAGCGCGGCGCCCGCGGTCAGGGCCGGGCGGCCCGGAGCAACGCCAGCAGGCGGGCGACCTCGAGGGTCATCGCGTCCCGGGCGGCGCCCAGGTAGCGGCGGGTGTCCGCGAGGGCGCGGTCCGCGTCGAGGGCCGTGCGGGCGGCCGAGGTGAAGACCCGGTTCAGCCGGGTGGCGATGTTGACCTTGGTCATACCGTGGCCGACCGCCGCGGCCAGGCCGTCGTCGGCCACGCCGGACGAGCCGTGCAGGACGAGCGGGACGGGCACGGCACGGCGCAGCGCGGCGATCAGCGGAAGGTCGAGGCGCGCGGTGCGGGTCGCCATGGCGTGGGAGGTGCCGACGGCCACCGCGAGGGCGTCCACCCCGGTCGCGGTGACGAACGCGGCGGCCTCGGCCGGGTCCGTGCGGGCACCCGGCGCGTGGACGCCGTCCTTCCCGCCGATCGCGCCCAGTTCCGCCTCCACCCAGACACCCGCGCTGTGGCAGCGGGCGGCGAGCCGGGCGGTGGCCCGGACGTTCTTCCCGTACGGGAGCGTCGACGCGTCGTACATGACCGAGCTGAAGCCCGCCTCCACCGCCTCGTGGACCAGGTCCGCGGACGTGGCGTGGTCCAGGTGGACCGCGACCGGGACCCGGGCCGCGCGGGCGACGGCGAGCGTGGCCGCGCCGAGCGGTGCCAGGGCACGGTGGTAGCGGACCGTGTTCTCGCTGATCTGGAGGATCACCGGGGCCCCGGCGGTCTCCGCACCCGCCACGATGGCCTCGGCGTGTTCGAGCTGGACGACGTTGAAGGCCCCGACGCCGTGCCCGGCGCGGGCGGCGGGGGTGACGATGGTGCCGGTTCCCACGAGTGGCATGGCACTTCCTTGGCCGAAGGGACGGAGGTCCGCCCCGGAGCGGACCCGCCGGGTCCCGCGCGAGGTGACGGCGAGCCTCCGGGGATCACGAGTCGGCCAGGACGACCGAGCGGGTCAGGTGGCGCGGGCGGTCCGGGTCGAGGCCGTGACGTCTCGCCAGGGCGACCGCGAGGCGCTGGGCACGGATCAGGTCGGCGAGCGGGTCGCCGGGGGCCGTCGAGCTGTACGCGCCGGTCGCCCGGACCTGGTCGAGAAGGCCGGCCGGGGGCTCGCCGAAGAACCAGACGGCGCTGCGCGTCCCGGTCACGCTGATCGGACCGTGCCGGTACTCCATGGCCGGGTACGACTCCGTCCACGCCCCGGACGCCTCACGCAGTTTGAGGGCCGCCTCATGGGCCAGTCCCACCGTCCACCCGGTGCCCAGGAAGGTGAACTGGCCTGCGGCCAAAGCCTCTTCGGGAAGCGGCGCGGCGACGGCCCGCGCGGCCTGCTCGCACAGGTCGGCCGGTACGAGGCCGAGACCGGCTCGCAGCAGCACCAGGGCGCTGGTGGCGAACCCGGTCTGCACGACCGACCGCTCGTCCGCGAACGACAGGTCCACGACGGCGTCGGCGGCGGCTCCGACGGGCGCGGAGGGATCGCCGGTGACGGCGACGGCCGGAGTGCCCGCAGCCCGCTCCAGCGCGGAGAGCACCTCCGTCGTCGTGCCGGAACGGCTGATGGCGAGCACCCTGTCGTACCGGCGGGCCGCCGGGAACTCGGACGCGGCGAACGCGTCCGTCTCGCCCCGCCCGGCGGACTCGCGCAGCGTCGC
The DNA here is from genome assembly GCF_022414595.1 of Streptomyces sp. MUM 203J. Lineage (GTDB taxonomy): Bacteria > Actinomycetota > Actinomycetes > Streptomycetales > Streptomycetaceae > Streptomyces. The sequence goes on along the minus strand of NZ_JADWYO010000079.1, from coordinate 509 downwards.
GTACGCCTGCGCGATGTACCGGGAGGTGCCGCAGCCGACGACGGCCACCCGCTCTCCGTCCCGGGGAAGCCCCCGGGGCCCTTCCGCGTGGGCCTCCAGCGCCCGGTTCCAGCACGCGGGCTGGCCCGCGATCTCCCTCTCGACATGGCTCATGGCGCCTCCACCGCACGCTGATCGAAGCTGGACTTTTTATAGGCTCCACGCTCGGCTTCGGGCAATGCCGCGCAGGCGTGGTCATGGCGTGATCCCTGCGTACGCCGCACTCGGCTCCCCGGGGCCGCAGGCGGAGCGGACCGGCGGCGACGCGCACCGCCGAGCGGCGGACGCGGCCGCCCGCCGCGCTGGACGAACGGGGCCGTACCGAGAACGGCGAGGCCTCCGAGCTGCCCGGCGGCTCCTTCCCCGCGACGGTCCGCCGGGGCCTGGACGTGCAGGCCCGCGGCGCCTGCCGACCCGGCGCCCGGGGCGGCACGATGCACGGCGCCTGCGCGTACGGGCTGCCCCTCCTC
>NZ_JADWYO010000078.1 GCF_022414595.1 Streptomyces sp. MUM 203J | reverse complement strand
CCGCTGGGCCGAGACGGGCAAGCTCTCGAAGATCGCCGCCCTGTGGACCGAGGGCGTGACACCGCACAGTTCCGTACCGCCCCGGCCACCGTCCGGCAGCCGGACGTACCGCAGGCCCGCACCCCCCGCACAGTCCCGGACCTCGCCGCCCGCCGCGCCCGGCCCGACATCCTCGGGGCGCTGCTGCTCACCGTCGCCATCAGCTGTGCCGTGCTGCTCCTCTCCTGGGGCGGCGGTCAGTACGACTGGGGTTCCCGGGTCGTGCTCGGGCTCGCCTGCGGGGCCGTCGGCACCGGACTGCTCTACCTCGTCGTGGCCTGCTGGGCACCCGAGCCGATCGTCCCTCTCCGGCTGCTCCGCGACCCCGTGCTCCTCGCGTCGGGAATCGCCGCGGCGGCTCTCGGCGTCGCGCTCTTCGGCACCGCCACCCACCTCCCCGCCCTGCTCCGGCAGACCGCCGCGCCCGATGCCGGTGCCCTGCGCACCGGGCTGCTCCTCCTGCCGTTCCTCGGCGCGCTCGCGCTCGCCGGTCTCCTGACCGGGCACGTCATCAGCCGTACCGGGCGTCACACCGTCCCCGCCGTGACCGGCACCGCCGTCGCCGTGGTCGGCATGTGGCTGCTCACCCATCTCCGGGCCGACACGCCCCGGGTCGAGCACAGCGTCTGGCAGGCCGTCCTCGGCACCGGACTCGGCGCGGCCCTCCCCGCCCTGACCGCCGCGGTCCAGAACGCCGCACCCCACGCCGACCTCGGCGCCGCGACCGGCACCCACACGCTCTTCCGCCAACTCGGCGGCTGCGCGGGCGCCACCCTGCTCGGCACCCTCGTCGGCGGGGGCGGCTCCGGGCCCCTGGCGTTCGCGGCCGGACACACCCAGGCGTACGCCGAGGCCGCGCCGCGGGCGCTCCTCCACCTCGTGCCGGTGCTGGGCCTCGGGCTGCTCTTCGCGTTCTTCCTCAAGGAGAACAGGGAGGAACGGCCGGTGGCCGAGCCCCACCTCGCAGCGGGCCCCGTGCCCCCGGCACGTACACCCGCCTCCGTCTCGCTTCCGGCCCTCACCCCGGCAGACCCCCGCCCGCGCCCGCCTGGCGCGCCTCTCCGCGGCACGGTCCGGCACCACGACGGGTCGGGCGTCCCCGGCGCCGCCCTCACACTCGTCGACGTGGACGGGCGGCAGACCGGGCGTGCCACGAGCGGCCCAGACGGGCGCTACGCGCTCGGCACCCCCGCCCCCGGCTCGTACGTGCTGATCGCCTCCGCCGGGGGCCACCAGCCGCAGGCGCTCACCGTCACCGTGGGCGAGCCGCCCGAAGGGCCCGCCGAGCGCGACATCCTCCTCGGTGGCGCGGGCCGCCTCACCGGCACCGTGGCCACCGCCGACGGCACGCCCGTAGAGGGCGCCGCCGTCACCCTCACCGACGGGCGCGGCGAGATGGTCGCCACCGCCCGCACCGGCGCCGACGGCGGCTACGTCCTGGCGGACCTGGTCGCCGGGACGTACACCCTCGCCGCCGTCTCCTCCGGCCTGCGCCCCGCCGCGCGGCCGGTGAGCGTGCACCCCGACCGGGAGACCCGCCGCGACCTCGCACTCGCCGGAGGCGCGCTGGTGCACGGCACCGTGCGGGCTCCCGGCGGGCGGCCCGTCGAGGAGGCCCGTGTCACCCTCCTGGACGCGGGCGGGAACGTCGTCGGCACCCTCACCACCGGCTCCGACGGAATCTTCCGCTTCGCCGACCTCACCGCCGGGAGCTACACCGTCATCGCCTCCGGCTACCCGCCGAGTGCCGCACCCCTGCAGGTCGCGGGCGACGGCCGGGCGGAACGCGACGTCCATCTGGGTCACCGGGACTGACAGGCGATCAGTTCCGCACACGCCACGAAGGATTCGGCTGATGACCGGCGCACGACCGGCGCACGGCCGTACCGTGGGTGCGGACAGCCGCGTCCGACCACACGCGGCGGGGAAGGAGCGATCCAGCCATGGACAGGGGCGCACCGCAGGAGGAGCCGGAGCGGTTCCCGGAGGCGGGCCGCGTCCCGCTCGCCGTGGTCGTCGTCGACTGCGACGGGAGGGTGTCGCACTGGTCCACGGGCGCGCGCAGACTCTTCGGGCCCGACCGCGCCGAGGCCGTCGGCCGTCCCGCCGACGAGCTGCTGCCGATCTCCGGCATCCTGGACGAAGACGGCACGGACGACCCGTACGGGCAGTGGCACCCGCAGGCCCCCGCCACCCGGCGCCCGGCCGGTCCGGGCGGCCCCGTGCCGTACGGTGCGGGGCGCACCCCGGCCGTCCCGCCCGCCAGAACCGCCCCGGACCATGTGACCGGTCCGGGCCCGGAGGCCGTGCCCGAAGCCCAGGCCCACTCCCGGCTCCGGGACCGGCCCGGTCCCGGTCCGGAACCCGAGCCCTTTCCGGCCGCGGGGCGCGCCCGGCTGCCGGGGCCCGGCGAGGACCGTACCGACGTGCTGTGGTGGGCGTACCCGCTCACCGCGCCCGGCCCCGAGCGGCTCCTCGTGCTCGCCGCCGACGCCGCACGCTACGGCGGCGACCTGGACGTCGCGCCCGGCTTCGCGCTGCACACCGAGTTCGAGGGCTTCGAGGAGCTGGCCCGGAGACTGCCGGAGATCCTGCCCAGCATGAGTGTCGGGGAGGCCACCCGGATCGTCGGCCAGGTACTCGAACTCGGCTACCCGGTCCTGGAGTTCAGCCAGTGTGACCGGGTTCCCGTCACTCCCGACTGGGGTGTGCCCCGCCGGGCGGACCGCCGTCCCCGCCCGGCCGCGCACGACCCCCACCAGCAGCCCGCACCCGTGCGGACCGCCCCGCCGGCCCCGGCGGTCCACGACCTGGAATACGCCGCCGTACGCGAACGGCTGGAGTTCCTCAACGAGGTCAGCTCGCAGATCGGCTCGTCGCTCGACCTCGCCCGGACGATCCACGAGGTCAGCGCCGCCGTCGTGCCACGCTTCACCGACGTCGCCGGGACCTACCTCCGCGAACAGGTCGTCGCGGGCGAGGGGTTCCCCGACGGGCCGCCCGACGCGACCACCATGTGGCACCGCGTGGCCGTCGAGCACGTCGACGAGCCGGGCCGCTGGGACGACGTCATCCCGGTCGGGGAGGCCATGCCGTTCCCCGTCCACACCCCGTTCTTCCAGTGCATGACCAGCGGAGAGCCCGTCCTCGTGCCCCGCATCAGCGAGCAGGCGGGCACGGCGATCGCCGCGCAGTTCGAGAAGCGGGACATCCGGCCCCTCATCACCGGCCGTTCCATGCTGGTCGTCCCGCTCAAGGCGCGGAACGTGGTGCTCGGCTTCATGATCCTGCTGCGCCACCCTGGCCGTGCCCCGTTCGACGACATGGACCGGGTCACCGGCGCCGAACTCGCAGCCCGCGCCGGGCTCGTGCTCGACAACGCCCGGATGTACACGTACCAGGAGAACGTCGCGGAGACCCTTCAGGACTCCATGCTGCCGCAGGTCCCGGCCCGGCTCCCCGGCTGCGACGTCGCGACCCGCTACCTGCCGGGCACCCTCCTCGGGCGGGTCGGCGGCGACTGGTTCGACACCATCAGGCTGCCCGGCTCCCGCACCGCCCTCGTCGTCGGGGACGTCATGGGACACGGCATCAACTCGGCCGCGATGATGGGCCAGCTCCGCACCGCCGTTCAGACCATGGCCGGGCTGGACGTGCCGCCCGCGCAGCTGCTGCGCAAACTCGACGACCTCGCGCAGCGGCTCGGGGACAACTACCTCGCCACCTGCCTGTACGTCGTGTACGACCCCGTACGCGGCGAACTCGCCCTCGCCAACGCCGGGCATGTGCCGCCCGTCCTCGTCAGGGCCCGCGACGGCCGCAGCGAGCTGCTCGACCTGCCGTCAGGAGCGCCGATCGGCGTCGGCGGTGTGCCCTTCACCGCCGTGCGGGTGTCCGTGGAGCCCGGTGACCGGCTCGTGATGTGCACCGACGGGCTGGTGGAGATGCGTGGCGAGGACATCGGCGTGGGCCTGGCCACGCTCTGCGAGTCGGCCGCGCATCCCGCCGCCTCCATGGACGACGCCTGCGACACCATCATCCGCACCCTGGCCCGCCGCGGCGGGCGCAAGGACGATGTCGCGCTGCTCATGGCGCGGCTCACCGGCATCGACGCCCCGGACGTCGCCCGCCGACGGCTCGACCCCGTGCCCCGCTCCGTACGCGAAGCCCGGGCCCTGGCCCGGGAACGGCTCGCGGACTGGGGCCTGGACGAGCTGACCGACACCCTGGAACTGCTGGTCAGCGAGGTCGTCACCAACGCGGTACGGCACTCGGGGGGTTCCCGGCCCGTCGACCTGCGGCTGGTGCGCACCGACTCCCTGCTGTGCGAGGTCACCGACGGCGGACGCGACCTGCCCGAGCTGCGGGACGCCGGTCCGGACGACGAGGAAGGGCGCGGGCTGCGTGTGGTGAACGCCCTGGCTCGCGAGTGGGGCGCCGGGAGGTCGGCCGACGGCACCACATCGGTGTGGTTCGAACTGTCCCTGCCGAGGAAGAGGACGGGCGGGAACAGGACATGACGGTCTGTTGGACGAACTGCGCGCAGGGGAGCGGTGGATGAGCGTGACCGACGGCAACGGGCGCCCGTACAAGGACGCGTGGGACGGTTTCTGGCGCGAGGCGCCCGCCGGGCCCGGCGCGGTCTTCTGGGACGCCGACCCCGCACACACCGCGGCTCCGCACCTGGACCTGTTCCGGCCGTACCTGACGGAGCCGGGGCTGCCGCTGGTGGACCTCGGCTGCGGCAACGGCACCCAGACCCGGTTCCTGGCGGCCCGGCTGCCCGGGCCGGTCGTCGGTGTCGACGTGTCGGCCGCCGCTCTGGAGCAGGCGCGTGCCCAGGACGCGGACGGGGCCGCGCGCTACCGGGTGCTGGACGCGGCCGACGGCGGTGCGGCGGCCGGGCTGCACGCCGAACTCGGCGAAAGCAACGTCTACATGCGGGGTGTGCTGCACCAGACCCCGTCGCCCGAGGCCCGGGACGTACTGGCCGGCACGATCGCGACACTGCTCGGCGACCGGGGCCGGGCCTTCGTCGTGGAGCCCGCGGAGGCCGCCGCGCGGACCCTGGGCACCCTGATGCAGGGGCCGTCGGGCCCGCCCGGGAAACTGCTGCCCGTCCTGAAGCACGGCATCGTGCCGGGCACGGTCGCGGACGCGGCGGTGCCGGAGCACTTCCGCACGGCCGGGCTCAGGGTTCTGGCGTCCGGCGAACTGCCCCTGGCGACGACGGAGACGGGGCCGGACGGCACGCCGATCGTGCTGCCCTCGCTGTGGCTGGTGGTCGGGCGGGGCTGAGGCCGGGCAGGGCGTCTTCCCCGGTCCCTCGCTTCCCGGGAGTGGGGGCTGCGCCCCCGGAGCCCCGTGACCGGGGCTCCGCTGCTCGCCCTCGGACTCACCGGAGCAGGTCCTCCAGGTGAACGAGCCCGGGGGAGCCGGGAGAGGAGGGACCGGGGGCAGAACCCTCGGCTTCCTCCGCCGCGCGGCCTACGCCAGCACCGCCGAGATCCCGCGCGCCAGCTGCGGGATCCGCTCGGCGGCTATCCCCGCGATGTTGATCCGTCCCGTCTCCGTGCCGTACACGGCGTGCTCGCGCCGCAGGACCCGCATGCGTTCCGCGTCCAGGCCCAGCCCCGCGAACATCCCCTTCTGGAGGGCCAGCGGAGCGGCGAAGTCACCGCGGCCCAGGGCCTCCAGCCCGGCCACGAGCGCGGAGCGGTTCGCCGCGATCCGGGACCGCATCGCGTCCAGCTCCGTACGCCAGACCGCTCGCAGCGCCGCGTCCTCCAGGACCGTCGTCACGATCGCCGCCCCGTGCTCGGGCGGCATCGAGTACAGGGTGCGGGCCGCGTTCTGCAGCGCCGTCTCCACATGGCGCAGCGCCGCCCGCGACGAGCCCAGCACCATCGCGCAGCCCGTACGGTCCGCGTAGAGGCCGAAGTTCTTCGAGCAGCTCACCGCGACCAGCAGCTCCGGCAGCCGTTCAGCCAGCATCCGCGTCGCCCACAGGTCGGCCTCCAGGCCGTCCCCGAGGCCGTGGTACGCCAGGTCCACGAACGGCACCCAGCCCGCGCCCGCCGCCATCGCCGCGAGCGTCTCCCACTGGTCGCGGGTCGGGTCGACGCCCGTCGGGTTGTGGCAGCAGCCCTGGATGAGCACCACGTCGTCGCGCCCGGCGAGCACCAGGTCGGCGATCATGCCGTCCGGGTCCGTCCACCGGTACGGGCGGACGGCGAGTCCCGCGGCCTCCAGGATCGGCCGGTGGTTCACGTACGCCGGGTCGCTCACCCACACCGTCGTGCCGGGGCGGGTCTGCCGTATCAGGTCCGCGAGCAGCCGCAGCGCGCCGGTGCCGGCCACGGTCTGCACCGCCGTCGCCCGGGCGGTCAGGGATTCGTCACCGAGGACCGTCGACAGCATCACGCGGTTGAAGGCGAGGTTCCCGGACAGCCCCCGGTACTCCTTGGACGCGGACCGCTCCGCCAGCCGCAGCTCGGCCTCCCGCACGGCCCCCATGACCGGCGTGACGCCCGACTGGTCGCGGTAGACGCCCAGGACCAGGTTCAGCCGCTCGGGGCGCGGGTCCGCGCCGAACTCGGCGGTCAGGTCCCACAGCGGGTCGGCGGGCGGGGCGGGCAGCAGCTCAAGCATCAGTGGGGACCTTCGCGACAGCGGGACGAGAATCGGAAGCGGTACGAGGGGACGGCAGGGCGCGGGGGGACGGCCCGGTGGCCGAAGCCGGCGGAGCCGCGGCCGGCGGGGACGCCTCCCCGGCTCGGGCGGATGCCTCACCGGATCGCGCGGGCGTACCGGCCGACGTGGTGTCCGCGCCGTCGGCGGCCGTGGCCCGGCGCGGCTTCCGGTTCGCCAGCACCACCCCCGCCGTGATCAGCGGCACCCCCACCAGAACCGCCGGGGTCGGCCGCTCGCCCAGCAGCGGGATCGCCAGCAGCACCACCGCCACCGGGCTCAGGCTCCCCACCACCGACGCCCGCTCCGCGCCCAGCCGCCTGATCGCGAACGCGTACAGCAGGCCCGCGCACAGTCCCACACCCAGTCCCTGCACCACCAGGAACAGCAGCACGTCACCGGCCGCCGCGTGAGCCATGCCGGTCGGCAGCACACCGATCAGCGCCAGCAGCGCGATGATCACGAACGAGGGCAGGCAGAGCAGCCCGATCGACCCCACCGGGTCCAGGTCCACCTCGCGCAGCCCCACCGTGTACAGCGCCCACAGCCCGCTCGCCACCAGCAGCGTCCCGGACCCGAGCATCACGTCCGTGTCGAACGGCACCGCGTACCGCGACACCAGCGCGACCACGCCCACCGCGATCAGGACCAGGCCCGTGCTCTGTGTGCCGCGCGGCAGCCCGCGCCCCCGCGCCACCATCAGCGCGGACACGAACAACGGCACCATTCCGGGGACGATCGCCCCGACGAACGCCGCGGAGGTCAGCGAGCCGCCGAACATCGCGGCCAGGAAGAACGGCACCCCCGCCCCGCACACGATCTTCGCGGCCGGTCCGGGGCGCACCGCCGCCAGCGCGTGCCTGCGCCGCCACAGCGCGGGCGCCAGTACCACCAGCGGCACGCCGAACCGCAGCAGCGCCGCGTCGGCCGGAAGCAGGGTCGACGCGCTCAGCGCCCGGGCGCTCAGCGCGAACGCCGCCCACACGGACACGGTCAGCAGCAGCGCCGCCATGCCCACGGCCTGGGGCGACAGGCGGAGGCGCGGATGCGGCACCGCCCGTATCTCCCTCGCGACCACCGCGCCCTCCCTCTCCGTCCGCCCGTCGACCGGGGTGCACGCCGTCCCCGACATGCGTCGGCCCAGGGGGATTCCGCCCGGGCGCCGCAAGACTAGGGCTTTCGCCGGAGCAGCCGATTGCTAGTTCTGCCCACCAGGCATATGTTTGGGGCAGGATCTGCCAAGAACCATCAGAGAAGTGGCCGGGAGAACCCGTGGACGACACCGATCTCCAGATCATCCGCGAGCTGCAGGCCGACGGGCGGCTCTCCAACCAGGATCTGGCCGACCGCGTCCGGCTCTCCCCGTCCCCCTGCCTGCGGCGGGTCCGCCGTCTGGAGGAGTCCGGACTCATCCGCGGCTACACCGCGATGGTCGACCAGGTCGCCTTCGGACTGCCGATCACCGTGTTCGTCCGGATCCGGCTGGAGCGGCACACCGGTGAGGCCGTCGCCGTCTTCGAGGAGCACGTCGGCCTGATCGAGCACATCCAGGACTGCTATCTGATGGCGGGGAGCAGCGACTACCTGCTGCGGGTCGTCATCGAGAGCCTGGAGGCGTACGAGAAGCTCGTCCGCCACCGGATCCACGCCATCCCCGGCATCGCCTCGATCGAGTCCAGCTTCGCCTTCGGCAGCGTCAAGCAGTCCCGCACCTACCCCCGTCCGGCCCCGCCGCACTGACCGGCCCCCGGCCGTCGCGGCCTGGTACGGACCCAGTCCTGCTCGTACCGTGTGGACATGAAGATCCTCATCAGCGCGGACATGGAGGGCGCGACCGGGGTCACCTGGCCCGCGGACGTGCTGCCCGGCACGCCCCAGTGGGAGCGCTGCCGGAGCCTGTTCACGTCCGACGTCGACGCGGCCGTCCGCGGCTTCTTCGACGGCGGCGCCGACGAGGTCCTCATCAACGAGGCGCACTGGTCGATGCGCAATCTGCTTCTGGAGCGACTGGACGAACGCGCCCAGATGCTCACCGGCAGGCACAAGTCGCTGTCCATGGTGGAAGGCGTCCAGTACGGCGACGTCGACGGCGTCGCCTTCGTCGGCTACCACACAGGGGCGGGCAGCCCCGGCGTCCTCGCCCACACCTATCTCGCCAACTCCGTCACCGGTGTGTGGCTCGACGGGGTCCGCGCCGGTGAGGGGCTGCTGAACGCGCGTGTCGCCGCCGAGTACGGCGTTCCGGTCATCCTGGTGACCGGTGACGACCTGACATGCGAGGACGCCCGCGGATACGCCCCGCATGCGCGTATGGTCGCGGTGAAGGACCACGTGTCGCGTTACGCGGCGGTGTGCCGTACGCCCGCACGCACGGGCGCCGACATCCGCGCCGCGGCCAAGGACGCGACGCGTCTCGCCGTACGGTACGAACCGGTGCGCGGCGGGCCGTTCACCGTGGAGCTGGAGTTCGACGCCGAGCATCTCGCCTCGGCCGCCACCGTCGTCCCCGGTGTCGCCGTGACGGGCGAGCGGCGGGTGGCGTACACCAGCGGCACGATGTACGACGCCATCCGCACCTTCAAGGCGGTCACCACGATCGTCTCGGCCGCAGTGGAGGAGCAGTATGGCTGACCACCAGGACCCACGCACGCCGAAGCAGCCGAGCGACCGGTCCGTGGACCGGCCCGGGGCCCAGGCCCTCGACGAGGTGGTGGAGTTCACCTCCGGGCTCATCCGGATCGACACCACCAACCGCGGCGGCGGCGACTGCCGGGAGCGTCCCGCCGCCGAGTACGTCGCGGAGCGACTGTCCGGAGCGGGGCTCGATCCCTTCCTGCTGGAGCGCACGCCGGGCCGTACCAACGTCGTCGCCCGCGTCCCCGGCACCGACCCGGCCGCCGACGCCCTCCTCGTCCACGGTCATCTGGACGTCGTGCCCGCCGATCCGTCCGAGTGGACCGTCCACCCGTTCTCCGGCGAGGTCCGCGACGGGGTGGTGTGGGGGCGGGGCGCCGTCGACATGAAGGACATGGACGCGATGGTCCTCGCGGTGGTCCGCGACTGGGCCCGCCGTGGCGTCCGGCCACGCCGCGACATCGTGCTCGCCTTCACCGCAGACGAGGAGGACAGCGCGGCGGACGGTGCCGCCTTCCTCGCGGACCGGCATCCCGAACTGTTCGAGGGCTGCACCGAGGGCATCAGCGAGTGCGGCGCCTTCACCTTCCACGCCGGTCCCCGGCTCGCGGTCTACCCGATCGGTGCGGGCGAGCGCGGCACCGCCTGGGTCAGGCTCACCGCCCGGGGTACGGCGGGACACGGCTCCAAGATCAACCAAGAGAACGCGGTCAGCAGGCTCGCCGCCGCCGTCGCCCGGATCGGGGAGCACCGCTGGCCGCTCCGGCTCACCGGCACCGTCCGCGCCGCCCTCACCGAACTCGCCGCACTGCACGGCATCGACGAACCCGACTTCGACGCCCCGGACTTCGATGCCGACCGGCTGGTACAGAAGCTCGGGCCGGCCGGAGGGCTCGTGGCGCCGACCCTCCGCAACAGCGCCAACCCCACCATGCTCGACGCCGGTTACAAGGTGAACGTCATCCCGGGCGCGGCCACCGCCCACATCGACGGACGCTGCCTGCCCGGAGCCGAGGAGGAGTTCGCCGCCACGCTCGACGCCCTCACCGGACCCGACGTCGACTGGGAGTTCACCCACCGGGAGATCCCCCTCGAGTCACCCGTCGACTCGCCCACCTACGCCGGACTCCGCGCCGCCATCGAGCACTTCGATCCGGAAGCCCATGTCGTGCCCTTCTGCCTGTCCGGCGGCACCGACGCCAAGCACTTCGCCCGGCTCGGCGTCGTCGGCTACGGCTTCACGCCGCTGAAGCTGCCGTACGGCTTCGACTACCCGGCGCTGTTCCACGGCGTCGACGAGCGGGTCCCCGTCGACGCGCTGCACTTCGGCGTCCGTGTCCTCGACCACTACCTGCAGTCCGCATAACCCACAGGGGGGAATCATCCATGGTGCCGATGGGGGCATACGGAACCTGGCCGTCACCGATCGAGGCGCGGCTCGCCGCCGCGCACGACGGACATCCCGACTTCGTCGGGGTGATCGGTGACGACCTGTGGTGGACCGCGCCGCGCCCCGCCGAGGGCGGTCGCCGCACCCTCGTGCGCAGAGCCCCCGACGGCACCGAGCAGTCGGTGCTGCCCGCCCCGTGGAACGTGCGCAGCCGGGTCCTCGAATACGGCGGACGGCCGTGGACCGGCGCCCCCGCCGGGCCGGACGGGGGCGGGCCGCTGCTGGTCTTCTGCCACTTCCCGGACCAGCGGCTGTACGCGTACGACCCCGAAGGCGACGCCGGGCCCCGCCCCCTCACACCCGCCTCCGGGGACGACTGCCGGCTGCGCTGGGCCGACCCCGTCCTGCACGGCGGCGGGCGCGAGGTGTGGTGCGTCCTGGAGGAGCACACCGGCGACCGCCCGGGAGACGTGCGCCGGGTCATCGCCGCCGTACCGCTCGACGGGTCCGCCGCCGAGGACCGCGATGCCGTCCGCGAACTCACCGACGGCCGGAGCCGGTTCGTCACCGGACCCCGCCTCTCCCCGGACGGGCGGCAGGTCGCCTGGCTCGCCTGGGACCACCCCCGCATGCCCTGGGACGGCACCGAACTGATGTCCGCTCGGACCGGTCCGGAGGGCGGCCCGTTCACCGGAGTGCGGGTGGTCGCCGGAGGAGTCGACGAGGCCGTGTGCCAGGTGGAGTGGGGCGCCGACGGCTCGCTTCTGTACGCCTCCGACCGGACCGGCTGGTGGGAGCTGTACCGGATACGGCCCGGCACCACGGACGCGGTGCCGCTCTGCCCCGGCCGCGAGGAGGAGTTCGGCGGGCCCCTGTGGCGGGTCGGCCTCACCTGGTTCACCCCGCTCGACAGCGGCCTCGTCGCCGTCGTCCACGGCAGAGGTGCCAACGCCCTCGGCATCCTCGACCCCGAGACCGGCGAACTCGTCGACGCGGCCGGCCCCTGGACCGCCTGGGAGGCCACCCTCGCCGCCCACGGCAGCCGGGTCGTCGGCGTCGCCGCCAGCCCGCGCAGCGCGTACGAGGTCGTGGAACTGGACACCGGCACCGGCCGCGCCCGCGTCGTCGGCTCACCCCACCGGGACCCCGTCGACCCCGCGTACTACCCGGAACCGCGCATCCGCACCTTCACCGGGCCCGACAACCGCGAGATCCACGCCCACATCTACCCGCCGCACAGCCCCGACCGGATCGCTCCCGACGACGAACTCCCGCCCTATGTGGTGTGGGTGCACGGCGGGCCGACCAGTCATGCCCCGCTCGTCCTCGACCTGGGGATCGCCTACTTCACCTCCCGGGGCATCGGTGTGGCGGAGGTCAACTACGGCGGCTCCACCGGCTACGGCCGCGCCTACCGCGAGCAGCTGCGCGAGCAGTGGGGCGTCGTCGACGTCGAGGACTGCGCCGCCGTGGCCGAGGCGCTCGCCACCGAGGGCACCGCGGATCCCGCCCGGCTCGCCGTCCGGGGCGGCAGCGCCGGAGGCTGGACCGCCGCCGCCTCCCTCGCCACCACCGACGTGTACGCCTGCGCCACCATCAAGTACCCGGTCCTCGACCTGAGCGGATGGAGCGAGGGCGAGACCCACGACTTCGAGTCGCACTACCTGGAGTCGCTGATCGGCCCGCGCGCCGAGGTGCCGGGCCGCTACCGGGACCGCTCGCCGCTCACCCATGTCGACCGGCTCTCCGCGCCGTTCCTGCTGCTCCAGGGCCTCGACGACGTGATCTGCCCGCCCGCACAGAGCGAACGGCTCCTCGCAGCGGTCGCCGGGCGCGGCGTCCCGCACGCGTACCTCACGTTCGAGGGCGAGCAGCACGGGTTCCGGCGCGCCGCCACCCTCGTCCGCGCGCTGGAGGCCGAACTGTCGCTGTACGTCCAGACGTTCGGCGTCAGCCGGGACGACGTGCCACCGCTGGAGCTGAGGAAGTGACCGTGCTCGCTGCGTTGAGACGCCCGGCGAGGCTGCGGCCCGGCTCCCGGGTCGCCGTGGTGTCGCCCAGTGGCCCGGTCCACGAGGAGCGGCTGCAGACCGGGCTGGACATCCTGCGCGGCTGGGACCTGGACGCCGTGGCCCTGCCGCACGCCGTCGACCGGCACCCGTCGTTCCGGTACCTGGCGGGCACCGACGCGGACCGCGCCCGGGACTTCCAGGCCGCGTGGTGCGACCCGGACGTCGACGCGGTGATCTGCGCTCGGGGCGGATACGGCGCGCAGCGGATGGTGGAGCTGCTCGACTGGGACGCCATGCGGGCCGCCCGGCCCAAGGCGTTCGTCGGGTTCAGCGACGCGACCGCCCTGCACGAGGCGTTCGCGCTGCGGCTGGGCCTCGCCACCCTGTACGGGCCGATGGCCGGGGCGTTCGGCTTCCTGAAGGACGCGGAGACGCAGGCCGCGCTGCGGGCCGTGCTGTGCGAGCCGGACGCCGAGCCGGTGCGGGTCCTGGGGCGGGCCACCGCGCGGCCCCTCGTGCCGGGGCGGGCCCGGGGGGTGACCGTGGGCGGCTGCCTGTCCCTGCTGGCCGCCGGGCTGGGCACACCGGACGGGCGGGCTTCGCTGCGGGGCGGGCTGCTGGTGCTGGAGGACGTGGGGGAGGAGCCCTACCGGATCGACCGGATGCTGACGCAGCTGGGGCGTGCCGGGCTGCTGGACGGGCTGGCCGGGGTCGCGCTCGGCTCGTGGGAGGACTGCGGGCCGTACGAGAAGGTGCGGGAGGTGCTGCTCGACCGGCTGGGCGGGCTGGGCGTTCCGGTGGTGGAGGAGCTGGGCTTCGGCCACGGCAGCCCCGCGCTCACCGTGCCGCTGGGGGCGGCGGCGGAGCTGGACGCGGACGCGGGGACGCTGACGCTGGAGGAGCCGGCGCTGCTGTGAGCCCCGGGGGTGACCCGCGGGCCGCCCCCAGGGCTCGGGTTCCGCGGATCAGCGCAGGGTCGCGTACCCCGGGCGCACGACCTCGTCGATGATCCGGCGCCGTTCGGGCAGCGGCAGGAACGCCGACTCCACGGCGGCGACCGTGAACTCCTCGAAGACCTCGGGGCCGTACCCGAAGGCCTCTGCCATGTGCGCGAACTCCTGGCTCATGGTGGTGCCGGAGACCAGGCGGTTGTCGGTGTTCAGGGTGACCCTGAAGCCGAGGCGGCGCAGCTCGTCGATCGGGTGCGAGGCGTAGTCCTTCGCGGCGCCCGTCTGCAGGTTGGAGGTCGGGCAGACCTCCAGGGCGATGCGGTTGTCCCGGACGTACGCGGCGAGGTGGCCGAGCGTGCCGTCCTCGGCGATGTCGTCGGTGATCCGCACACCGTGGCCGATCCGCTCGGCGCCGCACACCTGCACGGCCTCGTGGACGGACTCGGCGCCGACCGCCTCGCCGGCGTGGATGGTGAAGTGGCAGTTGTGCCGCTTCAGGTGCTGGAACGCCGGGAGGTGGCGGGCCGGCGGGTTGCCGATCTCGCCGCCCGCGATGTCGAAGCCGGCGACGCCGCGGTCGCGGTGGGCGACGGTGAGCTCGGCTATCTCCAGGGAGCGGTCGGTGTGGCGCATGCCGGTGAGCAGGGCGCGGACGGTGATGCGGCCGTCGGCGCGCCGCTCGCCCTCCCGGAAGCCCTCGTTGACCGCGTCGACAACCTCGTCAAGGCTCAGGCCCGCCTCCTGGTGCTGCTCCGGGGCGTACCGCACCTCGGCGTACACCACCCCGTCGGCGGCCAGGTCCTCGGCGCACTCGGCCGCGACCCGGAACAGGGCGTCGCGGGTCTGCATCACGGCGCAGGTGTGGGCGAACGTCTCCAGGTACCGCTCCAGCGACCCCGAGTCGGCGGCGTCCCGGAACCAGATGCCCAGCTCGGCCGGGTCCTCGGTGGGCAGCCCGGTGTAGCCGCAGGCGCGGGCCAGCCCGACGATGGTGGCGGGCCGCAGACCGCCGTCCAGGTGGTCATGCAGCACGGCCTTGGGGGCCCGGCGAATCCAGTCAAGGTTGTCAGACAAGTTCATGCGGGGAGTGTAGGCCACGTCGGCGGGACCCGGACCGTCCCCGACCGCCTCCCGCAGGCCCCGAACGGGTACGCGGTGCCCGGCCGCCGCCCTCGCCCGGTGGCTGCCGCCCGGGGTGGGCGGCCGGTCCCCCGCGGCGCCGCGCCGTTCCAGGCGTCCGGCGCCCGTGGTGCCGGCCCGCCAGCCTCGGGCGTGCTGCGCCGCCGTCCGCCGGGCGGGCCGGGGCGCTCGGCGGACCACCCTCCTGCGGCTCCCGTTTCCAGGCGGGTTTCGTTCCCGCCGTCGCTGGCCGCACGCCGACGGGGGCGATGAGGTCCGCGCGTGGTTCGGTGCACGGCCTGCCGCTGCCGGGCCGTGGCGCGGTGCGTGGGCGGTGGCGGATGCGCCCGCTGCGGTCGTCCGTTCCACCGGGGGCGGAACGGACGGGGCGCGGTGCAGTCGGCCCGCAGCAGGAGCTCCGGCCGTTCCTGCATCCCCTGGGCGCCGCGCCCCGGCGGCCCGCGCCTCAGTTGGACTGCAGGAACGGGAGGGCCGGCGCGCCCGTCGGCAGCATGTGCTTGGCCGCCAGGACGGGCACGTCACCGGCCCGGACGACCTGCGTCACCAGCACCGCCGGCGTGTCCGCCGGGCGCCCCAGCTGCTCCCCCCGCCGCGCCCCCACCAGTGTCGCCGTCACCGCACTGTGCCCGGTCAGCGTCACCCCTCGCGAGGCCCCGGCCAGCACGGCCAGCATGGAGGTGCGTCCAGGATCCGTGTCGAGCGCCTCCGCGAACCGCCGGTGCGCCTCCCGCAGTACGGGATCGGGCGCCGCCCATTCCTGGCTCAGCGCCGAGGCCGTCCCCTCCGTCGCCACCAGCGACTCCCAGAACCGCAGCTCCGCCCGCGCCGGCGCCAGCAGGTGCTGGGTCGTGAAGTCCGTGGGCTCCTCCACCGTACGCAGCAGCGCCCGTACGGAGACCGGCGCCCCCGCGCCCAGCAGCTCCTCCAGCGGACGCAGGTGCTCGAAGCCCCGCCGCGGCGGCCGGTCGTTGACCGTGCGGCCCACACCGCGCCGTACCGTCAGCAGCCCGTCCTCCTGAAGCAGCAGCAGGGCCTCCCGCAGGGCGGGGCGGCTCACGCCCAGTTCCGCGGCGAGCCGGGGTTCGGACGGCAGGGTCGAACCGGGCGGGTAGACGCCGGCGTGGATCGCGTCCGCGATCCGCTCGTACAGCACCACGACAGGACGCCGCCGCTCCGCACTGACCACCGCTGCTCCTCCTCGGCTCACTTGTCCATCAGGACGCGCGCAGGACATGCGCACCGTAGTCGCCCTGCTCCGGGGCGGCAATCCGCTGCGGAGAGCCGAGTGGGCCTTGACGTTTTACGCGCGTAGATCGGAAAGTGGGTTCGCGTACTTGTCTGACAAGGCTGTCGCACCATCCGCATGTGCTCGACGACATTCACGGCAAAGGGGCCTACATGTCCACCACGCCCGCCGCCGGGGCGGCACGCTCCTCCGGGACCCGATCCGATCTCGCGGGGCGCGGCCCCATGCTGCTCGCGCTGGTCATGGCCGTCCTCGGCTACCAGATCAACGCGACGATGCTCAGCCCCGCGCTGCCGGACGTCATCGAACGCCTGGGCACCACCACGGGCGCCGCCGGACTGTCCCAGACCCTGTTCTTCCTGATGGCGGCCATCGGCCAGGTCACCCTCGCCCGGCTGAGCGACCAGCGCGGGCGCAAGCCGATGATGGTGCTCTGCGCCGTGGTCCTGATCCTCGGCAACCTGCTGTGCGTGTTCGCGCCGAACATCGAGGTGTTCATCGCCGGCCGGATCCTCCAGGGTGTCTCCGCCGCGATGTTCACCCTGGCCTTCCTGACCCTGAACCAGGTCCTCACCCCGGCCGGGTTCGGCAAGGCCGCCGGCATCATCACCGCAGTCAACGGCGGCCTCGCGGGGGTGGACGCCGTCGCCGGCGGCCACATCGCGGACACCATCGGCTTCCGGGGGATCTTCGTCTGCTCGACGCTGATCGCCGTCATGGGCCTGGTCGGCGTCCACCGGTACGTCCCCGACGTGCCGCCCACCACCTCGCCGGACGCCCGCTTCGACTCGCGCGGGATCACCGCTCTGGCGCTCGGCCTGACGGGTGTCCTCGTCGGCCTCGCCCAGGGGGCCTCCTGGGGCTGGGGCTCCGCGCTGACGCTGGCCTTCCTGCTGGGTGGCGCGGCCTCGCTGGTCTTCTTCGTGGTCTCCCAGAAGAGTGCGCCCAACCCGGTCATCGACATCGACGTCCTGGCCTCCCGCCGCGCCTGGCCGCTGCTGCTCACCACCGTCTGCACCCTCGGCGGTGCGTTCGGCGCCATCGCCCTGACCGTGCCGCTCTTCTCCCAGGACGCCCGGGTCGGCCTCGGCCTGTCGGCGGTGACCTCCGCGCTGCTGTTCCTCACTCCGATCCAGCTCATAGGAGTGATCTCCGCGCCGATCACCGGCCGCCTCGGCCCGCGGATCGGCTGGCGGCGGATCGTGGTCGCCGGCGCCGCCGCCAACTTCGCGATCTTCCTCGTCGCCACGGTGTTCCTGCACAGCGAGTGGATCCTGGTCGCCGCGCTGGCCGCGCTCGGTGTCACCTACGGCGGCTTCATGCTGACCGGGCTCAACGGCCTGGCCGTCACCACCGCCCCGAAGGACAAGCCCGGCTCGCTGTCCGGCCTCAACGGCGCCTGCTTCGGCATCGGTGCCTCGCTGGGCATCGCCCTCGCCTCCGCCATGATCACCGCGGGCAGCGACGCCCAGGGCGTCACCGGCGCCGGCTACCGCAACGCCATGATCACCGCGCTGGTGCTGCTGGGCGCGGGCGTCGTCACCTCGCTGCTCATCCAGCGGCCCGCCGCCGAACAGGGCGCCCGGGCCGACGCCGACCGACCGCTGATCGTCACCCACCACTAGGGGAAGAGGCCTGAGGCCTGTACGTCACGGAGGGGCCGCGGAGACCGCGGCCCCTCCTGCACGGTGGGGCCTTCAGGCACCGGGCTTGCGCTGGTCCACGTACTCGAAGACCGAGCCGTCCGGATGGACCGCGATCAGGTTGCGGCCCGCCGGTGTGGCCAGCGGGCCGGCCAGCACCCGCGCGCCCGACTCGGTCAGCTTCGCGTGCGCGGCGTCCACGTCGGTCACGGCGATCGTCGCCGCCACCTTGCGCAGCACCTCCAGTTCCGCCTCCGGGCCGCTCATCAACAGGAAGCAGCCGACGGCCGCCACCTGGACCCCGCCCCGCTCGAAGCGGAGCGCCTCCGCTCCGGTGAGCTGTTCGTAGAAGGCCGTCGAACGGTCCAGGTCGTCGACGCAGACGCGCAGTGTGGTGCCGAGGATCTTCATGCCGGACAGGGTAGTTGGGGCCGGTCACGCCCGGCAGAGGATCTCCCCGTGCGGGACCGCGAACCACCCGTCGCCGCTCTCTCCCCACTCCCGCCAGCCCGCGGCGATGTCCGCCAGCCGCTCCTCCGTCGCGTGCCCTCCGTCCACGGCCGTGCGCGCGTACGCCGACCGGGTCGTGCGGTCCGCCCACAGGCCGCTCCACCAGGCGCGGTCCTCCGGCGTGGCGTAGCACCACACGGAAGCGCCCGGCGCGATGTCGGTGAAGCCCGCTTCCCGGGCCCAGGACAGCAGTCTTCGGCCCGCGTCCGGCTCACCGCCGTTGGCCCGGGCCACCCGATCGTAGAGCACCAGCCAGGCGTCCAGCGCCGGAACCCGGGGGAACCAGGTGAAGCCCGCGTAGTCGCTCTCCCGCACCGCGACGACCCCGCCCGGGCGGCACACCCGGCGCATCTCCCGCAGCGCGGCCACCGGGTCACCCACATGCTGGAGCACCTGGTGGGCGTGGACCACGTCGAACGTGTCGTCGGGGAAGTCCAGCGCGTGGACGTCCGCGGTGCCGAACTCCACGTTGCCCAGACCCCGTTCGGTGGCGACCGCGCGGGCCTGGGCCAGGACGTCCGGCGCCGCGTCCACCGCCGTCACCCGGCCGCCGGGCGCGACCCGCGCGGCCAGGCCGGCGGTGATCGTGCCCGGGCCGCATCCCACGTCCAGCACGTCCAGGCCCGGCCGCAGCTCGTCCAGCAGATACGCCGCCGAGTTCTCGGCCGTACGCCATCGGTGCGAGCGCAGCACCGACTCGTGGTGGCCATGTGTGTAGACGGCGTTCGTGTGCGTGGCCATGGTCCCTCCCGTGTGTCCGCCGGACCGCTCCGCCATCGGGTCCGAGGAATGCAACCGTACGCCTGTGTACTGAATGATGAGACCTGGTTCTTGCCATGTGAGACATCGTTATGAGGCTGCCGGCCCGGGTACCCGCCGCCCATGAACACGAAGTCCTCGCGCACCCGTGCCGGAGCCGCGGCGCTGGGCGGTGCCGTGATCGCCGCGGTGATCGCGCTGGTACGGCGACGTGCCGCCCGCACCGAGGCCCGAAGCGTGCCCGGCCACCCCGCCCCCGGCCCCGTACCGGTCTCCGAGCCGCTGTCCACCGCGCCCACAGTGCCGCCCGGTCCGCCCATCGACCCGGAGACCCACCACCGCGCCTGACGCCACCGGCGCGCCCGACCGTGACCGAAGCCCCGCGACCGACGCACCCTGGGGAGAGCGCCGCCGATGCAGTACGACGAACTGGCCGAACTCGCCCAGCAGCTGCGGGCGGACGCGGTCCGCGCCGCCGACGCGGCCGGCTCGGGCCACCCCACCTCCGCCATGTCCGCCGCCGATCTCGCGGCGGTGCTCCTCGCCCGTCACCTGCGCTACGACTTCGACCGGCCCGGCCATCCCGGCAACGACCGACTCGTCCTGTCCAAGGGCCACGCCTCACCGCTGCTGTACGCGATGTACCGCGCCACCGGGGCCGTCGACGAGGAGGAACTGCTCGGCTACCGCACGCTCGGAAGCCGCCTGGAGGGGCACCCAACCCCCCGCCTCCCCTGGGTGGACGTCGCCACCGGCTCCCTCGGCCAGGGACTGCCCGTCGCCGTCGGCATGGCCATCGCCGGGCAGCGCCTGGACCGGCTTCCGTACCGGGTGTACGTGCTGTCCGGCGACAGCGAGATGGCCGAGGGCTCCGTCTGGGAGGCAGCCGAGCACGCCGCCGACAGCCGCCTCGACAACCTCACGCTGGTCGTGGACGTCAACCGGCTCGGCCAGCGCGGCCCCACCCGCCACGGACACGACCTGGACGCCTACGCCCGGCGGCTGCGTGCCTTCGGCTGGCACACCGTCGCCGTCGACGGCCATGACGTGCGGGCCGTCGACGAGGCCTTCACGGAGGCCCGCTCCACCGTGCGGCACCCCACCGCGATCCTCGCCCGCACCCGCAAGGGCCGCGGCGTGACGGCCGTCGAGGACCAGGAGGGCCAGCACGGCAAGCCCCTGCCGGACGCGCGGTCCGCGCTGGCCGAACTCGGCGGCGTACGGGATCTGAGGGTCGCCGTACAGCGCCCGCCCGAACCGCCGCCCGCCGCCGTGCAGGGCGGCGCCGGACGGCACGGCCCGCAGCCCGGGCCGCCCCGCTACGAGCCCGGGGACGCCGTCGCCACCCGCACCGCGTACGGGGAGGCCCTCGCCGCACTCGGATCCGTGCGCGAACGGGTCGTCGCCCTCGACGCGGAGGTCGGTGACTCCACCCGCACCGAGTTCTTCGCCGAGGCGCACCCGGACCGCTTCATCCAGTGCTACATCGCGGAACAGCAGCTCGTCGCCGCCGCAGTGGGCCTCGCCGCCCGCGGATACGTCCCCTTCGCGGCGACCTTCGCGGCGTTCCTCACCCGCGCGTACGACTTCGTCCGCATGGCCGCCGTCAGCCGTGCGGGCATCAACCTGGTCGGCTCCCACGCGGGCGTGTCCATCGGCCGGGACGGCCCCTCCCAGATGGGGCTGGAGGACCTGGCCATGATGCGCGCCGTCCAGGGCAGCACCGTGCTCTACCCGTGCGACGCCAACCAGACGGCCCGGCTGGTGGCCGCCATGGCCGACCTGGACGGCATCCGCTACCTGCGCACCACGCGCGGCGACACACCCGTCGTCTACGGGCCCGACGAGCAGTTCCCGGTGGGCGGCAGCAAGGTGCTGCGCCGTCACGACCACGACCGGGCGACCGTCGTCGCCGCCGGGATCACCGTCCATGAGGCGCTGAAGGCGGCCGACCGGCTGGAGGCCGAGGACGGCATCCGCGTCCGGGTCATCGACCTGTACTCGGTCAAGCCGGTGGACACGGCCACCCTCGACGACGCGGGCGGCCAGACCGGCTGCGTCCTCACCGTCGAGGACCACCACCCGGAGGGCGGCCTGGGCGACGCGGTCGCCGAGGCCTTCGCGGACGGCCGCACGGCCCCGCGCACCGCCCGCCTCGCCGTCCGTGCCATGCCCGCGTCGGCCACCCCCGGGGAGCAGCTGCACGCGGCAGGCATCGACGCGGACGCCATCGCCGCGGCGGTGCGGCTGCTGGTGGAGCGCGTCTTCGCCCGCTGACGCCCCCGGACCCCCCGACGGCCGTCCCGTCCCCCCGCGGCTCCGGCTGCGGTCGCGCGAGCGACGGCGGACGCGGAGAGTGGAACTCGCCCCGGCCCAAGCCCGAACCCCAGGAGGCACGCATGTCCGGCAGCCCGCTCCTCGACCGCCACGGCGAGGCGCTCGACCTGTTCTCTTCCCACGTCCACGCGATCAGGGCCGACCAGTGGCACGCCCCCACCCCGTGCACCGAATGGTCGGTACGGGACCTCGTCAACCACCTGGTGGGGGAGCAGCTCTGGGTCGTCCCCCTGGTGCGGGACGGCAGGACCGTCGCGGACGTCGGAGACGCCTACGACGGGGACGTGCTGGGGGACGACCCGGTGGGGACCTGGGACCGGGCCATGGCGGCGGCGCGCGAGGCATTCAGGGAACCGGGTGCCCTGGACCGGACGGTGCACCTGTCCGGCGGCGAGTCGGCGGTGGCCGCGTACTGCGCGCAGATGACGGCGGACGCGATCATCCACGCGTGGGACCTGGCACGCGGCATCGGCGCGGACGACCGCATCCCGATGCCGCTTGTCGACTTCGCGCTCCAGGAACTCACCCCGTACGCGGACGGCCTCGCCGCCAGCGGACTGTTCGACCCGCCGGTCCCCGTACCGGCCGACGCCGACGCCCAGACGAAGCTCCTGGCCATGCTCGGCCGCAGGGCCTGAGGACCCGCGGGGGGCGGGGTCAGCGCACGTGTGGGGCGTGGAGCGCAGAGGTCAGCGCCGCGCAGAACACCTTCAGGTCGGCCGGCTTCCGGCTGGTGATCAGTGTGTTCGGCCCCGCCTCGCACACGTGCACCGCCTCATCCACCCACACGCCCCCCGCGTTGCGGATGTCCGTGCGCAGGCTCGGCCAGGACGTCAGAGACCGTCCCCGGACGGCGTCCGCCTCCACCAGGGTCCACGGACCGTGGCAGATCGCCGCGACGGGCTTGCCGCCCTCGAAGAAGGCGCGCGTGAACGCCACGGCGTCCTCGTCCATGCGCAGCAGGTCCGGGTTGACGACGCCGCCGGGCAGCACGAGCGCCCCGTAGTCGTCGGCCGACACCTCGGTGACGGTCCGGTCGACCGGGAACGTGTCCGCCCGGCCCAGATGCCGGAACGCCTGGACCCGCCCCGGCTTCGTCGAGACCAGCTCGGGAGAGGCCCCGCTGTCGGCCACGGCGCGCCAGGGCTCGGTGAGTTCCACCTGTTCGACGCCCACGGGCGCCACCAGGAACGCGACACGCATGACGTACCCGCCTCCCGCGGATCGTTCGGCTCTGTGTGTCAGTGGCGTTGCAGGGCCCTGGCCACCTCCTGGACGCTGCGGTACGTGTGGTCGCCCGGCAGGGCCTCCACCCGCTCCCGCAGGGGGTCGGGGGCGTGGCGTTCACGCAGGACCCGCAGGAGGTCGCCCCGGTGGGCCGGGAACGGGGTCCTCGCCAGGTGCCGTCCCAGTTCCAGCCGCAGCGCCTCGAAGGCGTTGGACGGCACCGGTCCGGACGCCAGCTCCGGGTCGTCGTCCGCCACGGGCTCCGGGTCGTACCACTCGTCGGTCCGCGTCGGGTGGCCGGACCGGAGCAGTTCCTTGAGCTGGTGCTTCATGTCGTCGTCGTGATGACGGCTGAGCCGATCACTGCCTCGTTGCATGGCGCCCTCCACGTCTCCGCCTTGTCGGACGCCCGGCGGGTACCCGGCCGGGCGTCCGACAATCCCGGGCCGGTCCGGGCTGGTTTGAGCCAGACGGGCGAGGGGACTCGCCGCGTCGATCCCCGGCGGCTTCCCGCGGTTCCCGGGGGCTCGGACGGAAGGAGGGGTCGATGAGTCTGCTCTCCGTACTGATCCCGCTGCTTCTGCCGCCCTCGATGCTCGCGGTGGTCATGGCGATGGCCCGGTACGAGGAACTCGTCCTGCCCGAGCCCGTACCGGACGGAGCGGACCCGCTGGTCGACCCCGAGGCCGAGGAGGCCGGGGAGAGCGTCGGCCCCGCCGACCTGGTGGACCTGGCCGGGGCGGCCGATGTCACCGACGCCGCAGACGAGTTGGGGCTGCGCGGCGAGCCCGGTGCCGCCGCCTGAGCCACTGCCTGTATCACCCGGACAGCGGAACGTGCCCACTTCGCCCGCCGCGCCCCCTCACCTGCGGTTTCCGCGTCCCGGGGCACACCGACCGGCGAGTAGCGGCCGTCGGCGACAGGCCCCCGCCGGGAATCGCGCGGACAGTGGGATCAGGCGTTTGCCACCGCGGTCCCCGGGCAGGCGCACCTCGTGCTCGGACCGGTGTTCCGCGTCCGGTGCAGACGGTGCTCCCGGGGTGACAAGCCACCGATCAGCGCCGTTCGAGGAGCTGAAGACCACATGCGCACCCTCGCCCCCACGAAGCACCCCCACGACGATGCTCCCGACACCTCGGAGGCGTTCCGCCGCTTGGCGACGCTCCCGGCCGGACCCGAGCGGGACGCCGTGCGCCAGGACATCGTCCGCGCCTGGCTGCCCATGGCGGACCGGCTCGCCGGCCGGTTCCGCAACCGCGGCGAGTCGCTGGAGGACCTGAAGCAGGTCGCCGCGCTCGGCCTGGTCAAGGCGGTCGACCGGTACGACCCCGAACGCGGCGCCGCGTTCGAGAGTTTCGCCGTGCCGACCATCACCGGCGAGATCAAACGCCATTTCCGCGACCACATGTGGACCCTGCACGTGCCACGCCGGGTCCAGGACCTGCGCGGCCGGGTACGGGTCGCCTACCAGGAGCTGTCCCACTCGGTGGGCGGTCGCGCCCCGACCGTGGCCGAGATAGCCAAGGCGGCCGGGATGACCGAGGAGGAGGCCGTCGCCGGGATGGAGGCCCTGGACAGCTTCACCGCGCTCTCCCTGGACGCCGAACTGCCCGGCACCGACGACGGCTACACCCTGGTGGACGCGCTCGGCGGGCCGGACCCGGCGCTGGACGTGGTCGTCGACCGCGAGGCGGTCAGGCCGCGGCTGCGGAACCTGCCCGAGCGGGAGCAGCGGATCCTGTACATGCGGTTCTTCCGGGACATGACGCAGAGCAGCATCGCGGAGGATCTGGGCATCTCGCAGATGCACGTCAGCAGGCTGATAAGCCGCTGCTGCACCCGCCTGCGCGAGGACATCATGCGCGACGTCGCCTAGGGGGGGGCGGACCAGCCCGAACCGTGCGTGACCGTGTAAGAGGACCGATGTCCGCGTCGACGGCCGGCCGACGAGAGGTGGCGACATGCGGAGCACCGTTCCCGGAGCGGCCGAGACGCCGGAGCGGCACGGCCACGGGCAGGTGCGGTATGCCCCGCCCGCACCCGCCTGCGGGTTTCCCGTGGCCGGGGAACTCGTGGCCGTGCTGGCCGCCGCGGCCGACCGCGAGGAGGCCGAACCGCCCGGCGGGGGCGCCGTGCTGCGCGAGGCCGCCGCCGGGTACTGGTGGCGGCGCGGGCTCAGGTGCCACCCGGAGGACCTGGCCGCCGCCCCGGGCACCGGCCCGCTGCTGGCCGCGCTGCTCGCCGCCCATGGCGGGGACGTCCTGATGCCGCGCCCCTGCCCGCTCACCTGGACGCCGCAGGCCCGGCTGCTGGGCCGCCCCGCCTACCACGTGCCGACGCCTGCCGAATGCGGCGGAGTCCCCGACCCGTACGCACTGATGGAGACCGTACGGAGGATACGCGCGGAGGGCGGCCACCCCGCTGTGCTGCTGCTCTCGGTGGCCGACGACCCCACCGGCACCGTCGCCCCGCCCGAGCTGGTGCGGGAGGCCTGCGAGGCGGCGGTCTCGGAGGGCCTGCACGTGGTCAGCGACGAGACCTGGCGCGACACGCTCCACCGGCCGCACGACACCGTGCTGGTCAGCCCGGCCGAGATGTGCCCCGACGACGTCACCGTGCTGTCCGACCTGGCGGGTTCGGTCACCCCCGCCGCCTGGCCCGCCGCCGTCGCCCGCTTCCCGCCCGGGGCTGCCGCGTCCGCCGCGCGCCGCGCCCGCGCCCTGGACGTGCTCACCGCGCTGGGC